>JAXFPD010000021.1:0-174116 GCA_034179945.1 Corynebacterium sp. | reverse complement strand
CATACCACAAACTATTGTGAACAGCGGTATTTCAGCTCCCAAACCCCGATATAACAGCACGAACATAATATAATTCAGAAACACCCACGTCAGATACTAGAAATCAACGATTTCAGACACACATTCTGTCGTTTAACCCCCGCGCCCGGCAGTGCCGGGGCGGGGTTTTCCTCTACACAAGGACTGTGGCGAAGTCCCTGGGATCCCACGGACTCCGCCACTGTGTCACAGGTGTACGGACCAGCCGACGCCTGAGTCTTACTACCCTAGGCGGTCAGCCGCCGCCGCACCATCCACAGTGCGTACAGTATCATCACCATGCTGGGCAGGGCAAACCAGGCGATCCCGTAGGAGCCGGTCTTGGGCAGCCCACCGATGGTGGTGTTGACAAGCCCAATATTGACCACTGAGTTGGTGACGCCAATATTGTTTGACCCATTGGTCGGCGGGTTTTTGAGGAAGTCGACGCGGGTGTCGTCGATGGTGAACGCTTCCCCATCCGATGTGGTCATCGACTCGCCGTCAGCGGCAATCACACCGCGGTACAACATGACACCACTTAGGGGACGCAACCAGCGCAGGCCACAGTGAGTGTCCTTGGATTGTGTGAACGCCCAAATGGGCGCTCTCATTTCCGTTCACAATTACCCTCGTACCCCTATTCGGGGGTTCTTTGTGCGGAGTTTCGTGAGAGGTAGCTCAGAGATCCCCCCCCCGGACAGAGCAAAGCCGGGAGTCCGTATCGTGTGATACAGGCTCCCGGCTTCTCGGCCGACAGTTCCAGTTCTAGTCCCGCGGGACCTCAACCATCTCGTAAGCGGTGATCGTATCGCCCACCTGGATGTCCTGGTAGGAGAGAACCATACCGCACTCGTAACCGGCCGCGACCTCTGTCGCATCGTCCTTGCCACGGCGCAGCGAGGTGATCGTCGCCTTCTCGGCCACGACAGCACCATCGCGGGTGATACGGACCGTTGCGTTGCGCTTCATCTTGCCGGACTCCACCATCGAGCCGGCGATCGTGCCCACAGCCGATGCCTTGAACAGCTGACGGACCTCAGCAGTACCGAGTTCACGCTCCTCATAGATCGGCTTGAGCATACCCTTAAGGGCCTGCTCCACATCGTTGATGGCATCGTAGATGACGGTGTAGTAGCGGATTTCCACACCCTCCTGCGAAGCCTCCTCTGTGGCCTTGCCCTCTGCGCGCACATTGAAACCAATGATGATCGCATCGGAAGCGGCAGCCAAGGTGACGTTGGTCTGGGTGACCGCACCGACACCACGGTCGATGATGTCGAGGGCGACCTCGTCGTCCACCTGAATCTTGAGGAGGGCATCCTCGAGAGCTTCCACCGAACCGGCGTTGTCGCCCTTGAGAATGAGGTTGAGAGTCTGCGTCTCCTTGAGCACCTCGTCGAGGTTCTCCAAAGACACCTTCTTCACCGCACGCGCCTGCTGGGCATTGCGCTTGCGAGCGTTGCGCTGCGCGGCGATCTGGCGGGCCACACGGTCATCCTCCACCACGAGCAGTGGATCACCAGCGCCGGGGACAGAGTTGAGACCCTGCACGGCCACCGGACGCGACGGCTTGGCCTCTTCCACATCCTCACCGAACTCATCGAGCATGCGGCGGACGTGACCGTAGGCATCACCGACGACGATGGAATCACCGACGCGGAGAGTACCGCGCTGCACAAGGATCGTGGCCACCGGACCACGGCCCCGGTCGAGGTGGGCCTCAATGGCCACACCCTGGGCATCCTGATCCGGGTTTGCGGTGAGATCCAACTGGAGGTCAGCGGTCAACACAACCGCCTCGAGGAGCTGATCGATGTTGATATTACCCTTCGCGGAAATATCCACGAACTGGGTGTCACCACCGTATTCCTCCGGGATAAGACCGTATTCAGTGAGCTGACCACGCACCTTATCGGGCTGCGCGCCTTCCTTATCAATCTTGTTCACCGCCACCACGATCGGCACATCGGCGGCCTTTGCGTGGTTAATCGCCTCCACCGTCTGCGGCATGACGCCGTCATCGGCGGCAACCACGAGCACGGCAATGTCTGTGGACTGGGCACCACGGGCACGCATGGCGGTGAACGCCTCGTGGCCCGGGGTATCCAGGAAGGTGATGACGCGGTCTTGGTCTTCCACCTTCACATGGACCTGGTAGGCACCAATGCCCTGAGTGATGCCACCGGCCTCACCCTTGGCCACGTTGGTCTTGCGGATCGTATCCAACAGGCGGGTCTTACCGTGATCGACGTGACCCATAACGGTGACAACAGCCGGACGCTTCTTCAGATCCGACTCATCGCCCTCATCCTCACCAAAGGAGAGGTCGAAGGATTCGAGGAGCTCACGGTCCTCATCCTCCGGGGAGACAACCTCAACCTCATAGTTCATCTCATCGCCGAGGAGCATGAGCGTCTCATCGGAGACGGACTGGGTTGCGGTCACCATTTCACCGAGGTTGAACAGGGCCTGCACGAGCTGCGAGGCCTCAGTTCCGACCTTATCGGCAAAATCAGCCAGGGAGGCACCACGAGCGAGGCGAACCTTCTCACCCTTGCCGTCCGGCAGCTTGACGCCGCCGACAACCTTCGGTGCATTCAGCGCCTCAAACTCCTGCTTCTTCTGCCGCTTCGACTTGCGTCCGCGCCGTCCAGCACCGCCCTGACGCCCAAAGGCACCGGCGGTTCCACCACGGCGACCACCGCGACCGGCACCGCCACGGCCACCGAAGCTCGGCATTCCACCGCCGCCGCCACTGTGGTGACCGCCACTGCGCCGCGAATCCTGCGAGGTGGACGAGGTGCTTGGCATCTGGCCGGGAGACGGATGGTGCGGCATGGAGGCCGGCGACGGACGGTTTGACCCCTCGGGGCGGCGTCCACCCGGACGGGCACCACCGCGACCGCTCTGAGCAGTACCACCGGGGCCCGGTTTGGCCCGGCTGGCGCCAGGACGGCCCGGGCCGCGGGTTCCACCGGGGCGCGGTGGGCGCGGTACACTCTCCGTGGCAAACGGGTTGTTCGCAATCCGGGGGGCGCGGGGGCGCGGCGGCATCCCCGGCTTCGGGCCATCACTGGCCGGTGCTGCCGGCTTCGGCGCCATTGCACCCGGACTCGGCTTCGGGGCCGGGGTTTCAGCCGGTTCCTCTTCCGCTTTGGGGGCGGGGGTGGGGGCCTTCGGCTTCAGGGCGGGCTTTTCTACCGGCTTCTCCGGTACTGCAGGAGCCTCCGCCTCTGCCTTCTGGGAGGCATAGAATTTCTGCATCTTGGCAACAACCGGTGGTTCGATCGTCGACGATGCGGTCTTGACAAACTCGCCCTGGTCTTTCAGAGTGGCGAGAAGTTCTTTGCTGGTCACGCCGAGCTGCTTTGCCAACTCGTGGACGCGTAGCTTTCCTGGCACTGTTCTCCTTGTATGTTGTGTCGTCCACATCGCTCACACAAGGGGCCAAGAAGCCGTGTGAGTTAGGACGACGATGGCTGGACTATCATCGCTGAAGCTTCATCATTAGATGCTCAACAATTTCATGGTTGTATCCTCAACTCTTCTCGTTATCAGTCACGTCAAGTGCATCGCCAGCGGCAGCGAGTGCTGCCACATAGTCCTGCACGGCGGTAACATCGACCGGACCAGTCAGCCGCAGTGCCCGGTGAAAGGCACGGTGTTTGACGGCCCGCTCCACGGACTGTGTCGTCGGCGTAATCCACGCCCCGCGCCCGCTCATCCGCCGCTTCGGGTCAGGAATAATCGAGCCGGGATGCGCCGGATCCTCCACCACCCGCAGAAGGTTCACATCTGCGGTTGTCACCCGCGAGGCGATACATGTGCGCTGCCGAATCGGCTTGTTCATGCAACTCCTCGCAGAATGTTGGGAGGACCCGCTGGAAGAATCACCCTCACACACGGTCCCACACGCACGCTCACCGTTCGATGAGCCGAACCTACTCTACGCCACAATCGGCACAAACGGGTAACCGGCGCGTTACTGATCCGCCTGCTCGTCAGAGTGGATATCAATCTTCCACCCGGTCAGCCGGGCAGCAAGGCGCGCATTCTGCCCCTCCTTGCCAATGGCCAGGGACAACTGATAATCCGGCACCACCGCACGGGCGGCCTGATTCTGCGCATCCACAATCTCCACACTGACCACCTTCGACGGCGCGAGGGCATTGCCCACATAGATCGCGGGATCCTCGTTCCAGTCGATGATGTCAATCTTCTCCCCGTTGAGAGCGTGCATGACATTGTTGACGCGCTGACCCTTCGGGCCGATGCACGCGCCCTTCGCATTGAGGCCCTTCGTCTTGGCGGTGACCGCAATCTTCGACCGGTGGCCGGCCTCACGAGCGATGGAGACGATCTCCACCTGACCGGATGCGACCTCCGGCACCTCCAGTTCAAAGAGGCGGCGGACGAGTTCGGGGTGTGTGCGCGACAGGCTGATCTGAACACTGCCCTTCCCCTTGCCCACACCGACCACGTAGCACTTCACGCGGTCCCCGTGGGCGAGCTTCTCACCGGGAATCTGCTCCCCGGGCAGGAGCACACCATCCTGACCCTTCGCTTCTGTACCCAAGTGGACGACAACGATGCCGCGCTCGTTGGCGCGCGCATCAGCTTGGACCACACCCGAGACGATGGTCCCCTCGAGGGAGGAATACTCCCTAAACGTCTTATCGGCAGTGACATCGCGGAGGCGGCGCAGCATCGCCTCGCGGACCACCTGGGCCGCCATCCGACCGAGGGCCTTGACGGACTCCTCCTGGCCGTCCACTAATAAGGTGACGGCACCGGAGCGCTCATCAATGGTGACGCGGACGCGATCGTCCTCATCAATACCGTGCTTTTGCATATAGGCCTGCTGAAGGCCCTCCGCAATCGTTTCTACAATATCGCCGACGGGGATGCCCTTGTCTTTTTCGAGCATCTTCAATGCGGCAAGATCGATATTCACTTATCGTCCTCTCGGGTCTGTTTAATTTGTCTGCGTATCACTGAAAAAATCAGCATCCACCAGCTGCTGCTCGGCAGCGGGAACAGCGGAAAACTCAATCTCAACTGTTGCCCTGTCTATCCTATCCAATTCCACCGGTATTACACGCGCTTTCTTCCCCTTCCCCTCAATGAGGTTAATGGCGGAATTGTCCGCTGCCAGAGCGCCGAGGCGGTACGTTGCCTCAACACCATCCACGCTCGCCCGAATGAGGTGCCCTCGGTTGCGGGCGAAGTGATGCGGGCGTGTGAGCGGAGCGTCGAGGCCAGGGGTGCTCACCGAGACGGCGAGATCGCCGCCAACGAGATCGGAGATCGCCTCCGTGAGCTCGCCGAGGACGTCGAGGCTGGGCAACGGATCCGCGTCGACGGTGACCTCGAGGGTGTCTCGTTTGAACACGATGGCCACCGCCTCCGCATTCGCGGTGCGGACGAGACGGTGAATCTCCGGTTCCACATCCGTGTGCGGGATGGGAGGGGTCTGCGTTCGGTTACGTAAAGCCATGACCCCACATCCTAGCCCCCGGCACCCCATCACCCGGTCAGTCCCCTACAATAGCGCGATATGCACGCAGCACCACACTGGTTTATCCGCACCGCCGGGCTGACCGGCATCGTAGCATTCACGCTCACTGCGTGCGCCCCTGCCCCCAACACCGACCTGCTCATCGAGCGTGTTCTCTCCGCCCGACTCGCCGCGACCGACCCGGCAATCGCCGACCTGCTCACCCGGCACGTGGAGGAGCTCGATGCCGAAATGCTGCGCCTGTGCGGTGGGGAGTGCCGCACCGCAGCCGACTCCCCCACCCCCGAGGCGAGCCTGGCGGAGGTAGCCGAGACGATCCTCGTCAGTGCGCCCACCCTCACTGACTCCTCGGTGCCGCTTGTGGCCCGCCACTATGTCGAACTCGCACTCGTCTCCCCCACCCCACCGGCGCCACTGCCACTGACGACGACCACCGAGGCGTCCGTCGATGCCGCGAACGCACTCGCCTGGCACCGGGCAGCCGACTACATCCTCGGCACCGCCGCAAGCCTCCTCAGCGGGGCGGAAGCCGACGCTGCCGAAACCCTGCGGGCCTATCACCGCGACATCCTCACCGAGCTCGATCCCATCGCCGCCGACACCACCGTCGCCCCGGCCGGCTACGAGTTCACCACCGACCAACCCACCGCCCTCGCCGTCCAAGCACAGACAGTGGCGTGGTGGATGAACCGGGCGGCGGAGGCACACGGCGACTGGCGCGCCTACTGCATCAATGCGGCGGGGCGGGCCGCCGCAGCAGCCCGCCCCATGCTTGTACTCACCGGGATGTCCCCCTCCGAGGCGGGGTTCCCGGTCAACGATTCCGCGCCTGAGCAATAAGCCGCTCCACCGTGGCCACCGCCTCAGCAGCCGGAATCTCCAGTGTCTCACCACCGCGCACCCGCACCTCCACGTTGCCGTCGGCGAAACTGCGCCCCAGGATCACGGCGAAGGGCATTCCCAACAGCTCCGCATCCTTGAACTTCACACCCGGGGAGACCTTCGGGCGATCGTCGAAAAGCACATCAATGCCGGCGGCGTCGAGCTCAGCCACAATGCTTTCAGCAGCCTCACTGGCAGCCGCATCCTTATTCGCCACCACCACATGCACCTGATACGGGGCCACCTCGACCGGCCAGATCAGGCCCTTCTCATCGTGGTTCTGCTCAATCATCACCGCCACCGCGCGCGACACGCCGATACCGTACGAACCCATCGTCGGAATGACCCGCTTGCCGTTCTCATCGAGGATCTGCACATCAAGCGCCGTCGTATACTTCCGGCCCAGCTGGAAAATATGGCCGATCTCAATGCCACGCTGCAAGGTGAGCGTGCCCGAGCCATCCGGGGCCGGATCGCCCTCGCGCACATCAGCGGCCTCCACGTAGCCGTTGATCGTAAAATCACGGCCCGCGACCAAACCCACAACATGGTGGCGGTCCTCATCAGCACCGGTGATCCACGCCGTGCCATCGGCCACACGCGGATCAGCAAGAACCGTCAGCTCCTTTGCGTTGAAGACCCGCGGCCCAATGTAGCCCTTGGCCAACCACGGATTCGCCGCAAAATCGGCATCCTCGGCCAGCTCCACGCTCGCCGGCTCCACCGCCGCCTCGAGCCGATCCATGTTCACCTCACGGTCACCGGGGACGAGAATCGCCGTGAACTCCGGCTCCCCGCCCGGGTGCGTCAGCTTCACCACAATCGTCTTCAACGTGTCCCCCGCCTCCACCGGGCGGCCATCAATGACAATGGACTCACCGTTCGCCCACGACACGAGCTTCTCAATGGTCTCGCACTCCGGAGTCTCATACACCTGCGGCTCCGACTGCCCCTCATACGGGCGCGCCGGTGCTGGTGGAGTGCGCACCGCCTCAATGTTGGCGGCATAATCCGAGCCCGTCGAGCGAACAAACGTATCCTCACCGGCCGGAGACGGGGCCAAAAACTCCTCCGACTGGGAGCCACCCATCGCCCCACTCATCGCCGAGCAGATGACAAACTCAATGCCGAGGCGGTTGAAAATACGCTGATAGGCCTGCCGGTGATCCTGATATGACTGGTCGAGGCCCGCGTCGGTCATGTCGAAGGAGTACGAATCCTTCATCACAAACTCACGCCCGCGCAGAATACCCGCCCGGGGGCGCTCCTCATCGCGGTACTTCGTCTGAATTTGGTAGAGCAGAACCGGGAAATCCTTGTACGAGGAGTACATGTCCTTCACCTGGCTGGTGAACATCTCCTCATGGGTGGGGCCGAGCAGCATATCCGCACCCTTGCGATCCTTCAGGCGGAACAGGGATGAACCGTACTCCGTCCAGCGGTTCGTCTGCTCATAGGGCTCACGCGGCAGGAGGGCAGGGAACAACAGTTCCTGGCCGCCGATCGCGTTCATCTCCTCGCGCACCACCTTCTCCACGTTGCGCAGCACCTTCAAACCAAGCGGCAACCACGTGTAGATACCGGGGGCGACACGGCGCACATAACCGGCGCGAACGAGCAGCTTGTGGGAATCGACCTCCGCATCGGCGGGATCTTCACGGAGGGTTCTGAGAAACAGTGTGGACAGGCGATCAATCATGCCTCTCAGACTACAACCCCGCCTCCTGTTCAGCTCGCTTACCCTCAGCTATATCCTCCGGAGTGAAACTCACCCACACCAGAGCCACCACAAGCACCGCCACCGCCAAGCCGGCGCACAACAACAGCGACTGCGTATACCCGGCACCCAAACCAGCCTGCTCGACCACAGTCAGATTCGCGTGATCGAGACCGTCGAAGACACCATCCCCGAGCCGGGCGCGGCTGATCGATTCCGCCACCGCCGTCACCGCCGCCAAACCCAACGGCCCCCCGAGCGTCTGCGAAACCAGTGAGGTGGCGGTGAGCGGGCCCACCTCATCGGGGCGCACCCCAGCCACCACCGACAACGTCAACGGGATGAGGACAATACCAATACCCCCGCCAATTGCCAGAATCGGCACCAGCAGGCTCGGCCAGTACGTGGCGGCAGGGGTCAGCGTTGCCGAGTAGACAAACCCGGCAGTAAGGATCACACAGCCCAACGCCACAATCCAGCGCGGAGCGAGCCGTTCAGCGAGTTTCCCGGCCACAGCAGAACCGGCCCCGAGGGCAATGGCAAACGGAATGAACGCCACCCCGGCCTGCAGTGGCGAAAACCCAAGAACCTCCTGGACGAAGAGAGCAACCTGCACCGTCATCGCCATCATCAGCCCGCCCACGAGGACGAGGCAGACAAACACCGCCGCCCGGGAACGGTTGGTGAACAACCCCAGCGGGAGCACCGGATCGGTTGCGCTGCGCTGGGAGAGGAAGAACGCGACGAGGAGGATGAGCCCGAGGACGACCGTCACGATGAGTGCCGGGGTCACTCCTCCCCCACCGGCAGACAGGCCGAAGACGAGAAGAGTCGAGGCAGCCGTGGCTAAAACCGCCCCCCGCACATCGAGGTGGACACCCTCCGTTTCCGGCACCACTGTGAGCGTTAGCACCCCGGCGATGAGGATGAGCACCCCGATGGGGACGTTGATGAGGAAAATCCAGCGCCAACTCGCAGCCGTCAACGCCCCACCAATGACCAGCCCGGCGACACTGCCCAGCCCCGTCATCATGGCAAACACACTAAACGCCTGATTGCGCGGCTTACCCGGGGCGAAGGTGACCACGATAAGGGCCATCGCGGCCGGTGAGGCGATCGCCGCCCCGAGCCCCTGCACAATGCGCGCCGCCACAAGCATCGTGGGATTCACGGACACACCACAGATGAGGGAGGCCACCGTGAACAAACCCACCCCTGCGAGGAACACCCGGCGGCGGCCGAACACATCCCCAATGCGGCCCCCCAACAGCAATAACCCCCCATACGCCAGGGCGTAGGAGGTGATCACCCACGAGCGCAGCACATCGGTGAGCTGCAAATCCTGCTGGATGCGGGCGAGCGCCAGGTTGACCACGGTGCCGTCAAGAACCACCATGAGCTGGAGGGCGCACAACACGAGCAGTGGCCAGCCGAGGGCGGACTCTTCAGCGGCGCGGGTTTGACCCGGCTGAGTTGGGTTCGTCATCCCCGACGAGTCGGGGCCCTCCGGCGCGGGGTTTGTCATACCCGAAAGTCTACGGATAGATCGGCGAACGAGTAAGTTCCGGGGTGCTCAGCGCGTCGAGCTCGGCGAAGTCGGCCTTGGTGGCACGGAAGAACGAATCGAGGAACGTGCCATCCTCACAGTTCTTCCACACAAAGAATGGCGCAATGAGCCAGTTGAAACCGAACTGATCCGCCACAATGCCAAAGTGACCGTACGGGGTCCCCGTGGGAGCGAAGTGGTTCCACAGCTGGTCCAGCTCCTCCTGCGTGTCACAGAACATGCCGAACATCACGGACATACCGGACTGGGCGGGCATGGCATAGCCGGCGTCGCGGACGATGACGTACGTATCGTGGATCATGAACTCCGAGTACATGATGGACTCGGTGGTGACGATGTCATCGGCCTCCGGGAAGGTGAACACATCGCCCTTGCGGGTTTCTGAGAACGAGTCCACATAGAAGTCGAGGGCCTGAGCCGCCTGGTTCTGGTTCTCCTCGGTGAAGATCAAGTTGGTGATGAGGAACTGCTCCACTACCTCACCGGGCATGGCGTTGAGGAAGCTCCAGCGAATGCCGTACCGGTCAATGACGCGGCCATGAATGCGCCCGCCCTCGTACTCGGTGAGTTCCTCCACGACGGTGCCGCCATCTGACAGTTTGGCCCAGGTCTTGTGCATCGCGGCAGCGACATCGGCGGCCGGGACGCACTGAAAGTTGAGGGTGAAGGTAACATGTTCCTCGCGGAGGAAGTCTGAGCGCCCGCGCGCGATCGTGAGCGGGGCACCGTTGACCCGGAGGAACACGGCGAGCAGCTTCTTGGACAGGGAGGGTTCCATATCCACGAACTCGGAGTGGTCCGGGTAGTGCATCCGCGTGACCTCCTGCACATCCCCAAGGGCATCGGTGTAAAAGTCCACAATGGAATCGATGTCCTCGCTGAACCACAGGATGGGGGTGCTTCTGATCATAGGGATAACCTTCCACGCAAGTTACAACTGTCTGGTCCAATTGCTCAGTTTCTCAACCAAGCGAATCTAAGCATACTCTAAGGGGTTCCTTAATATCCAATTATTTCTCTCAGGCGGCGTGTCGGCCCAGTGGATCAAGCACCATCGCCCACGTTTCCACACCTAGTACGCATGTATTACTATTTCTAGTGGTATTCTGTGCAACACATCGGCAGCAAATCCCGCTCCTGTGAAGTTCCTGAAAGCTCCCTACAGAATTGTATAAAAGAGATATACCTACACTGTTCAACACGGCATCCTAAGAGAGTTATGAGGTTCTTATGTTGCTGTGGCGGGATCCTGCGTAGCCCTCCCCCACGTGTGCCGCGCGCGGCGGCGCACAAAAACCCGAACCCGAGGGCGTACACACGCGCCTCGGGTTCGAGCTGAGGTTATTGAGTTAATCGCGGTCGAGCTCCAGGACCTTCTGGGTGCGCTCCCACTGCTCGTCATAGAGCTTCTTGTTCGTGGACAGACGCTGGCCGTAGGACGGAATCATCTCATGGATCTTGTCCGACCACTCCACCATCTTCTCACCGAAGCAGTGCTCAATGATCTCCAGCACGATGGACGGAGTCACTGACGCACCCGGCGAAGCACCGAGCTCAGCGGCGATCGAACCATCCGAGTGGTAAATCAATTGGGTACCAAACTGGAGGCGAGCGAACTGCGGGCCCACAACCGGGGCGATCACCTGGACGCGCTGACCGGCCTCAACGAGCTCCCAATCGTCCGGATCCACATCCGGGATGTAGTCGCGCAGGGTTTCAACCTTCTCGTCGAAGTCCTTCAGCAGCTCCTCAATCAGGTACTTGGTCAAGCCCAGTTCCTTCACACCGACGGAGAGCATCGACATGAGGTTCGTCGGACGGACGGACTTCGGCAGATCCCACCACGAGCCCGTCTTCAGGAACTTCGGGGACCACCCGGCGTACGGGCCAAAGAGCAGACCCTTCTGCCCATCAATCCGGCGGGTATCCAGGTGCGGAACCGACATCGGCGGAGTACCAATGCGGGCCTCACCGTACACCTTGGCGTGGTGCTTCTCCACAATCTCCGGGTTCTTGCAGCGCAGCCACTGGCCAGACACCGGGAAACCACCAAAGCCGAGGACCTCGGGGATACCGGACTGCTGCAGCAGGGGCAGAGCCCAACCGCCAGCGCCAACGAAGAGGAACGGGGTGTGATAGTGCTTGACACGGTCATTGTTGAGGTCCGTGACATAGACATTCCAGCCGGCGTCATCCTTGACAATCTTGAACACCTCATGGCGGTAGAGGATCTCCGAGCCGTGCTCCTCCTCGCCCTTGATGAACTGGCGGGTCAGATCGCCGAAGTTGACGTCCGTGCCCTTGTCCGACCAGGACAGGCACACCGGCAGCTTTGTGAAGTCACGGCCCTCCGCCATGAGCGGCACCTTCTCGGCAAAGACATCCGGATCATCGGTGTAGCCCATACCCTCAAACAGCGGGTGCTTGTTCAACGCCTCATAGCGGGCCTTGAGGTAGGCGATCTGGTCCTCACCCTGGCCGAAGGACATGTGCGGAATCGGGTTGATGAAGCCACGCGGGTTCTTCAACACACCCTTTTCCACCTGGTGGGCCCAGAACTGGCGGGATACCTGGAACTTCTCGTTGATGGCAATGGCCTTCTTGATATCAACCTTCTTGCCCACCATCTTCGTGTAGTTGAGCTCACAGAGGGCGGAGTGGCCGGTACCGGCGTTGTTCCACGCGTCGGAGGACTCCTGTGCAGGGCCGTCGAGGCGCTCGATCATCAGCTGGGACCACTCGGGCTCCAACTGGCCAATGAGGGCACCGAGTGTGGCTGACATGACACCTGCACCGATGAGGATGACATCGTATTCACCATCAACCTTGGTGGGAAGTTTGTTAAAGATGGACATAGGCGAGCGTCCCTTCCTTATCCGTCAATCGTTCTGGAAAACATCTAACAAGCAAGCGTACTACCTCCGCCCGCTTCCCGTCGCAAAGTTTTCCCGCCCACACCTGGACCGGTGTTTACTTTTGTCGGCCCCAACCCGGTTTACTAAGGTAAGTTGCATGAGCACCACGACTACCGGAGCCAACCAGTGGGGGCCCGACATCCTCGGCCCCGACTTCTCAGCCCACGTCCTCGACCTCGGCAGCGACCCCGACGGCGAAGGCAACGTGGTGGCTACCCTCGTCCGCCACCTGCCCGAAGACATCGACGCAGAAGCATTCGCCTCCCGGCCAGCCATCCTCTATGTCCACGGGATGAGCGACTACTTCTTCCACCGCCACCTCGCCGCCGAACTGACCGCCGCTGGGTACGCGTTCTACGCCATCGACCTGCGCAAGTGTGGGCGCTCCCACCGCGACGGGCAGCGCTGGCACTACGTCTCCCACATTGACTACTACAACGAGGACCTCGATGCCGCGCGGGCTGTCATCACCGCCGCCGGGCATCCGAAACTCATCGGGCTCGGCCACTCCACCGGTGGGCTTATCCTCCCGCTGTGGTATGACCACCTGCAACAGCATGGGGAGTTCAGCGGGATCGCCGGACTCATTCTCAACAGCCCGTGGCTGGACATGCAATTCTCCCCCGCTCTTGTCAAGGCCGGAAAGCTCGTCGGGCCACTGTTGGCCAAGTGGCAGCCGAACCGCCCGATTCCCGGCGGCAACTTCACCGCCTATGTGGAATCCCTCCACCAGGACTTCCACGGCGAGTGGGACTTCGATCTCACCCTCAAGCGGCCGGCAGGCAACGACAAGTACTGGCCGTGGCTGTTGGATATCATTGCCAGCCAGGATCGCATCAAGCAGCACACCATCGATGTGGGTGTACCCACCCTGGTTCTTCGCTCTGACCGGTCCTACCTGAACAAACCGTATTCGGCGGCGACTGATACCGCCGATGTCATCGTCGACGTGGACCAGATTCAGCAACAGGCGGCAAAGCTCGGCTCCGATATCACCATTGTTGCCATTCCCGGTGCCCGCCATGATGTCTTTCTCTCCCTCCCTCTCGCCCGCAAGCAGGCCCTTGATGCTCTCACCGCCTGGTTGTCCACGCACGGAAACGAGTGACCATGGCTGCACGCGAACACTTCGACCTCATTGTCCTCGGCGCGGGCTCCGGCAATATGCTGCCTGACCGGGCCTTCCACGACTGGAAGGTGGCGATCTGCGAGTCTGGAAAATTCGGTGGCACCTGCCTCAATGTGGGGTGTATTCCCACAAAGATGTACGTTTACGCCGCCGATGTGGCCTCCACCATTGCCTCCAGCTCCACCTACGGGATTGACTCAGACATCGCTGAGGTGGACTGGCCGGCCATCCGCGACCGCGTCTTTGCCCGCATCGATCCGTCGGCTGAGTCCGCAGAGGCGTATCGACGCGGCCCCCGCACACCCAATGTCACGGTCTTTGACGGGGAGGCCCACTTCACCGGGCCGCACACCATTGCCACTGCCGATGGTGACACACCGGTGGAAATTACCGGGGATGTCATTGTCATTGCCACCGGCTCCCGCCCGATGATTCTGCCCGTCGTCGCCGACTCTGGCATCACCTACCACACCAACGAGACGATCATGCGCCTGCCGAGGCTGCCGAAGGAGATGATCATTGCGGGGGCAGGCAGTGTGGGCCTGGAGTTTGCCCACGTCTTCTCCTCCCTCGGCACCACCGTGCACCTCATCAACCGCTCCGAAACTCTCCTCCATGCGAAGTTGCCTGCCGCCGATGCCGAACGGCTCACCCGGCTCGCTGGCGAGCAGTGGGACCTCCACGTCGGCCGGACCATCACCTCGTTGACACAGTCCACATCCCCCACCGTCACCGCCACGCTTGACGACGGAACCGTCCTCATGGGTGAAGTGTTCCTTGCCGCCACCGGGCGCGTGCCCAACGGGGACCGGCTCAACCTCGATGCCGCTGGTATCGACCATGACGGCAGCGGGCGCGTCCTCGTCGACACATTCGGGCGCACCAACGTCCCCGGTGTCTGGGCACTCGGGGATGCGTCCAACACGTTCAAACTCAAGCACGTGGCCAATGCGGAGATGCGCGCAATCCACGACAACATCCTCGCCGCTGATGCGGAATCGCTGACCCCGCTGCCGCACACGCACGTGCCGTGGGCGGTGTTCACCCACCCGCAGATCGCAGGGGTCGGGCTCACCCCCGAACAGGCGGCTGCAGCCGGCTGGGATGTGGTCAGCCACACGCAGGAGTACTCCACCACCGCCTACGGGTGGGCGATGGAAGACACCACCTCCGTGTGCACCATCACCGCCGACCGGACGAGCGGGCAGATTCTCGGCTGCACAATCCTGGGGCCCCAGGCATCCACACTCATTCAGACCATTGTGACCGCGATGGTGTGGCAGATCCCGTACCCGGAACTGGCGCGCGGCCAGTACTGGATTCACCCAGCACTGCCGGAAGTTGTGGAGAACTGCCTCCTCGGACTTGCCCAGCCCACCAAGACCTCAGGTTCGAGGGGCCAATGACCTCCGTCTACTCCCGCCGCTATCTGCCCATCACCATCGGTTTGGTGATGGCCATCGTCGCCGGTGCCTTTGACAATACGGCGGTCACTACCGTCATGCCCGCCATCGTCGAGCAACTCGGCTCCGTCGATGCCTACTCGCTCACCTTCGTCTCCACCTATGCCATGTCCATCATCGGCATGGTCGCCGGTGGGGTGCTCACCGACCGCCTCGGGCTACGCCACACCTTCCTCGGGTTCACCGGACTCCTCGTCGTAGGCCTCCTTCTCTCCATTGTCAGCCCCACGATGACGGTATTCCTCGCCTCCCGCGCGCTCCAGGGGCTCGGCTCCGGAGGGGTCATTGTGACGGTGTACGCCTGTGTGGCGGCCGCCTATCCCCCGGCAATGCGCACCGCCGTGTTCTCCGCCTTCGCCGGGGCGTGGGTGGTGCCCTCACTCATTGGACCCGGTATTGGAGGGCTGCTCACCGTGTGGTTCACCTGGCACATGGTGTTCATCTTCATCCTCGTGTGCATCGGTGTCGCCGCCGCCCTCATCGGCAAGGCCTTCTCCGCCGGGCTCATCGAGGAGAAGGACGGAACGGGTGCCGAGTCTGCCATCTGGAAGCCGGTCGGCTGGGCAATTGTGCTCGCCACCGGGGCCAGTGTGCTCAACTACGCCTCGCAGGTTCCTCCCGTCCTCGCCGCCGTATTCACCGTCCTCGGCCTCGCAGTGGTGGTGCTCTCCCTCATCCCCCTCGAACCGGCAGGCTTCCTCGTGGCCCGAAGGGGTGTGCCCCGGCTCATCGCCTCCCGCCTCCTCATCGAGGCCATGTTCACCATCGAGATCTACACACCGCTCCTGTTGGCGCAGGTCTACGGCCTACCGCCGACACTGACCGGACTCGGGCTCACCGCTGATGGGCTCGCCTGGTTCATCGGTGCTGAACTGATGAACCGGTTCGGCTCCCGGGTATCCACCCCCGCCGCGTACCGGATTGCCGCCACCCTCTCCGTCCCCGGTGTGCTCATCTGCGTGGTGGCGGCGTGGTACCACGCCTCGTGGCTGTGGATCATCGGGGGCTGGGCGTTCGCCTCCATTGCACTCGGGTTTGTCTACCCCCGCATGAACGCACTCACCCTCGACCTGGCAGCGCCGGAAGAAACCGGCTTCATCTCCTCCGGACTGCAGCTGGCCGGGGTAGTGGGAACCACCACCCTCGTCTCCCTCGGCGCCCTCGTCCAGGTTTTCGGGCCGGCAGTCGTGCCCACCGCCCCACCGGAGCACATCTATGCGGCGATCTTCGCCCTCGTCATCGTGTGCACCGTACCGCTGTATGGGCTGTGGAACCGGCGGGTGCCAGAACCTACGGCAGCGTGAGAATCTCGTTGCCGTCCTCGGTGATGACAATGGTGTGCTCAAACTGGGCCGAATAGGACAGGTCCGTGTTCTGCACCACCCATCCGTCATCCCAGATCCGATAGTCAAGGCCACCGAAGTTGAGCATCGGCTCAATCGTCAGGGTCATGCCCGGCTCGAGCACATCGCGGTAATACATCGAGTCATAGTGGAGCACGACGAGCCCATTGTGGAACGTCGTGCCAATGCCGTGGCCGGTGAAATCGCGCACCACCGAGTAGCCGAAGCGCTTCGCATACGCCTCAATGACCTCCCCGATGACGTTGATCTCCCGGCCCGGCTTCGCCGCCTTAATGCCGCGCATCGTCGCATTCTTCGTCCGCTCGACGAGTGCGGCCACCTCCTTATCCACCTCGCCGACGAGGAACGTCGCGTTGGTATCCCCGTGTACCCCGTTCTTGTAGGCTGTGACGTCAATGTTGACAATGTCGCCCTCCCGGAGGACCGTGTCATCGGGGATCCCGTGGCAGACGATCTCATTGACGGAGGTGCAGCACGACTTTGCAAACCCCCGGTAGCCGAGGGTGGACGGGTAGGCACCGTGGTCAACCATGTAGTCGTGGACGATCCGGTCGAGTTCATCGGTGGTGACCCCCGGGGCCACCGCCGCACCGGCGATCGCCAGTGCATTCGCGGCGATGGTGCTGGCCTCCCGCATTGTTTCAATGATCTCAGGCGACTGCACAAACGGTTCGCCCTCCGCCTCGTGGACGTGATCCTTCCACGCGTACTCCGGGCGCTCTATCGCTGCGGGAACCGTGCGCACCGGGGACTTGACTCCCGGCACCTGGGGGTGATCGGCGAACCCGGGACGGTGCTCACCGGAAGAGGATGTGCGAGAACTCATGACTGTGATGGTAACTCACCCGGCTGCGCGGAGATTGTCGAGGGTGTTGAAAAACACTCCCGTCACCGAGACGGACGCCGAGGATCCGCCGCCGGCCTCGATGAGTGTGGCAAAGGCGAGATCGTCGCGGTAGCCGGCGAACCACGCATGAGAGCCCCCACCGAACTCGGCCTCACCAGTCTTCGCATGCACCTCCCCGTCCACCGGTAGTCCGGCGGCAGTACCGCGGGTAACCACCGACCGCATCATCGCCTGAAGGCTGCCGATGACCTCCGGGGAGGGCGGATCGATCGGGTTGGACACCGTCGTGGTGAAGCCCTCAATGAGCCACGGCACTGGGGTGGACCCGTGGGCGGCGGTGGCGGCGACGAGCGCCAACCCGAACGGGGAGACCAAGTCCTCGCCCTGGCCGTAGCCTTCGTCGACACGCTGCAGCTCATCCTCACCCACCGGAACCGAACCGGTGACCGTGGTCAACCCGGGGATGTCATACTCCATCCCCACCCCAAAGCGCTGTGCAGTCTCCTTCAACTGGCCGGGGGCAAGCTGGTAGGACACGTTGGCAAAGGTGGTGTTGCACGACTGGGCGAACGCATCGTCGAGGGTGGTGGTGCCCCGGGAAAAGGCGTTGTAGTTACTCACCACACGGTTGCCCAACTCCATCGTGCCCGGGCACGGCACCGAGGAGCCGGGGGTGAGCCCCTGGAAAGCCAACCCGGCGGAGGCAGTGATCATCTTGAAAGTGGAACCGGGAGGGAAGAGACCGGTGAGGGCGACCGGGCCGTCCTCATCGGCGCGCGCAGTTTGGGCCACCGCCACAACCTCCCCGGTCGTGTGGCGGATGACCACCATCATCGCCTTCATCTCCCCGCGCCGGTCTACCGCCTCCTGGGCGGCCTGCTGGATCTGCCGGTCCAGGCTGATGCGGATGGCCGGGGAGACCTGTGGGGTCTGGTTGAACAGGGTGGAGATGAGTTGACCGTCCTGGTTGACGGTGCCCACATACCAGCCGGCATCGCCCTCCACCTTCTCCGATACCTGTTTCTCCACGGCGGCGACAATCTCTGGGGCGAAGTCCGGATCGGTGCGCACCATCGCCGCCTCATCGTTGACGGTGATTCCGGCGATCCCCGCAAGGTCCGGCTTGATGTCCTCCCCGGTGCGGTCATCGAGGACGGTCACCGAATACGGGCCGTCGGTGTCGGCGACAGCGGCGGCGATCTCCGTGGCCGGGGGCACGTCGACCCCGCGAGCGGTGAGAACATCGTGGACGCGGGTGGAGGCCCCGGCCACATTGGCCACCTCGTTCTTGTTGATGAGAACCCGGTGGGTGATGCCCGGTTCGAGGATCAGGGCACCGTCGGCAGTGACGACACTGGCGCGTTGGGCCTCGACACGCCGCAGCTCCAAGTGCTGGCCCACCCCGAGCTGTGGGTTAAGCACTGACGGCTGCCAGCGCACCTCCCACTTCTTCGTATCCACCTTCGCCAGCGCCATCGTGTTGTCCGAGCTGTAGGTGCGCTCTCCGGGCAGATCCCAGGTGAGGGTGAAATGGGCGACCGCCTGGTTTTCCCCGTTGTCCACCCCGGTGAGGGTGGCGGTGACAGCGTCCGGCTGCAGCCCCTGGAGGCTCGCATCCACATCGGCGAGTGCGGTGGAGGGGGCGTCGGTCAGGGCGGCGGCGCGCTCCCAGTCCATTGCCGAGAGCGCCTCCACGAACGCGGCCGCATCGGCATCGGCGGTCGGCGGCTTCGGGGTACAGGCGACAAGGGAGGCCGCCGCGCAGGACAGTGCCGTTGCCGCCACTATCGCTTTCCACTGCCGGTTGTTCGTGCGCATAGCCCCACCCTAGCCTGCCGGTGGGTACTGCTTCGGTTCCCTCGCCGCATACCGGGCTCGCTGGTGACGCATATCCGACGCACATGTGTGTGCAAGGGGCTAGAGTAGGGTGTATGAAGAAGGAATCGTCGCGCATTCTTCGATACGTCGCCGCCACAGTCGGCATTGGGTTGCTCGTCGGCGGAGCCAGCGGGGCCATCGGCGTGCTGGCCAAACCGGTCCCCTCCCTCGAGGAGGCCCTCCATGCCGATCCCGGACTCCTCCAACCGGTGACGAGTTATGAGGTCACCCTCGACGATCCCCAGGATGTCCTCACCTCCGAGATGGAAGACCGGGTCCGCCGCGACGCGCAACGGCTCACCGTTCCCTCCGTGGTTACCGGCATCCACTACATGGTGTTTGCCCACAATGACGACAACGTCAACGACACTGTCGAGAACTTCATTCGGGACAACCGCCCCGAGCTCATCAGCCCCGATGACGACCACTTCGCCGACGGTGCCCTCATCGTTGGGGTCGGCCTCAACCCGCGCCAATCCTTCGTCTTTGCCGGGGAGGACGTGGCCGATGCGCTGCTCTTGCGTGCCAGCGACTCCCACCTGCAGCAATCCTTTGAGGCGATCCAACCCGGAGTGAAGGCCAACAACATTCCCGGGGGCCTGTTTGCCGGTGCGGACATGGCCACCGATGTGGAGGGGCTGCGCCAGATCGCCGTCAACGATGCCCGCGATGCCCGCAGATCCGCTGGCAGCCTCGGCGGATTCTTCGGGTTCGGCGGCGGATTGGCGGTCAGCGGTTTCTACTTCTACCTCCGCAACGCGCGCCGCGAGCGGGTGGAGCGGGCGCGGGCAGACGCCGCTGTTGTCGCCCAGACCTACAGTGAACGAGCCCTCGCCCTCGACGGCCTCGACGTGCGCGCCCACTCCCTGTCCAACGCCTTCCTCGACGCACAGTTGCGCCAGCAGTGGGAGACGGTGCGGAAAGAGTTCCTCGACCTCAATCGCGCCGTTGACTCCTTCTCCGCGCTCACCTCCGCCAGCACGGACGACGACTACCTCGAACACGCCGATGACATCATCGCCGCGAAGGACATGACGGAGAAGATGTCCCAGGCCGCGGCGAACATTGACACGATCTTCAAGGTGGAAAACGGCGACGTTGTCGAGCGCACTAACCTCGCTGAGGCGCTGCGCAAGGACCTCATCGCCGCGCAGCTCGACTTCGACGGACACCCCGGGGCCGCTGGCGACAATCCCGAGGTGGTGCGCCGGTTGCAGCTGCTTGAGGAGCAGGTCAAAGAGCTCATTGGCGCGCCGGATGCCGAGGACTTCTCACAGCGCTACCTCACCATCCTCTCGGACTATCAGGCCGTGCTCACCACCATTGCCGAGCGCGAATTCTCCGATGTGGAGGTACACAATGAGCTTGAGCAGCCGACGATCTACGACCGCCACTACCGGCCGGGTTACAGTGTGAACAACTTCGTACCCTACTGGTGGATGGCCAACTGGCACACCTCCAATGTGGAGGCGGCGGCATCTGCGTCCTCCTCGAGTTCCTCGGTGAACTTGTCGTTCTCCTCCGGGTTCTCCGGTGCGGGCGGGTCCGGCAGATTCTAGATCATCGGCAGGCCGGTGGCGAAGGCCACGAGAATCCACACGACGAGCGGAATCGCCAACACGGCAAAGAAGCCATTGGCGGTATAGACCTGGCGAGTGAGGTTCTCCTCCCCCATCGGCAGGGAGATTGACGGGTCGGCCGCGTTATAGAGCACCCGCAGTGGGCCGCCGACAAAGAAGTACGGGGCCGGTCGGGGACGAGTGCCGCGCCCCTCGTAGGTGTGGCCGGCCACCGTGTAAGTGTAGTGGGAACCGCGTACGACGTCGATATTCGTGATCGTGCCCTCGACGTATTCGGTGACCCGGCGCTTCTGGTACCGCCACACCGAGCCGGCGAGGAGAATCCCCCCGGCGGCGGCAATGATGAGAGCGGTCGCCGAGCCGACTGCGTTGACAGTCTCCGGATCAGGCAGATGCGTCCGCGACAGCCGCCACGCCGCGGCCAGCGCCGCCAAAATGAGCGGGTAGGCGAAGATGGACACCGCGGCGGCGACAGCAGCGGCCACCGATTCCCGCTTCAGCAGGAAGAACTCGGGGACGACGGCCTCCTGGGGGTTTGCCGGGTTGAAAAAGACTCGGATCGTGGAGCCGACTTCACTGTGCCGCGACTCGAGGGTGCGGCGATCAGTGATCGCATCAACGAGGGAGTTCTCCTCCACTTCCCCGACGATCCGATACGGCTGCCCCTCGTATTCGTAGACGTAGACAGCCTGTTTGGCGTTCGGATCGTCCGCCGGGCGCTCATAGTCGGTGAGCGTGGCCAGGGTGGAGCGGTACTCCGGGGGAATGTCGTAGGGGGATTCCGTCTCGGCGATCATCCGGTAGACGAGCGGTCCGATCACGTAGAGCGGCAGGATCGCGATGATCGCACAGAGGAAAAACACGCCATCTATCGTAGGAAACCGCAGCGCCCGGTGGCACCTCAAAGCGCCAGTTTCGAACTATTGAATGACTACGCCTGCGCATCCGCTAACTTGTGCGCCTCCTCGATGAGGGTGGCCACGATCTCCTCCTCCGGGACGGTTTTCACCACTTCACCCTTGATGAAGATCTGGCCCTTGCCGTTGCCGCTGGCCACACCGAGGTCGGCGTCGCGGGCCTCACCCGGACCGTTGACCACACAGCCCATCACCGCCACACGCAGGGGGGCGTCGATGTCTTTCAGGCCCTCCGTTACCTTCTTCGCCAGCGAATACACATCCACCTGGGCCCGCCCACACGACGGGCAAGAGACGATGTCGAGGCCGCGCGGCCGCAGGTTGAGCGACTGGAGGATCTGATCACCAACGCGAATCTCCTCCACCGGTTCCTCCGACAGGGAGACCCGGATGGTGTCCCCGATCCCCTCGGCGAGGAGTGCCCCAAAGGCCACCGAGGACTTGATGGTGCCCTGGAAGCCCGGACCGGCCTCGGTGACGCCGAGGTGGAGCGGATAGTCGGTCTTTTCAGCGAGGAGGCGGTAGGCCTGCACCATGATCACCGGGTCGTGGTGTTTGACGGAGATGGCGATATCGCCAAACCCGTACTCCTCGAAGAGGTTCGCCTCATTGACGGCCGATTCAACGAGTGCCTCGGGGGTGGCCTTGCCGTACTTCTCCATGATCCGCTTGTCCAGAGAACCGGCGTTGATGCCGATGCGGATGGGGATGCCTGCGGCCCCGGCCGCCTGGGCGACTTCCTTGACGCGACCGTCGAACTCCTTGATGTTGCCGGGGTTGACGCGCACGGCCGCACAGCCGGCGTCGATGGCGGCGAAGATGTACTTGGGCTGGAAGTGAATGTCCGCGATGACCGGAATCGGTGACTTCTGGGCGATCACCGGCAGGGCCTCCGCATCCACGGTCTTTGGGCAGGCCACGCGCACAATGTCACAGCCGGAGGCGGTGAGTTCGGCGATTTGGCGGAGGGTGGCGCCGATGTCGTGGGTCTTCGTGTTGGTCATGGACTGGACGGAGATCGGGTAGTCACTGCCCACACCGACGTTGCCAACCATGAGCTGGCGAGTCTTTCGCCGCGGGGCAAGGGTGGGGGCGGGTCCAGCGGGCATACCCAAATCAATCTGACCGGGTTGGGGGGTGGACACGGAGACAGACACTTGACAATCACGTCCTTTGATCGGTGTGCAAATAATCGGCTCTTAGTCTACACAGTTCCTGGACCTAGAACAGGCGCACCGGATTGACCACGTCGGCAATGAGCACGAGGCTCCCGATGGCGACGAGGACCACCGTCGCCGCGTAGGTCACCGGGAGGAGTTTGCGGTAGTTCGCCGGGCCTGCTGGTTCGAGTCCGCGCAGCCGCCGCAGCCCGTTGCGCACCATCTCGTAGACCACGATGATGATGTGGCCGCCGTCGAGAGGCGGCAGCGGCACGAGGTTGAACAGGGCGAGGAAGAAGTTGAGGTTGGCCAACAGCAGCCAGAACATCGCCCACAAGTTGCGTTCCGCGAGCTCACCACCAACCCGGGAGGCACCGACCACACTCATCGGAGAGGCTTGATCGCGCTGGGCACCGAAGATCGCCGCAACCACCCCGGGGACCTTGCCGGGGAAGGCGCGCAACCCATCCCACGTGGCACCGAACACGTTACCGGTGAACCGGATGGTGGCCGGAATGGCAGTGAGCGGATTGTAGGTGGCCACCGCATTGGTGATCGGTTGGGAGGTAATTCCTACCGCCCCCACATCGCCGGACGGGGTGGGTACGGCAGTGACCGGTACTGCCAGCGTGATCTCGCGGCCGGCCCGGTCGACGGTGACGGTGGCGGTCTGCCCGGCCAACGGCTGGATGCGATCGCGCACATCGGTGAAAGTCTGTGTGGGGGCACCATTGACAGAAAGGATGATGTCGCCGACCTCCATCCCGGCCTCTGCGGCCGGTCCCGGGCCAGTGCAGGCACCGTCGCCGGTGGTGCTCACGCACTGCATCGACCCGACGACGGGCCGATAGTCCGCATCCGGGTTGGGCAGGCCGGAGGTGAGGGCCATACCGTAGATGATGCTCATGCCGATGAGCACGTTCATGATGATGCCGCCGGAGAGCACGAGGATCCGCTTCCACCACGCCTTGTCATACATGGCGTGGGGGCGCTCCTCCGGCGTCATCGGGTCGAGCGCAGTCATCCCGGCGATGTCGCAGAAACCGCCAAGGGGGACGGCTTTCAGCCCGTATTCGGTGCGGCCACGGCGGACACTGGCGAGGGTGGGCCCAAAGCCGATGAAGTAGCGGCGCACCCACATGCCCGTCAACCGGGCGGTGCCGTAGTGGCCGAGCTCGTGGAGGGCAATGGTGACGGCGATGCCGAAGGCGAAGGCGAGGACACCGGCGAGGTAGGTCATGCAAGCACCTCGTGGGCGTGGGCGCGAGCGGCCGCCTCCACAGCGAGGACGTCGGCAAACTCTGTCGGGTCCGGTCCATCCACCTCGCCCATCACGGTCTCGATGGTATCGACAATCTGCGGGAAGGCGATGCGTCCGGCGAGGAAGGCCGCCACGGCCTCCTCATTGGCCGCATTGTAGATCGCCGGGGTGGTTCCACCGGTGGTGATGGCCTGGCGGGCGAGCTCGACGGCGGGGAAGTTCACGGCATCCAACGGCTCAAACTCCCACGTGTGGGCCTGTGAGAAGTCGAGCATCGGCTGCGCCTCCGGCACGCGATGCGGCCAGTTCATGGCCAGGGAGATGGGCAGTTTCATAGACGGTGGGGAGGCCTGGGCGATGGTGGCACCGTCGACGAAGGTCACCGCCGAGTGCACGATCGACTGTGGGTGCACGCTCACCTGGATGCGGGCGGGCTCGATGTCAAAGAGGAGGCTCGCCTCGATGAGTTCAAGCCCCTTGTTCACGAGCGTCGCCGAGTTGAGGGTGTTCATCTGCCCCATGCTCCATGTCGGATGGTTGCCCGCCTGCTGCGGGGTGACCGGCCACATCTCCTCGCGGGTCCACCCCCGGAACGGCCCGCCGGAGGCGGTGAGGACGAGGTGGTCCACCTCCCCGTGGCTGCCTGACCGCAGCGCCTGCGCCATCGCCGAATGCTCCGAATCGACGGGCACGAGTTGGCCGTCTGCTGCGGCATCGAGGACGAGGCGACCGCCGGCGACGAGGGACTCCTTGTTCGCCAGGGCGAGGACCTCGCCACAGCGCAACACGGTGAGGGTGGCATCGAGGCCGAGGGAGCCGACGAGCCCGTTGAGGACCGTATCCGCCGGGACCGCCTCGACGAGGGTTTTTGCCGCGTCTGGCCCGTCGATGACGGTGCCGCCGAGGGCCGCGGAAACCTCGTCGGCGTGGGCGACGGTGGCGACGGAGCTGGCGGGCAGGCCGAACTGGCGGGCCTGGGCGATGAGGAGGTCCGGGTTGCTGCCCCCGGCGGCGATGCCGACGAGGGTGAACAGGTGCGGATTGTCTGCGATGAGCTCGAGTGCCTGGGTGCCGATAGAGCCGGTGGATCCGAGGACAAGGATGCGCCGGGGTTCGCGGCTGGTGGGGTTCATGGTGTGGTTCTACTTCCCTTCGTGCGGCGGTGTCGTGTCCTACTGTAGCGTGGTAACCCCATTCGGGGTTACTCTGGGGGGCCGAGGTGTCCGCCGAAAGTCGGAGATTTTGCGTTGACGGGCATTTTGCCGGGTGAAG
Source organism: Corynebacterium sp. (assembly GCA_034179945.1). GTDB lineage: Bacteria > Actinomycetota > Actinomycetes > Mycobacteriales > Mycobacteriaceae > Corynebacterium. The sequence goes on along the minus strand of JAXFPD010000021.1, from coordinate 148,625 downwards.
GTGTCGTTGTTTCCCATCGGATGTGGGAAGATTTAGCGTAACGACTGAATACTCGACTACACCATCGACTGGATAAGAAGGAGTCACTGTGGCTGGAACGCACAAGGGCGCTGTCAAGGCGCCGAAGAAGGCCAAGAACCGCAAGGTAACAAAGACCGCTGAGGTCGTCGGACGTCCCCCGGAGCCGGAAGGACAGATTTTCAATGGTGTGAACACGCTCGACGAGCCGTCGGCTGGCTGGGGCTGGTCCCAGATTGGTGGCACCACCATTCAGATCGCCGGCTGGATCTCCGTTGTCCTCCTTGTTGTCTTCAACTTCGGCAACCACCGCGGCCACGTGGAGACCATCTACCTTGTCCTCGCTGCCGTGGTTATCGCGCTCGGCCTCATCATCTTCGCCATCAAGCCCTCGCTCACCCAGGTGCGCACCGTCACCGCGAACAACCAGCCGCTCGGCTGGGAGGAGCCGGACTGGAACCGCGATCAGATGGAACTCACCGGCGTGTATGCGAACCTCACGGATTCCCAGTACCGCGCCATCAACGTCGATCCGCAGCGCATTTCCCGACCGGCCGAACTGAGCTAACTTCACACCTCCTTTCTGGAGTAGTAGGGAAACACTCCCCGCTCATGAGCGGGGAGTGTATTTTTTAGCGCACTGTGGCAAACACGGAGTCGACGTTGCCCGCGAAGTACCTCGCCGCATCGCTCCACGCCCACGCGAGCACCGCTGCAGGGATGACGAGGAAACACCCTGCCGCGATCCACGGCTGCTGCCACACCCACACAGCAAGGAAACCGGGGATGAGCGGCACCCATCCGCCGATGAGCACGACAAGCGCTGCAATCCAGGCGGATTGGCCACCGTTGGAGCGATCCTGCCACGGGTTCGTCCCCGGCGGGGCGACCGGGTACGGCATCCGCACCGACAGTTCCACAGCGATCGCCACCGCGGTGAGCGCGAAGCCAATAAACCCGACGAACAGCGCCAGATGTGTGCCGGTGGGCTCCACGGTCGCCAAATAAACTACCAGGTAGACGAGGAGGAGCAGGGCCGGGAAGGCGGTACCCCCGGCCATTCGGGCGGCGAGCCACGTGCGCGGGCTCAGCCTCGAGCCGATGATCTGCCAGGCGGCCCCACCGTCGAGGCCGAAGGCGTTGGAGTTCATCGAACCGAGCGAGAGCGCGGTGATAAATCCGGCCATCACCATCATTCCCACCGGATGTGGGGTCTGGGAGTAGTACATCCACAGGGCGTAGAAGATAAACGCGGGCGTGAACACGAGCGAGGTGAGAGTGCGGGAGTCACGAAGCATCGTCCGCACCGTCGCCGACAACACGGCAGTGAACGCGGTTGCCGGCAATCCGGGCAACACGACACTGCGGCTGCGGGTGCGCGCGGCCGAGGCGATGTTTCCGGCCAACGGCACGCGCAATTCGCGGGCGATACTGCGCGCGGAAATGCCGAGCATCACCGCCACCGTCCCCACCGCAATGAGGGCGACGAGGAGCCGTGGCACAACGCCCTCAACCGCCACCACCCCAATGGAGGCGGCGAATGGAGTGTAGGCGAGCACTCCCCCGGCTTCCGCAACCCGGCCGTAGATGTCATCGGCGGCGTTCGAGGCGATGATCGAGGCGAAGATGAGCACGGCGGTGAGCACGCCCGCCAGCTTCTGCCCGCGATCGGAGCGATCCCGCCCCACGAGACTCGTCACCGCCTGTCCGATGACAAGCGTGGTAACCGCCGCCCCAACCATTGCCGCGCAGACGGCGAGAGCAAGCCCGACGGCACCGTGGCGCACGAGTGGAATCACCGCACACACCGTCGCAGCGGTGGTGCACAGCACAATGATGAACCCCCGAGTCTGTAGGAGACTGCCCACGGTCAGTGGCAGCACGAGGCGACGCGGAGCGAGCGGAAGCGGGGCGAGCGCCTTCGGGTTGAGTTGATTCTCCCCGGACGGGATGGCGAGACTGAGGAGCAGAAAGGCGGCGGTGCCGAGGGCGACCGCCCCGGCGAGGGCATCGAGGGAGCCGGCCGCCGCGTCGAGCCACACGTAATAGCACATCATGATCGTCCCGCCCGCTGCATAGATGATGAGCAGCATCGCCATGATGAGCACGGCGGGGTTCTCCCGAATCGTTCGCCACCACAGGGTGCGTTGGAGGCGGAGCAGCGTGGACACAGCACTCACCGGTGTGACCCCAACCATGTGAGAGCATCCTCGTCGACAGGTTTCTGCCCGACGAGGCGGATAAACGCGTCGGCCAGGCTCGCGTCGGACCCGCGCACCTCGGCAACGGGGCCGGAAGCATGGACGGTGCCGTGGTCAATGATCGCCACCCGGTCACAGACCTTCTCCACCAACTCCATGACGTGGGAACTTATCACCACCGTCCCTCCCCCGGCGGCGTAACTGATGAGAATCTGTTGGATCGTGTGGGAGGAGACCGGGTCTACTGACTCGAGCGGTTCATCGAGGATGAGCACCTCGGGGTTGTGCAGCAGCGCACAGGCAAGGAGGATCTTCTTGGTCATCCCCGCCGAATAGTCCTTCACCTGCTTCGACGCCGCTTCGGTGAGGTCGAGGGCGGCGAGGAGTTCCCCGGCACGCGTGGCGACGGTGGCCGCATCCATGCCGCGCAGCAGCCCGTTATAGGTGAGCAGTTCCATCCCGGAGAGGCGGTCAAAGACGGGCAGCCCGTCGAGCACGAGTCCGTAGCGCCGCTTCGCCTCCTCCGGCTCGCGCCACACGTCGTACCCGCAGATATGGGCCTTTCCGGCGGTGGGGCGAAGGAGGCCAACGGCCATGGAGATCATCGTCGTCTTCCCTGCCCCGTTCGGGCCGACGATCCCGTAGAGGCTGCCGGTGGGGATGGTGAGGGTGAGGTTGTCGACGGCCCGATGGGTGCCAAACTGTTTGGTCAGGTTGCGCACGTCCACGGCCGGTGTTGCGGGGTGTGTCATGCTATCGTTCCTCAGCGGCGAGCTGCCCGCACGCGGCGGCAATCTCCTGGCCCCGGGTATCGCGCACCGTACACGGCACCCCCTGGGCGATGACACGGCGCTGAAACTCGTCCTGCACATCCTTCGGGCTCGCATCCCACTTCGACCCCGGTGTGGGGTTGAGCGGGATGAGGTTGACGTGCACCTTCGACCCGAGGGCCCGGTGCAGGCGTTTACCCAACAGGTCCGCCCGCCAACCCTGGTCGTTGATGTTCTTAATGAGGGCGTATTCGATGGACACGCGCCGCGCACTCGCCGTGGCATACGTGCGGGCGGCGTCGAGCACCTCACTGATCTTCCACCGGGTATTCGCCGGCACGAGCTCATCGCGCAGTTCATCGTCCGGGGCGTGGAGGGACACCGCGAGCGTGCACGACAGTCCCTCACTGGCCAACCGACGAATCGCCGGGGCCAGGCCCACCGTGGAGATTGTCAGCCCCCGCATGGACATGCCAAAACCGCGCGGGCTCGGCTCGACGATCTGGTGGACCGCAGCGAGTAGCCGGTTGTAGTTGGCGAGGGGTTCCCCCATCCCCATGAACACGATGTTGGAGAGCCGGCGCCCCCGGGCGCGCTCACTGGCGGCTGCAGCGCGCACCTGGTCAACGATTTCAGCGGTGGAGAGGGAGCGGTCCAATCCGGCCTGCCCGGTGGCACAGAACGGGCAGTTCATTCCGCACCCCGCCTGGGAGGAGATGCACAGGGTGGAGCGGTCTGTGTAGTCCATGAGCACCGATTCCAACAGGGTGCCATCGTGGAGACGCCACAGGGTCTTCCGGGTTTGGCCGTCATCGGTGGTGATCTCGCGCACCGGGGTCATGAGCGCCGGGAAGAGGGCCTCGGCCACCGTGTCCCGGGCGGCGGCAGGCAGGTCCGTCATTGTGCGCGGGTCCGCCTCGAGCCGGTCATAGTAGTGCCGGGCGAGTTGGTCCGCCCGAAACTTCGGCAGCCCCAGTGCGGCGAGTTTGTCCACCCGCTCGGTGAGGGTGTAGTCGGCGAAGTGCTTCGGCGGCATGGGTGCGCGCGCGTGATTGAAGTTGAGGATGACGGGCTGGGCAGTACCGGACATACTGCGATTATGGCATAACCTGAGCAATCAGCGTCAACAGCAGCCAGGTCACCGCCGCCGTCGGCAGCATTCCGTCGAGCCGGTCCATGATGCCGCCGTGGCCCGGCAGCATCCGAGACATATCCTTAATCCCCATCTCCCGCTTAAATTGAGACTCGACGAGATCCCCGAGGGTGGCCGCAGCCACCATGAGTGGGGCGAGGACCAATCCGGACCACCACGGGGCGGCGAGGAGAAAATGCGCGCTCAGGCACGCCACCACACCGGTGAGGACGAGGGAGCCGACAACCCCCTCCCAGGACTTCGACGGGCTGATCGCCGGGGCCATGGCGTGGGAGCCGAAGGTGACACCGGCAATGAAGCCGCCGTTGTCACTGGCGACAACGCAGAGCATGAACGTGAGCACGAACATCGTGCCGGAGATGCCCTCCCGGTCGATCACTGAGAGCATCGCCGCGAACGAGCCGCACAGGGGAATCCATGTGAGAATGAAGATCGCCATCGTCGCATCGCGCAAATAGTTGCGCGGGGCCACGTGGCGGCCGTTGCGGAAGAGACGGGAGAAGAGGATGACGAGCACCGTGAAGCTGTATCCGGTGACCATTCCCTGCAGCCCCCACGGCCATGAGGCCCAGATGATGATCTGCCCACCAAAGAGCTGAATGGACAGGGAGATGAGGTAGCCGTGTTCAGCGAGGCGGCGGTGGACCTCCCAGCTGGCGAGGGCCATGGCTGCGGCAACGATGGGATACCAGAGCACGGGCCCCACAAAAATCCCGGTGAGCACGATGGCGCCGAGGAACACACCGACAGTGATCGCCTGCGGCACGTTGCGTCCGGGCTTGTTCTTCGGGTGCACCTCGAGGGCGCGCATCCGCTCGGAGATGAGGGTGGAAAAACCGTGCTGCGAGGAGCTGGAACGCACGGTTAGACCTCCAGAAGTTCCTTCTCCTTGGCTTCGACGAGCTTGTCCACCTTGCCCACGTACGTCTGGGTCAGCTTGTCCAGGTCCTTCTCCGCAGCCTGGACCTCATCCTCGCCGGCGTCGCCGTCCTTCTGGATCTTCTTCAGGGAGTCCATGCCCTTGCGGCGGATGTTGCGGATGGCCACCTTGCCATCCTCACCCTTGGATTTGGCCAGTTTCGCCATCTCCTTGCGGCGTTCCTCCGTCAGTTGCGGGATGGTGACGCGGAGGACCTGCCCCTCATTGGTGGGGTTGACTCCGAGGTCGGAGTTGCGGATTGCGTCCTCGATGGCCTTGATGGTGGACATGTCGAACGGTTTGATGATCATCATGCGCGGTTCGGGAACGGCAATGGTGGCCATCTGGTTGATCGGCGTGAGCGTGCCGTAGAAATCGGCCATGACCGTGTTGAACATGGCCGGGTTGGCGCGCCCAGTGCGGATGGTGACGAGCTCCTCGCGGGTGTGTTCCACCGAGGACTCCATGTGTTCTTCAGACTCCAACAAGATTTCGTCGATCATGGCACATCATCCTATCAGTTGGCGACGAGAGTGCCGATCTTCTCCCCCGCAACGGCCTTCGCAATGTTGCCATCGGTGAGGAGGTTGAACACGAGAATCGGCATGTGGTTGTCGCGGCACAGGCTGAACGCGGTGGAATCGGCCACCTTGAGTCCACGGGCGATGACGTCCTCGGCGCTGATTTCGGAGAAGAATTCGGCATCCGGGTTGGTGCGGGGATCATCCGAGTAGATCCCGTCGACGGCCTTGGCCATGAGGAGGACCTCACAGTCCATTTCCAGGGCGCGCTGCGCGGCGGTGGTGTCGGTGGAGAAGTACGGCATGCCGGTGCCGGCACCGAAGATGACGACACGCCCCTTCTCCAGGTGCCGCTTCGCCCGCAGGGGTAGGTACTGTTCGGCGATCTGGGCCATGTTGATGGCGGTTTGGACGCGGGTTTCCACCCCCTGCTGTTGGAGGAAGTCCTGGAGGGCGAGGCAGTTCATGACGGTGCCGAGCATGCCCATGTAGTCCGAGCGGGCGCGCTCCATGCCGCGCTGTTGAAGCTCGGCACCGCGGAAGAAGTTGCCGCCGCCGATGACGACGCAGACTTCGACACCGGTGCGGGCGACATCGGCGATTTGGTGAGCCACATTCTCGACGACGTCGGGGTCAATGCCCACGTTGCCGCCTCCGAACATCTCTCCCCCGAGCTTCAACATGACTCGCTTGTAGCCGGTTCGTGCCATTGAATGTCGTTCCCTTCCGTCGTGAGATTTTTCGGCTCCCTAGTTTACCGCACCGCCCGCAATGAATAAACACCCCGCGCCCGGAGGATACCTCTCACATCCGAGAGGCCCATGCGGGAGCGGGGTATAGATAGGCTGTGTGCCTTACTTCTGGCCAACCTCGTAGCGGCGGAAGGCGGTCACGTCAATCCCAGCCTCCTTGGCCACCTGGCCAACGGTCTTCTTGTTGTCGGAGACGGACGGCTGCTCGAGGAGCACCACATCCTTGAAGAAGGCGCCGAGCCGGCCCTCGACGATCTTGGCGATCGCCTGCTCCGGCTTGCCCTCATCGCGGGTGATCTGCTCGGCGATGCCGCGCTCCTTCTCCACGATCTCCGCCGGAACTTCCTCACGGGTGAGGTACTGCGGCTTCATCGAGGCGATCTGCAGGGCGACCTCGTGGGCAGCGGCCTCATTGTCACCGGTGTAGGCGACGAGCACGCCGACGGCCGGCGGCAGGTCCGCAGAGCGACGGTGCATGTAGACGGCGAGCTTGTCGCCCTCAATGGTGGTGGCGCGACGCAGCTGCATCTTCTCACCGATCTTCGAGGAGAGCTGATCGAGCTCCTCCTGCGCAGTGTGGCCATCGATGTCCACAGCCTGCAGCTCCTCCGGGGTGTTCGCACCGGCAGCAGCAGCGGCGTCGGCAACCTTCTGGGCGAATTCGATGAAGTCTGGGGTCTTGGCAACGAAGTCCGTCTCCGAGTTGATCTCGATCATGGTGTTGCCGGACACGGCGATGAGGCCTTCGGCAGCGTCGCGGTCAGCGCGCTTGCCCACGTCCTTGGCGCCCTTGATGCGGAGCAGCTCCACGGCCTTGTCAAAGTCTCCAGCGGCTTCGTCGAGGGCCTTCTTGCAGTCCATCATGCCAGAACCGGTGATCTCGCGCAGCTTCTTCACGTCTGCGGCAGTGTAGTTCGCCATCGTAGACGATCCTCCTTGGGTTTTGTACGTTGGGATGAATTATTCGGCGGCGGGCTGCTCGGCCTCAGCCTCTGTGGCGGGCTGCTCGGCCTCAGCCTCGACGGCGGGCTGCTCGGCATCGCCGGCGGCGTTCTTGGCCTGCTCGAGCTCGCGCTCAGCCTTGGCCTTGACACCCTCCTCCACAGCGGTGGAGATGACGCGGGTGAGCACTGAGACGGCGCGGATGGCGTCATCGTTGCCCGGGATCGGGTAGGAGACGTCGTCCGGATCGCAGTTGGTGTCGAGGATGGCGACAACCGGAATGTTGAGCTTCTTCGCCTCTTGGATGGCGATGTGCTCCTTGTTCGTGTCCACGACCCACAGGGCCGACGGCACCTTCGTCATCTCGGCGATACCGCCGAGGACGCGCTCGAGCTTGACCCGCTCGCGGGTGAGCATGAGAATTTCCTTCTTGCCGCGACCTGCGTATCCGTCCTCAGCAGCATCCATGGCCTGCAGTTCCTTCATCCGGTGCAGACGCTTGGAAACGGTCTGGAAGTTCGTGAGCATGCCGCCCAACCAGCGGTGGTTGACGTAGGGCATATCGACGCGCTCGGCCTCGGTGGCGATGGCTTCCTGCGCCTGCTTCTTCGTGCCGACGAAGAGGATCGTGCCACCGTGGGCGACGGTCTCCTTGACAAAGTCGTAGGCCTCGTTGATGTAGGTGAGGGTCTGCTGCAGGTCGATGATGTAGATGCCGTTGCGCTCAGTGAAAATGTAGCGCTTCATCTTCGGGTTCCAGCGACGGGTCTGGTGACCAAAGTGGACACCGGCGTCGAGGAGCTCGCGCATGGTAACAACTGCCATGATCAGGTTCCTTTTCTCGTTGTGGTTTACAAATGCACAGGCTTTATCTGTGCCCTAGCGGTACCGAGGCCATCACATCTCACCGCTGGTGAGAACCACGTGATGTCCCGCGCAGAAACCGCGCGTAGTCAGCCGTCACCGCAAGGATGACACACTGCTAGGGTCCACTATACCGCGCCGAATACCTGTGAACAACTTTAGTTTTGCACCCCACAGTTGTGGATGGGGGTGCCCTCCCACCCGTCCGCACTGCCACACTGAGACTATGAACACTCTCACCCGCCGCACAGCGGCACTCCTCCTTGCCGTTACTAGCACCACGTGCCTCCTCGCACCGGCAGCTGCCGCACGGGTCCTCTACGTCAGCCCCACCACCGCGACCGAAATCCTTCCCGTCGTCACCCGCCCCTACGACCCACCGGCCACCCAGTGGGCCGCCGGCCACCGCGGTGTCGACGTCCTCGCCGTCCCCGGCAGCCCCATCTACGCCGCAGGCACCGGAACAGTCAGCTTCGTCGGACCCGTCGCTACCGTGCCCACCCTTTCCATTGTCCACCCGAGTGGCATCCGCACCACCTACCAGCCCGTCGACCCGATCGTCATTATCGGCCAACGTGTCCATGCCGGCCAGCTCATCGGCACCGTCTCCGACCAACCCGCCGGCCACCTCGGACTCCACTGGGGTGCACTGACCGGAAGAAAGAAGTACATGAACCCCCTCCACCTGCTCGTCGATCCGAACATTCGCCTCAAACCGGCTCACGCCCTGGGAAACGCCTGAGCGTACACATCCTTGAGCCGCTCGGCGGACACGTGCGTATAAATCTGCGTCGTCTGAAGGGAGGCGTGGCCCAAAAACTCCTGCACCTCCCGCAGGTCCGCACCCCCCTCAACGAGGTGGGTTGCCGCACTGTGCCGCAGGGAGTGCGGAGTCACCCCACTGACCCCACTCACCCGGGCGGCAGCCTCAACCACTCGCCGCACCTGGCGGGGATCAATGCGCTTGCCGTGCACCCCGACAAACAGAGCCTCCCCCGCCGCCGCAGTCACCAACACCGGCCGTCCCCGCTCCAGCCACTCCTGCACTGCCTCCCCGGCGGTGCGCCCAAATGGAATCACCCGCTGCTTATTGCCCTTACCGGTGACCTTCACCGTGGAGGAGCCACCATCACAGTCCTCGATATTGAGCGCACACAACTCCCCCACCCGCATCCCCGTGGAATAGAGCAACTCGAGGATCGCACTGTTGCGGAGATATTCTTCCTCACTGCGCGCTCGCGCATTGCCCATCATCTCCCCAGCCTGGCTCACACTCAACACGTGGGGAAGGTGGTGGCCGGCGCCGGGCGCCTCGAGCCGGGCCGCGACATCGTGTGGGAGGATGCCGCGCCGGTGCGCCCACTCGGAGAACGTCCGCACCGAGGCGACCCGCCGGGCAATGGTGGTGCGGGCCCGGCCAGCCGCCACAGCCTGAGCCAACCACAGGCGCAGCCCGTCAAGGGTGAAACCGTCGAGGTTTCCGATCTCGGTGAACAGTCCCGTCAGGTCACTGCGGTAAGAGCGGATCGTCGCCTCACTGCGCCCCGCGTTGTAGCGGAGGTAATCTGCAAATTCGTCGAGCAGCTGGTCAGTGGGCACAGCCCTATTTAACCACGTTTCCCACCTCCTCTTCGCCCATCCGCACCCACAGGTCCCCTTCCCGGCGCACGTAACCGCGCTTGGCTAAATCCACCAACAGGTGCACCGTCAGCCCCATCGACAACCCGGCCTCGGTGGCCACCTCACTGGCACCGATCGGCTGTGAGGGATGCAAACCGTCCCAAATCCGCATCTCGTTGCGGCTCAACCGGGCCTGCGGGGTGGCCGGAAACGCGAGCTCCATCTGCTCGGTGACGTCGACGGTGCCCACCCGGGACACCAGGGAGCGCACATCGTCCACCCCGGTGACCAGCACCGCCTCCTGGTTCTTAATCCGCTCGTGGCAGCCGACGGAGGTCACCGAGGTGACCGGGCCGGGCACCGCCATGGCCACCCGTCCCATCGCCTGCGCCCAGCTGAGCGTGTTGAGCGCCCCGGAGCGCCACCCGGCCTCCGTTACCACCGTGCCCGCGCCCATTGCGGCAACAAGGCGATTGCGGGTGAGGAAACGGTGCCGAGCCGGGTGCATCCCCGGCGGATACTCGCTCACGAGACAGCCGTGGTCGGCGATGCGTTGAAACAGCCGGGCGTTGGCGGAGGGGTAGGCCACATCGAGCCCACACGAGGCAACCATGACCGTGTCCCCACCCGCATCCATCGCCTCCGTATGGGCAACCGTGTCGGTGCCGAGGGCCCCGCCGGAGACGACAGTCCAGTGGTGGCTGGCCAGACCAGAAGCCAGCAGCGCGGTGACGTTACGCCCGTATCTGCTCACCGTGCGCGTTCCCACAATGGTCACCGCCTGCGCGAGCAGTGGGGCCAACGGTTTGCCGCGCACCCACAGCCCATGCGGTGGGGCCGCGTCGGCCTGGTGGGATTTGATGGCATCACTGTGTGACCGTTCGGCAAAAGAGAAGGCCTGCTGGAATTCCTCACGCGGCCACTCCGGGTCGTCCGGGGTGATGAGGCGAATCCCGCGCCTGGCCATGGCCGCTATGTCTTCGGCCGGTTGCTTCCAATCGGCCCGGGAGGCCGTTTCTGCCAACAACCTCGGCCCAATCCACTCCTCACGGCGTTCAATGCCGGCGGCAATCTCCTCCACATCGTGCTCGGCCAACAGCGCGTTGAGGTGCCTCGACGGCCCCTCGATGACCCGGTTCAGATACGCCCACGCCAGCCTGCGCGGAGTCGGTGTACTCATGCCACAGCCTCCATCACCGCCAGATCCTCAAAACCACTGTGCAGCTCCACGGCCTGGGCCACATGTCCGAGGGTCGGTCGATCCGCCCCGTCCACATCCGCGAGTGTCCAGGCGAGTTTAAGAGTGCGGTCGACACCGCGTTGGCTGATCGCCCCCTCCCCAAGGAACACCTCCAAATACGCCATTGCCTCGTCATTGGCGGGATACTCGCGCCGCAGGATCGCCCCGGGAATCTCCGCATTCTTCTGCACCTCCAACCCGGCTTTCTCCCACCGCCAGCGCGCCCGCTGCCGGGCCGCACACACCCGCTCCCGAATCACCTGCGAGGATTCCTGGACCTCGGTTTTCAGCCTCGCCCCCTTCGCGCGGGTCCGCACGATGAGGTCAAGCCGGTCCCGCAGCGGGCCCGACAGGTTGGTGAGATAGCGGTTGCGCGCATCCACAGAACAGCGACACTGCTCCGTGATTTCCGCCCCACAGCGGCACGGATTCGCCGCCATGACCAGCTGGAAGGAGGCCGGGAAGTAGACATCCCCGTTCGCCCGAATCAACCGCACATGGCCGAGCTCCAAGGGGGTACGCAACCCATCGAGGGTGGCCGCAGACACCTCGGACACCTCGTCGAGAAAGAGCACCCCGTGGTGGGCCAGTGAGACCGCCCCCGGACGCGGAATGCCGGAACCTCCCCCGAGAAGGGCGGCACGGGTGACCGAGTAGTGCGGCGCCACAAACGGGGCCTGCGTCACCGGTCCCCCGTACGTGCGCCCGGCCACCGAGTGCACCGTCGTCGCCTCGAGGATTTCATCGTGGGTGAGCGGCGGCAGGATCGACGGCAGGCGCGTCGCCACCATCGACTTGCCCGACCCCGGCGGGCCAATCATGAGGAAGTGGTGGCCTCCCGCTGCAGCGACCTCCGCAGCGAAGCGGGCCTCGGGCTGTCCGACCACATCGGCAAAGTCCTTCGCCCCGGGGCGAGTGGAGGTGTCGAGGTGTTGGCCGGAGCACTCCGGCAGGCTCACCTCCCCACAGGCGAAGGCGATGACCTCGGCGAGAGTAGTTGCCCCAAAGACGCGCATGCCGCTGATGAGACCTGCTTCACCGGAATTGGCAAGCGGGATGACTGCGCGGGTGAGCCCCACCCGTTGGGCCTCCATGAGGGCGGGCAGGACCCCACGGACGGGCTTGAGGGCCCCGTCGAGGCCGAGTTCACCGAGGAATACCGTTGTGGCGAGGGTGTCGTTGATGGGGTGACTGAGTCCGCCTCCGGCGGCCAGGATCGCCACAGCCATCGCCACATCGAAGTGGGAGCCAGATTTGCGCAACGCCGCCGGGGAGAGGCTGACGAGGGTCTTTGCCTTTGGCCACTGGAAGCCGGAGTTGAGGGTGGCGATCTTGATCCGGTCGCGGGATTCCGCGACGGACTTGTCGGCCAATCCGACGATGTAGGTGCCCGGCAGGCCCGCACCGACGTTGGCTTCAACGGTGACGAGGTGGGCGTTGATGCCGGTGAATGCCACCGAGTAGCTTCTACTGAGCACCGTCGTCCACCCCCTCAAAGATGATGAGGCTAGCGCCGACGATCTCGACGACGTCGAAGCGCACGGCAGTGTAGTTGCGTCCGGCGAGCCATGCGTTGGCGCACCGGCGCATGGAGCGAAGTTTTTGTTTCGTCACCGCCTCAGCACCACCCCACCGTGGGGTGGTGCGGGTTTTCACCTCGATGAACACGGTTGTTCCCTCCCGTTCGGCGATGATGTCGAGTTCGCCGAAGCGGGAGGAGATGTTGCGGGCGAGAATGGTGTAGCCGCGTTCTTCATAGATACGGGCGACGCGTTCTTCCCCGCAGCGTCCGAGGGCGTAGTTGTGTTCGTAGAGGCGACTGTGTGTTGTCCTCACGGTCATGGACGGATACTTCCCTTCTGTGGGTGAGAGAGTGATGGTTGAAACTGCCAGGGCAGTCACACTCCAGTGTGGTGGCTGGCACCCCACGCCGGCGGTGAATCGGCGAACAAACTCTCACAGGGCGAAGTTATCCACAGAAAATGGCCCACGCGGGGCCATTTTTCGAGTTATCCACAGGATTTTTTATTTTAGTTACTTAATTAAAGAGGTTTGGTGCGGACTGCGGGCTACTGGGTCGGCGGTACAAACTCCGGCTTGTCCAACTCCTCAATGTTGACATCCTTGTATGTGATCACCCGCACATAGCGGACGAAGCGAGCCGGACGGTAGAAATCCCACACCCAGCAGTCACTCATGAGCACCTCGTAGTAGACCTCCGGGCCGTCCGTGTGGGGAATCAGCTCCACCCCGTTGGCCAGGTAGGCACGCCGCTCCGTCTCCACAGCATAGGAGAACTGGCTGACCACGTCGCGGTACTCGCGGTACAGGGACAACTCCACATCGGCCTCGTAGTTTTCCAAATCCTCCTGGCTCATGCTCACACCTCGTTACAATCGGTCATTATTCACTGACGCTGCGCCCAAACTCTGCCTGCGCGCAGGCCACATTCCCATAACTATAACGGTGAACAGGGCTTGCCCCGTGGCGGCGCACCGCAGCCATATGCGCCTGGGTGCCATACCCCTTGTGCACCGCAAAACCATAGCCCGGATAGTCCCGGTCGAGCTCCACCATGAGCCGGTCCCGGCTCACCTTCGCCAGAATGGAGGCGGCCGCGATCGCCCGGATCCGCCCATCCCCACCGATACAACCGACACACGGCAGCTGGATTCCCACCGGGCGGAATCCATCGGCGAGGACAAAACCGGGGGTGATACCCAGCCCGGCGACAGCCTCCACCATCGCCCGATAGTTCGCAGCCGACACCCCCTCCGCATCAATCTCCGGCGCCGGAATGTGCACGACGCTCCAGGTCACCGCCACCGTAGTGATGGTGGTGAAGAGCTCCTCGCGCCGACGCGGCGACAGCCGCTTCGAATCGTCGAGTCCGGCTAGCTCGGGAATCTCCCGGTCCGGCAGGATACAGGCGGCAGCGGTGAGTGGCCCCGCGCACGATCCGCGCCCGGCCTCATCGACACCGGCCACCGGACCATACCCGGCCGCGGTGAGGGCCGCCTCGAGCGCCTGCAACAGCACTACTGGGCTGCCTCAAGGATCGGTTGGGAGCGCACCGTCCCCATCCGCCCGATCGGGAACATGATCGCCTGCACCTTGCCGATGATGTTCTCCTCTGGAATCGCCCCCATCGTCTCATCGCCCTGGTGGTAGCGCGAGTCGAGGGAATTAGTCCGGTTATCTCCCATCATGAAGTAGTAGCCCTGCGGCACGGTGATCGGACCAAAGTACGGGCCACCACAGGCGACGGACCCGCTCGCCGGATCGACCGGGTACGTCGGCGGGTTGAGCACAAAACCGTCGTTCGTGAGCTGGCCATCCACCATCACACCACTGTCCCCCGGCAGGCACTGCACCGTCTGCCCACCGCGCGCGATAATCCGCTTGACCAGGTCATTCTCATTTGGTGCGGAGAGCCCCACGAGCGAGCCCACCGTCTGCAGGCCCGAGATCACCGGATTGTCCGAGCGGTTGGACACAAAGCCGGTGTTCCACTCATCGGTGCCCTTAAATACGACAACATCGCCGGGTTGCGGGTCGGAGAAATCGTAGGTGATCTTGTCCACAATGATCCGATCCCCCGTACAGCCACTACAGCCGTGGAGAGTCGGCTCCATGGAGGCGGAGGGAATGAGGTAGACCCGCCCGATAAACGTCTGAATCACGAACACAAAGACCAAAGTGAGGATGATGACGAGGGGAATCTCGATGTACCACGGTTGTTCTTTGCGCTCCTTGCGCGGGCGCCCGCTTGTCGTTTCAGTCACGAGACCCCATCCTAGCAGTCACAACACAAAGCCGGGAACCTCCACCACGGTTGTGATGAGATTCCCGGCTTCTGGAAGGCTGGCGTCCAGCTGCGGAACTAGCGGCGCTCCTTGATGCGCGCTGCCTTGCCCTTGCGGTCACGCAGGTAGTAAAGCTTGGCGCGACGCACCTTACCCTTGGTGACCACGGTGATCGAGTCGATGTTCGGGGAGTGCACCGGGAAGGTACGCTCAACACCGATACCAAAGCTCACCTTGCGCACGGTGAAAGTCTCGCGGATGCCACCGTTCTGACGGCGGATGACCACACCCTTGAAGTTCTGAACACGGGTGTTCTTCCCCTCGATGACCTTGACACCGACGTTGACGGTGTCACCGGGACGGAAATCAGGAATGTCGCTGCGCAGGCTTGCGGCATCGACCTTATCAAGCACGTTGTTCATGAAAACAACCTTTCACAATTGGGAAAGAGGAACCTGGCGGCCTTCCCATCACTGGGTGCTCGGCCGGTTCGTATCCGAAACATTAACCCCGGGAATGTTACACGAGCTTCCACCAGTATCCAAACTCGCCGGCCGCATCCGCTCCGCCCACTACCATAGGGGCCATGGCCACCAAACTATCTGCAATCTCCCACCGTGCCCATCTCTCCAGCGCACTAGCACCGGCTGGGGAGTTGCTGTTCATGCCCACCGCTTACGTCATTGCCAACGGGGAGCCGATTCGCGGCGGTGTCCCCATCATTGCCCCACACTTCGGCGATCTGCTTGGCAGTGACCCCAAGCACGGGTGGGCGCGACGGGTGGAGTGGGAAGAGCAGACCACCGCACAGTCCATTGACTTCCGCACCAGCCACGACAAGTGGGACATCCGGCTGTCCGCTGCGCCCACAGCCGACGGCTTTGCCATGGCTATGAAAGTGCGCAACAGCTGCGATTTTCGCCGGAAACTCCAGCTCGCCTTTCACCCGTATTTCCGTGTCGAGGACGTCACCGCGATCACCGTCACCGGTGCTGCAGCCAGCGACATCACCTTTGACGGTGCCGCCTACGATGTACGCCACCCCATTGATCCGGACACCCCCACCAGTGTCTCCATCTGTTCCCCCACCCGCACGATCACCGTCACCGGCACAAACAGTGACCACATCGTCGTGTGGAATCCGGGAGAACGCCACGGCTTGGCCGACCTCGGAAGAGATGAGTGGCGCAACTTCGTGTGCGTGGAGCCGGCTCTGCTCGGGGTGGATGAGACCGGCCACGATACCCTGCCGTGGGAGTGGATCACTGTCGGGATGACCGTCCACTCCCAGACGCACTAGGTCAACATTGACCGATCGGACATCTGAACGTCCTTGAACCGCGCAAACTGGTCGAGGAGATCCTGCACCGTCGCGTGCTTCTTCTCCTCGCCGTTGAGCTCAAAGATGATCCGCCCCTCGTGCATCATGATGAGCCGGTTCCCGAGGGCCAGCGCCTGCTCCATGTTGTGGGTCACCATCATCGTGGTGAGCCCATGACGCTCCACGATCTCCCGGGTGAGCCGGGTGATGAGGTCCGCGCGAGCGGGATCGAGTGCGGCGGTGTGCTCGTCGAGAAGCAAAATGGACGGCTGCGTAAACGACGCCATGACAAGGCTCAACGCCTGACGCTGCCCGCCGGAGAGCAACCCCACCGTCGCGGTCAGGCGATCCTCCAACCCCTGCTCGAGGATTCTCAGCTCCTCCCGGAACGCCTCCTTGCGCGCCTTTGTCACACCCAACCCCAGGCCAAACCCGTGGGTTCTCCCCCACGCAATGGCGAGGTTCTCCTCAATGGTCATGTGCGGAGCAGTACCGGCCATCGGATCCTGGAAGACGCGGCCCACATAGCGCGATACCTTGTAATCCGGCATCCGGGTGACATCCTTGCCATCGATGATCACCGACCCCAAATCCGTGCGGTACCGGCCCGCCACCACATTGAGCAGCGTGGACTTCCCGGCACCGTTCGAGCCGATGATGGTGACAAAGTCCCCCTTGTCCAGGGACAAGGAGACATCGCGCAACGCCACCTTCTCATTGATGGTGTGCGGGAAGAAGGCCTTGGAAATGTTCTTAATCTCAAGCATGATGGCCCTCCGTGCCTGCAGGCTGCTTGTGGACGGTGTGCACCGGACGCGAATAGCCCGACTCGGCCTCCTCCGCATCGGGCGCATCCCATACCGGCTGCGGCAACCCGGGACTGACGTTCTTCTTTGCGCGAAACTTCTTCACAATGTCCCAGCGCGGAATGAGCAGAGCCAGCACCACAATGACCGCCGAGAGAAGCTTCATATCGTTCGGGTTAAAGCCCGGAATGAGCAGCGCCGCCTGCAAAATAACGCGGTAAATGATCGAGCCGACGATGACGGAGATAACCGCCACCCAAATCCGCCCCTTGGACAAAAACGCCGTACCGATGATGACGGAGGCGAGACCAGCAACGATGAGGCCAATGCCCATCGAAATATCCGAGAACCCCTGATACTGAGCAAACAGTGCCCCGGACAGGGACACCAGGCCGTTGGACAGGGCCAAACCGATGAGCTTGGCCATATCCGTGTTCACACCCTGGGCGCGGGCCATCTGCTCGTTGTCACCGGTGGCCCGCAGCGCCAACCCCAAATTGGTGGAAAGGAACCAGATGGTGAGCAGGCAGAACACGAGGATCATCACGGCGAGGATGCTCACCGAGGTCCACGTGCCGAGCAGCCCCCGGTCGCGCAAACCGGAGAACAGCGTATCTGAGCGCAGGAGGGGAAGGTTTGCCTTCCCCATGATGCGCAGGTTGATGGAGTACAGCGCGATCTGGGTCAAGATACCTGCGAGCAGCGGGTGAATTTTCCCCGCCGTGTTGAGCAAGCCGGTAACAAGACCGGCAACAAGCCCCACGGCGAATCCGGCGACCGTAGCCACCCACGGGTTGAGGCCACTGACGATGAGGATCGCACAGGTGGACGCGCCCGTGGTGAACGAACCGTCGATGGTCAAATCGGCAAAGTCAAGGATTCGGAATGTCAGGTAGACACCCAAAGCCATGAGGCCATAGATGAGGCCCAGATCAAGCGCAACAATCATGAGTCAGAAACTCTATTTCCTCGAAAGAACTCTACTGTGAACTACTGCTTAATGACCTGATCGGCCTGATCGAGCAGCTCCTGCGGAACCGTCACACCCATCCGGGCGGCAGCGGCGGTGTTGATGACCAGCTGCGGGTTCTTCTGGGACTCGACAGCCATGGTCGCCGGATCCGCACCCTCAGTGAGGATCTTCACAGCCATTTCACCGGTCTGCTTGCCCAACTCCTTGTAGTTGAGGCCGTAGGTGATGACACCACCCTTGGCCACGGAATCACTCTCGCCGACCACCACGGGAATCTGGGCGGCCTCAGCGGCCTGAAGCACGGAATCGAGGGCGGAAACCACCATGTTATCCGTCGGAACATAGATGGCATCCACATCGCCGAGGGCTTGCGCAGCCTGGAGCACCTCAGAGGAGTTCGTGATGGTCTTTTCCACAACCTCAAGACCCTGAGCAGCGGCCTCCTCGCGGGCGAGCTTCACCTGCACCTCGGAGTTCACCTCACCCGAGGAGTAGATGATGCCGAAGGTCTTCGCCTCCGGGTTGAGCTTCTTGATGAGGTCAATTTGATCGGCAACCGGGTTCATGTCCGTGGTGCCGGTGAGGTTTGCCCCCGGGGCCTCATTCGAATCGACGAGCTCAGCGGCCACCGGATCGGTGACCGCAGTGAAGAGCACCGGAATGCTCGTCACCGACTGGGCCATCGCCTGGGCGATCGGGGTGGCCACGGCGAGGACGAGGTCGAGGTCCTGGCCGGCGAACTTGGACGCGATAGCGGTGCCGGTCGCCTGGTCACCCTGTGAGTTCTGCTCATCGTAGGTGACGTCGAGGCCAGCAGCTTCGATGGCCTCCTTGAAGCCCTCGACGGAGGAGTCGAGCGAGGGGTGAGAGACGTACTCGGCGATGCCGATGGAGTACGAGGAGTCACCGGCCGCGGCGGAGCCCGCCGAGGAGGTGGTGTCAGTGGTGCCGGAAGCGCAGCCAGCCAGGGCCAACGCGGAGGTGGCGATAATTGCCGCCACCGATGAGAGAGCTCGCTTCATGGAGTCAATCCTTTTCGTGATAGTGCGTTTGCTCCGGCGAACCGCCCCAGCTCACACACAATGGACAATGTGTTGCGTTATTGTACCTTACCGGTCATCGCCGCCTGGCACGGGGTTTTCTCACGAACGATTACCCCTCTCACATTCGCCCACGTGGAAGGAGGTAGGTCAGCTGCGGACGCAGCTGACCAATCGATGCCCAAGTACATATAAAAACTCGGCCTCGTATGCCCCGGCATGCGGGAAGCATCGGTGGACACAAGATATGCAATGAAATCCGAGACACTCCAGTTGCGTTCTTAAGCCTGCTGTTCAGCATATTCACCGAGCTCGTGTGGGAGCTTCACCCGGGGCAATGACCCCGTCGCGGCACAGTTGTTCATAGAGCTCCGGGCGCACCCGCGCCGTTGTCGCGATGGCCTGCTCACGGTGCCACTGCGCGACCTTCTTGTGGTCCCCACTCATGAGCACCTTCGGGACCGCCAGGCCCCGCCACTCACGCGGCTTGGTGTACTGCGGCCCCTCGATGAGACCGTCGGAGAAACTATCCTCGGCATGGGATTGCGAGTTCCCCAATACCCCGGGGATGAGGCGGACGACAGCCTCGGTGATGGCCATGGCGGCGACTTCCCCGCCGATGAGCACATAGTCACCGATGGATACCTCCTGGACGCGGTAGCGTTTCGCGGCATCGACGAACACGCGAGCATCGATGCCCTCATAGCGCCCACAGGCAAAGACGATTCGTTCCTCTTGCGACCACTGCCTCGCCATTGCCTGAGTAAACGGCGTTCCTGCCGGCGAGGGCACCACGAGCAGTGGGAGCGAGTGCTCCTCCTCAGCCCCGTACCCGGTAAACTCCACGCCCGCCACCTCATCGTGGCGTGGTGTGGTCAGATGCGACTCCGCAGTGGCGAGGACGTGGCCGGCTTCACCGGCGGCAACCGCATCGAGGGCCTGCCCCCACACCTGAGGCAGCATGATCATGCCCGGTCCTCCCCCGTACGGGGAATCGTCAACGGACTTATGTGCTCCGACGGCCCAATCGCGCAGGTTGTGCACGTGGATGGAGACAATATCCTGCTCCAGGGCCTTGCCCACAAGGGCCTGCCCAAGCGGCTCGACATAGCCGGGGAAGATGGTGATGATGTCAATGCGCATGACGTGGCGTTCCTCTCGCGAACTCTCTCTCCACGGTCTACAGTTCCAACAGTCCCTCCGGTGGGGTAATCCTCACCGTGCCCGCGTCCAGATCAACCTCTGGCACAAGAGCCTCAACGAACGGGACGAGAGCCTCGTTTCCAACCGACAACCCCTGCGGATTCTCGCCGATAGTGATGACAAGAATGGGCTGCGCGGTCTGGTGCAGCACCCCGGTCACTGTGCCTATGGGCGCGCTATCGCGGACAACCGTGAGACCTTCGAGTTCGTGGTCGTAGTAGCCATCCTCTTCAGGATTGTGTGGCAGTGGTGGGGCGTAAAACTCCATGTTCACGAGCTTCTCTGCCTCGGTGCGGTCGGGTACTTCCGCGAAGCGCACGAGCAGGCGATCCTGGTGGGGGCGCATCGAATCCACCGTGTACTCTCCCTCGATGCGGCCCTTCCGTCCGTGGAGGACCTCCCCGACCCCGAACCGGGCTTCGATATCGTCGGTGGTGGGGGCAATAACCACCTCGCCTTTGACACCGTGGACTTTCACAATGACGCCGATGCGGTATTCGGGAGCCTCTGTATTCATGGTCCTTATGGTAACCGCTGGGGGCACGGAGTCCATCACTGGGAGTCTCGGGCGCTCCCGACCCCTACCGATCACCACGGCGGTGCCACCACGCTGCGGTCCGAGCCCCTGGAGCAGCCAGCCGCGCTCGAAGGTATGCTCCCCGAGTGTGCTACCTCAAAAATCGACCTGGGGTTTTACAAAATGTAGCAGACTCGGGGAGCATAACTTCCATCGGTGGAACGCAGAAACCCGCCTGCGGCACCGTATGGCACCACCAGGCGGGTTCTGTGATGTTTGAACGCTTGGTCGCGAGCTTACTCGGCGTCCTCAGCCGGAGCCTCAGCAGCAGCGTCCTCAGCCGGAGCCTCAGCAGCAGCATCCTCAACAGCAGCCGCCTCCTCGGCCTCCTTGGCGGCCTGCTCTTCGGCTTCCTTCTTCGCAGCCTCAGCAGCGGCCTTCTCAGCGGCTTCCTTCTCTGCCTTCGCCTTCTTCTTCTTTTCGGTGAAGGCCTCAACACTCGGGCCATTGTTAGCCTCGTTGAGGGCCTCGTTGAAGAGGTCGAGCTTGGACTTCTTCGGCTCCTTCACCTTGAGGGTGCCCTCAGCGCCATCCTCACCCTTGAACTTCTGCCAGTCGCCGGTGACCTTGAGGAGGCCGAGGACGGGCTCAGTCGGCTGGGCGCCAACACCGAGCCAGTACTGGGCGCGATCGGACTTGATCTCAATGAGGGACGGCTCCTGGAGCGGCTCGTAGTGGCCGATCTCCTCGATAACGCGGCCATTGCGGCGGGTGCGGGCGTCAGCGATGACGACACGGTAGGACGGCTTGCGGATGCGACCGATGCGCATGAGCTTGATCTTCACAGCCATGGTGAATTCTCCTTATAGTCACTGGGCAGTACAGCACTCGCTCGTCACCGCCGTACTGATCACGTGGATCCGTGCACATGTGCGTTGCCGCGAGCCGGTTTCAACCCTTGATTCTTGCATTGTTGGTGGCACAGACTCTGTGCCGGTGCTGTGGTGACGGCAGCCGAAGGGTGCCCAGGCGCTGATGCTCAACGCCATGCACGATCGGTACTGCTCTTCACAGCAACCCGAGTAAGGGTACTACATCGGGTTCAGCATCCCAAATTACAGGCTACTTCCCAAATTTCCCGAGCCCGCCGAATCCGGGTAGGCCACCGCCAAATCCACCGAGTCCACCCAGCCCGCCGGGCAACCCGCCGTTCTTCTCCAGCTCACGCTGCAGCTTCTCCAGCTCATCCGGCGACGGCATCCCGTCCGGCATCCCGGGCATCCCCTCCATCCCCGGCATTCCGCCACGCGGGCGCTGCTGGTTCTTCCCCTTCTTCTTTTTCACCTTGCCGTTCTTCCCCTTGCGCGGCTTCGGCTTCTTCTTTGTTGCGCTGCGCCCACCGGCACCGGGCAGCCCGAACTGGCCGGCCATCTGCCCCATCATCTTCTTCGCCTGCTCAAAGCGCTCGACGAGCTGGTTGACGTCCTGCACCGTGGTGCCGGAACCGGCTGCGATACGCCGCCGCCGGGAGGCGTTGAGGAGCTTCGTGTTCGCCCGTTCCGCCGGGGTCATGGCGCGGATAATCGCCTGAATGTGGTCGAGGTGCTTCTCATCAACCATGTCGGCCATCTGCGCCATTTGCCCGCCACCGGGCAGCATCTTCATGATGTTGCCCAACGGGCCCATCTTGCGGATCATGAGCATCTGGTCGAGGAAGTCCTCGAGGGTGAGCTCCCCGGAACCGATCTTCGTGGCGGTTTCGAACGCAGATTCGTCATCGAGGGTGGCTTCGGCCTGTTCAATGAGAGAGAGGATGTCGCCCATCCCGAGGATGCGGGAGGCCATCCGCTCGGGATAGAACACATCAAAGTCCGCGAGTTTCTCACCGGTGGAGGCGAACATGATCGGTTTGCCGGTGACTTCCCGGATGGACAGGGCCGCACCACCGCGGGCATCACCGTCGAGTTTGGTGAGCACAACACCGGTGAAGTCGACCCCGTCGCGGAATGCTTCGGCGGTTTTCACCGCATCCTGGCCGATCATCGCATCGATGACAAAGAGCACCTCATCGGGGTTCACTGCATCGCGAATGTTGCGGGCCTGGGTCATCAGTTCTTCATCAATACCCAACCGGCCGGCAGTGTCGATGATGACAACGTCGCGCTGTTGGCGCTGGGCTTCGGCCACACCGTCGCGGGCAACCTGCACGGGATCCCCGTGGGAGGTGCCCATCTCATGGTCGTTGGAGCCAAGGGTGGTGCCGGGGTCGGGGGCGAAGGTGGGAACCTCGGCGCGTTCACCGACGATCTGCAACTGTTGGACGGCACCGGGGCGCTGCAAGTCAGCGGCCACGAGCAACGGCGTGTGGCCTTGGTTTATGAGATAGTGGGCGAGTTTTCCGGCGAGTGTGGTCTTACCGGCACCTTGGAGGCCGGCGAGCATGATCACTGTCGGTGGGTTCTTGGCAAAGCTAATGCGCCGTTCTTCCCCGCCGAGGATGCCGACGAGTTCCTCGTTGACGATTTTGACAACCTGCTGGGCGGGATTGAGTGCCTTGGACACATCTGCCCCGAGGGCGCGCTCTTTGATCGATTTGATGAATTCCCGCACCACGGGCAGGGAGACGTCTGCTTCGAGGAGAGCGAGGCGAATCTCGCGGGCGGTGGCGTTGATGTCTGCCTCGCTGAGCTTGCCCTTTCCGCGCAGACCCGCCAGTGCACCGGTCAATCGATCTGAGAGGGATTCAAACACGTCCTTTGCCCTTCGCTAGTACGAAACGAAAACTCTTTCAGTGTAGTGTACAGTGCCCGATGTCAAGGACATGGGGTTGGACGCGAAGGGATGAGGCCATGCACCCGTTTTCTCTCTACCTGGTGACGGACCCGGTGCTCGGCGGCGGGCGCGAGAAGGTGCCCGGCATTGTTGCCGCAGCAGTGCGCGGCGGGGTGACCTGTGTGCAGATCCGCGATAAGTCGGGCACCGATGCTCAGGTGGCCGAGTGTGCTCTGGCCACCCGTGAGGCCCTGCGTGAGGCGGGGTTCTCCGAGGTGCCGATCTTCATCAATGATCGTTGTGAGGTGGCGCGGACGCATCATTTTCACCTCCATGTGGGCCAGACCGATGCGCCGTATGCTCAGGTGCGGCGGGCTCTGCCGGGTGATCTCATGGTGGGGTTGACGGTTGGTTCTCACACGGAATTGGAGTCGTCGCTGACGCGTATCGAGTCCGCCGAGGTGCCGCTTCCAGCGGTGCTGGGCATCGGGCCGGTGTGGCTCACCCCGACGAAGGTCGAGGCCGGTAGTGGACTGGGGCCGGATGAGGTGGCCGCTATTGCCCGCCGTGGCCATGAGCGCGGTATTGATTCGGTGGCGATCGGCGGCATCCACCCCGATACGGTCGGTGCGGTGTACGGGGTGGACGGTATCTGTGTGGTCTCGGAGATCATGGCGGCACCGGATCCTGCAGCCGCAGCACGAGAGCTCCTTTCCCAGTGGCGGCATACCACGCGTGACAATCCGGCTGCTGCGTGTTAGCCTTGAGCTCACCTACCTTAGATTGCAGGGGAAGCCGGTCAAATCCCGGCACTGACCCGCAACCGTAGATTGCACTCAGGTGTAATGAGTCGGATTGCCTGCAGTTTGAGATGGCTCACAACAACCGTCGTGGAATACGGTTCTGAGCTTCCGCGATATGCGGCGTGGGCATGTGTGCCCACAGTCGGCTGCTGTCAGCTAGCTGATCGTCCACATATCCGAGGATCAGACGCGTTCCCCGGAAGAGATAAGGACGATCATGATCCCTCATGTTCACCATCTCCGGGGCGTTTCTGGTGTACGCAGGGCAACGTATGCCCTCGTAACTGGTCTCGCACTGGGATCAACTGTGGCGATACTGCCTCCTACAGTTGCGTTACCCCTGGCAGCAGCTGCGGTGTCTGCGAATCAGCAGCAGGCTGCCTCCACCTACCTCGTCGCCTCCGATGCGGGCACCCCGGTGAGTGGTGCTGGCCCACTGGCTGACTACATCATGGCGGTGGCTGCCGCCGGCGCGGGGCGAGACTCCGCCGAGGCCGCCACCGACCGGCTTGCTAGCTCCATCGGCGACTATCAGTCCAATGCTGGGCAGACCGGTAAGGTGCTCCTCGCCGTGGAAGCGATGGGGCGCGACGGCACAAATTTCGGCGGGGTGAACCTCATCGAGAAGACGCAGTCGTTTGAACAGGACGGTGCCTACAATCGGTCCACCTTCTCCAATGCTCTCGCCCTCATCGCCTTGGGGCGTGCCAATGCAGCCTCGAAAGACAGCCTCACCACGTGGGAGGACGCCCAGTGCTCAGATGGTGGGTACGCATTCTCAGTGACCCCATCAGAGGCTGCGTGTACGAATAGCGCTAGTGTGGATTCCACCGCGCTAGCGGTGCAGGCGTTCATCGCCAACGGCTACGCCGCCGACGAGTCCCACGTGCAGAGGGCCCTCAAATTCCTCCATGAGAAGACCTTCGCCGGCACCCCGAACGCGAATACGGTGGGCCTAGCTGCCGGGGCTTTTGCAGCAGCGGGCGATACGGACTACCTCACTAAGGCCCAGGATTGGCTTGCCCAGGTCCAGTTTGACTGCACGTTCCCCGTCGTCGAGCGCGGTGGCTTTGGTTACAAGACCAAGGCAAACGACAACAAGTCCTTCATGGCCACCGTCCAGGCAGCCATTGGATTTGCTGGCAGAAGCTACGCCGATGTCTCCATCAATGGTGCCTCGCTCAACCCGGTGTGGCTGAACTGCGAGGACAACCCGGCCCCACAGGCACCGGTGCCGAGTACGGTGACTTCCACGGTACCGACGACGACCGCCACCACTACTGCGACGGCAACGACCACAACAACCGTACCGACGACAACGACGGCAACAACCACAACAACCGTGGACAAGCTCGTCACAACAACCGTCAGGGAGCCGGTTCCCACGACCCTCTCCACGACGCTGACCAGCTACATCGCCCCCGGTGAGGAGAACCCCACCATCACCGCAACGGTGACGGAACCCATCCCCACAACGATCATGGAAACGGTGCCTACAACGGTGACGGAGACCGTGGAGAAACCGGTGCCCACGACGGTGACGGAGACCGTGGAGAAGCCAGTACCCACGACAAAAGTGAAGGTTGTTCCAACCACGGCGACTTCCACCGTGGAGAACACCGTGACAACCACGGCGACCACCACCGTGGAAAAGACCGTCCCGGCTGAACCCACCGCCCGCAACGGGCTCGCCGATGCCGCACGCACATGCATCGATGCCGGGAACGTGTGGGTTGTTGTCGATTCCGCCACCACTGTCGACGGCGGCTGCGCCACGGAGTTCGATACCGGATTTGCGGCTCTCGCCTCCGCCGGTTTCACCGACACGGAGTTCGCTTTCGATGGCTCCTTCCTTGCTGCTATCAACAGTGTGAAACCGGACTTCGCCAGCGATGGGACCTACTGGTCCTATTGGCAGGGCGAGGTCGCCACAGACGGGAGGGTGACCTACACGTTCTCCGACCTTGGCGGCGGGCAAACTCACCCGGCCCCCGGCAGTATTGATGCCTGGCGGGTTGGTACTGGTGATGAGCTGCCTGGTCTGCCGGTGGTCCCTCCCGCCACGACTCAGCCGGACCCGACAACGGTGGTCTCCACCGTGGTCACCACAGTGGAGAAACCGGTGGATAGGCCAGTCCCCACCACTGTCACGGTGACCGCAACACCTGCGGCGGGTGCCGATGATTCCAGCTCCTCCAACACGAGCAGTGAACCGCTCGATGCGGGTGCAAAGGCTGGGATCAGCATCGGCGTGATTGCAGTTCTCGCCGCACTTGTTGCCGCGCTGGTTCAGGTGGCCCCATCTCTCGGCATTCGTCTTCCCGGTTTGCCGCTCTAATCTCGCCTATTGATTCCCTCTCTGGTTATTCAACGAAAGGCATAACCATGTCCCTCTTTACCCGTGGCGCACCCGTTTTACGCCGGGTAGCCACCACTACGATCGCTACCGCTCTTGTGTGGGGGTGCGCCGTTTCCCCCACCGCTGAGGCCCGCCCCACCCCGCCTGCCGACGCCGCCTCCTGTTTCGACGCAGGCGGGGTGTGGGTTGTGGTGCAAGGTGAAAACAGAACCGCTGATGCATGTACGTTCAACACCACGTCGAGTATGGATGCGCTTCTCTCAACGGGATTCCTCGCCAGCGCCGATGATTGGGATCCCAGCGGCTACGATCTTGTCAGCTTTGGCGGTACGACGCTCATTGGCGAGACTGCTCCCGACGATTTCACCGCCGGTTGGCAATACGCCATCGGAACTGTCGACGACGATGGAAACATCACGTGGGACAAGCAGGACGTCTGGGAGGATCCTGAAGGCGAACTCACTCCCGGCACCGTTGAAGGATGGACCCTCGCTGGTTTTGGGGAGATGTATAGCGGCGCAGCGCCTTCCAACTATGACGAGTTACCCGCCCCAGGTGGGGCAGGGGAATCTCTGCCAGTCTCCTTGGTAACTGGCTTGCCTGGCGAGACACAAGTCATGGAGAGCTTCGATGCTGTGCTCGATGTCGATGTTGACGGGTCGTCACCAACCACGTGGAAGTGGGAGACCTCCTCGGATGGAACCTCGTGGACCACTGTGGCCGAGGGAGCTGATCTATATCCCTACACCCTCAAGAACGTTCGGATGGCGTCAAACGGAATGAAAGTCCGGGCAACGATCTCCAATGGGGCGACCACAAACCCAGTTGTCAGTGAGACAACGCTAAAGGTCACTCCCGCCACGCCGATTACGATGCCTGACACCGCTTTGCGCCAGTGCATCGCCAGCGAACTCGGAATCGCAGACAATCAGATCAACGCCGAACAACTTGCCAAGTTTGGTGCGGACAGTGACGATCCCAGTGACAGCTACCTCGGCTGTGCTGCATACGGCTCGACTCCTACAATTACCGATCTCACGGGGATCAGCGCTCTGACTAACATGCACAAGCTCAGCCTTGTCAACAACAAGGTCACCGACCTCACCCCTCTCTCCGAGGGGCTCCCCAAATTGTCCTACCTCAATCTGAAGGACAATCCGGTCAGTGATATCTCTCCTCTTGCAGGGCTTACCGGCCTCACCGAGGTCGAGTCTGTGGGTACACACATCGTTGATTTCTCACCACTTCCCGATTCTGTGACGTTGAACGGGCAGAATCAAACGGTGGAGGCTGTCGCCTACGAGGACACACCGTTCACCCCGATTATCCCGAAGGACAAGGACGATACTGTCCTCGATCTCACATGCGACGGCAGTGATATTAACAAAAATCCAGGTGGCGCCCAGCCTAGTCAGTGGTCAATATCTCTGCTCGGCGAGTACACCTGTACCTGGGAGAACACGGCAGGTACTGTGACAGGCACGTACACGATTACAGTCGAGGCGTTCCCGACTGGCACAGTGAAAGCCCGATACACCGACATGCTGGGCCGTGACATCGCAGACTCAGACGTCGTGGTCGAAGATGCGCGCATTGATACGACCTACGATGCGAACAAGTTTAAGAACAAAACTATTGAGGGATACACCTACAAGGAGGTGAGCTCGAAGACTTTACCGATCACTGGGACCGTTCCGGAGGGCACCGACAACCCCAACAATGTGGTGACCTTTATCTACACGCCAGTGGTTCCCACCACAACGGCGACGGCGGCCCCGATTACGACGCAGGTCGTCGCCACCACCACAACCACACCTGTCACGACGGTCACGGCAACCACCACCCCCACGGTGTTGGCCACTGCCACCGCAACGGAGACGACAACACCACGGGTGACTGTCTCCGCTACAGTGACGTCGGAGCCGGAACCAGTGACGGCAACGACGGCTGTCACCTCAACGGTAACACCCACCCCAGTGACCACGACCTCGATTGTCACAACAACGACCACCCCGGCCCAAGTCACCTCCACAGCGAGCACGACCGCTGTGGCCGAACCTGTCACCTCGAAATCGACTGCACCGGCTGCTCGGTCTACCACAGTTATTCCGACGACTGTACACGTTGCCGGTGAACCCACGGTGATCCCGGGTGAGCCGACGACGGTGACTGCTGCGGCACCTACCGTTACAGAGATTCCAGCACCGGTCACGGTCGTGGGTGAGCCCACTGTCATCACCGCAGCCCCATCGACAGTATTTGCGCAACCTGAACCCACCACCGTTGTCGCATCCCCCACAACCGTCATCGTCCCGGCCGAACCCACCACCATCGTGGCCTCGCCGACTACCGTGACAGCATCACCCCAGGCAGTGGAGACGTGGGTGACACCGCTTGCGTGGACGATTGTGCCAATTCTCTCCGGCATTGTCGCCGTCGTGTTCAGTGCGCCGTTGCGCACCTTCCTTATCAATCAGTTCCCCGTGCTCGGGCCGATCCTCACCCCTGGCGCGTAAAGGAGCCACATCATGCACATCTCATTATTGTTACAGCGCCGGGGTCTGGGCCGTCGTGCCCGTCTCGGGGCTCTCCTGAGTGCGACAGCTCTCACTGTGAGCTCAGCACTTGTTCCAGCCTCGGCCACTCCTACTCCCCCGGATGATGCAGGTAACTGCATTGAGGCCGGATATGTGTGGGTAGTCGTGGACGACGGCACCGGGAATGAAACTGACCTGCTCGGTGGCTGCGCGACCGACTTCTCCACCGGCGCGAAAGCTCTCACATCGGCCGGATTTACCATTGACAGTGAAGCGTTCGTCACCAGCATTAACGGTGTGACCACCGATTACTACGGTGAAGGTACCTACTGGTCGTATTGGTTTGATGAAAACCCCACTGCCGGTCAACCAATCACCTGGGAGTACAGTGAGGTCGGTCTGGGCAACAGCGAACCCCAACCCGGATCCATCGAGGGGTGGCGGGTTGCCTACAACGACAGCACCATGCCCCGTCTGAAAACACTGCCGTCCCCTACGAAGCGCACCTTTGAACCAGTCACCATTACTGCTCCTCCACAATCACTCACTGTTGGAGAGGGGCTCAAAGCATCCTTCACTGTCAATGTGGAAGGATCCGGACCGACAACGGTTCGGTGGGAGACCACTGCGGATGGGACGTCGTGGACTTCTGTGGCCGAGGGAAAGGACCTCTTCTCGTACACGATCACCGCTGCTCAGATGAGTGAGAATCAGATGCTAATTCGTGCAGTCGTCGATAATGCGGCGAACCAACCGGCAACCTCTGAGGCAGCGATCCTCACCGTCAAGTCCGCTGAATATGCCGTCATCCCTGATCCCGTGTTGAGAAAGTGCATTAGCGATAAAAACGGCGAAGCCGAAGGTATTCTCACCAAGGAGGGACTCAAGACGATCAATGAATTGTCATGTGTAGGCAGCGACGAAAAGGGGTATATCGAAGATCTCACCGGGCTCGAATACCTCACCAACGCAACGAAGATTGTGCTCACAAAGAACAGGATCGACACCGCCGACCTCACCGTGTTTTCTGACAATCCTTGGGACAACCTGGAGGTACTCTACCTGGTCAACAATCCGATTGATAGCGCCGACGCATTGAAGAACAAGCCCTTCAAAGAAGTCAACATCGCGAACGCTCAACTCACGGATTTATCATGGGCATCAGCGTTGCCAAACCTCGAGAAACTCGTTGCCTGGGGAAACAAGATCACGACCACCTCAAACCTCAAGAACGAAACACTCAGGGAGCTGGATGTCCAGGACAACCAGATCACGGATGTCCTCGACTTGTCTGGGCTCCCTCAGCTGACACGACTCATCGCTCACGGCAACCGCGACCGCAGTGGGACCCAACTCACCAATGGTTTTCGTACGGTGAAGCTGGCTGATCCCAGTAAGCTCACTACATTCGCCGCAAGTGAGAACCGCATCGATGACCTCTCCGCATTGAAAGGGATAACAAAGGGGGCCAGTCTGAACATCTCAAACAACTGGCT
The DNA here is from genome assembly GCA_034179945.1 of Corynebacterium sp. Classification (GTDB taxonomy): domain Bacteria; phylum Actinomycetota; class Actinomycetes; order Mycobacteriales; family Mycobacteriaceae; genus Corynebacterium. The sequence goes on along the minus strand of JAXFPD010000021.1, from coordinate 117,992 downwards.
CACTGATCTCAGTCCTCTCAACACAATGACCCCCCTCCAGGACCCAACTGGGTGCGTAAGCGGCTGTTATACCATCGATGCTGCGACTCAGAGCCCGCAACTAACTGTCTACAAAGGTGTGCCGACACCGATCCCTGCATTCCTGACTCCTGACAAGGAGACCATCACTCCCACCTGGCCGAACGGGGTTACCGTCGACACTTCTGCGGGTACCATGACATGGACCGAGCTATCCCCCGCCGGGAACACATTTCCTGTCACATGGAACAAGAGCAATGGTTCGAAGCTGCGCTTCAGCGGCACCTTGCGGGTGACCGTCATCGAACAGCCCCATGGTCGAGTCTATGTTGACGCCGTCGATGACCACGGATCCAGCCTTCTTTCGGAGCCAACACTGCTCGTCGATGAGGCCGAACCCACCGGCAATACCGAGTACACCGTGGGCCAGGACACGAAGCCAGCAGCTGAGATCACCGTGTCCGGTATCACCTACGAACTCATCGGCTGGGAAAACACCTCAGCACCCGAGAGCGGGAAAGTGATCGAAGGCGACCTGACAGTCAAGTACGCCTATCGCATCAAACCATCGACCACCACGGTTACGACGACGTCAACTGTTTCGGAAACAGCTACCACTACTGCTGAGCCCATGCCGGTAACAACAACAGCAACCGCAGAACCCACTACCTCAACCGTCGCAACAGCAACCACCACGTCCGTCGCCCCGACTGCAACGCAGACGGCGACGACAACCACGACAGCCGCGCCGTCGACGGTGACTCCGACAATAGTGGAGCAGGCGCCGCAGGCCACCGAGGTGGTCACGGTGACGCACACCGAAACCGAGCCGGCACCTGCGCCGGTGATTACAACGGCGACGGTGGCCACCAGTACCCCAGTCACCGTGGTGACCGAAACCCCGAATCCGGTGTGGGTGACGCAACAACCGGTCACGACAATCATCAATAAGGCAGAGCCGCGCGTTGAACCCGGCCCCACCCACACTGTGACACCACTGCCGGTGACGGAAACTGCCACACCAACAACCGTTGTAGAACCCGGCCCCACCTCCACCGTGTTCGCCGCCCCCACCACCATCAACGGGGTGCCCAGCACGGTGGTGGTTGCCGCGTTGACAGTGACGCAGGCCGCTGAGCCGAGCACCGTCGAGGTTCACCCGACCATAACCGTCCCGGCCGATCCCACCACCGTAACGGTCTATCCGACCACCACGGTGGCCAATCCGAACAGTGAGAGCTGGGAGAACCACTTCACTATCGGCGTCGGTCTCCTCGCCATCATTGCCGGAATCGTCTCCCTCATCGGGCGGGTCATCCTGCCCGTGGTGGGCCCACTGATTCCAGGCTTCCTCGGGATCGAGCCATAGGGCGCCGCCCCCGCCAGTAGCCCCGACTTAAGCTAGGCCAATGGCCACCTTCGTCGGGGCTACTGGTGCAGGCAGGGAGGTTTCACCCATGAGGTCGCGGTCAACGGCGGCAGCAGCCGAGCGGCCCTCCGCAATCGCCCACACAATGAGTGACTGACCACGGCCAGCATCCCCGGCCACGTAGACCTTCGGCCCGGCGTTGTTCACCTTCTTCGTGATCGCCCGGTAGTGATCGTCGCGGCGCACGCGCCCTCGCTCATCCACCTGCAGGGCGAGCTCCTCAATGAGGCCCGCGTTCGCGGAACCCCGAAAGCCCATTGCCATGACCACCATATCCACCGGCCAGTGGAACTCCGTGCCCTCCACCGGTTGGAAGCGGCCACCGACAAACTCCACCTTCGAGCCGCGCATCGCAGTGAGCTGGCCATCCTCGCCCTCAAAGGCGACGGTGTTCATATCGAAGTCGCGTTCACCAAGGGTGTCACCCACCTGACGGGCGGCGAGGTTGAGGCGCTCTTTCACCTCCGGTGATTCCTCACCGGTGATGACGTACTCACCCTCCTCGTGGGCGGTGGCGACCCGCCACATCTTCGGATACATCGGCCACGGGGTGGAGGCGGCGCGCTCCTTCGGCGGGGCGGGCATGATGTCAATCTGCATGACCGAGGCAGCCCCCTGGCGGATGGCGGTGCCGTAGCAGTCGGTGCCGGTGTCGCCACCGCCGATGACCACGACGCGCTTGCCCTTCGCGTTGATCGGGGAGGTCTCGAAGTCGCCCTCATTCGTCTTGTTCTGGGCGGGCAGATATTCCAGCGCCTGATAGATGCCGTCGAGTTCGCGGCCCTCAATGTTCAAATCGTGCGGGACGGGGGTGCCGGTGGCCAACACGACGGCATCGAACCTCGCCACATCCTTGGCATGGACATCCTTGCCGGTGACAAACTCCGTGCCCTCCGCGCGCATCTGCTCGAGGCGGCGGTCGATCCACTTCTTCTCCATCTTGTACTCGGGCACACCGTAGCGCATGAGCCCGCCGATGCGATCGGACTTCTCAAACACGGTGACCCGGTGACCGGCGCGGGTGAGCTGCTGGGCGGCGGCCAAACCGGCCGGGCCCGACCCCACCACAGCAACCGTCATCTGGGTGTCAAAGACAGGGTTGATGGGCTCAACATAGCCCTCTTCAAAGCCCTTCTCCACGATGGTGAGCTCCACCTGTTTGATGGTCACCGGGTCTCGGGAGATGCCGAGGACACACGAACCCTCACACGGGGCAGGGCAAAGCCGCCCGGTGAACTCGGGGAAGTTGTTTGTGGCGTGGAGGCGGTCGAAGGCCTCCTTCCACCGGCCCTGCCAGGCCAGGGTGTTGAACTCGGGGATGATGTTGCCGAGCGGGCAGCCCTCGTGGCAGAACGGGATGCCGCAATCCATGCATCGGGATGCCTGATCGTGCAGCTCGTTGGCCGGGAAGTCCTCGTAGGGTTCGTTCCAGTCCATGAGCCGCAGCAGCACGGGGCGGTGGGCGGGCTCGTTGCGGGCAACGTTTTGGAATCCGTGTGGGTCAGCCATTAGTTCACAGCCTCCATGATCTTGGTATTGACATCCTCGCCGACGAGGGTGGCCTCGCCGATGATGCGCAGGATCTTCTTGTAATCACGCGGCATGATCTTCACCATGTCGCGCGGGTTCACAGCCACGGTGGAACCGGTCAGTTCCCGGTGGCGGGCAATGATGTTCTCGAGGAACTCAATGTCCTCACTGTCGGGGGTTTCAATCTCCACGAGCTCGGTGTTCACCTTCCGCTCGAGGTCCTCGGTGCGGACAAGGTAGGCGATACCACCGGACATGCCGGCGGCGAAGTTGTCACCGATCTCGCCGAGGATGACGGCACGTCCACCGGTCATGTATTCACAGCCGTGATCGCCAACCCCTTCCACCACAGCGGTGGCACCGGAGTTGCGGACGAGGAAGCGCTCCCCGGCCCCACCGGCGATGAACAGTTCACCACTGGTGGCACCGAAGCCGACGACGTTGCCGGCGATGATGTTCGGCCCGCCGATCTCGGACTGGTCCGGGGATTGCGGGTGCGGTTTCACCACAATCCGCCCACCGGACAGGCCCTTGCCGAGGAAGTCGTTGACATCCCCGGTGAGGTCCATGGTCATTCCGGCGGTGATGAACGCCCCGAAGGAGTTGCCTGCGGAGCCAGTGAAGTGCAGGTTGACGGTTCCATCCGGCAGCCCCTCCGCACCGGCGATGCGGGAGATCGCCGAACCGGTCATTGTGCCCACGGTGCGGTTGACATTGCGGATCGGATAGGTCACATCGATGGTGGGTTGGCTCACCGCAGCCATCCACTCGGGCGCATCCTCGGAGGCGAGGGCGGCGGCAGCGTCGATGGTCAGGTGAACATCCTCGATGATCTGCCAATCCAGCGCCTTGTCCAGGCCGTGATCCTGCTTCTGAGTGTTCAGCGGGGACTGATTGAGGAAGAATTCGCTCTTCGGCTCCACGAGGATGGGGCTCAGGTCCAGCTTCGCCGCCCGCGGATGGTTGGCAACAAATTCTGCGTCGCTACGCTGGCGGAGAATATGGGCCTGGCCGACCGCCTCATCGATGGACCGGTAGCCGAGTTCGGCGAGGATTTCGCGGACCTCCTGGGCCATGAAGGTGAAGAAGTTCACCACATGTTCCACCTTGCCCGCATACTTCTTCCGCAGTTCCGGATTCTGGGTGGCGATACCGGCCGGGCACGTGTCCAGGTGGCATACGCGCATCATGATGCAGCCCTCGACCACGAGCGCCGTGGTGGCGAAACCGAACTCCTCGGCACCGAGGAGGACGGCGATGACAACGTCGCGGCCGGTCTTGAGCTGGCCGTCGCACTGGACGCGGATGCGGTCGCGCAACCCGTTGAGCATGAGTGCCTGCTGGGTTTCGGCCAACCCGAGCTCCCACGGGCCACCGGCGTGCTTGATGGAGGTCAGTGGTGACGCCCCGGTACCGCCGTCGTGGCCGGAGATGAGCACGACATCGGCGTGCGCCTTGGACACACCGGCGGCCACGGTACCCACACCGCGTTCGGCGACGAGTTTGACGTGGATGCGCGCCTCCGGGTTGGCGTTCTTGAGATCGTGGATGAGCTGCGCCAAATCCTCAATGGAGTAAATGTCGTGGTGCGGCGGCGGGGAAATGAGTCCCACACCTGGGGTGGACATGCGCACCTCGGCAATCCACGGATACACCTTGTGTGGCGGCAACTGGCCGCCCTCACCGGGCTTCGCACCCTGGGCCATCTTGATCTGGATGTCCGTGCAGTTGTTGAGGTAGTGGTTGGTGACGCCGAAGCGGCCGGAGGCGACCTGCTTGATCTTGCTCACTCGGTTGTCCCCATTCGCATCGGGGGTGAACCGCTTCGGATCCTCGCCGCCCTCACCGGAGTTCGAGCGCCCACCAATGCGGTTCATCGCAATGGCGAGGGTCTCGTGGGCTTCGGCGGAGATGGAGCCGTAGCTCATCGCGCCGGTGGCGAAGCGTGTGAAAATCTCCTCGATTGGTTCGACCTCATCGATGGAGATCGGCTCGCGGTCCGGGGCGAACTCGAGCATGCCACGGATGGTGGCGAGCCGCTCGGACTGGTCGTCGACAAGCTTCGTGTACTCCTTGAACAGGGAGTACGAGTTCGTGCGGGTGGCCTGCTGCAGTTTGAACACGGTATTCGGGTTGAGCAGGTGGTACTCCCCCTCCCGGCGCCACTTGTATTCGCCTCCGAGGTCGAGTTCGCGGTGCGCCTTCTCCTCCGGGCGGGGCAGGAAGGCCTGCCGGTGACGGGCCTCCACATCCTCGGCGATCTCCTGCACACCGATACCGGCAATGGGTGATTCCATCCCGCCGAAGTAGCGGTTGAGGGTGGCCTGGGAAATACCCGTGCAGTCGGCCAACTGGGCGCCACGGTACGAGGCGACCGTGGAAATACCCATCTTGGACATGATCTTGAGGATGCCTGCGGTGGCGGCCTTGTTGTAGTTCGTGCACGCCTCGTCGAGGGTGAGCTCCCCCAACTGTCCCTTCATCCGCAACTCATCGATGGTTTCAAAGGCCATATACGGGTTGATGGCATCGGCACCGAAGGCGATGAGCATCGCCAGATGGTGGGTCTCGCGGGCATCACCGGACTCGATGACCAAACTCGCCTGGGTGCGGGTCCGCTCGCGGACGAGGTACTGGTGCACCGCCGAGGTGAGCAGGAGAGTAGGAATCGGGGCGAAGCGCTCGTTAGACTCGCGGTCACTGAGCACAATGATGGAGTGTCCATCCCGGATTGCCTGGGAGACCTCGACACAGATGCGGTCAATCGCCTCCTCCATGCCGCGCCCGTGGTGGGCGACCGGATACAACCCGTAGATCACCTTCGTCTCAAAGGCCTCATAGCCGCCGTTGTCGTTGGCGTGGATGAGGGTGGCCAACTGGTGATTATCAATAATCGGGGAGTTCAAACGGATCCGCCGGGCCGCAGCCGCTGTCGGGTTGAGCAGGTCGGACTGCGCACCGAGGAGGGTGTGCATACTTGTCACAGACTTCTCCCGGTAGGAGTCCAGCGGCGGGTTCGTCACCTGGGCGAAGCGCTGGGCGAAGAAGTCAAAGAGCATTCGTGGCCGCTGTGAGAGGGCCGCGATCGGGGTATCCGAGCCCATCGAGCCCACAGCCTCCGCACCGGTCAGGGCCATCGGCTTGATGAGGAGATCGACATCCTCCTCGGTGATCCCGAACACGCGCTGCCGGAGCACCGCACGCACGTGCGGCATGTACTCGTACCGGGTCTGCGGCAGATTCTCAATGGGCACGAAGTTGTCCCGAATCCACTCCCCGTACGGCTTCGCTGTTGCCAGCTCATTCTTGATCTCCTTATCGGAGATGATCCGCCCGGAGGCGGTATCAATGAGGAACATCTTGCCCGGCTCAATGCGGGTGCGCTTGACCACATGTGCGGGGTCAATATCGAGAACACCGGCCTCGGAGGCCATCACCACGAGACCGTCATCACTCACCCAGATACGCCCGGGGCGCAGGCCGTTGCGGTCGAGCACACAGCCGATGAGGGTGCCGTCCGTAAACGCCATCGATGCCGGCCCATCCCACGGCTCCATGAGGCAGGACTGGTATTCGCAGTAATCGCGCAACGCGGACGGGATGCTCGGCGCGTGCTCCCACGCCTGCGGGATCATCATCGTCATCGCCTGCGGCAGGGAATACCCTCCCAGGTGCAACAGTTCCACCGCCTCATCAAAGCGGGCGGTATCCGAACCCCCCGTGGAGATGATCGGCAGGACCCGGTCGAGCGGACCCAACACGTCGGAGGTGAACGTCGATTCACGCGCGTGCATCCAGTTCTCATTGCCGGTGACGGTGTTGATCTCACCGTTGTGCGCAACAAAGCGATACGGGTGTGCGAGCGGCCACGAGGGAAGGGTGTTCGTGGAGAAGCGGGAGTGCACCATTGCAATCGCCGACTCCATCCGCGAATCCTGTAGATCCAGATAGAACTGGCCGAGCTGCGGGGTGGTGAGCATCCCCTTGTAGATCATCGTCCGCGAGGACAGGGACGGGAAATACACCGTGTCCTGCCCGTTCGTCTGCCCCATCTCGTGTGTGCAGCGCTTGCGGATGAAGAACATCACCCGGTCGAGGTCGATTCCCTGCTTCAGATCCCCATTCTCATCCTCAGCGGTGATGAAGATTTGGGAGAACGTGGGCATGACCGACTTTGCCTGGGAGCCGAGGATGGAGTCGTCGACAGGGACGTCACGCCAGGCGATGACCTCCGCGCCCTCCTCGTGAACGATGTCCTCCACAACGCGCTTCGCGTCCAGCATCGCCATGCGCTGCTGCGGCAGGAAGGCGATGCCGGTGGCGTACGCGCCGGGGACGGGCAGTTCAATGCCCTGCTCGGCCATGATGGCCCGGTAGAACCCATCGGGCACCTGCATGAGGATGCCCGCACCGTCACCGGTGTTCTTCTCTGCACCGGCTGCACCGCGGTGATCAATATTGGCCAATACGGTCAGGCCCATATCTACGATGTCCCGGGACTTGATCCCGTACTTATTTGCAACAAACCCAACGCCGCAGGCGTCGTGCTCGTAGGCGGAACTGTACAGTCCAACTCGTTTGGTCATAGCCGTATTGCCACCTCGTATTCTGTTCAACAACGTGTAATTCTTTTATAATAAACACTCCAGCCAATAATTCTCACCAGAGTGTATCGAAACACTCTAGCGGTTACATAAGCAGGGCGTCGACGAAGCCCTCCACTTCGAACGGGGCCAAGTCATCAGCCCCCTCCCCCAGCCCGACGAGCTTCACCGGCACACCAAGCTCCTCCTGCACCTGATAGACAATGCCGCCCTTCGCCGTACCATCCAACTTCGTGAGCACCACACCGGTGATATCCACAACGTCGCGGAAGGTACGCGCCTGCACAAGGCCATTCTGACCAACAGTCGCATCCAGAACCAGCAGCACCTCATCAACGGTGGCCTTCTTCTCCACCACGCGCTTCACCTTGCCCAACTGGTCCATCAGGCCGGTCGAGGTATGAAGGCGCCCCGCCGTATCCACAATCACCACATCGACGTGCTCATCCACGCCCTTCGCCACCGCATCAAACGCGACCGATGCCGGGTCCGCCCCCTCAGCGCCGCGCACCGTGGTCGCCCCCACCCGCGACCCCCAGGTCTCCAACTGGTCGGCCGCCGCCGCACGGAACGTATCCGCCGCCCCAAACATCACCGAGTGGCCCATCGCAATGAGCACTCGCCCAAGCTTGCCCGCCGTTGTGGTCTTGCCGGTGCCATTGACACCGACCATGAGAATGACGGCGGGTTTGCCGTCATACGGCATTGCCTTGATGGCGCGGTCCATCTCCGGGTGGCAATGCGTAATGAGTACCTCCCGCAGCATCCCCCGCGCCTCCTCCTCAGAGCTCACGCCGTGCTCGGCGATGCGCGCACGCAGATCCTCCACGACGGACACCGTTGTTGCCGTCCCGAGGTCCGCCATGATGAGGGTGTCCTCGATCTCCTCCCACGCGTCCTCATCGAGGTCACCTTGGGAGAGGATGCCGAGCACGGATTGCCCGATGACGTTGTTCGACTTCGCCAGCCGCCCGCGCAACTTCCCGAGCCGCCCGGTCGCCGGGGCGATGTCCTCCCGGGGGGCCGGTTCCGGTTCCAGCTCAGGCTCCGGTTCAGGCTCCGGTTCAGGCTCCGGTTCAGGCTCCGGTTCGGGCTCCGGTTCGGGCTCGGGTTCCACCACCGGCTCCGGCTCGGGCTCCGGTTCGGGCTCGGGTTCCACCACCGGCACCGGCTCGGGTTCCACCACCGGCACCGGCTCGGGCTCCGGTTCGGGCTCGGGTTCCACCACCGGCACCGGCTCGGGTTCCACCACCGGCACCGGCTCGGGCTCCACCACCGGCTCAGGCGTCCGCTCAGCAACCGGCTCCCGGAGCACGGGCTCCTGTTCTGCCGTCGCATTTCCGGTCGTAAAGTTAAACCCGCCCTGGGCCTGGTAGTCCCCGGACTTCTCGCGCTGGGTGAGCTCTTCCGTCCGCTCTGCCTTCGGCTCAAAGGAAATCTGCTTCGATTTCCCGCGCCGCAATCCCACACCAATAAGCGCCGCGATGATCGCGATGAGGATGAGAACTCCGACGAGGATATACATTGTGGTCTGAGACATAGCCACCAGGGTACAGCACCCGAGCGGTCCTCTCGACCCCACACCACGTTAGCCCCTGCCCCCACTGCAGGTCCCACCCGAGTCCTCGGCCACTCCCCAGGAAATTATGCTCCCCGAGCGTGCTACCACACAAATCGACCTGGCGTTTTACAAAAGGTAGCAGACTCGGGGAGCATAACTCGACAGCAGTACCCGCTCACCGCCGGTCGGAACATGGCAAATAAATAAGCCACACAAATCTATTTCACATAGCCAATAGGTAAGTTCTGCACCAATCGGAAAGTTCGATTACACTAGAGGAACAATCATCAACCCCCGAAAGGGCCACTACTCCGAAAGGACTGCCCATGACCGAACAAGGCTCCTGCCCCTTCCACGCAAAGAAGCCCGAAGGCACCAAGAACTCCGACTGGTGGCCGGGACGGCTCAACCTCAAGATTCTGGCCAAGAACCCCGCCGTCGCCGACCCCATGGACGCGGACTTCGACTATAAGAAGGCCTTCGAGGCCCTCGACCTCGACGCCGTCAAGGCTGACATCGCCCACGTCCTCACCGATTCCCAGAACTGGTGGCCCGCTGACTTCGGCAACTACGGCCCCATGTTTATCCGCATGGCCTGGCACTCCGCCGGCACGTACCGCATCCAGGATGGTCGCGGTGGCGGTGGCACCGGCCAGCAGCGCTTCGCCCCCCTCAACTCCTGGCCGGACAATGTCCTCCTCGACCGCGCCCGTCGTCTCCTGTGGCCGATCAAGCAGAAGTACGGAGCTGCCCTGTCCTGGGGTGACCTCATAATCCTCGCCGGTAACGTCGCCCACGACCAGATGGGGATGCCCACCATCGGCTTCGGCGGTGGCCGACCGGAGGTGTGGGAGCCGGACGATGATGTTTACTGGGGCTCCGAGAACGAGTGGCTGCGCGCCAATGCCCGCTTTGACAAGGACACCCTCAAAGACGGCGTACCGGATGTAGAAACCCTCGACAATCCGCTCGCCGCCACCGAGATGGGCCTCATCTACGTCAACCCGGAGGGCCCGGCCCGCAACCCCGATCCGAAGCTCTCCGCCCTCGATATCCGCGAGACCTTCGGCCGCATGGGGATGAACGATGAGGAAACCGTCGCCCTCATCGCCGGTGGCCACACCTTCGGCAAGACCCACGGCGCGGGCGACCCCGAACTCGTCGGCCCCGCTCCGGAAGCCGCCCCCATGGAGAACCAGGGCTTGGGCTGGAAGTCCGCCTACAAGTCCGGCAAGGGTGTGGACACAATCGGCGGTGGCCCCGAGGTCACCTGGACCTACCACCCGACCCGCTGGGATAACGAGTTCTTCCACATCCTCTTCGCCTACGAGTGGGAGCTCATGCAGTCCCCCGCCGGTGCCTACCAGTGGCGGCCGAAGGATAATGCAGGCTCGGACATGGTGCCCGAGGCGGACCTCAAGGGCAAGCGCGAGCCGCGCATGCTCACCTCTGACCTGGCCCTGCGTGAGGACCCGATCTACCGGGAGATTTCGCTCAAGTTCGCCCAGGATCAGGAGGCCTTCACCCAGGCCTACGCCCGCGCCTGGTTCAAGCTCACCCACCGTGACATGGGGCCGAAGTCCCGCTACTTGGGCAAGGATGTGCCCACTGAGGACTTCATCTGGCAGGATCCGCTACCGGCAACCACAGGTAAGACCGATGCTGGTGCGATCCAGGCTGTTGAGGATGCCGTCCGCAACTCAGGTTTGAGTGTGTCCGAGCTTGTTTCCACTGCGTTCGCTGCGATGTCCTCCTACCGTGACTCGGACAAGCGGGGCGGCGCCAACGGTGGTCGCATCCGCCTCGAGCCACAACGCAACTGGGAAGTCAACAATCCGGCACAGCTCAACACGGTCATCCCGGTCCTGGAGAAGATCGCCGATGAGACCGGTGTGAGCTTCGCCGATACAGTTATCATCGCCGGTAACACGGGCGTGAAAATGGCCGCCGAGGCCGCTGGCACCCCGGTGACCATTGAGTTCCTTCCCGGCCGTGTCGATGCTGACCAGGAGCACACCGATACGGAGAACTTCAAGTGGATGGAACCGGCCGCCGATGGATTCCGCAACTACGCCACCGACAAGGACCCGCGTCCAGCGGAGTATCTCCTCGTCGATCGCGCCAACCTGCTCGGCCTCTCCGCCCCGGAGATGACGGTGCTCGTTGGCGGGATGCGTGTGCTCGGTACCAACTGGGACGGCTCGGCTGACGGCGTGTTCACTGATCGCCCCGGGCAGCTCACCAATGACTTCTTCACCAACTTGTTGACGATGGACATTGAGTGGAAGCCCGTGGACGAGAAGTCCACCCGCTTTGCGGCCACCGACCGCGCAACCGGCGCCCCTCGGTGGACGGGCACCCGCGCCGACTTGGTCTTTGGTTCTAATTCGGAGCTGCGCGCTGTCGCTGAGGTCTACGCTTCCGCCGATGCGAAGGAGAAGTTCGTCCGCGACTTCGCACAGGTGTGGGCGAAGCTCGCTGCCAACGATCGCTTCGATCTGGCCTAAGCGGTGACCGCGACGGCGTGAGCCGTCACCATCAGCTACAACTGCCCCGCACTGTCCCCACTATCGGGAATGGCTTCGGGGCGGTTTTTGGGACTACTGTCACCTATGATGGGGTTATAACGAATCGGGCAATGACACCAGCAAGGTGCACCTACGCGTCCTGTGCCCAACAGGTCTTCTCGATGAGACACGAGTACTTTTTAACATCGATGTCGATATCTTTCCTCACCAGCTTCTCCGTACCCCTATCGATTCGACTGCTGAAAAGGATGCAATCTCCCTCTGAGCCGCGAGGACTCCCCACATATTGTCGAACACACATTCGCGTAGCGGAAACCCGGTTTCATGAAGTAGCCCTGCTACGGTGAGGGTGTGCGAGAACTCAGAGGACTGTTAGAGATTGCCGCCATAGCGGCAGTTGGTACCCTCGTATCCTCCTGTTCCCCCGCTCTATCTCCGCCACAGCCCCTGGTGACAGTCACCACAGCCGCAGAGAATACGGACGCTCCCCCGGTGACTGAGGCCGCCCAGCAGGCCCTGGACCAATTGGATTCCCTCGAAGTCAAGGGCCGCGCACCGAAAACCGCCTACTCGCGGGATGCCTTCGGTCAACGCTGGTCCGACGACGTGGAGGTGGAGCTCGGCCACAACGGCTGCGATACGCGCAACGATATTCTGCGCACCCAGCTCACCAACGTCATACTCAAGCCGGGCACCCGCGACTGCGTTGTCCTCTCCGGAACACTGGTGAGTCCCTACAGCGGTAACACCGTTGAGTTTCAGCGCGGCAACGATACCTCTCCCCTCGTCCAGATCGACCACGTTGTCGCCCTTGCCGATGCGTGGCAGTCCGGTGCCTTCCAGTGGGACGACGATACCCGCCGCAACTTCGCCAACGATCCGCGCAATCTCCGCGCGGTGGAGGGCCGCTTCAACCAACAGAAGGGTGCCTCCAACGCGGCGAGTTGGGTACCGCCGACCAATCGCTGCCAGTACGCCATCGACCAGGTCAGCGTGAAGGCCGCGTACCACCTGTGGGTGACCGCCCCCGAAAAGAAGGCCCTCATCCGTTACCTGGAAGAGTGCTCGTAATCCGGCGATTTCTCGTCACACGGGCAGACCTGTTCTCTAGCGCAGAACCACTACAACAGGCGAGTGTGAGTGCCATAATTCCTGTCATTCACACTACGATTTCAATTCCCGATGATCTCTTCGAGCGGGCCGAAGCAGCAGCACGCACCTATGGGTCGACACTGTCACAACTGTGTGTATAGGTGCTTGAGTGCTTTCTCGCCGGTGACGGTTCTGCGAGCAGTGAACAGGACACCTCACCAAACGCACAGCATGCCCTGTGCGAGGAACAGTTCAAGCAGGAAATCGCGGCCTTCAAGCGCATGCCACTAACCGAGGAGGAAGTCACGCTCACCGAGTGGGTGATTGACAGGCCGTAGCACATCGCCACTGAAAGTTCCGGCCCTATCCCACGCAGTGGGATGTCTTCGAAGCGAAGTCCCTCACTTTGGCGGGGGCATAATACCTGCTATCGCAGGCAAATGCAATCCACACTCCCTCCAAAGTGAAAAGCTGTACCGAGGGGCCGGATCGAGGGCGCAGGCAATGTCAGTTATCGGCCTGTCGGGTTCAATCCATGCTGCTGTCAATAGACAAAGCGCCAGGAAGAATCAGTACATGAGCACCCAACCGCACCGCAGCCTCACCACTTCACGCCCCACGTCGGCATCTCTACTGCCGTTGCCCTCGCCGTCAGTGCGCTCGGCATCGCGGTAGCACCGGCAGCGATGGCTGAGAGCCCGGCTGGGGCTGAGCGTCCCAACGTTTTCACCTCGTCCGATCTGTCGCAGGCGGTGAAAACCGGCACTGCATCCGATGCAATGTGGGAGGCCATCTGGTTCGGAGAGGTCACCGATCCGAAGGACCTGTGCCCAAAAATGGTGTGATTCCTACAAACACCTACCCCTGCCCCACACACCTCTACACCAGCGATGATGTGGCGTTGGCGCGGTTCACCAGCCTCTTCCACCACACACCCGGGGAACTGTCCATCGCCCAGATCGTGGGCATTGTCGTCGGCGTTCTCGGCGCTGCTGCCGCAGGCGGGTGGGCGGCCAGTCAGGCCGGGCTTCTGCCTGCCCTCGGGTAAGCCGGGTTGCCTGGTCGGGTTCGAGAGCACGGTGCCCGGTCCGGTGCGCTCACTGCCGTCACTGGCGGCTACACGGCCAGGCCCGGATACTTCTGCGCAAGCACCATCGCCTCAGCGGAGACGAGGTCCCCGGCGATGAGGTCGGGGACGATCGCGGCACACCGCGCCCACGCGTCCGTGACGGGGGTGAGCCACGTGTCCGCAGCGAGCATCGAATGCGCCTGCATCCGCGCCGCCAGGGCCAACACGAGCGAGCACACGGGAGCCAACACCCACCGGTTGTTCGGGTCCTCCGTATCCACACCATCGAGTTTGTCAAAGCGGATGCGCGCCAACGTGTACAACTTCCGGTTCGCACTGCGCAGGGACTTAATAATCGTGGCGGCGGTGGTGATGAGAGCCGTGTCGGCGAAGAGCTCATTGATCGCATCCCGGTGCGTGAACACGTCGTAAATGGCCATGAGACGAGAGGAGTCATCGAGCAGTTTGCCGGGGACCAGCGCCGCGTTGGCAAAGAACATCTGCAAGAGTTGCTCCTGCTGAGCGGCAGGCATCCGGGAAATCTGCACGATCCCCGCATCCACAGCGGCGGAGTCCAAACTGGCATCCCGACCGGTGGAAAGAATCGTAGCCAGGGGTTGACCCACCTCGGCGACTGCTCTGGCAATGCGCTCAGCCACGGCTTCATCGTCGGCGGTTGGTGCACCACTCAGTGCAGCCAATGCGGTGATCCACCCGGCCCCAGCTGCGGCGGAGGCACCCGTTGCGGCAGCCTCCTCGTCAGCGGCGAAATCAGCCGGGGCAAGTCCGGCGGAAATGAACCGGGGGGGCTTATTGCCTGCCAGGATGAGGGCATCGGCGAGAGAATTCAGCGCAGCTGCCGGATGGGCGGTGAACAGTGCCGCAGGAACTGCCGAGAACACCTGTTCATCCCACAGGACGCGGTGTAGAGAGGTGGGCGCAGGGAGTACTTCACTGGTCTTCTCGGCCTGTGCCGTGCGGGCAGCGAGGAACTCCGCGAGCCGGTCGAGGCTGGTGTCCTCTGAGCGGAAGTGCCCGGGCTGGTCGGCCACAACATGCCCCCACGCCGGATGCAGCGGCGGGAGGACGGTGTTGAACGGGTCAGGGGTGTTGAGGGTGATCGCCAACGGACCAGCCCCCACAAGGTTCTCCGGGAGGTCAATGGAGACGATGCCCTCACCCTCAGCGGAGGCGGTGGCCACGGTGGTGGGCAGGGTGGTGGCGGGCCGCCACGGGGCGGTGAGCGCCCACACCCACGCCGCGAACGACCGATGCGTATCCACCCCGTCAACGAGGACGGTCGTACCCTCCACCCGGGCACTGCGGGCTGGTGGATGTGAATCGACGGTGACCAGTGTGAGGGAGAGATCATCCCACTCCACCTGGAGGGTACCGCCGGAGGCCATGTGGCAGATGCGCTCATAGATCGGCGCAAAATTGGTCACCCACGTGCGCTGATTGTCCTCCCTCATCATCGGAATGGACTTCATCATTCGGCCTGTGGCGGACCGCAACGACAGGCGCGGCGTGTTGATCCCGCGAATGCGCAGCGTCCCCGCCGCCCGCAACTCAGCTGCACACGTGCGCACCGGGGTGGTGCGCCACACGGACTCCATCTCCACAATCGGGATTTGGAACCGCAGGCGGGCCGGGAAGAACCGCAGCGGCATCTGGTCGCCCTCGTCGGTGGCGATGGTGAAATAGGCGCCTGCCTCATCGCGCGAGACCTCAATCACCTCCGGGTCCACGGTGAAGGATTTGTCCTTGTCCGTGTGGATCTGCATCCGCACCGCACTGAGCCCACCGCGTTCGGGAATGCGGAGGCTCGTTGCTCCGTATTCGGCATCCTCCCATGCCCCTTCGACGAGGGCGTACTCGTGGCGGAACGATTCCCCGCGCGGACCCTTCAGACGCACGAGGTATTCGCCAACCCACGGGCTGTCGTAGGACTCGAGGTCAAAGGCCTCCACCCAGCCGCCCTCGGCGGGAACTTCAATCGGCTGCATCGCCGTGATCTCCTCACCCTCCTGGCCCACGCCAGCGTAGGTGGAGATGGAGAGGTACCACGTTTCCGTCTGCCGGGATTGGGTACTAAGGAAGGAGATGTACATCCCATCGGAGTGGATGTGCAGGTTGTGCAGGGAGCGGATGTGCTCGAGGGAGGACCCGCGCTCAATGAAGTGCACCCGCTTCACCGGGTCGATGGCGCGAATGACCGGCGAGGGCCCGGCGCTGCGGACGAGCTGAATGGACCGCTCGTTGTTGAAGGCGCGAATGATCCGGCAATTCCAGCCCTCCCATCCTTCCACCTCGAGAGTTTCGGAGACCGGGAGGTCTTTCCCGGTGACGAAGTCAACCAACCGATCCTGGGCGGGGGCGATGACCGCCAATTCGGCGTGGTGGAGCGAGCGCATGGAGGTGAGATTCTGGCCGGTCAAAGCAGAGAAAATGAGCACCGGATCCTCACTGGAGACCACCGGCACCGTCCATGTGGCGGTGGTGGTGAGATCGGCAACGGCCACCTCACTGACCTGGCGGCGCACGGTGATGTCGAGCTGCTCAGTGAAGTCCACATCCATGCCCCACGGGCGCATGGTGCGGTAGATGCGGAACTCCTCCCCCATGCTCACCCGCCACGAGATGGTCTCCTCCGTGGCAGGAAGGATCTGTTCGGGCAGGCGCAGGCAGACTTTCCCGGTGGACTTCTTAAAGATGAGCCGGGGCGCATCCTCCCGGTGGCCAGGACCGACCGTCTCGGTGCGATTGACCGTGGGAACGGGCCGTTCTTGCAGTTCTGCGCGTACTTTCTCACCGATGAGACTGGGCACCTGTACCTCGGTTTCCGCGGGGTCTGCGGCGATAACCAGATCCACAGCATCGAGAATCTCACCGACGCGCTGCGGGTCTATGTTGTGGGCCGCCTGCAGCACGGGCAACTCGGCGGCAATCCCCGCCGCCTCGAGCTGGTCCCACATGGTCGGAGGTGCCATCCCGGCGGTGATCGCCTCACTATCCCACGCCGAGAGCAACTGTCCCACCTCGCGTCCGGTGACCCCGGCATGGAGGGCGAGCACGGCAACGAGGCTGGTAGAGTCCTCGCGCAACCGCGCCCACACCTGCGGGTGGGCCAGCTGCAGACTTTCCCCGAAGTCGGCGAGGAGCGCGGCGAGGGCCGCCACCGTCGGGCCACCAACATGCGGGTCGGTGAGATCACGCCCACCGCGTACGGACACCCCCGCACAGTACTCACGGACAAACTCCTCAGCATCGGTGACCGCACTGATCATCCGGGATGCCCGAAAGACGAGGGTGGTCATGGTCAATGCCGGATAGGCGGCGAGGAGATCGGAGACGGTGGCCCCAAAATCCACCTGGCGGGCCAGGAAGGTGCCCCAGAAGTACTCCATCTGCTCGAGCTCATCGTGGTTGACGGGGAGCTCGCCCACCCACGTCACTGTCGGCAGTGACAGTTGCGTCCGCAGCTGCAATTCACTGCTCATCACCCAGCCGACGAGGGAGTCTGCCGGATCTGCCAATACCGCAGGAGTCGAGCCAGTCATGTTGTGCCCTATTACCTTTCACACTTTAAGCCGATGTACACAGGGGAATTCGAAGCCGATGTCCACAGAAGAATCTATCGCATCATCGGCTCAGTTCTCCGCCCGCCGCACGAAGAGGCTGCTCACGAGTGCCGCAGCGGCAATGATCGCGCCAACGATAAAGGCCACCTCGGTGCCGAAGGCACTTGCCTCCGCCTGGCCCACCCCCGCCGCGAGGCGCGCATCGCTGGCAATGGTCATCGTGGTGATGAGGATCGCCGTGCCACCGGCCCCCGCCAACTGTTGGAGCGTACTCATAATCGCCGAACCGTGGCCGTAGAACCGCTTCGGCACACTCGCCAAGGCTGTCGTTGTCAGCGGTGTCATCATCAGCGCCAACGCCACAGAGAAGACGATCCACTGGACGGCAATCACCCACACCGGCGAATCAATCCGCAGGAAGGTGAAACTCACTGCCGCAGTGACGAGGAGCACAGCCCCGGGGATGAGCAGCGGGCGCGGGCCCACCCGGTCAAAGATCCGACCGATGAACGGGGCGGCCAGCCCTTGAATTAGCCCGCCCGGCATGAGGGTGAGGCCAGTGACAAGCGCGGAAACACCGACCGTGGTCTGCAGGTAGATGGGAATGAGGGTGACCGTGCCGAGCAGCACCGCCATGATACAGACGATGGTGAGGATGGACAGGGTGAAACTGCGCTCCCGGAAGGGCCGCATATCCAGCAGGGCGCGGTCGCGAGCGGTGAGCCCGATCTGCCAGACGACGAACACGACGAGGGCGATAAAGCCCACCACGATCGCGACAATGGAGACAGTGAGCGAGCCGGACTGGAGGGAGGCGGCGAAGGAACTCAGCCCGTAGATGAGGAACCCGAAGGCCGCTGCCGAGAGGACCACGGAGACGATATCGAGAGGAACCCTGCGGGGTTGCCCCACGTTGCGCAGTTCTTTTAGGCCGAGCAGCATCGCCAGAATGATGATCGGCAGCATGAGCCAGAAGAGGTAGTGCCAGCTCAACTGGGCGAGGATGAACCCACCGAGGGTCGGTCCAAGGGCGGGGGCCACGGAGATGACAATGGCGATGATCCCCATCACCTGGCCGCGCTTGTCCGGCGGAACCAGCTCCATCGCCGTGGTCATGAGCAGCGGCATGATCATCGCGGTACCGCAGGCCTGAATGATACGGGCGACGACGAGAACGGCGAAGCTTGGGGCGAGCGCCCCGAGGGCGGTACCTACGACAAAGAGGAGGGTCGCAGTGAGAAACACCTGCCGGGTGGTAAATCGGGTGAGCCCGTACCCGGTTGTTGGGATGATGATGGCCATGGTGAGCATGAAAGCTGTGGTCAACCACTGCACCACGGCCGGTGTTACCGCGAAGGTCTCCATGATGGAGGCGAGCGCTACCGACAGGATTGTCTCGTTGAGGAACATCACCGTCGCAGAGACGACGAGAATGGACAGAATCCGCGTCGTCTGCGCGGCATTCGGGGTGGGTTCGGTGTCAGTCACGTCGAGGTAGCATACACGTCAGCCGCCGTCGCGGTCCATCCGCTGCGACAGCACCCGGGTGACCCCGTCGCCGCGCATCGTCACCCCGTAGATGACGTTCGCCCGATCCATCGTCGGTTTCTGGTGAGTGATCACAATCAACTGAGAGTTATCGCGCAGGGCATCGAAGAGGGCAAGCAGCCGCCGCAGGTTGACGTCGTCGAGGGCGGCCTCCACCTCATCGAACACATAGAACGGGCTCGGGCGGGCCCGAAAGATCGCCACCAGCATGGCCAGGGCGGTGAGCGTCTTCTCCCCGCCGGAGAGCAGGGACAGCCGCGACACCCGCTTGCCGGCGGGACGGGCATACACATGAATCCCCGACCCCATCGGGTCGTTCGGATCGGCGAGGCTGAGCCGACCCTCCCCGCCGGGGAAGAGGGTGGAAAACACCTCCGGAAAGACGGTCGCCACATCGCGGAACGCCTCCGTGAACAGGCGCCGCATCGTCTCATCCACCTCGCTGATCACCGCCCGCAGGTCGCGCCGGGCGGCTTCAACATCCTCGACCTGGGTGACCAGGAAGTTGTAGCGCTCCTCCAGGGCCCGGTATTCCTCAACAGCGAGCGGGTTGACCTTCCCGAGGGCCGTCAGGCGGCGTTCTGCCTGCGCCAACTCCTCCCGGGCGGTGTCAATGTCAAAGGTGTCGCCGTCACGGTCGGCGAATTCGCTGCGGATCGTCTCAGCGGGAAGGACGAGTTCACCAGTGGCTTTCTTTTCGGCCTCCTCGAGCCGCACCCGCGCCTGGGCATCGGTGACCTGGGCCTGGTGGGCTGCCGCCTGGCTGTCATCGACACTCCTGCGCAGCTCCTGCAGGTGGGTGCGTACGGCGGCGAGCTCCTCGGCGCGAGTGCGGGCGAGGGCGGCAGTGGTCTCGCGCTCCCGTCGCGCCTCCTCGACGGCCTCCTCCAGTCGGGCGGCGACGACCCGGGCGGCGGCGGCGACATCGGCGGCGACTGCGGCCGCCTGCCGTTTCTTCTCCTGGGTACGCACAAAGGCCTCGTAGTCGGCACGTTCGCGGCGCTCCCGCCGAGCCAGCGCGGCGGCGATCTCCCCGGTGCGGCGCTCCTGTTCGGCGGCGGCGGTCGCGCTCATTCGGGCGGTGATCTCCGCCTGGCGGATGTCTTCGAGCCGGAGTGCTGCGGCATCGCGGGCGGTGGTAGACGGTTCCTCGAGGGGGCTTGCATCGGCCTGTTTGATGCGCTGGGCTGCTCCATCCCGGGCAGCCTCCGCCTCGGCGAGGTCGGTTTCGGCGGCGGTGAGTCGCTGCACTGCGGTGTCGAGGTGGCGTTGAAAGGTGGCGAGGTTGCGCCGGGCACGGTCGATATCGCGCTGCCGTGCCCCCTGCACGGCGGTGTATTCCACGAGCTCGGTGTGGGCAGCCGCGTGGGCCTGCCGGGCGCGGTCCACTGCGGTGTGTGCTCCGTCGAGGCGGGCGAGGAATTCGTCGCGGGCGGTGGTGGCGGCGGCGAGTTCTCCTTCTGCTTGACGGATGAGGGCTGCCGTTTCGACGGGTGTGGTACTTGCCTGCCCGATGGTCATCCAGTTCTCCCCGATGAGCACCCCGTCTGGGGTGACCGCCGTCACACGCGGATCGGAGCGCACCGCCCGCAGCGCGTGATCGACAGTGTCAGCGAGGACGTAGCCGGCGAGCAGCCGGGTTAGGGCGACGGTGACCTGGGGGGCGGTGACCGAGTTGATGAGCCACCGGCACCCCGCCGGGAGTGCCACATCGAGGGTCCACGGCTCGCCAGATTGTGCGGCAACGATCGTCGTGCGCGGGAAGCTGTCAGTGTGCCCGGGCCCGGTGAAAGTGGCGAGGAGGTGCTCCAGGGTGTTCTCGGCCACCTGCGCTTCGGCCAGTGCTCCGAGGGCGGCGGCGACGGCGCGCTCATCCCCGCTGTTCACAGTGAGGACGCTGGCGAGCGCGGTGAGATCGTCGGGCAACTGCGCGGCGGGGGCGGGTTGGGTGGCCGTGAGGGCCTCGATGCGGGCGGTGAGCCCGGCGACGGTGGCGTCCTGGTCGCGCAACTGGGTGCGCAATTCCGTCAGCCGGGCGGTGGCGTCGGTGAGTTCTGCGGCGGCGCGGGCTTCCGCTGCGGCGAGGTCGCCGTCTAAGGCTGTGGCTTCACTGCTGTCCCCGTCGGTGAGGGTGTCCACCTCGGCCGTTGCCGTATCGAGGGCCGTTCGGGCCGCGGCCACCGCATCGCGCTGTTCCTCCACGTGGGCGGTGGCCCGCTCAACGGCCCGATCGGCGGCCTCGCGTTCAGCACTGATGCGCGCGGCCTCGGCTCGCTGGTCGGCGACGGCGCGCACCTGCGCAAGGTGGTGGGATTGAGCTTCTGCGGCGGCCTGTTGTGCCGACTCGAGCAGGACCTGCTGCTCCTCGGCAATCTGGGCGGCCTCACTGGCGGCGCGGGCGGCCTCGTCGTGCTCGGCGACGGCGCGCTCCCACCGGGCGTGGGTGGCAGTGGGGTCGGGGCCGGTGTAGGCGGTGTCGGTGAATCCGCTCATCCGGTCACCGGCGATGCGCTGGACTGCGCCGACCCGCTCGATCAGGGAGGAGAGCCGGAACCACAGGGCGTTCGCCGCCTCCGTCGCCGGTTGCATGGCGCTAACCTCAGCGGCGAGTGCACTTTCTCGGTCGCGGGCGGCGGCTTCGGCAGCGCGGGCGGCCTGTTCAGCATCCGCAGCGGCGGCGGCTTCGGCGGCAGCGTGTTCGACCGCCTCCTTCAGGTGTGTGAGTTCCCACCCGGCGATGATGAGCCGCTTCTCGCGGACGATGGCCTGCACACTGTGAGCGCGCTCGGCGGCTTTCGCCTGCCGGGAGAGGGGCCCGAGTTGTTTGTGGAGCTCCTCGGTGAGATCGCGGAGGCGGTCGAGGTTGGCTTGCATGGCCACGAGTTTCCGCTCCGCCTTCTCTTTGCGGCGGCGGTGATTGACAATGCCGGCGGCCTCTTCAATGTAGGTGCGGCGCTCGTCGGGCTTGGATTCGAGGATTTCGGTGATCTTGCCCTGTCCGACGATGACGTGCATTTCCCGGCCGATACCGGCATCCCCGAGGAGTTCTTGGACGTCGGTGAGCCGCGCCTTCGCGCCGTTGATCTCGTAGTCGCTGCCGCCGTCGCGGAACATCCGCCGGGTGACGGAGACCTCGGTGTAGTCGATCGGCAGGGCACCGTCGGTGTTGTCAATGGTGAGGGTGACCTCGGCGCGTCCGAGGGGTTTGTGGCTGCCCGCCCCGGCGAAGATGACATCGCCCATGGTGGCCCCGCGCAGGGATTTTGCCCCCTGCTCGCCCATCACCCAGGCGAGGGCATCGACAACGTTGGATTTGCCGGATCCATTCGGCCCGACAACGGCGCACAGCCCCGGTTCAAAGATGAGTGTCGTTGGCTCAGCAAAGGATTTGAATCCTTTCAGGGTCAGCGACTTCAAGTACACCCGCTTCATTGTACAGGCCATCCCCGACATCGACTAGGATGTGTGGCTATGTGTGGAATCGTTGGATATGTCGGTCAAACTGCTCAATCGTTGGAGGTCTGCCTCGAAGGGTTGCGGCGGCTCGAATACCGGGGCTATGACTCCGCAGGCATCGCCGTGGTCGAGGGGGATGGCATCGTTTACCGCAAGAAGGCGGGCCGGTTGGCAAACTTGGAGAACGCTCTCGAGCAGGCGCCGATGGAGTCGACGGGCCTGGGCATTGGGCACACCCGGTGGGCCACCCACGGTGGCCCGACCGATGTCAACGCCCACCCGCACGTGGCCGATGGCGGGAAGCTGGCCGTTGTCCACAACGGGATTATTGAGAACTTTGCTGAGCTCAAGGCACAGATGATGGCCGAGGGGGTGCACTTCGTCTCCGATACGGACACCGAGGTTGCCGCCGCCGTCCTCGCCAGTGAATACCACGCCGATGCAACCGGTGATCTCACAGCGGCGATGCTGCGCACGTGTAACCGCCTCGAGGGCGCATTCACCCTGTTGGCAATCCACGCGGACCACCCGGACCGGATTGTGGCGGCCCGCCGTAACTCCCCGCTCGTCATCGGTGTTGGCGAGGGTGAGAACTTCCTCGGTTCGGATGTGTCGGCGTTCATTGACCACACGAAGCAGGCGGTGGAGATGGGCAACGATGAGATCGTCACCGTCACCGCCGACGGCTACGAGATCATTGACTTTGCCGGCAACCCGGCTGCGGGCACCCCCTTTGAGATTCAGTGGGATGCTGCCGCTGCGGGGAAGGACGGCTACGACTCCTTCATGGATAAGGAGATTCACGAGCAGCCTGCCGCTGTGCGCGATACCCTCTTGGGCCGCCTCGACGACGCTGGCCATATCCAGCTGGATTCCCTCGACATCGAGGAGTCCCTGCTGCGCTCGATTGACAAGATCATCATCATTGCCTGCGGCACTGCCGCCTACGCTGGCCAGGTTGCCCGTTACGCCATTGAACACTGGTGCCGTATCCCCTGTGAGGTGGAGTTGGCGCACGAGTTCCGCTACCGGGACCCGATTGTCAATGAGAAGACCCTTGTGGTGGGTATTTCCCAGTCCGGTGAGACGATGGATACGCTCATGGCGGTGCGCCACGCGAAGGAGCAGGGCGCGAAGGTGGTGGCCATCTGTAACACGATGGGCTCGTCCATCCCCCGCGAGGCCGATGCGCGCCTGTACACCCACGCTGGTCCGGAGATTGCCGTCGCCTCCACGAAGGCGTTTTTGGCGCAGATCACTGCGGCCTATCTGTTGGGCCTCTACTTGGCGCAGTTGCGCGGCAACATGTTTGCCGATGAGGTCCGTGCGATATTGACGGAGTTGCAGGCGATGCCGGAGAAGATTCAAACGCTCCTTGATACCACCGAGGAGCAGGTGAAGAAGCTCGGTGCGAGCATGAAGGATGCCGAGTCGGTCATCTTCTTAGGCCGCCACGTGGGCTTCCCCGTCGCCCTGGAGGGGGCGCTCAAGCTCAAGGAGATCGCCTACATCCATGCGGAGGGGTTTGCTGCCGGCGAGCTCAAGCACGGGCCGATTGCGCTTATCGACGAAGGCCAGCCCGTGGTTGTTGTCGTTCCGACGGCGCGTGGCCGCGGCGAATTGCATGCGAAGGTGGTGTCGAACATTCAGGAGGTGAAGGCGCGTGGGGCGATCACGACGGTGATTGCTGAGGACGGCGACAAAGCTGTGGAACAGCACGCTGACCATGTGATCCGGATCCCCCAGTGCCCGACCCTGTTGCAGCCGCTGTTGGCGACGGTACCGATGCAGGTGTTTGCGTGTGCTGTGGCCGGGGCGAAGGGCTATGACATTGACAAGCCGCGCAACCTGGCGAAGTCCGTGACCGTGGAGTAATCCGCCTAGGCGGAGACGAAGCCGACGATGCCGCGCGGCTCCATCCACTCAATGGTGACGTTCTGGATGATGCCGGGGCGATGGTAACTCGAGGGCTGTTCCTCGAGGCGGCGGGCCATTACCTCGGCGCGGTCCTGCTCGCCTTCCACGATGATGCTGACGGAGCCGTCGGTGTTGTTTTCCACTGCACCTTCGAGGCGGAGGCGACCGGCTTGGTCGCGCACCCATCGCCGGAATCCGACATGTTGAATGCGTCCCGTCACATGTGCCTCAAAGCGAACCATAGCCATGTCTTCTAGTGTGCCATATTTCTCCCGGATAAGTGACCATTTCCAGCTGGTGAGTTGCCACTCACGCGGAACGATTCAGTAGCGGCGTTGACACACCGGACACAGGACCGCCGAACGCCCCGCCACCCGCACGCGCACGAGGGCGCTACCGCACCGCCGACACGGCTGACCTGCCCGCCCATACGCATCGAGGGAGCGAGAAAAATACCCCGACTGCCCATTGACGTTGACGTAGAGGGAGTCGAAGGAGGTCCCTCCAGCCGCGATCGCCTCGACCATGACCTCGACGCCCGCCGCCACCAGTTCACTCAGGCGTGCTGGAGACACCCGCGACGGGTCCTGCAGCGGATGGAGCCGCGCCCGCCACAGCATCTCATCTGCGTAGATGTTGCCGATGCCAGAGACGAGGTGTTGATCGAGGAGAGCCGCCTTGAGTGCCCCACGGCGCCGTTTCAACCGTCCGACGAGCTCGTTTGCCCCCACCCCACCGGCCACCTCGAGCAGGTCGGGGGCGACCGCGCCGAGGATCTCCTCCGGCTCCTGCAGCGCCCAGTAGCCGAAGGTCCGCTGATCCACAAAGTGCACCCACATACCATTGTCCAGACCGGCAATAATGCGGGTGTGCACAGACACCGGTGTGGCGGTGGGCCGGATAAGCAGCTGTCCGCTCATCCGCAGGTGCATGGCCAAGGCCGGAAGTTCCCGGTCCGGGGACGTTAGCGGCAACCACAAGTACTTGCCGCGTCGGCACGCCTGCGTGGCCAGTGCCCCCGTCAGCCGCTTCGCCAACCGCTCCGTCGTGCGCACCGCCCGCGGGTGGAGCACCGTCACCTCAGTAAACCTGCGGCCGACGACGTGGTCCGCCAACCCCCGGCGGACAACCTCCACCTCCGGCAGTTCAGGCATGAAATTCCTGGAGCTTCTTTAACTCCACCGCACTGATGGACTGCGTCTCATGCTCGAGAGCGGCCTCAATATCGGCGAGGGTGACGTTGTCATCCCGCAGCACCGACACGGCCTCGCGGGCCGCCTGCTGCTCCGCCGTCTTCTTGTTGTGGCCAGTGCCCGTCCCCAACACCTTCGCCCCCACCTTCGCCTGGGCGGTGAAGAAACGATCGTGATCCGGACCAGTGGAGGTGGACTCATAGGTCGGGGCCGGAAGCTTGCGCTCGGCCGCCCGCTCCTGGAGGAGAGTCTTCCAATCCATGTGGATCGGATCGGAGGAGGCGTGCGCAATCTTCTCCCCGAACAGGCGCAACACCGTCGTCCTAGCCACCTCAAAACCGTGCTCCAAGTAGATCGCCCCGAGGAGGGCCTCGGTGGTATCGGCGAGGATGGAGTCCTTATTTGCCCCGTCCGTGAGCAATTCACCGCGCCCGAGGAGAATGTGCTCGCCGAGGCCAATGACGTGGGCAATATCGGCCAATCCGTAGCGGGAGACGATGGTTGCCCGCATCTTCGAGATCACCGACTCCGGCGAATCCGGATAGGTGAGGTAGAGCTGATGGGCAACCGATACACCCAAGACCGAGTCGCCGAGGAACTCGAGGCGCTCATTGTTCGGCAGCATTCCGTTCTCATTGGCAAACGAGCGGTGTGTGAGCGCCAACCGCAGCAGCTCATCGGAAATGGTGACCCCGAGGGCAGCACACAGGGGCGCGTGGTCAATCCGTGCAAACGCACCGTCCCACGCCTCTTCCCCGCTGACTCGCTTTTTCCTACTCATTGCTCGCCCACTCCTTCAGTGCATCCCAGCGCGGATCGGTCTGTTCACCGGACACCCCATCAGGAGCCGGAACCTCCGCCTCCTCCCCGCTCAGGCACTCACTGCCGGTGAGGCTCGCACACGTGGGGTTGAACGGGAATTGGGTGCCTGCTTCATCGATGACGAGCTGGGTGACATCAACGAGGTCATCGGTGACGAGCGGGACGTCCTCCGCCACATCGCCACCCCCGGATGCACTGGCATCCCCCCAGCTTGCGTCGGCACCGGCATCGTCCCCGGAGATGAAATCCTCGGACAGTGCGTAAAGCCCGGTGGCGGTGATCTCGGTGGGGATTGCGTGCTCGGTGAGGCAGCGCACGCATGTGGCCTGCGCGGTTCCGGACACTCGTACTTCTACCTGGACTCCCTCCCCGAGGGGATAGAAGGTGGCGTCGACGGTGAGCGGTGCCTCGGCGGGCAGGGCCATCATCTCCGCGCCGATCCGCACCGGTGCGGGCCCGGTGTGGGTGATGGTGAGAGGGGCCTTGGCCAGGCGGGCGATATCGAAAATAAACGGGTTGGTTTCCATAACGGACACCAGCCTACCCCACCGGGTCGACCCCGTCAGGCAGCACCCGGCGTGGACATCATCGCAGCCCTTTCCTAGCGGCGCGGTTCGCGCTCTCGCCCGCGCCCGGACACCCCAGCACCCCGCCGCAGTGCGGAACGGTCCTGGCTGACGTTGCGCAACACACTGTTGAGTGTGTCTTCAAAGTCCGCGAGTTTCGTGTCCACAAAATCGTCACACTCTTGCCGCAACCGGGAGGATTCGGCGTGAGCATCGTCGACAATGCGGTGTGCCTCCTCCTTGGCCACCCGCACCACCTCGGCCTCGCTGACGAGCCGGGCCTGCTCACTGGCCCCCTCATCCACGCTGCGCTGGTAGGCATCGTTGCCCTCCTGGATGCGGCGCTGGGCATCCTCGTGGGCGCGGGCGATCTCCTCTTCGGCATCGCGGTGGGCGCGTGCGGTCACATCCTCGGCCTCCTGGTAGGCGGCGTCGAGGGTGTCCTTCGCCTCTGCTCGCGCGTCGGCGACAAGCCGTTCGGCTTCTGCTCGCGCCTCGGCGATCAACCGGTCTGCCTCGTCAGCGGCTTCGCTCTCCAGCGCGTAGGCCTTGTCTTCGGCCTCCCGGATAATGCGCTCCTGCTCATCGAGGACGTCTTGTGCATCGTCCATCTCCTTGGGCAGGGCGTCGCGCAGATCGTCCAACCAGTGCTGCACTTCTCCGCGGGGAACAATGCAGTTGTTGGTCATCGGTACGCCATAGGCCCGGTCTACGGTATCGACGAGCTTGTCCAGGGATTCAAAGACACGAAACATGCCCCCACCCTAACGCGTTAACGCCCCCGTGTGGCGGTGCCACACGGGGGCGTTAACGAAACCAGATACTTTTCGTATCGTGCGAAAGGCCTAGATCAGACCCTGCGCAAGCATCGCGTCGGCAACTTTCTTGAAGCCGGCGATGTTCGCACCAATGACGTAGTCACCTTCGTGATCGTAGGTGGCAGCGGTCTTGGCCACCTGATCGAAGATGTTGTGCATGATGCCCTTGAGGCGCTTGTCCGTGTACTCGAAGGACCAGGAGTCACGCGAGGCGTTCTGCTGCATCTCGAGTGCGGAGGTCGCCACACCACCGGCGTTGGCGGCCTTTGCCGGGCCGAAGATGATGCCGCGCTTGCGGTACACCTCGATGGCCTCGTTGGTGGACGGCATGTTCGCACCCTCGGAGACGAAGCGGATGCCGTTCTCGGCGAGCATGTTGGCGTGGGACTCGTGCACCTCATTCTGGGTGGCACACGGGAGGGCAACGTCGGCCTTGAGGGACCAGATGGTGCCATCCTCGTGGTAGGTGGTGCCGTCGGTCTCCTTGGCATAGTCGGAGACGCGACCGCGACGGACCTCCTTGATGTCCTTGAGCAGTTCCACATCCACACCGTTCGGGGTCTCGATCCAGCCGTCGGAGTCGGAGAAGCCGACGACGGTGGCGCCGAGCTGCTGAACCTTCTCGATGGCGTAGATGGCGACGTTACCGGAGCCGGAGACGATGACCTTGGCACCGGAGAAGGAGGCGTCATTGACCTCGAGCATCTTCTCGGTGAAGTAGGCGAGGCCGTAGCCGGTGGCCTCGGTGCGCACGAGCGAGCCACCCCAGTCGAGGCCCTTACCGGTGAGCACACCGGCCTCGTGGCGGTTGGCCAGGCGGCGGTACTGACCGAAGAGGTAGCCGATCTCGCGGCCGCCGACGCCGATGTCACCGGCGGGAACGTCGGTGTATTCGCCGATGTGGCGGAAGAGTTCCGTCATGAAGGACTGGCAGAAGGCCATAATCTCGCGGTCGGACTTGCCCTTCGGGTCAAAGTCGGACCCACCCTTGGCGCCGCCGATGGGCTGGCCGGTGAGGGAGTTCTTGAAGATCTGCTCGAAGCCGAGGAACTTGATGATGCCCAGGTACACCGACGGGTGGAAGCGAAGGCCACCCTTGTACGGCCCGAGGGCGGAGTTGAACTGGACGCGGAAGCCGCGGTTGACGCGGACGTCGCCGTTGTCATCGATCCACGGGACGCGGAAGATGAGCTGCCGCTCCGGCTCGACGAGACGCTGGATGAGGCCGAAGTCGGCGTATTTGTTGTCCTTCTCGAGGACGAATTTGAGAGAGTCGAACACCTCGCGCACAGCCTGGTGGAACTCGGGCTCGCCCGGGTTGCGCTTGAGGACCATGTCGTAATAGGACGCGATTTGATTGTCAATGGTTGACATAGAGCACGTTGTCCTTCCTTATACATTGCATTGGACTGTATATATTCTTCCCCTCCCGAGCCGAAAACAAAAACCAGTCAGACGTGAGCTACCTCACACTGCCGCCTCGGGCTCCCGCCGCTGCGGCCGAGACGGCCCGCCAACACGCTACACTGCCATCCATGACCTGTTTCGTCGTGAGCGCCGACCGCTTCTCCCCCTCAATCATTCCCGCCCTCTCCACCGCCGCCATTGCCACCGGCGTGAGACAGGCCCATCCCGATGCGGAGATTATTCAGGCCCCACTCATCGACGGCGGACCGGGCACCTCGATCACCTTCGCCGGGGAGACGATTACCCTGCCCACCCTCAGCGCCGATGGCCAGCTTGCGGAGGCCTCCTACATCCTCGATGAGGACAACGCCACCGCGTACATCGATGCCGTCCCCGCCGCCATCGGCACCGGGACCGCCCCCACTGGCATCCACACCGCACACCCCCCGACCGGGGACTCCTACGGCACCGGCGTCCTCATCGCCGATGCCCTCTCCCGAGAGGTGAAAACCATCGTCCTCAGTGTCGACGCCGGCAACAGAACCAACACCTCCGCCCACGGAGCCACCACATTCGTCCTCCTCGACGGCGGTGTGGGCATCCTGCAGGCACTCGGACTCATCCCCCAGGACGGCGGAGGGAAACAGCTGGCTGCGGGCAGTGAGGCACTCACTCAGCTCGACAACTTCGATGCAAACTCGATCAACATGGCCGCTGTGGATATCCAGTGGATTATCTACTCCACGCAGACAGCCACCTTTGCCGATCTCACCGCAGACAATCCGGGTCTGCGCACGTTCGCCGAGGTGGCCACCCGCGATGGCATGAGCGAGGACATCGCCCATGTGAAGGGGTCTGCTGCCGGCGGCGGCATCCCCTTTGGGCTGGGATACTTGACCTCTATCATCGGTGGCACGGTCACGACCTCCTCTCCGATTGTCTCCTCCCCGCACTTCCAGAACGTGGTGAGCGCACTCACCCGCGACGACACTACTGACGCCCCAACGACTGTTCTCCTGGTAACGGCCTCCCCTGACCCGGAGAATTCCCCGATCCTCGCCGCCCTGAAACAGGCGTGCGACAACTACCCTTCCACCGCCGACAATCCGGGCCCTCTCCTCGAGGTCCTCACAGTCCCGGCCACCGACGATCCCACCGAGATTGCCGCCGCCCTCCGCGCCGCCGGTGCCACTGTCTAACCCCAGCCCTGCCCGCGCCCACAGATCGTGGAACTCCAGCGGAGTTACCCCGACCACGAGTATCTCTCCCACCTCACGGGCGGGTTATTCTATTTCAACC
Source organism: Corynebacterium sp. (assembly GCA_034179945.1). GTDB lineage: Bacteria > Actinomycetota > Actinomycetes > Mycobacteriales > Mycobacteriaceae > Corynebacterium. The sequence continues at coordinate 87,554 of JAXFPD010000021.1, read as the reverse complement.
GGGAGGATCCCCGGGCGATGGTTTCCTTCTCATCAGCGTCCTCAACGCTCAACTTCGCACAACCTGGCGCCTGGCGAATCCTCGCTGCACTGATGATCCCACTGTTCGTGATGATTATCCTGCTCAGCGCCACATAGTCGGCACGGTCTCTACGTGAACAGCCCGACGAGCTGATTGCCACACAGGACCACGAAGATAAGCAAAATGACCACGAGGATTGCGTTGGTCAGCGGCCCGTTGCGGCGCTCCTTCGGAAAGTCCTTCCGGTTGAGCAGCAGCAGCAATGTCAACGCCAGGAACGGCATGAAGAACGCGCCGAGCACGTTGTAGGCGATGATGAGGTAGGTGGGCTTGCCCAGGAAGATGAGGATGAGCGGGGGGAACGTCAGCCACAGCAGATACATCCGGTAGTACTTGCCGCCGGTTTCGGTGGAAGGATCGTTCTCGGGGATACCACGCACGTGGCCGATGAAGTCGGCGAACATGAGGGAAACACCGTTCCACACACCGAGCAGGGAGGAAAAGCTCGCTGCCCAGAATCCGATGAGGAAGATAGTGGCGAAGGTGTCGCCGTAGCGAGCTCCGAGCACGTCGGCGAAATCAATAAGGGCCTCTTCCCCACTCGAGAGGGTGATGCTGGCGGTGTAGAGGAGGTCACCACCCATGATGAGGGTGGATACGACGAAGATGCCGGTGATGATGTATCCGGTGGTGTTGTCCACGCGCATGACCCGCATCCACGTGGGCTTGGTCCAGCCCTTCTCACGCATCCAGTACCCGTAGGCCGCCAGCGTGATTGTGCCACCGATGCCACCGGCGAGGGACATCACGTAAATGAAGGAGTCTGCGGGCAGCATCGGGATGAGCCCTCTGACAATCTCCGGCAGGTTACGCAGGGATAACGTGGCCAATCCGACGACGGTGAGGAACATCAGGCCGACGAGGGCGGTGACGATTTTCTCAAAGATGGCGTAGCGTCCGAGCCACGTCAGCGCGAATCCGAGGGCGACGTTGATGATCGCCCACATGAGGAGTTTGGATCCGGGAAATAGCGCGACGAGCGGAAGGCCGACACCGGCCATGGCTGCTGCCCCATAGACGAAGCCCCAGATGACAATGTAGGGACCGAAGTACCAGGTGGTCCAGCGCCCGAGGGTGCGCCAGCCGTGGAACATGGTGTGTCCGGTGGCGAGGACGTAGCGGCCGACACCTTCGACGAGCATGATCTTGATGAAGGTGCCGAAGATCGCTGCCCACAGCAGCGCGTAGCCGTAGCGTTGCCCCGCAATGAGCGTGGCCACAAGGTCGGCGCCGCCCACACCAGTGGCCGCCGATACGATGCCGGGTCCGACCATCTTCCACACGGGAAGTTTCTGCGGATCGACTTCACCGGGAGCTACTGCTTCTGCAGTGGCCGCTACCGGGCGTGATTCATTGTGTTCTGTCATGGGTTGTCGCCTCCTTGCCAATTTAGTTCATTCCGTGAACCGTATGAAATGTGTACCGTATCATAGCTTACTGTGACCTACAACACTTCCTCCCCATAGTTATGCTCCCTGAGTCTGCTACTCTTTCCAAAACCCCAGGTCGAATTCTGATGTATCAGACTCAGGGAGCATAACTCCACACCAGTCCCCTACCTCGGTGGCGAGATGTGCTCCGGCAACGGAGTCGCCGCTGCCGGGGCCGCAGAGTGCACGATGTGCACGGATATCGGGTGAAGGCGGAACTCAACACGCAGGTGATCGTGGCGGACTAACGCGGCCACGATGAGCACGAGCGCGATGGCCACGCACACGACGCCGAACAGGATGGTTGCTTGCGGGCCGAGAGTGTCCCCCAACCAACCGACGATGGGCGAAACAATCGGGGCGACACCCATGATGCACAGCCCCCACATGGACATCACCCGGCCCTGATAGTCCGGATCGGTGCCCGATTGAACCAGCGTGTTTCCGGTAACCATAACGGTGATGGTGGCCAGCCCCACCGGGATCTGGAGCACCACGAACAGCTCGAACCACGGGGAGAAGGCCGCAGCGAGGTTGAACACGATATAGCCGATCATTCCCGCAAAGATGTGGCGCAGCCTCGGTTGTGTGCGCCGCGCAGCCCACAGTGCTGCACCTAATGCCCCGAGCCCCATCATGGAGCCCAAAATCCCATACTCACTGGCGGAGCGGTGGTAGTAGTCGGTTGCCATGACGATGTTGGAGATGTTGAAGTTAAAGGCCAATCCACCCACAGCAAACCCACATCCGATGAGGATGAGGAGATCAAAACGCCCAGCGATGTAGCGGAACCCATCGATGATTCGGCCGCGATCCTTCGGCGGGGCCGAGACGTGCATGGCGGCCACGTTGAAGCTTGCAACCGCGATGAGCATGGCCAGGTAGCTGAACCCATCAACGAGGAACGCGTACCCTGTCCCGACCCACGCGATGACCAATCCACCAATACCGGGCCCGATGAGCCGGGCGGTGTTATAGCTGGCGGAGTTGAGTCCGATCGCATTGGGTAGGGCCGTCAACCCGACGAGCTCAAAGACGATGGCCTGACGGGCAGGTTGGTCAAAGGCTTGCGCGAGCCCATCCATCGCGCATATGACATAGACCATCCACAGTTCCACTACCCCGGTGAGCACGAGGGTGGACAGGATGAGCGCATCGATGGCGAGCACGGATTGTGTGGTGAGCATGATCCGCCGCTTGGGAAAACGATCGGCGACTGTTCCCGCGTAGGGCCCGAGGATGAGCTGCGGGAGGAACATGATCGCGGTAACCAGCCCGAGCGCGGAGGCGGAGTTGTCGGTCAACTCCACGAGCACGAGCCAGCCGACGGCCGTTCTGCTCATCCACGTGCCAATATTGGACAGCAGCGCCCCGGTAAAGAACTTCCGGTAGTTTGCTATCGCCAGCGAGGAAAACATCGTACTCATCAGTTACCAACATAGGCCAACTTCCCAAGCCATCGACGACGGGTTGATGAGAAGACAAGCACAAATGTTCCAAGCATTACCAATTCATGGTAATTGATGTCTATGCCAACAAACACTTCCATTAGTCTCGACGAACACTTCCAGGATCTGCTAGCTAGTCAAGTTCGCAGTGGCCGCTTCCGCAATGCAAGTGAAGTAATACGGGATGCGCTCAGGCTTTTTGAGGAACGCGAACTCCGATTGGCAGCATTGCGCCGAGAAGTTCAGCCTCTCGGATATCTGGGATTACACCGAGCACACGCGGTCATCAGTCGAAGTCGAGCAGAACATCGAACTTCTTGAGCGATCATTAGAGCTTGTTTCGGACTGTCCAAGTCTGGGGAAGGACCGCTCTGCTGATATCCACGAGGGGCTAATGAGCTTCGCAATCAACCGTCATCCGTATTCTTCAGCAGGCCATGGACTACACGCAGTATCTCTAGGGGGTTTTCCCGGCTAATGTACTAGCCAAAAATAGCCATTATTGGCGAATATACTAGCCGGAAATGTGCACACACCTGCTACTGCGGAAGGTTGTCCACCGCGTACTGGGCCTGCTCAGGGGTGAACTTCTCACCGTACTCAGAGATCAACTGGTCATACAGCCCTGCCTTGCTGAATGCCATCATTTTCACGTAGTTTTCCGCCGAGCGAAGGGCCGCACGGGATTCTGCCGGTACCGCAGGAGCTTCCTCCTCAGCCGGCGTTGCGGTGTCACCCTCTGCCGACGCACCCGTATCTGCGCTCGAATGTTCTGGTCCTGCAACCCTCAAAGAAGGTTACGAACCGAACATTAACGCCCACCCCTCACACAACTCTCCCCGCTCGGAATTCGCTCTCGCTCACCTGTACGGATGGATCTCACAACACGGCCACGGTCCACGGGTAGATGGAAGCCACCTCAAAGGCCTCCTCGTTCATGAGGGCGGCTGGATCCTTCGGCAGGTTTGCCTGCGGGGTGAACACGCGCGACAGGCGCATAATGAGCTGGTTGATCGAGCCGGAGTAGCCGGTATCGGCCAGGTTGATAACAAAGCGGTGGACAGCTGGGTCCTCAAGCTCCTTGCCATCGTGGTCGGCTTCGAACGTCTCCTTCAACTGGTCAGCGATGGACGCCTCGATACGCGGATGGGCGACATGGCTGAGCACCCCATCACCTGAACCAACCGCAATGCCCGCCTGGCCGAGGCCAAAGGCCAACATCTCACACATCGGCTCGACAGCACGGTCGGGCATGTACACATCGAAGGTGATGGTTCTCATGGACAACCACCCTAATACAATAGGAACCCATGCAATCGATACAGGGCACAATCCGCGGTCGGCTCGACCCGATCCGGACCATGAAAGACGGCACAATCAAACAGGTCAACCCGTTCTCCGGAACGGAAGTGTGGACCGTACCCGGTCGAGGCAACCGGCCACTGTCCACGCCGGCTGCCAACTCGCAACCACTGACTGAGGCCGACTTCACCAGCCACTGCGCATTCTGCTCCGACAACTTCCTGAACACCCCGCCGGAGAAGGCCCGCATGGTGCGCAACGGTGACACGTGGGAGATCAGCACCGGGCTGTTGCCCGGCCAGTACCACGACACCGTCGCCGAATTCCGGCGCGTGCCCAACCTGTTTGAAATCCTCCCCTACGACTACTGGCACGACAACTACGAATACGAGTTGGACGAAGAAACCCAGGCGCGGATGGAGTCCTACATTGCCGATCCCGCTGGGCGCGAGCATGTGCTGGCGATCGTGCGCACCCGGCTCACAGCGGCCGGACAGGACCCGTCTGTGCTCAGCGAGGAGGAGTTGCTTGATCGCGCCCCCGGCTACTTTGGTGGCGGACACGACCTCGTCATCGGCCGACGCCACTATGTGGATGGGGCAACCACCGATGACCAATTGGCCTCCTCCGGCACCCTCACCGAGGAAGAACACCGCGCCCTCTTCCGGTTCACCGCAACAGCACAGGCGGACCTCTACCACCGGAACCGGTACGTGCCGTATGTGGCAGTATTCCAGAACTGGATGAAACCGGCCGGGGCGAGCTTTGACCACCTGCACAAGCAGCTCGTGGCCATCGATGACCGCTCCGTCAACGCCAACCAGGAAATCGAGCTGGCCCGGGCCAACCCCAACATGTACAACGAGTGGGGGGTCGACTACGCCGGATACCAGAACCTGGTCATCGCCGAAAATGACTATGCGGTGTGCTTCGCCGGATTTGGGCACCGCTACCCCACCCTCGAGGTGTACTCCAAGTCCGAGCACACCCAGCCGTGGCACCACTCCGAGGAAGAAATGAACGGGGTCTCCGATCTGGTACACGCCTGCCATGCGGCTGCCGGACCAGGGGTATCGTGCAACGAGGAGTGGTACACAAAGCCGATTGACACCGATGTGGCGATGCCGTGGCGCATCCTCATCAAGTGGCGTGTGTCCACGCTCGCCGGATTCGAGGGTGGCACCAAGATCTACCTGAACACCCAGTCCCCGTGGACGGTGCGCGACCGGATGGTGCCGGAGTTCTACCGGCTGCGCGATGAGGGGCTCATTTCCCAGAACATCCGCATCGCCACCGAGTGCACCGTCGAGCGCAACTCGCTCAAGTACAACGCGCGCGTGCGCTGGTAAGGGCCTGCGGGCTAATTCCGCTGGGTCTCGCCGAGGGAATGGACGTGGATCATGTTGGTGAGCCCGGAGATTCCCGGCGGGGTACCGGCCACCACGACCACAGTGTCACCCACCTCATACTTGCCCATCGCCAGGAGGGACCCATCCACCTGCGCCATCATCTTGTCCGTCGAATCCACCTCCGGAGTGAGGAAAGTCTCCACACCCCAGGACAGCGCCAACTGACTGCGGGTGGCCGGGCACGGGGTGAACACCTCCACTGGGAGGCCCTGTGGGCGCAAGCGGGCAAGACGGCGGGCCGTATCACCGGACTTGGTGAACGCCACCAGAGCACGCGCATTCAACTGAATGGCCATATCGCGGGCACCGTAGGCCACGACACCGCCCTTCGTGCGCGGTGTGTGATCGAGCGGTGCCACCCGCCCACCGGACTCGGTGTAGGTGATGATCCGGGCCATTGTCCGCACCGTCGCCAGCGGGTGCTTACCCACACTGACCTCACCAGACAACATCACCGCATCCGCCCCGTCGAGGACTGCGTTGGCCACATCAGAGGCTTCCGCGCGGGTGGGACGGGAATTCTCAATCATCGAGTCAAGCATCTGCGTGGCCACGATCACCGGCTTCGCCTTCTCCCGGGCGAGGGCGATCGCCCGCTTCTGCACAATCGGCACCACCTCAAGGGGAACCTCCACACCGAGATCCCCGCGGGCCACCATGATCGCATCGAAGGCGTCGACAATCTCCTCGAGATTGTCCACCGCCTCCGGCTTCTCCAGCTTGGCGATGATCGGAACCTCCCGACCCTCCTCCGCCATCACCGAGCGGACCACATCCACATCGGAGGGGTGGCGGACGAAGGACAGCGCCACCATGTCCACCCCCAGACGCAGTGCGAAGCGCAAATCTTCCTCATCCTTCGCCGTCAATGCCGGTGCGGACACGTTCATCCCCGGAAGTGACACACCCTTGTTATTGGACACAGGGCCGCCCTCCACGACCTCACACACCACATCGGTGCCATCCACCTCAAGGCAGCGCAGCGCGACCTTGCCGTCGTCAACAAGCAGGCGATCACCGGGCTTCGCATCGTTGGCCAACCCCTTATAGGTAGTGGACACCCGATCGTGGGTACCGGCAACATCGTCCACAGTGATCCGAACGATCTCACCGTCTGCCCACAATGTCGCACCGTCGATAAAGCGCCCGAGCCGAATCTTCGGCCCCTGCAGGTCCGCCAAAACGCCCACTGCGTGACCGGTCTCATCCCCTGCATCGCGCACCCACCGGTAGAACTGCTCATGCGTGGCGTGCTCCCCGTGGGACATGTTCAAACGCGCAACGTCCATGCCGGATTCTACGAGTCCAACAATGGCCTCATAGCTCTCCATGGCAGGACCAAGCGTACAGACAATCTTCGTGTTTCTTTGCACGCACCTAACCCTAGGCCACGGCTACCCAAGATGCATCTTTGACAAGCTCAGACACCATTTGTTTGGGAAAGATTCACCGGTTGTTCCCCCTGCTGCCTGCGGCTGAGCAGCCACAGGGCGATCACCGCGCCGATGACCAACAGCGCCGAGGTGACCGTGTTAATCCGCAGACCAAAAATGTGGTTTGCCGGATCAGCGCGCATCAGCTCCACCCAGAAGCGCCCCACCCCATAGCAGCCCACATAGAGGGCAAACACGCGACCCCGATCGAGGTGGAAATGCTTATCCGCCCAGATAATGACCGCACACATCGCCACATTCCACACCATCTCGTAGAGGAACGTCGGATGCACCACGGACAACAGTTGGCCGGTGGAGACACCGGTGAGGTTGTCGATCTGGCCGGCCTCGTTGACCCGCTGGTAGATTTCCAAACCCCACGGGACGGTGGTCTCACGCCCATAGAGCTCCTGGTTGAAGTAGTTGCCCATGCGCCCGATCCCCTGTGCAAGGATGATTCCGGGGGCGACCGCATCCGCCAGCGGCGACAGCGGAATCTTCCGAACGCGCATCATGATCCACACACAGAACACCCCGAGGGCGACCGCCCCCATGATGCCCAGCCCACCGTTAGTGATTTTGAACGCATCAACGGGGTTGCATGTGCTGCAGAAGTACGTGTCGTAGTCGGTGGCGACGTGATAGAGGCGCCCACCGACAATCCCGGCGGGGACGGCGACGATCGCCGCGTCCATCATCACCTCGGGGTCCCCACCCCGCGCGGCGTAGCGGCGCGACCCCAACCACACGGCAACGATGATGCCGAGGATGATCCACAGGGCGTAGGCGCGGATCGGGATGGGACCGACGTACCACACACCTTGTGGTGGGGATGGGAAAGAGGCAAGAGCTGTTTCAACCATGCTCAGTAATACTACCGGGCGGACGGACACGCCGGGTGACAGCCCGCCGACACGAGCGTGCGGGCCAACTCCCCCGGATTCTCGGCCGCCACGAGCGCCTCCCCCACTACCACAGCATCAGCGCCGAAACCGGCGTAGGTGAGCACATCCTTCGGCAGCCGCACCCCGGACATGGCCACCCGGATGATCTCCGGAGGCAAGTTTGGCACGATCTCACTGAAGAGGTTGCGGTCCAACTCGCGGGTGATGAGGTGTCGTGCATTGATGCCGATGATGCTCGCTCCGGCCTCCACCGCTCGGTCTGCCTCCTCAGCGGTGTGGACCTCTGCCAACGCCGCCATGCCGAGGGATTCCGTGCGGTCGATGAGGGCTTCCAGGCGGGGTTGATCGAGCAGCCCCACCTGGAGGGTGAGCATGTCCGCGCCGAAGACTCGCGCCTCGTGGATTTGGTACGGGTCCACAATGAAATCGTGACAGAAAATGGGGACTGAGACAGATTGGGATACTTCATACATGTCCGTCAACAGTCCCTGATAATGTGCCCCCTCCGTCAAACACCCCACCATGCGTGTTCCCGCCCGTTCAAAAACTTCTGCCAACGCCCCCGGGGTGCGGATTGCCGCCAATGGTTGGCCTGGGTTCGCCCGCTTCAGCTCAGCGATGATCGTGCAACCCGGGGCCAGCAGGGCTGCACGAGCATCCCGCAATTGCGGGCCAGCAGCCGAGAGGCGCTTCACCTCTTTGAACGGCACAATTTCCTCGCGCTCAACAACACGAGCGAGGATTTCATCGACGAAGCCTCGCGTGACGCGCTCAGGGTCTACGGGCATGTTCTCAGAGTAATACGATGTATCACCTGTCCCGAAATCGGATTTCCCCCGCGACTCACCCCACCGCCCCCAGTCTGGGGGGCACTATTCGTTGAAAAAGCGGCGCGAGCGCCTCCCAAGCCCGGGTGCGCGGTGCTACAGGCGCTCAGGGGGCAACTCGTCGGCTCCCGCCGTCGTCGGATCGATCCCACTGTCCAGGGCATCCCAGAAAACCTGGTTGTTCTCCTCCTCGTTCTCCCGCACCGGCGCCACCGGACGGGCGATGGCAACGAGCAGGATTCCGCCGAGGACGATGAGCACCGCCGATACCATCGACAGAATCGGCCCGAGGGGGGTGACCTGGGTGGACATCACCTGTGCCCACTGGGAGATCTGGGCCTCTTCCCCAGAGCTGAGGAGGTCCCCGGCGCGAGCGATATCCGCCCCGGAGATAAGCACCCGCACGGGGCTTGCACAGGCGGCAACGCCGACTGCTGCTGCAACGGTCCCGAGGGCGCGGCGGGAGAGTCCCCGGACGAAGAATGCGACGATACCGACGGCGACGGCGATGATGGAGAGAACGGTCAGTTCCATCGACCAGCTTGCTCCACTGATCGCCTGCACGCTGTCGCCGGCTTTGTCGTCAGAAACCTGGGCGGTTACCCAGTCGCGGTGGGAGAACACCCACACGCCGAGGCCACCAAGACTGGCCAGGATGGCACCAAGATGTTTCATGACTACACCTCCACGGGATAGGCGTCGAAGCAGGTGCGGTCCCCGGTATGGCAGGCACCACCGACTTGGTTGACGGTGAGCAGGATCGTGTCGCCGTCACAGTCCACGTGTACGCCGACGACCTCTTGGGTGTGGCCGGAGGTCAGCCCTTTCACCCAGTATTCCTGCCGGGAGCGTGACCAGTAGGTGCCACGGCGGGAGGCGATCGTGTATGCGAGGGCGTGGTCATCCATCCACGCCAGCATGAGGACTTCACCGCTGCCCGCAGCTTGGACGATGGCGGGGACGAGACCGTCCGCGTTGAACACCACTTTGGCCCGAAGTGCCTCGCTGAGCTCACAGCTGGCGATGTCGGGACTGTCCGTGTGTGCTTGTGATGCGTGTGTATCTGAACTCGTTGTGTTCATCGAATCGTGCCTCATCTCACCAGGTAGTGTGCGTCCTGCAGGGCCTCTTTCACAGCGGCGATGCTCACCTCACCATAGTGGAAAATGGAGGCCGCGAGCACCGCATCTGCGCCGGCGGCTACCGCCGGGGCGAAGTCTGCTGCCTGTCCTGCCCCGCCGGAGGCGATCACCGGCACGGTGACACGCTCGCGCACGAGGCGGGTCAGCTCGAGGTCAAAGCCGGCCTTGGTGCCGTCTGCATCCATCGAGTTGACGAGGATCTCACCGACTCCGCGGGCTTGCCCCTCCTGTACCCATTCGAGGGCATCGATGCCGGTCCCGCGCGTCCCGCCGTGGGTGGTGACTTCGAAGCCGCTGGGGGTCTGTCCCAGTGTTGTGCGCCGAGCATCGAGGCTCAACACCACGCACTGGCTGCCGAAGGCGTGGGCGAGTTCGGTGAGCAACTCCGGGCGGGCGATTGCCGAGGAGTTCACCGACACCTTGTCTGCGCCGGACCGCAGCAGGAGGGCGGCGTCGTCGACACTGCGGACCCCACCGCCGACGGTGAGCGGAATGAACACTGTCGAGGCAACAGCCTTGACCACTTCGACCATGGTGCCCCGCCCCTCCGTGGAGGCGGAGACATCGAGGAAGGTGAGCTCATCGGCACCCTCGTCGAAGTAGCGGGCGGCCAGCTCCACGGGGTCACCGGCATCGCGCAAACCTTGGAAGTTCACGCCCTTGACCACTCGGCCGTCTTTCACATCCAAACACGGGATGACCCGTACTGCCACTGCCACCTACGATCCTCCAATCTGGTTCAGTGAAAGTGATTGTAGTGCGCTCAACACTGCGTCGGTGACTTCCGGGGCTGTCACAACCGCCCCCACCGACCCGATCGACCACTCGTTGCCGTACACATCGTGCACATCCAAGCCAAGGCGCAACCCGTGGTGAACCCCGGCCGCATGATCCCACGGGTGTGTGGAAAAGGAGATCGCCGCCTGGGCTTGCCCCATAATCACCTGGGCAATATCCACCCCCACTGACCCGGAGGTGGACAGGGCAAAGGTGGCAGAGTTGAAGGTCTTATACACCTGTTTGCGGAAGGCCCGATTATCGCCAGTACTGAACTGTCCCCCGTAGGCTGCTGCCCCCACCGCAACGCGGATGCTGCGGCGCACCGGGGCGGGGCTAACCGGGCTCATCTCCATCCCGTGGCGGCGAATGATGACCTCGTCCCCGTCCGCACTGATGATCTCCACACCCAACACGGGAATGAGGGTGAGTGCCCAGGTGGGCAGATGGGCGGCGATGAGGCTGACCAGCACCGCTGTGTTCGGGTTTCCGGCCGCGTAATTGGCGGTGCCATCGATCGGATCAATGAGCCAGTACGGGTCACCGCCGCCTTCCCACAGTCGGCTACTCGTGGGGATGCCGTCCGGGTAGCGGGCACTCATCTCCTCCTCCCCGCGCACCGGGAAGCTGCTCAGCTCACCCAAGTGGGTGCGCAAGAGTTGTTCGATCTGCACGTCGGAGGCGGTGACAGGGGACCCATCGGCTTTGCGACGCACAAGTGCGGAGCCGAACCCGGCCTCGAAGGCCGGTACAACCGCAGTGACGAGGTTATCCACCGTGCCCCGGGGGTCGGCGGCAAATCCGGACATCATGATTGCGCGCCTATCCGGCGACCGCCGCGAGCGCCTCAGGGAGGGTGAACTGGCCAGCGTAGAGGGCTTTGCCCACGATCACCGCATCGATGCCTTCCTCCTCATAGGCGGCCAAGGCGGTGAGATCGGTGAGGCTACTCACCCCACCGGAGGCGGTGATCTTCGCCTCTGTGGCTTCAGCAACCTCCCGGAGGAGTTCAATGTTTGGGCCAGTGAGTGCCCCGTCGCGGGAGACGTCGGTGACAACAAAGCGGCGAGCACCGGCGGCGTCGAACCGTTCGAGAACCTCCCACAGGTCTCCTCCATCACTGACCCAGCCGTGGCCGCGTACTCCCCATTCCCCGTTTTCCTCCACAGCCGCGAGGTCGATGGCGATCTGGTTGGCGTATGAGTCCAGCATCTGTTCCATCCACTCCGGGTTCTCCAGGGCGGCGGTGCCGATGGAGACGCGGGCGGCCCCGGCGTTGAGCGCGGCGTCGAGGGCCTGGGTGCTGCGGATTCCTCCGGAGACCTCCACCTGCATGGAGACGGTGGAGACGATCTCGCGGACCTGGTCGAGGTTGGATCCGGACCCGAAGGCGGCATCGAGGTCGACGACATGGAGCCACTGGGCACCGTCGCGTTGGAATCCTGCGGCGGCCTCCACAGGCACCCCGTAGACGGTCTCCTTGTCAGCTACTCCCTGGAGCAGGCGGACCGCCTGGCCTCCCTTGATGTCAACGGCGGGCAACAGTGTCAATGTCATGGAGGTAATTCTATCCCGGTCCCCGGCGTTGCTGTATCCCGGTCACGCGCGCTGCTGGACACCCTCAACTACATGGGTCAACCAGTTGTGGAGGAGCCGCAGGCCCACGGCCCCGGACTTCTCCGGATGGAACTGACTCGCCCACACCGGGCCATCCTCAATTGCCGCTACAAAGCGCACCCCACCGTGTTCTGCCCAGGTCACCAGCGCGTCCTCCCCACCCGAACGCGCCGTGAAGGAGAGGGCACCGTAGGAGTGGACAAAGTAGACCCGATCGGTGGCACTCACCCCGGCGAAGTAGCGGGAGCCCTCCGGAATGTCCACGGTATTCCACCCCATGTGCGGCAGTGGTGCGGTGTTGAGGGACTCCACCACCCCGGGCCAGTAGCCCACGCCGGTGGTATCCACACCGTTTTCCAGCCCGTGCTCAAACATCAGCTGCAGGCCCAGGCAGATGCCCAGGACGGGGGCACCTCTCTCGATGCGTTCCCAGATCATCTCCGTACCGCCGACAGTGGACAGTGACTCCATACACGCGGCGTAGGCGCCGACCCCGGGGACGACGAGCCCATCGGCGGCGGCCACCTCGTCGCGGTCCCGGGTGACAGTGACATGCGCACCGGCCTGGGTGAGGGCGTTCGCGGCAGAATAGAGGTTCCCGGCACCGTAGTCGAGGAGGGCAATGTGGGGCGTGGTGGTCCAGGTGAATGAGTTCACTGTGTCTCCTCGTGGATTGTCAGGGGCGGTTGATGGCTGTCAGTTGCGGTTGATCTGGCGATGATGTGCATCGCCAATACTACGCCCATGGTTGCCGCCGCTGTCGCAAACGCCGCACTGTAAGCAGAGCCGGTGGTGGCAACCACGAGCCCCAGCAGCAGTGCCCCCATCCCGTTGCCCCCGTCGAAGGCGGCATTCCAGATCGTGGAGCCGAGTGCAAGCTGCGCGGTGGGCAGCCGATGGTACATCGTCAACAGGGAATCGTTCTGGATCGCCCCATACCCCATCCCGTGCACGGCGACGGCGACGGCGAGCAGCCACGGATTCTGGCTCATCACTCCACCGATGATGCCGATGAGACCCACCGTTACGCAGACTTGGCCGGGTACGAGCAGGCGACTCGGGCCCCACCGGTCAGCGAGGATACCGGCGAGGAACCGGGCCACCATTTGGCTTGCCCCGGAGATACCCAGGAGGATGCCGCCCCACACCGCCGCAGCCCCGAGGGCAGCGGGCAAGAAGGCGGCCAGGGAGGCAAAGCCGAACGCGGCCGCGCATATTGCTGCGGCCGGCAGCCCGGTTGCCGCAGCCACCGCTGTCGGTCGCGCGTTAGTTGGGGTTCGCGGTGCTGGATAGATCGCTGGAATGAACACGGCACACACCGCTGCCCCGGTGGCGAGGACCGCAGCAACCGAATAGACCACGGTCGTTGAGAGCACCGCCGCGAGGGTGAGGCCGGACGGGAGCAGAAGTGCCTGCGGGAGCCCCACGGCCACCCCGAGGTAGGCGGCGGCGCGTCCAACCTGCGAGCGGGGCACGAGTTCAGCGATGAGCGCGGATTCCGCCACCGAAACCGCCCCAAACCCGATGCCACGCACCGCGCAGTCAAAGAGCACCGGAACCGGTGCGAGCGAGACGATGTGGATGAGGGCGGGAACCCCGAGCAGGAGGGACGCGACGACCATCACCCGTTGGTATCCCCACCGCCGCAGGATGGCGGGGGTGATGAGCTGGGTGAGGACGAAGAAGACCATAAACACCCCGGTGGTCGCCCCGGCGAGGGCGGCCGACTGGCCAGTGTCGAGGACGGCAAAGGGCAGAACCGGCAGCAGCAGAGCCCAACCGGAGAAGGAGCAGGCCACAGAAATGATCGTGGCGAGGTAGCCCGGTGCGGCCCAGACGGAGGGTGACTCAGATTTCACTGACCAACCAGAAGCCGGCCGCAGCGAGCGTGACCACGGTCATCAGCCCGGCGATAATCATGATCGGAGTGTGCGCGTTCTTGTAGCCACTCCACGCCCCACCGGCGAAGAGCCCGGCGAGCAGGAAGAGGAGGATGACGAGCCAGCGCTCATTGGGTTCGGCCTGGACTTGGACAATCTCTTGAGCCCACCCAACCGGTGCCGCTGCGTGGGCGAGGGAAATGCTGGTAGTGAGCACGGTGACCTCCCCTACAGGGTGCCCTTCGTGGAGGCCACGCCGGTGATCCTCTCATCCTTTGCCACCGCCGCACGGATGGCACGGGCCACCGCCTTGAACTCCGCTTCGGTGATGTGGTGCGGATCGCGCCCATACTCCACAATGATGTGCAGGTTCATCTTGGCGTGGGTGGCCAACGTTTCAAAGAAATGCCGGTTGATCACCGTGGCATAGTGGCCACCGATGACACTGGTGAGCAGGTGATCCGGCTCCCCAGTACCCACAAAGTACGGGCGACCGGAGAAGTCGACCACCGCGCGCACAAGCGTCTCATCCATGGGGATCGTCGCCTCCCCGAAGCGGTACACGCCCTTCTTGTCACCGAGCGCCTCAGCGAGGGCAGTCCCGAGCACAATGGCGGTATCTTCCACGGTGTGGTGGGCGTCCACGTCCGTGTCGCCGGAGGCGTGGACCCGCAGATCGAGTGCAGAGTGTTGGCCGAACGCGGTGAGTATGTGATCGAAGAAGGGCAGGCCCGTCTTCACATCGACCCGGCCCGTCCCGTCGAGGTTGACCTCGATGGCGATGGTGGACTCCTTCGTCGCCCGTTCCACACGGGCGACACGGTCGGTAGCCTTGCTCAGGGGTTCGCGGCTGGAATGCGACATATCGGTCATGCTGCGATTGTACCCCGCAGCGCCGCAGCCACCGAAAGGAAGGCGGTGTTTTCCGCATCGAGCCCGATCGTCACCCGCAGATAACCGGGTACCCCCACATCGCGGATGAGCACCCCGGCATCGAGGAACTGCTGCCACACTGCGGCCGCATCGGCAAAATCACCGAAGAAGAGGAAGTTCGCCTCCGACGGGAGAACATGGTAACCGAGCTCACCCAATCGGGCAGCCACACGCTCGCGCTCAGCGGCGATGGTGCGCACCGTGGCCAAGGTGTCTGCACAGTGGTCGAGGGCGACACTGGCGGCGAGTTGACTCAGCGTGGACAGGTGGTACGGCAACCGCACGAGCATAACAGCCTGCACAAAGGCGGGGGCGGCGACGAAATAGCCGAGGCGACCACCGGCAAAGTCAAAGGCTTTACTCATCGTGCGGGAGACAACGAGCTTGGTCGGATACTGCTCAATGAGCTCGATCGCCGATGGCGAGTCGGAGAACTCTGCATAGGCTTCATCGACGATGACGATGCCCGGCGCGTGCTGCACAATCCGCTCGATATCGGCGAGGGGGGTGACCGTCCCCGTCGGGTTGTTCGGGGTGGTGATGAAGATGACGTCCGGCTGCTGCTCATCAATGATTGCACAGGCCGCGTCCACATCGATGGTGAAATCAGCCGCCCGATCCACGGCAATAAACTGCGTGTGGGTGCCCTTCGCCAGCAGCGGGTGCATGGAGTAGCTCGGCGTGAATCCGAGTGCGGTTCGCCCCGGCCCGCCGAAGGCCTGCAGCAGCTCTTGGAGGATTTCATTGGAGCCGTTGGCTGCCCACACGTTGTCCACGGTGGCCCCATGCCCGATATAGGCCGCCAGTTTCTCCCGCAATTCCACCGCATCCCGATCGGGGTAGCGGTTGAGAATGGCCGCGGCCTCACTCACCCGGGCGGCGAGCCCGGACACGATCGCCTCGGAGGGCGGGTAGGGGTTTTCGTTGGTGTTGAGCCGGATCGGGTCAGCCAACTGGGGTGCCCCATAGGCGGTGGCTCCGGCGAACTCCTCACGCAGGGTGAGGGCATCGGGATTGGTGGTGTGGGCTCCAAGCATGATTCAGCCTTCAGTGGGGTTGGGAGGGTTCCGTCAGTGTTGGCCGGTGCGGGCGGTGATGGCCTCCCCGTGGGCGGGCAGGCGCTCCGCCTGTGCCAAGGCGATGACGGCATCCCCGATCTCGGCGAGGGCAGCCTCGTCATAGTCGATGACGTCGACAGTTTTCAGGAACGTGTGCGTGGACAAGCCCGAGGAGTAGCGCGCCGACCCGGAGGTGGGCAACACGTGGTTGGATCCGGCCGCATAGTCGCCGAGTGGGACCGGGGCATACGGGCCGACGAAGATGGCCCCGGCATTGCGGATCTTCGCCGCATCCGAGCGCGCATCGTGGGTGTGGATTTCGAGGTGTTCGGCCCCATACGCATTGGCGACGGCGATGAGGTCATCGGTGAGAACAATCCCGGACTGCTGCCCGGTGAGTGCCTCACGCACCCGATCGGCATTGCGGGTGACCTGGTAGCGCTCCTCAACCTCCCGGTCAACGGCGCGGGCAAGGTCCTCACTGTCCGTGATGAGCACACTTGCCGCCATCGTGTCGTGCTCTGCCTGGGAGATGAGATCGTAGGCAAGGTGGACCGGATCGGCGCTGTCGTCGGCGATGATGGCGATCTCGGTGGGCCCGGCCTCCGCATCGATGCCGACGACGGAGCGGACGAGCCGCTTCGCTGCAGTGACAAAGATGTTGCCCGGGCCGGTGATCATATCCACCGGCTCCAGCCCGGCTGGCTCATCACCGTAGGCAAGCAGGGCGATCGCCTGGGCACCGCCGACTGCCCACACTTCCTCCACCCCGAGGAGGGAGCAGGCGGCGAGGATTGTCGGGTGCGGGTAGCCGCCGTTGTCCTTCTGCGGCGGGGAGGAGACGACGAGTGACTCCACCCCGGCAGCCTGGGCGGGAACAACATTCATCACCACCGAGGAGGGGTACACGGCCTGCCCACCGGGCACGTAGAGGCCGACGCGTTCGACGGGGATGAACCGTTCGGTGACGGTAGCACCGGAAGCGAGGGTAACGGTGTGGTCGGTGGGGCGCTCCGCCTCGTGGACGGTGCGCACGCGCGCGATGGCGCGGGTGAGGGCGGAGATGACCGCTGGATCGAGCGTGTCAACAGCCTCGGCGATGACCTCCGCAGGGACCATGACGGCGGGCGGGCGGATCCCGTCGAACTTCTCCCCGTAGGCGATGGCGGCATCGACGCCGTGGGCGGCAACCTCCTCGACGATGGGGCGCACGGTCGGCAGCGTCGATTCCACATCGCTCGCCCCGCGCGGGACCGCCGTCCGCAGTGCACGTTGGGTTAGGTTGGTGCCTCTCAGGTCCACCAGACGGAGCATGGTCACTCACTTTCCACAGGGTCACTCAATTGGTTCAGGAGAGTTTTCTGGCGCTATCGTAGCAGCCTGCCCCAAGGTGGTCCACAGTCGCACCCACCACACTGCGGCTGCACACAGCGGTGCCCAAAAGTAGCCTCCTCCTCCGTCGAGGGTCGTTTTCACCATCGCCGTTGTCCCCGCCGGGCCATACAGGGCATCAATGTCCAGGAGGGCACGGGAGACGAGGTTGCCCACGAGGAGGAACTCGGAGCTGGCGATGAGGGCGAGCCCGATGGCGAAGAGTTGGCCCCCCACCGGCGGCCACGAGTCGAGCACGGAAAAACTGACCACCCCGATGATCCCACCGAGTATCGTCGTGATGAGGAGGAAGGCGAGATAGTAGCCAAAGTCCGCTGAACCGAAGTCCGCGCCGGGGGTGTACACGCCGTCCCCGGCGAGGTCGACGGTGTAGGACGGCAGCAGTAAACCCCATATCGCACCGAGGACTGCGGCACCGATCATGGTGATGGCGGCAATGCCGGAGGCACTGCGAGCAACGTACGATATGGGGTTCATTGATGCGCTGAGAGAACTTAGTTGCACAGCTTCCAGCGGTCATCCTCGCGGAGGAAGCGCATCGGACCGGTCTGGGTCTGCCCGGAGGTGGTGACGGTCACATCGGCAGAGGCATCGTTACCGTCCACCATGATGTTGTCCACCCGGTCTACCGTGGCCGTGGTCAGCCCCTGGAAGGCGGCGAAGAGCTGCTGGGTCTGCGCATCCTGGCCGGCGGCCTCCGGCGGAATGGCGAGAATGTCCGAGATCGCCAGATCCGGCATCTGCTGCAGCTGGGCTTCCACCTGCTGGATGCTCGCATCGTCACCGAGCGCCTGGCGGCACGTGTTGTCCAACTGCCAGGCGTAGTAGCCGCGAATCGTGTCCTCCGGGCGGGGGAACACCGCACCGACGACGTCGGAAATCGCCTGGGCATCCGCTGCGGAGGCGGGCTGGCCACCGGTGACCGGTTCAATGGTCACGTCGGTGGGGATGTTGGCCACCGGCGGCAGGGCCAGCGGATCCTGCGCCGTCGTCTCCGGTGCGGGGGCGGCCGCTTGGACCGACGATGAGGATGCCGCAGCCTCCGACGGCGCTTCCGAGGATGCTTCGGCCGCAGTGGACGTGGTGGCGGTCGCCGAGGTGGTGGCGGCTGCGTCGTCGTCCTTGGAACCGCAGGCGGTGAGCCCGAGGCCGACCGCAAGGATGGTTGCGGCGGCGGCTACTGTGGTGATTCGACTGCGTTGCACGATTCAGTGACTCCTTCACGTGTTATTCATGGAAAAAATTTCTTTCACCACCATACCACCGGGCTGGTCAACAACCACTATCCTGCAGCAAATCCCTGAAACATTCCCAGGCTACGGGGAGAAATCCCAGGTTTTTATGCACAAACTCCCGTTTTCCTGGGTACGGTGAGTAGACTGATTCCTTATGACTGAGACAACTTCAGACTCCACCCAACCAGATACGACTTCTCCGTCTGATCACACCCCTCAACCGGTAGATATCGAGGTCTGGCCCGGAGCCGCCTACCCACTTGGCTCCACCTACGATGGTGCAGGCACCAACTTCGCCCTCTTCTCTGAGGTCGCCGACCACGTCGAACTGTGCCTCGTCGACTTGGACGAGGCGGGCAAGGAGGTGGAAACCCGCGTTCCCCTCACCGAGGTCGACGCCCACATCTGGCACTGCTACCTGCCGGGTATCTCCCCGGGGCAACGCTACGGGTACCGTGTGCATGGGCCGTGGGATCCGGCGAACGGCAACCGGTGTGACCCGTCGAAGTTCCTCCTCGACCCGTACGCGAAGGCCTATGACGGCCATTACGATGGCGATGCCTCCCTGTTCAGTTATGACATCATGAACCCGCAGGATCCAAACGGTCGCAATAGGGAGGATTCGCGCCCCCACTCAATGAAGTCTGTCGTGGTCAACCCGTTCTTTGACTGGGGCGATGACCGCTCCCCCAACACCCCCTACCACCGGACTGTCATCTATGAGGCCCATGTGAAAGGCCTCACCATGACCCACCCGGAGGTGCCCGAGAGCATCCGCGGCACCTATGCGGGACTGTCCCACCCGGCGATCGTGGAATACCTCAAGGACCTGGGGATCACCGCGCTCGAGCTGATGCCGGTGCACCAGTTCTATCAGGATGACCGGTTGCGCGAACTCGGCCTGTCCAACTACTGGGGGTACAACACCTTCGGCTTCTTCGCCCCAAACAAGGACTATGCGGCAGCCTCGAAACCGGGTGCCGATGTGGCTGAGTTCAAGGGGATGGTGCGCACGTACCATGAGGCGGGCATTGAGATCATCCTCGACGTGGTCTACAACCACACCGCTGAGGGCAACCACATGGGCCCAACGTTGAGTTTCCGAGGTATTGATAATGCCGCCTATTACCGGCTGGTGGACGGGGATCGCCGCCACTATATGGATTACACGGGGACAGGGAACTCGCTCAATGTGCGCCATCCGCACTCGCTGCAGTTGATTTTGGACTCCCTGCGCTATTGGGTGTCGGAGATGCACGTCGATGGGTTCCGCTTCGACCTCGCAGCCACGTTGGCCCGTGAACTCCACGATGTCGACCGCCTCTCCAGCTTCTTTGACCTGGTCCAGCAGGATCCGGTGGTGAGCCAGGTGAAGCTCATCGCCGAGCCGTGGGATGTGGGCGAGGGTGGTTACCAGGTGGGTAACTTCCCGGCCCTGTGGACGGAGTGGAACGGCAAGTACCGGGATACGGTGCGTGACTTCTGGCGGGGCGAGCCAGCCACGCTCGGCGAGTTCGCCTCCCGCCTGACCGGTTCCTCGGACCTGTATGCCCACAATGGGCGGCGCCCAACGGCCTCGATTAACTTCGTCATCGCCCACGATGGGTTCACGCTCAACGATTTGGTCAGCTATAACCAGAAGCACAATGAGGCCAATGGGGAGGGCAACAACGATGGGGAGTCCCATAACCGGTCGTGGAACTGTGGTGAGGAGGGACCGACAAAGGATCCCGAGATCATCACGTTGCGGGCGCGGCAGCGCCGGAACTTCCTGACCACCCTGTTGCTGTCGCAGGGGACACCGATGCTGTCGATGGGTGATGAGTTGGCTCGCACCCAGGCTGGCAACAACAACGCGTACTGTCAGGACAATGAGATCTCGTGGGTGGACTGGTCGACGGTGGAGGACAATGAGGAATTGTTGGCGTTCACCCAGGAGTTGATCAAACTCCGTGCAGATCATCCGGTGTTCCGGCGTCGTCGCTTCCTGCGCGGTGGTCCCCTCGGGGAGGAGGGTGCACATCGCGAGGTGGCGTGGATGACCAACGCGGGCAAGCTGATGACCCAGGCGGATTGGGATTTCTACTTTGGCAAGGCGCTCATGGTGTACCTCAACGGCAAGGAAATTGCCGAGCCGGGGTCGCGCGGGCAGCGCATTGTCGACGATTCCTTCCTCCTGTGCTTCAACGCCAGTGAGAACGATCTCACGTTTACGCTGCCGGCGGCCGAATATGGTGCGCGATGGAAGGAGGTCATCAACACGACGGTGCGGGTCGGTGCTGTGGACACGGACAGTGCCCAGGTTGCCCAGGCCGGCGAGGAGTTTACGGTGGCCGCCCGGTCGACGGTGATTCTCATTCAGGTTGGTGAGTAGATGATTGTGCGCGGGCTGGCTACTGAGGTGTCGATCGTTGGCACCGAGGTGCGCATCACCCCGACGCTGATGGCGCGCTGTCTCCACCCCGAGGCGGTGGAGGAGCGGATTGATCGCGCGCAGGTGAGCCACGTCGAGGTGGTTGTGCCAACACCGTGGCAGGAGGGAACCCTCACCGTGCGTCGCACCGACACGCCAGCGGCGACGGTGGTGCGGTTCGGGCCCGGCCAGGCGGCGGCGGTGCGCAGCCTGCAGGCGGCCCTGTCCACCCATGCTGTCGCCTTCCCAGCCGGGACGTTTGTTGCCGTGCATGTGGACAGTGACGATCCCGACTGGGCGAGGTGCACCTCTGTGTCTGCAGTGGAGGTCACCGACGGGGAGATCGGCACGGTGCATGTGTTCTCCCCCGCCCAGCTGGAGGAGTTTGTGCACCTGGTTTCCGATCGCCTCCTCGTCGCCCACCCGGCCTTCTACCACGGCAGTGTGCTCTCCCGCGCCCTGTTGGCGGCAGGGGTGACCCCACCGTCGGGTCCGCTCATGTGCAGCCTCGCTGTGGCCCGCGCAAGCGCCCTCGAGTTTGACTCCCACGAGCTGACAGGCATCGCAACCGCCCTCGGCATCGACCCGTCGACAGATCCGGCGGTGACGACGGCGGCGGTGTACCTCGCACTGACCGCCCAGGCGGGGTGGGAGCGCGTGGATGCGGTGGAGGCGAACGGCTTTGTGCCCGGGCGGATTCTCGGCTCCGGCCGGATGGATTATGTGATGGCCGCTCGCGTCCGACCGAGTGTGGAGCCCGTCCGGCCCACACGCACACCCCGGTGGGAGACGGTATCCACCCCAGATGTGGTGCCCTTAGCCAACACCGCAGCCGATCCCCACGGCGCCCTCTTCGGCCACAATGTCACCCTCACCGGGGATTTCAGCCCACTGGACAAGGGGGATCTGTGGGCGCGGATCGCCGCAGCCGGTGCTACCGTGGGCAAGAACGTGACAAAGAAGACGACACTCGTGGTGCTCGGGGCGTGGACGAGTATGACAACGAAGGAAAAGCGGGCCCGCGAACTCATCGCCCAAGGCCAGGAGATCACCCTGTGGACGGCTGAGCACCTCTACCGCGAGCTCGGAATTGAGCCGGACGCTGACCCGAAACCACCATTCTGAACTGAGCGGGAACGTTTTTGCCGCGAAGAGCATCTAAGAGGGTGAGACAACTGTTCACCCCGCCGAGGAAGGTCTTCGATGCTGCCCGCCTTCATTCCCGCCCTGCGCTCCCAATTCTTTGCCCACCGCGCCTCGGTCACCGAGCCGTGGGAGGACACCCAACCCGCCGAGATCAACCTCTCCCCCACCCTTTGCAGTCACCTGCTCCATAACGGGCAGCCACTGACCTGTGGGCTCGCACCGGCCTCGGTGAGCCAACTGTGGGATAATTCCGCCCGCACCATCGCCTATGAGCACCCGTTCCGCCTGTGGCACCGCCGCTCCCAATCCGTCACCGCCCGCACCACCCCCGGCCTGCAACTCGCCGTCAGCGACACCCCAATCACGGCATGGTTGGCTCATCCCGCCCTGTTCACCATCCTCAACGACACGACCGAAGCGCTCTTTGGACAGGCTGTTGTGTATTTTGCACCGTGCGACGGGATTGTTGTGGCGTGCCGCCCCGGCGATCAGGAGGAGCTCGCCAGCTGGGCGTTCACCGCCTTTATGAAGGCCCGCACCCCGGTCACCCCGTTCGCGATCACCTACCGCGACGGATACCCGGTGGGGGCGGTTGTCAAGGATCCCAAGGTTCGCGCGGCCGTCCATCGCGTCGTCCGGCGGAGTAGACTCGGGGCCAACACGAAGAAAGGGTGATTTTTCTCAATGGCCGTACGACCACTGACCGCAACATATCGCATCCAATTGCGGGGGCCTCAGGCAGACCCAGAGGGCAGAGCCTTCGGCTTCGCGGAGGCGGAAGCCATCCTGCCCTACCTCTCGCAACTGGGAATCTCCCACTTCTTCCTCTCCCCGATTATGGCGGCTGACCCGACCTCCAACCACGGCTACGATGTCACCGATCCGACGGTTATCAACCCGGAACTCGGCGGTCGCGACGGCTTCGAGCAGCTCGCCCACGCAGTGCACGACGCCGGGATGGGGCTGATCATTGATATCGTCCCCAACCATGTGGGGATCGCCCGCCCCGAGCTCAACCCGTGGTGGTGGGATGTGTTGAAACTGGGCCAAAACTCCCAGTTTGAACCGTACTTTGACATCGACTGGCACAGTGACAATGGGGCCGGCGGCCGGCTCGGACTGCCCATTCTCGGCGCCGAATCGGACACTTCCGCCTTCACCGCTGACACGTACAACGGGGAGCCGGTCCTGCGCTACTTCGACCACATCTTCCCCCTCGACCCGGCCACAGTGCCCGCAGAGGGCGTCACCAACGACACCATCGGCGCAATCTATGAGCGCCAGCACTACAAGCTCATGTACTGGCGCGACGGGGTGATCAACTACCGCCGCTTCTTCTCGGTGAACACTCTGGCCGGAATCCGCCAGGAGGACCCCCTCGTCTTCGAGCACACCCATAAGGTCCTGCGCGAACTGGTCCAAGCGGACCTTATCGACGGAGTACGGGTGGACCATCCGGACGGGTTGGCCGATCCCTTCGGTTACCTCTCG
The DNA here is from genome assembly GCA_034179945.1 of Corynebacterium sp. Classification (GTDB taxonomy): domain Bacteria; phylum Actinomycetota; class Actinomycetes; order Mycobacteriales; family Mycobacteriaceae; genus Corynebacterium. The sequence continues at coordinate 63,635 of JAXFPD010000021.1, read as the reverse complement.
CGCCTGCGGGAGGTCATCGGACCGGATCGCTGGCTTGTAGCGGAGAAGATCCTCGGTGCCGATGAGGCCCTCGACCCGCGCCTCAAGGTCAACGGCACCACCGGCTACGATGCTGGGCGCGAACTCGACGGCGTCTTTGTGCAGAGCGTTGCCGCCGATCCGCTCTCCATGATTTCACTCAAGCACTCCGGCTCCACATGGGACCACGATGCCCTCGCCTCGAGTGCCTATGTGCTCAAGGAACAGGTGGCACATACGGAGCTCTCAGCGGAGGTACGCCGACTGGCCCGGGCGATCCGGCGGGACAACTTCTCCACCGCCGGGTCCACCCTACCGGATGCGGCGCTGCTGAGTACCGTGGAAAAGCTCGTGGCGGCGATCCCGGTGTACCGGGCGGACTATCGGTCCCTGGCGCGCACGACCGCCTCCGTTGTCGCCGACATGAGTCGCCGCTTCCCCTCCCGGCGCGAAGCACTCGATGTCATCGCCGCCGCGCTCATCGCCGGTGGGGAGGCGTTCACTCGCTTCGCCCAGGTGTGTGGTGCGGTGATGGCGAAGGGGGTGGAGGACACCCTGTTCTACCGGGCCAGTCGCCTCATCGCCCTCAACGAGGTGGGCGGGGATCCGGGCCGGTTTGGGGTGTCAGCGGCGGAGTTCCACCTGCTCCAGCAGGAGCGGGCACACCTGTGGCCGACCGCGATGACGACACTGTCCACGCACGATTCTAAGCGGGGGGAGGATGTGCGCGCCCGGATGCTCGAGATCGCCGATGCTCCGGCTACCTACGGTGAGTTTGTGGAGGAGGTCTATGCGGTCACTCCCCCTCCGCACGGTCCGACCGGTGCCTTTCTCCTGCAGAATATCGTCGGCAGCTGGCCGGCTGACGGTGTCCTCACCGACAGTTATCGCACCCGACTCCAGGCGTTTGCGGCGAAGGCGATCCGTGAGGCGGGGTTGCGCACCTCGTGGGTGGAGCCGGATGAGCCCTTCGAGGCGGCGGTTGCCCAGTGGATTGATTCCCTCCTCGATGGCCCGGCGACGGAACGGATCACCGCGTTTGTGGGATTGTTGGCTCCGGCGGGGGTGACCGTGAGTTGGGGCCGCAAGCTGCTGCAACTCATTGCCCCGGGGATCCCCGATACGTACCAGGGTGAGGAGTATGTCACGGACTCCCTCGTCGACCCGGACAACCGCCGGTTTGTGGACTTTGACACCCGGGCCGCTACTCTTGCCCCGATCGTGGCGGCCCTCGATGCCGGTGACGCTGTCCTTCCGGCGGCCACCGGTGGTGACCGTGCCGATGTGGTGAAGCAGGCGATTATCGCGACGGCGCTGCGGGTGCGCGGGGAGCATCCGGAGTGTTTTGTCGGCGGGGATTACCAGGCGGTGTTTGCTCAAGGACCGACGGCCGGTCACCTGTTGGGTGTGGCACGAGGGCCACGTCCGGGGAATGTGGATATTATCGCGTTGGCCACCCGCACTCCGCTCAAGCTGGCGGAGGAGCATGGGTGGCAGACAACGACACTGACCCTGCCTGAGGGCACGTGGTCGGATGTTTTGACCGGTCGTACCTACGATAGTTCTGCTGGCAAGGTGCCGGTTGCAGATCTGTTAGACGCGCTGCCGACAGCTCTCCTCGTGCGCAGTTAAGCGGCCAGTGTTTAGCGCGAGGATCGTCCGCGCAGCCGGTCCAACTCGCGGCGGTCTTTCTTCGTCGGCCTCCCACTGCCCCGGTCGCGCACTGGGAGGGAGGCCAGCACCTCCTTCGGCGGGGGTGGCGGCGAATGGTCGATGTAGGCTGCCTGGGCGCGGCTGGCACTGACGCGCTTGTCCAGCAGTTCGACGACCTCGACGATGCGTTCGCGATGGTTGACCCAGATGCGGATGGTATCGCCGGGGACGACGGGTTGGGCGGGTTTGACGGCAACGCCGTTGAGTTTGACGTGTCCGGCCTTCACTGCGTCGGCCGCGGCCGTGCGGGTTTTGGTGAGCCGGATCGCCCACACGTATTGGTCAATTCGGGTCACTGGGGATCCCGATAGTTGACGATCTTCTGCACCCGACTCCACTCATAGCCGCCGCCGACGACGGCGATGATGAGCCCGAGGATGAAGATCCCCCACGATTCCATGAGGAGTCCGAGTGCGATACCACCGATCACCCCAGCGCCGACATAGACGGCGGCATTCTTCGAGTGCTTCCGAACCGCCTGCTTGCGGCGCTCAATGGGATTGGTCGGGTATTTCTGCATCGTCATGGTTCTCTATGATAGCGCGCTCTACCCACGCTGTTCCCGCCCGGGCCGGGGTGAGTGCCCCTGCGGTGTGGGCGGCAACCCAACCGGCAAACCGATCTGCAGCGGCGGGGTCGACGGCGACGGTGTAGGTGACAGCCGCACCGTAGGCGGTGTCGGTGATCTGGTAGTCGGCGGCGCGCAGGTCTGCTTCCAACCGTCCGGCGATCGTGTGGTCAGCCTCGAGGGTGTAGAGGGCGAGCAAACTCCGGGTGGCGGTGCGAACTGTGGTGAGGGCGGCGGTGGTGGCATCGGAGTAGGCGCGCACGAGGCCTCCGGTGCCCAATTTGATGCCGCCGAAGTAGCGGACGACCACGGCGGTAATGTTCTCCACTCCGCTGCCGACGAGCACGTCGAGCATGGGCTTGCCGGCTGTCCCGGAGGGCTCCCCATCGTCGGAGGAGCGCAGAATCGGCTGCGCTGCATCGACGTGCACAATGTAGGCCGAGCAGTGGTGGCGTGCATCCGGATACGCCGCACGCACCCGGTGGATGAACTCGCGGGCCGCCTCCTCGGTGTCCGTTCGCCCGATAAATGCGAGGAACCGGGATTTCTTGATCTCCAGCTCCGCCTCGGCGACAGCACCACTATCTGAGGCCTGCCCCTCAGCACTGGCTGGCACTGGCACACAGAAATCCATGGCTCAGATTTTACCGAGATAGACAGGGCAATACACTCCCGGCCCGGACGTGCCGCCTTTTGCTACGGTGGAAGTATGCCCGTTAACACGTCCTCCGCACCGTCTCTGCCCACCTATTCCGTGTGGGCACCCCACGCCCACGATATGCAGGTGGAGGTCAACGGGGTGATTCACCTGCTGAGCCGCGACACATCCCGGCGCGGCTGGTGGGTCAGTGATGTGCCCATGGTGGACGGGGACCGCTACGGGTTCCGGTTGGACTACGGCAATGGGGAGGGGTTCACGGACACGGTGCCCGATCCTCGGACTCGCCGCCAACCCGACGGGGTGTTGGGGCTCTCGCAGGTCTACACGGACACGTTTGAGTGGAGCGATGCTGGCTGGACCGGACGAATCCTGCCCGGCATGGTCATCTATGAGCTGCACGTTGGTGCGTTCACCCCGGAGGGAACCTTTGCCGGGGTGGAAACCAAACTGGACTATCTCGCCGATCTCGGGGTGACCGCCATCGAGCTCATGCCCGTCCAACCGTGCTACGGGGATTTCAACTGGGGTTATGACGGGGTGGACTGGCACTGTGTGACGGAGCTGTACGGTGGCCCAGATGGGCTCAAGCACCTGGTCAATGCCGCCCATGCGACCGGAATCGCCGTCATCCTCGATGTCGTGTACAACCACTTCGGCCCCGATGGGAACTACACGGGGATGTTTGGGCCGTATATGACGAGCGGGGCGACCGACTGGGGCGATGTGATCAACTATGCTGGTCGCGGCTCCCACGAGGTGCGCGCCTATGTGCGCGATGCCGCCGCCGGGTGGTTGCGGGAGTTTCACATCGATGGACTGCGGCTTGATGCGATCCAAACCATCGTCGATCCCTCCCCCACCTCCATCGTTGAGGAGATCGTCCACGTTGCTGCGACTGTGGAGGCGGAAACCGGGATTCCGCGCACGATCATCGGGGAAACCGATGCCGACGATCCCCGGCTCACCCTGCCCCGCCCGTATGGGGTGGGGTTGGATGCGGTGTGGCACGACGATCTCCACCACGCCCTCCACACGAGTGTGTCCGGAGAACAGCACGCCTACTACTCCGATTTCCACGGGGTGAAGGAACTGTTTACCACCATCACCAGTGGGTTCTTCTATCAGGGCGGCTATTCCGGGTTCCGTGATCGCAACGTCGGCGGTCACCTTGATCTGGCAACCACCCCGGCCTATCGGCTCGTTTCCTACACCACTGACCACGATCAAACCGGCAACCGGCCCCGCGGAGACCGGCCCTCCATGAATCTCACCGAGCAGCAGCTCGCCCTCAAGTGGGCGGTGTTGGCAACCAATCCGATGACCCCGATGATCTTCATGGGTGAGGAGTTTGGGGCTCTCACCCCCTTCCCGTTCTTTGCCCAACACTCCTCCCCGGACCTCGATGCCGCCACGTGCGAGGGGCGGGCGCGCAGCTTTTCCTATCAGGGGCTCTCCACCGAGGGGATGCCGGTGCCTGCAGATCCGGCGACGTTCGCATCGGCGCGCCTGGATTGGGCGTTTACTACAGAGAATGGGCGCCTGCGCGAGCACTATGAGCGGATGCTTGAGCTGCGGGGTAAGCTCGGTTTTAACCATCCGTGGCTGAGTGAGCTGACCGCTGACATGGTTGACGATGCCGTGGTGTGGTACGGGCATGCGACCGGGATCATCGTGTGTAATTTCTCCGACACCGAGCGCACCGCCCCCATCGGCGGGGAGCTCGTCTACAGTTTCGGGGATCCGGTTACCGTCACGGTTCACTCGACGGTGCTCGGGCCGTGGGGCTTCGCCGTGCTTATTCCGGCCGGCCCGTAGCCACGCGGTCGCTCGCGGGCAACGGCGGGTCCGGCAGCAGCGGGGAGGGCTCCGTCGTCGTCGGATCCTGTGGGAACGCGTCGATAAGGGCGCGGGCGAAGTAGTGGGCGCGGGCGGTGTTGCCGTCCACGTTGTAGTGCACGCCGTCCCCGTCGAGGAACCACTCTTCCTCAACTTCCTCATTCCACGGGTACACCCACAGGTTGTCGTAGGATTCCTGGGCGGTGTAGAGCCCCGCGTTGAACACCTCCATCGCCGCATTCTGGTAGTACTGCGGCGCCCACAGGTCATCGGTGACCGAGGTCACCCACAACACCGGGTAGGTCGGCCCGATCGCATCCATGACGGCGGAGACATCGCCAACGGAGTTGTCGTAGCCACCCCGGTTCTGGTTGGCAGCATTGTTGGTACCCAGTGCGATGATGAAACAGGTGCGGTCGGCGACACCGAGGAGGCCGCCGGCCATGAAGCCGATGTTCATGTGGTAGAGGATGACACCGACCACGGCAATGGTGCGCAGACCGTCGAGGGCCCCATTTTAGCGTGATTCGTGACCAATCGGCTTCGGCACTAGGTGTCCTCCTTACAACGCAAAGATGACCAGCGTCTCCGCTGGTCATCTCCGTTTGTACCCTGTACGGGATTTGAACCCGTGCCGCCGCCGTGAGAGGGCGGTGTCCTAGGCCGCTAGACGAACAGGGCATATGTGTACCCTCGTGGGGAACACAGCTGGCCTACCAGGACTCGAACCTAGAATGACGGTACCAGAAACCGTTGTGTTGCCAATTACACCATAGGCCATCAGTTGCTGTCTGCAACGCCCGTTAACTATAGACACCTTCGGCCACATGGAGCAAATCGCCAGGTGAACCTCCGTTTTTAGGCGACAAGTTCGCTGAGAGCATGATCGATTCGCCCCATGGTGCGCTCCCGACCAAGCAACTGCATCGACTCAAACAGCGGCGGGGACACCGCAGCACCGGTCACCGCCACCCGCACAGCCCCATAGAACTTGCGGGGCTTATCCTCCCCGAGGGCGGCCTGCAGAGCGGACTCGATGGCTGCGGTAACCCACTCGTTCGCGCTCACCGTCTCCAGTGCCGCCTGGGCCCGTCGCAGGTACTCCCCCGCCTCTGCGGTGGCGAGATTCTTCTGCACGGACTTCTCGTCATAGGTGAGCTCGCCGGGCTCGAGGAATTTCAGCAACCCATACGCCTCCGACAGGGTCTTAATCCGCGTCTGCACGAGCGAGGCAGCGAGGGTGAAGTCCGCGTCGGCAAGCGTGAAGTTGAAATAGTCGGCCAAATACGTCTTCAACCGGGCCTCAAAATCGGCGGGCTCGAGCAGGCGAATGTGGTCGGCGTTGATCGCCTCGAGCTTCTTCTGATCAAAGCGGGCGGGGTTGCCCAGCACATCGTGCACGTCAAAGGCGGCGATGAACTCGTCAACGCTGAAGATCTCCGAGTTGGAATCCCCCTTCATCGACCATCCGAGCAGGGCGAGGTAGTTGAGCATCCCCTCGGGGATGATTCCCGCGTCACGGTGGTTGAACAGGTTCGATTCCGGGTCCCGCTTGGACAGTTTCTTGTTGCCGGTGCCCATCACAAACGGCAGGTGCCCAAACTCCGGGGTGCCCTCGGCAATTCCGAGGGCAATGAGGGCCTCATAGAGCGCCATCTGGCGCGGTGTCGACGGCAGAATGTCCTCACCGCGCAACACCACGTTGATCCCCATCATCGCATCGTCGATCGGGTTGACGAGCGTGTACAGAGGGGAACCGTCCGAGCGGGCGACAACAAAGTCCGGCTGGGTCTCCTGGGCAAAGGTGATCTCCCCGCGCACCAGGTCTGTCCACGTCCAATCCTTCTCCGGCATCCGGAAGCGCCACACCGGAGTGCGCCCCTGCGCCTCAAACTCGGCGCGCTGCTTGGGAGTCAGGGTGCGATCGAAGTTGTCGTACCCGAGCTGCGGATCCTCCCCCTTCTCCCGGTGGCGCTGCTGCACCTCCTCATTCGTGGAGTAGGCCGGGTAGACGTAGCCGGCCTCCGTGAGCTTCTCTAACACGTCGCGGTAGATGTCCATCCGTTGGCTCTGCCGGTACGGCCCATTCGGGCCACCGGTGACCACACCCTCGTCCCAGTCCATCCCGAGCCACGTCAGTGAATCAATAATCGCCTGGTAGGACTCCTCGGAATCACGGGCGGCATCGGTGTCCTCGATCCGGAAGACGAGTTTGCCGCCGGTGTGCCGGGCATACCCCCAATTAAAGAGAGCCGTTCGAACCATGCCCACGTGGGGGGTTCCGGTGGGTGAGGGACAGAAGCGAACCTTGACAGTCATGGGAAGTATCCTAGCGCTACAATGAACGCTCATGGCATCCAGACCCTCGACGGCCCCCGATTTCCTCCTCTCTCGAGCTCACGGCTCCGTCCGCACCCAGGGATCGCGCGCCTTCTTCCGCAGTATTGAGGATATCCCCGCCGATCTCGATGCACCCCTCATCGTCGGAGCACTGCCCTTCGATCCTGCCGCCGAGGCCGCACTGACCGTGCCGGAATCAGTCATCTGGGAGCCGGCCGCCCTCAACCCCCACGCCTACTATCTCACCGGGGACGGCTCGCGCCTCTCCGCCCACGTCGCCGGGTTCGACCCCAGCCCCGAGGAGCATCTGCGGCGCGTCACCGAGGCGGTGGCCACCCTCTCGGCCGATCCCGACTTTGAGAAGGTTGTGCTCGCCCGGGCCGTGGACATTGACTTTGACGAACCGGTCGATCCCCGCCTCATCGCCGCCCGCCTCATCGATACGTCCGCCGCCCGTGACGGGTTCATCGTCGATCTCGGCGGCTCGTGGCTTGTCGGCTGCTCCCCCGAGATGCTCGTCCGCAAACAGGGCGCCGAGATTTCCCTCCTCCCCCTCGCCGGATCCGCCCCTCGGCCCGCCGATCCCGCCGCCGACCGTGCGACCGGCCAGCAGCTCGCCGCATCGGCGAAGAACCGCACCGAACACGCCTATGTGGTTGAGGATATCCGCGCCAGCTTGGAGCCGATCACCACGTCGCTGACTATCCCGGACACGCCGCAGCTCATCTCCACCAACGAGGTGTGGCACCTGGCCACCCCGATCACCGGCACACTTGCCGATGCGTCCCTCAACGCCCTGCAGCTGGCGGCGTTCCTGCACCCCACCCCGGCGATCTGCGGAACTCCCACTGCTCGCGCCCGCAACTACATCCAGTCGGTGGAATCGGACCGGCGGTTCTACGCTGGTGCCGTCGGCTGGGCCGATAATCAGGGCAATGGGGAGTTCATGGTGGCGATCCGCTGCGCCGAGGTCACTGCCGACGGGCTCCACGCCCGCGCCTGGGCGGGCGGGGGCATCGTCGCCGACTCTGATCCAGCCGAGGAGTTGGCGGAAACCACCGCCAAGCTCACGACGATGATGAAGGCTCTCGGACTCTAGTTACCAGGCCGTCCACGGTTCCGTCGAGGCCTCCGCGATCGGGTTCGTCAACGTCCCCAACCCCTCCACCTCGATGGTGATCGTATCGCCGGGCGCCATCGGTGCGGTGCCGGCGGGAGAGCCGGTGGAGATGACATCGCCCGGGAGGATCGTGTAGGCGGCGGTGACATATTCGACGATCTCGCCGAAACTCCACAGCATCTGCGCCGAAGTGGAGTTCTGCTTCATCTCCCGCACTCCATCGTGGGTGAGGTAGGCGCGCACCGGCAGATTCTCCAAGTCAAACTTGTCCAGGTCGGTATCGATCCACGGGCCGAGCGGACCAAAGGTATCAATGCCCTTCGCCCGCGCCCACTGACCATCGGCAAACTGCAGGTCCCGGGAGGAGACATCGTTGATGAGGGTGAGACCCAAGATGACGTCGCGCCAGTTTTCGGCCTTGATATTCTTCGCCGCCTTCTTCACAATGAGGGCGACCTCGCCTTCAAATTCCACCTTCGTCGCCCACGTCGGGATTTTGATCTCCGCGCCGGGGCCAATAATGCACGTAGGGGGTTTGAGGAACATGGTCGGCGGCAGGTACGACGCGTCCTTGGCAAAGACCTCTTTCACATGGTCGGCGTAGTTGCGGCCGATGGCCATCACCTTCGACGGGAGAATGGGAGCGAGGAGCTTGGCATTGTCTGCCGTGTAGGTCTTCCCGGTCAGCTGCGGCTCTTCAAATGGAGTGTTCGACATAGCGTGGAACGTTGTTCCGTCCTCGTCGACTGTGCAGAAAGTGATTCCGTCTGGGGTAGCTATTCGTCCAATGCGCATAGCCCTTAGGATACCTCAGACGTGGTAACCGGCGAGGAGGAGGTCACCACCGACGAGGTTGTTTCCTCCGCCGTCGTCGTCTCCTCCGGGATCTCCGGCTGTGGTGGCAGAGGAGCCGGTTGCTCCTCGGTCACCGTCACGGTCGTCTCCTCCGATAAGCGGGTGGACGACTGTGGTGAGGTTGGGGTGGGAGTTTCGTAACTGGTCTCCGTCACCGTATGCACCACCGTGGGGGTGGGCAGTGTGGTGGTTGTTGTCGAGGTGGGTGGGGTGGTGGGCTGGTTGGCACAGGCCGCCAGCCCACACACGAGAAGTGCGCTCACACACACACCAATCCGTCCACCCATCTCGGCAACTCCCTACTTGGCCAGTGCGGCGGCAATCCGGTCGCCCACCTCGACGGTGCGCAGTGCCCCGGCATCGTCGTGGTTGGCCACATCGGCTTCCACCGCAGCGGCAATCCGTGCGGCGTTCTCGGTGTCTCCGAGGTGCTCGAGCAGCAGCGCCGCCGAGAGGATCGCCGCACGCGGGTCGGCGATGCCCTGGCCGGCGATGTCCGGGGCGGACCCGTGCACCGGCTCAAACATGGAGGGGTTGTTCCGGGACGCATCAATGGACCCAGAGGCAGCCAACCCGATACCACCGGCGATCGCACCGGCGAGATCGGTGAGAATGTCGCCGAACAGGTTGTCGGTGACAATGACATCGAAGCGACCGGGATCGGTGGTCATGTAGATGGTGGCGGCATCGATGTGCGAGTAATCGACGGTCACCTCCGGGTATTCCTGCGCCACTGCGTCGACCGTGCGCTGCCACAGCCCACCGGCATAGACGAGCACATTCGTCTTGTGCACGAGGGTGAGGTGCTTGTTGCGGGCCTGCGCGCGCTCAAATGCGTCGCGAACTACCCGCTCCACACCGTAGCGGGTGTTGACGGAGAGCTCATTGGCGATCTCGTAGGGAGTGTCCGTGCGGATCGTTCCGCCGTTGCCGGCGTAGAGTCCCTCGGTCCCCTCCCTGACGACGACGAAGTCGATATCGCCCGGATTGGCCAACGGGGAGTCCGCCGTCCGGTACAGGTGCACCGGGCGCAGATTCACATAGTGGTCGAGCCGGAACCGCAGGGCCAGCAACAGGCCGCGTTCAAGGATACCCGGGGCAACGTTGACCGGGTCGCCGACCGCACCAAGGAGGATGGCGTCGTGCTCCTTGAGGGCCGCGAGGTCCTCATCGGTGAGCAGGTCGCCGGTTTCCAGGTAGCGGTGGGCACCGAGGTCAAAGTCCGTGGTGTCAATATCGTCGCGGACGGCCTGGAGGACCTTGAGGGCCTCCGCGGTGACCTCGGGGCCGATGCCGTCGCCACCAATGACAGCGAGTTTCATGGGGGGAAATCCTCTCTAGTCCAGGTTGATCTGGCGGGCGGTCGTCGCCGACAGGGCCTTCGCCGCATCCTCGACAACAGCCTCCGGAATCTCCTTATCCACACGGACGGCGAGGAGAGCGTTCGGCCCGTCGAGGGTCATCGCGGCACCGAGGATGTTGATGCCCTGGGCCCCGAGGAGAGTGCCGACGATACCGATGGCACCCGGACGGTCCGGATAGACGAGGACGAGGTTTCGGCCCTTCGCGAGCATGTCGAGGTGGTAGCTGTTGATCTTGAGGATCTTCTCGGCCCCGCCGACGTTGGCGAGGGTACCGACAACCTCCACCTTCTCGCCACCGGCGCCGACGACGCTGACGGTGAGGGAGGAACGGTACGTATCGGACTTGTCCTCCGTGGTCGTGTTCACCCGCACGTCGCGGGCGCTGGCGATCTGCATCGCGTTGACGAAGGTCACCTGCTCATTGACCACACCGGAGAAGACACCGCGGAGGGCGGACAGGCCGAGGGCATCCGGGGTCTCATGGGAGAGTTCGCCACGGGCAACGGTCTCCACCCGCGTGGTGGCCACCGGCAGCAGACCAGCGGCGAGGGCACCGAGCTTGCGGGCCAATTCGAGCCAGGCGGCGACTTCCTCGCTCACCCGGCCGCCGGGCACGTTTACCGCATCCGGAACGAATTCGCCGTGCAGGGCCTTGAGGACGGAGGCGGCAACGTCCGTGCCGGCGCGGTCCTGGGCCTCCACGGTGGATGCACCCATGTGCTGGGTGCCGACGACGTTATTCAGCTCCATGAGCTTGCTCGACTCGAGCGGCTCCTTGTTCCACACGTCAATACCGGCACCGCCGAGCTGGCCAGAGGAGATCGCCTCGTACAGGTCGTCCTCGTTGATGAGGGTGCCGCGGGCGGCGTTGACGATGATCTGCCCCTTCTTCGAGTGGGCGAACAGCTCCTTATTGAACATGCCGTTGGTTTCCGGCGTCTTCGGAAGGTGCATGGTGATAAAATCCGCCTGCTCCATGACCTCTTCAAGGGTGGGGAGGATTTCCACACCGAGCTGGGCGGCCAGTGCCGGGTTGGCGTACGGGTCAAAGCCGATGAGCTTCATGCCAAAGGCCTTTGCCCGCTCGGCGAAGAGCTGGCCGATGTGGCCGAGGCCGACAATGCCGACGGTCTTGCCGTAGAGTTCGACACCCTTATGCTTGGAGCGGTTCCACTCGCCGCGGCGCAGCTCCGCGTCTGCGTCGGCGATCTGGCGGGCGGCGGTGATCATAAGACCGAAGGCGAGTTCAGCAGCCGAGTGGATGTTCGACGTCGGGGCGTTGACCACCATGACACCCTTCTCCGTGGCGGCGGCAATGTCCACGTTGTCCAATCCCACACCGGCGCGGCCGACGATCTTCAGATTCGTCGCAGCGTCGAGCACTTCCTTGTCCACCTGGGTGTTCGAGCGAATGAGGATGGCATCTGCCTCCGGAACGGCGGCGAGCAGTTCGGGCCGGTTCGGCCCATCCACCCACCGTACTTCGACATCGTCACCGAGGGCGTCAACGGTAGCCTGGGACAGTTTGTCAGCGATCAGAACAACAGGCTTAGTCGCCATAAGAGTCTCCTTATCAATTGCTTTACAGCGCCAACACGACGGTTGACTGTAGGCGGGATTTTAGTACGCCAACACGCTTCATGCACACACGTCAACCCCGAACGGGGCCGAGCTGTCTCACCTACTGATACGAGACGAATACGGGGGTCGGTTGGACATCCTGAAGAGTCTGCTGCGGGGTGAACATCAAAGTGTCCTCATCGATGAAGTTCTTCCACCCGAGGTGGATCATCGGGGACAGTCCCTGCCGCAGCACATTCCACGTGTCAAACTCCATTCCCGGATCCCCACTGCCATCGGTGTGGAGCACCATCGCCAGCTCCGGACGGTCGACGATGATGTTCTCCCGGTCCGGCAGCATCTCCAGGTTGAACTGGTGGAGAATAAACACCTTCTGCGACAGGCCTGTCTCGTCGACGAGGTCGGCGAGCCACGTGACCACCTCGTTGACGTCAGCAGCTGTGGAACTGCCGATCCGGTCGAGGGGAACTTCCTCCGGGCCGATCATCCACTCCGGGTCGAGGGCGAGGCCCACGTTGGGCCGTCGCCGCCTCCCCAAACCGGCCGCCGACCAGTCGTGGCAGCTGGAGGAAGGCGGGAAGGTTCGCTGCTGTTGGAGTGGCGAAGCTGCCGGTGCCCGCGGTGGGAGCGGCGGTGACGGCACAGCCTGCCGCAAGTGCTGCCGTAAGGGCGAGACCGGTCAGGCTCGCCAGCGCTCTAGTGGCGGAACGCCTTGGGGCCCTCCAGGCCACCACCGAGATCGGAATCGTCAACGTCGCGGATGACGGGTTTGCCCATTGCCTCGGAGATCATCCGGACAAAGCGCTCGCGGCGGTCCTGGAAGAACCGGTACACGTCATCACTGAGCAGCAGGTCGGGGTCGAGCAGGTGCGAAGCCACAACCGCACGGAACTCGTCGCTTGTGAGCAGGGACTTCCCCTCCACCCTCAGGACGTAGCGCGACGGGGCGGTCCCGGCCCGCAGTTCCTCGGTGCGCTTGCCCATCGGGGTCAAGTTGAGCACGGAGTTGAGCAGGATCGGATCGACCCCGTTCGCCCGGCCCCACTGGAGGGGGAAGACGCGGTGGAAGCCCGGATCGAGCTCCTCATAGTTGACTTCGGTGAACGCCTCCCCCGTCCGCCAATCCCGGGCGCCGCGCGCCATGAGCAGCGTGTAAATACCCTTGTGCGCGGAGGAATCGCGGGAGAGGGAGAAGAACCGGGATTCGGCGAAGGTGGCATCGCGCACGGTCGCCGGTTCCAGCACGCCGTTGCAGTTCATGGCGGCGCGGACCCATTCGGACACCTCGGTGCAGTCGTGGCCCATCCGGGTGATGAGCGAGTGGGAACCGTAGAGTTCACCGAACACGCCGGACCAGAACCACCGGTTGAGCCGATCGTAGCTGCCGGTATGGCGGGCGGCGTCCGGAGTCTCCCCGAGGAGGGCGAGGATCACCGCGAGCGAGATGAGCTGGCCGGCGTAGGGAACCTGTTCGGCCGAGTACATGCCGCGGACGGTGATAAAGCGGAAGGCCTCGGCGAAGGCTGCCCGCATCTCCTCGGCGGCGGGAATGTATTCGGCAAGGGTGAGCCGCAAGATGTCCTCCCGGTGGCCGGAGGCCACGCCCTTCCGGGCGGTCACGAGGAGGGCGACAGACATGAGGAATTCGGTGGAGCCGATCGCGGCAAAGACGCGGTGCTCGCGCAACTGCTGCTCCGTTCTCGCCCAATCCGCCTGCAGGTCAAACGTCGGGTCCTCGTTGGCGAAGACGGCGGTGAGCAGTTCGAAGACATCCATCGGCAGGCCGGCGTAGTTGGCGTGGGCGAAGATGGAGCCGACCCCGGCCTGGGCGGTCTGCGGATCGATGCGGATGATCGGCACCCGGTAGTTGGCCACCCCGGCGAGCACCTGGGAGGTGAAGGTTTGGACGGCTTCGCGCTCCGCATCGCCGTGGGTGGCGTAGCCGAGGAGAATCTCGGCGGCTTTCTCCCCGAGGAGGTCGGCGACGGGCACGACACCGGCCCGGATGTAGGCCTCGGTGGAGGTGAGGGGAAAGTCGAACTTGCGCTCAAAGAAGGAGCGCACCCGCCCCTCCTCGTCGACAGAGAACACGGCCTCATCGGGCATAATATCCTCTCCGAGGGCTCCGGCGATGTCCACGAAGAAGCGACGGCGGATCGGCTTCTCGCGTGAATCGACCGTGTCCACAAACCCGTCCCCCTGCATGGTGCGGTAGAGGGTGGTGAGGCGCTGTTGGCCGTCGAGAAGCAACCAGCCGGGTTCCGCCTGGCCCACCGGCGCACCGGCGACGGGACGCGAGGCAAACCGCCGCGGCGCGTTGCGGGTGGCCAACACCATGAACGCGCCCATCGGGTAGCCGCGCAGGACGGTCACCAGCAGTTCGCGGATGGCATCGATATTCCACTTGAAATCGCGTTGGAAGTCGGGAAGTTGAAGGTCCCCCCGATCGATACGGGTGAAGAGATCATCAAGGTCAAAGCTCGGAGTGGTAAAACCCATACCCATAAATGTAGCCCGGGGTGGACAAAAAACCCACTTGAGTGCTCCCGGATGCACGAAAACGGCCCTCCCACCGCCTGCTGCGGCTGTGGCGGGAGGGCCGAATGCTCGGGATAGCCTAGACGAGCGGGCTGTTCACCCAGCTCATGAGCTTACGCAGAGTGGCGCCGGTCTCTTCGATCGGGTGCGCGGCAACCTGTGCACGCAGCCCCTCGAGCTCCTTGTTGCCGCCCTCAATGTTGGCGACGAGGCGCTTGGTGAAGGTGCCGTCCTGGATATCGGTGAGGATCTCCCGCATGTGCTGCTTCGCGTTCTCGTCCACGACGCGCGGGCCGGAGAGGTAGCCACCGAACTCGGCGGTGTCAGACACGGAGTAGTTCATCGCCTTGAGGCCGCCCTCGAAGATGAGGTCGACGATGAGCTTCATCTCGTGGCAGACCTCGAAGTAGGCCATCTCCGGGGCGTAGCCGGCCTCGGTGAGCACCTCGAAACCGGTCATGATCATGGATTCGAGGCCACCGCACAGCACGGCCTGCTCGCCGAAGAGGTCGGTCTCGGTCTCATCCTTAAACGTCGTGGAGATGACACCGGCACGCCCACCGCCGATGGCGGAGGCGTAGGCGAGGGCGAGGTCCATGCCGTTGCCCTGCGGATCCTGGGCGCAGGCGATGAGGCAGGGCACGCCCTTGCCATCGACGAACTGGCGGCGCACGAGGTGGCCCGGCCCCTTCGGGGCAGCCATGGCCACGGTGACACCGGGCGCCGGTTCAATGAGCCCGTAGTGAATGTTGAGGCCGTGAGCGAAGAAGAGGGCGTCGCCGTCCTTGAGGTGCGGGGCAACCTCTTCCTCGTACACCTTCTTCTGGGAGGTGTCGGGGACGAGCATCATGATCACGTCGGCCCATTCGGCGGCCTCGGCGTTGGACATGACGGTAAAGCCGGCCTCCTTCGCCTTCGCTGCGGATGAGGAGCCCTCGCGCAGGCCAATGACTACCTCAACACCGCTGTCGCGGAGGTTCTGGGAGTGGGCGTGGCCCTGGGAGCCGTAGCCGAGGACGGCAACCTTCTTATTCTGGATGAGGGAGAGATCGGCGTCGTCGTCGTACTGAATGGTAATTGCCACGATTAATTCCTTTCGATTGTGAAGTGAGGGAAAGTCTGGTTGTCCGGGTTACCCGTTGAAGGAGAGGGTCTTCGTGCCCCGGTTGAGGGCGATCTGCCCACATTGGATCATCTCCATGATGCCGAAGGGCCGGAGCACATCGAGGAGTGCCTCGAGCTTGTCCAAACCGCCGGTGGACTCGATGACCACGGAATCCTGGGAGACATCGATGACCCGGGCCCGGAACAGGTTCGCCGCATCCACCACCTGGTTGCGGGTGGTGGCGTTGGTGGAGATCTTCACCAGCATAAGGGCGCGAGCGATGGAGTTGTCCTGGTCGAGCCGCACCACCTTGATCACGTTGATGAGCTTGTTGAGCTGTTTGGTGATCTGTTCGACGACCGCATCGGTGGCGGTGACCACGATAGTGATGCGGTTGAACCGGGGATCGTTCGTGATCGCCGAGGTGATTGACTCCATGGAGTAGCCGCGGCGGGTGAACAGCCCAGACACGCGCGACATGATGGCGTCAACATCCTCCACGAGGACGGAGAGAACGTGCCGTGTCGGTTCTTCGGGTGCATTAGTGGACATCGGAATTCTCCTTCGTGGTCAGGGTGCGGGTCTGGGAAGCCGGACCCGGCGCGGCGGTGTTCGACTGATCCTGCTTCTCATTGCGGTCCGGGATGCCGTTGAGGTCGGCATCGACATCGGTGCGGGAGGCAGCGATGGAGGCCTCGTCAAAGAGGGGTCGCAGGCCGCGCGCGTACTCGATCTCAGTGTTGGAGTTGCCTGCCGCCACCATCGGCCACACCTGGGCGTCTTCGCCGACGACAAAGTCGATGAGGACGGGGCGGTCGTTGATGTTCATCGCCTCCTCGATCGCGGCATCGACGTCCTCGGGTTTGTCCACGCGGATCGCGTGCGCCCCCATTGCCTCACCGAGTTTCACAAAGTCGGGCATTGTGTAGCGGAGTTTCGTGTTGGAGTAGCGCTCCTCGTAGAAGAGGGTTTGCCACTGGCGCACCATCCCGAGGTTGGCGTTGTTGATGATGGCAATTTTCACCGGGAAGCCCTCAAGGGTGCACGTGGTGAGCTCCTGTTGGGTCATCTGGAAGGAGCCGTCGCCGTCGATTGCCCAGA
The DNA here is from genome assembly GCA_034179945.1 of Corynebacterium sp. Lineage (GTDB taxonomy): Bacteria > Actinomycetota > Actinomycetes > Mycobacteriales > Mycobacteriaceae > Corynebacterium. Next base: position 46,835 of record JAXFPD010000021.1, on the reverse strand, counting down.
CGGGGGTATCGGGCATACCCGCCTTCGCGCCCATCGCGGCAGGCAGGCAGTAGCCCATCGTTCCGGCGCCGCCGGAGGTGAGCCACCGGTGCGGGTAGTCGAGGTCGAGGAACTGGGCCGACCACATCTGGTGCTGGCCGACACCGGTGACGAAGATGGAGTCACGCCCCGCCTTCGCGCTGAGCCGTTCGATAACGTATTGCGGGCTCATCGCCCCGTCCGGCTGCGGATCGTAGCCGCGCGCGAAGCGCTGCTTGAGCCCGGTGAGGTACTTCACCCAGTCGGCGATCTGCGGGGCCGAGTACGTGTAGGCCTTGGTGAGGGCGGCGAGGACTTCCTTCGCGTCGCCGACGATGGGAATGTCGGCTGCACGGATCTTGGAGATCTCGGCCGGGTCGATGTCGGCGTGGATGACCTTGGCGTCGGGGGCGAAGGAGTCGAGGTTGCCGGTGACGCGATCGTCAAAGCGGGCACCGATGGTGATGAGCAGGTCGGCCTTCTGCATGCCGCCGTTCGCTGCAACGGTCCCGTGCATGCCGGGCATGCCGAGGTAGAGCGGATCGGTCTCCGGGTAGACGCCGAGCGCCATGAGGGTGGTGGTGACCGGGATTCCGGTCTTGTCCACAAAGGCCTTGAGTTCTGCGCTCGCATCGGCGCGCGAGACGCCGCCACCGATATAGAGGACGGGGCGCGTGGCGGCGGCGATCATCTCCGCCGCATCGACGATCTGCCGATGGTGCGGGGTGGTGACGGGCCGATAGCCGGGCATGTACGTCTCCACCGGCCAGGTGAATTCCATCATCCCGTTTTGGACGTCCTTGGGCAGGTCAACGAGGACGGGGCCGGGACGGCCGGTGGAGGCGATCTCAAACGCCTTCACGAGGGCGGCGGGAATGTCCTGGGCGTGGCGGACCATCATGGAGTGCTTCGTCACCGGCATCGTGATACCACGGGTATCGGCCTCCTGGAAGGCGTCGGTGCCAAGCAGCCCGGTGCCCACCTGTCCGGTGATGGCCACCATGGGCACGGAGTCCATCATCGCATCGGCGAGGGCGGTGACGAGGTTGGTGGCGGCGGGACCGGAGGTGACAATGGCCACGCCGACGCGTCCGGTGGCCACGGCGTAGCCTTCGGCGGCGTGGCCGGCACCCTGCTCGTGGCGGACGAGGACGTGGCGGATCTTCGAGGAAAACAGGGGGTCATAGAGGGGCAGGATCGCCCCGCCGGGAAGTCCGAATACGAGGTCGACTCCCAAGTGCTCGAGTGTGTGCACGACGGCCTCAGCGCCGGTCATTGTCTGCGGCGCGGTACGGCCAGTTGTCTGGGATGAATCGTGTGTGACCAAATCCACAGCCCTGTCCTTTCTTCCTTCTGTGAGCGCGTTGCATTCTCCGCTCTTAGCCTACAAAAATACCCACGCCAAGACCTGAAAAGTGCGAAAACGTCTCAGGCCGATGGGGCATGGGATCTAGCGGGCGTGTACTCGCGGGCACAACATGTGTGCAATCTTAGGTGCTCACGGCGGGTTCGTCCAACTCCCACCCCCCAGATTTGGGAAAACTATCCCAAAGTATGAGACACACCAGTTTAGGCGCCACGTCACCATGGCCTACAATGAACGCCATGTCCCGGCCAATTGAATTCCATCCCACCCGTGCCCACCTCGTCTCGGTGGCCATCTTCGCCATGTTCATTCTCATGGCGATCGGCCGCGACTGGTGGCTCTCGTTCCTCTTCATCATCCCCGCCGTCTTCGCCTACTGGGTCCTCGCCTCGAAGACCACCATCACCGACGACGGCATCCGCACCGCCTACGCGTTCCGGAAGGGGCAATCCATGCGCTGGGAGGAGTTTTCCGCCCTCCGCTTCCAAGGAGCAACTGCCTACGCCGTGAGCACCTCCGGAGCAACCATCGCCCTCCCCGGCATCACGTTCAACTCCATTCCCCGCCTCTCCCGGGCCACCGACGGGCGCATCCCCGACGTCATTTCCAACACTCTCGAGGACATGACCTCCCGCGACCCGCTCGAGCACGAACCGGGCACCCCTGTTGAACCTTCCGAACACACTGGAGAACACCACCAATGAGACCACTACGCTCAGACATCACCACCGTCGGCCGCACCGCCGCCGGAGCCCGCTCCCTGTGGCGTGCCACCGGCACCGCCGAATCCGACTTTGGCAAACCGATCGTCGCCATCGTCAACTCCTTTACTGAATTCGTCCCCGGCCACGTGCACCTGCGCGAGGTCGGCCAGGTTGTCGCCGCAGCGGTGAAAGAGGCCGGCGGTGTGCCCAAGGAGTTCAACACCATCGCCGTGGACGACGGCATCGCCATGGGCCACGGCGGGATGCTCTACTCCCTGCCCTCGCGCGAAATCATCGCCGACTCGGTCGAGTATGTCGTCGAAGCACACCGCGCCGACGCGATGGTGTGCATCTCCAACTGTGACAAGATCACCCCCGGGATGCTCAACGCCGCCCTGCGGCTGAATATCCCCACCATCTTCGTCTCCGGCGGCCCGATGGAGGCCGGTGCGAGCGCCTCCGACCTCATCACCGTCATGACCGCCTCCGCCAACGACGATGTGGACGAGAACAACCTGCTCAGCCTCGAGCAATCCGCCTGCCCCACGTGTGGCTCATGCTCCGGCATGTTCACCGCCAACTCCATGAACTGCCTGACGGAGGCGATGGGCCTTTCACTGCCCGGCAACGGCACCACCCTGGCCACCCACACCGCCCGCCGTGACCTCTTTGAACAGGCCGGCCGGGTGATCGTTGAGATGTGCCGGAAGTACTATGGCGAGGAGGACGACTCGGTCCTCCCCCGCTCCATCGCCACAAAGGAGGCCTTCCTCAACGCGATGGCCCTCGATATGGCGATGGGTGGCTCCACGAACACGGTGCTCCACACCCTCGCTGCCGCCCAGGAGGGCGAGGTCGACTTCACCCTCGCCGATATTGACGCCCTCTCCCACGACGTGCCGTGCATTGCCAAGATTGCCCCGAACGGGTCAGCCCACGTCCAAGATGTCCACCGCGCCGGTGGCATCCCGGCCATCCTCGGCGAACTCAACCGCCATGGGCTGCTTCAGACGAATGTCCATTCGGTGATCTATGACAACCTCGCCGACTGGCTCAATGACTGGGATGTTCGCGGCGGAGCGGCCACCGACACCGCCATTGAACTCTTCCACGCCGCCCCCGGCGGGGAGCGCACCACCCGCGCCTTCAGCACCTCCGCCCGCTACGACGACCTCGACCTTGACACCGAAAACGGGGTCATCCGCGATCTCGACCACGCCTACACCGCCGACGGCGGCCTCTGCGTACTGCGCGGCAACCTCGCCGAGGACGGTGCCATCGTCAAATCCGCCGGCATCGACGAGGAGCTGTGGCACTTCGAGGGCCCCGCCCGCGTCGTCGACTCGCAGGAGCAGGCCGTGACTATGATCCTCAACCGTGAGGTGAAGGCCGGCGACTGTGTCGTCATTCGCTACGAAGGCCCCGCCGGTGGCCCCGGTATGCAGGAGATGCTCCACCCCACCTCCTTCCTCAAGGGAGCGGGCTTGGGCAAGAGCTGCGCCCTCATCACCGATGGCCGCTTCTCCGGCGGCACCTCCGGACTCTCCATCGGCCACATCTCCCCAGAGGCCGCTCACCACGGGCTCATCGGCCTCATCGAGGACGGCGACACCATCGTCATCGACGTGCACCACCGCGAACTGCGCCTTGACGTCCCCGATGAGGAGATCGCCCGACGTCGTGCGGCAATGAATGCGTCCGCCCACCCGTGGACCCCGCAGCGGGACCGCCACGTCTCGAAGGCCCTCCAGGCCTACGCGGCGATGGCCACCTCCGCCGACAAGGGTGCCGTCCGCCAGCTGCCCGAGTAATACGGCCATGGCCCGCCTGCGCACCGCCCTCATCATCGTCGGCCTCCTGGCCGGGCTTGGGGTGATCAGCCGTCAGATGAAGATCACCACGTTCCCCATCGACATGCTCATCTATCTCGATGGGGTGCGCACCTTCCTCGACGGCGGGGAACTGTACTCCCAGCCCATGCACGCCGGCGATGACCTCGCCCTCCCGTTCATCTACCCGCCCTTCGGGGCACTGGTCATGGTGCCCTTTGTGTGGATTGGCAACTGGTTTGGCAACGATGTCGCCGGCAACGCGATGATCCTCCTCTCCGCCGGTCTCCTCCTCGTCTGCCTCTACTACACAGCCCGGGCACTGCTCACGGAGATCCCACTGGAGGAACAGACCGAAATCGTCCGCGCCTGGCTCATCGCCGCCCTCGTGTGGCCGCTCGTTCTCCTCATCGAACCAGTCTGGCTCAACGCGTCCTTTGCACAGATCAACATCCTCCTCATGTGCATGGTCATCCTCGACATCGTGCCGCGCAGACGCTATCTTCCGCAGGGCTGGCTCATTGGATTGGCTGCGGCGATCAAAATCTCACCGCTGGCGATGCTGCTGTACTTCCTCATGCGGCGCAATATCACCGCCATCATTTCCGCCGGTGTCGCCGGACTCCTGGCCACCGGAGTTGCCGCGGCGGTGCGCTGGGAGGCAACGCGCGAGTTCTTCACCGTCACCCTCCTGGGGCTCGGCACAAAATCTCAGGTGGGTGTGAATACCGCCTACCAGTCCAACAGTTCTTACAAGGGCATGATCATGCGCTGGTTCTCCAGTGAGGATGCACTCAACGCGCACTTCGCGATTTCCGGCACTGTGTGGATCCTCCTCACCATGGCCACCATGGTCTGCTGTGCACTACTCATGCGGGCGCTCATCAACCGTGGCTGGGACACGGAGGCCTGGTTGGTCAACGCCCTGCTCATGCTGCTCATCTCCCCCATCTCCTGGTCACACCACTGGGTGTGGCTCGCCCTCGCGCTCCCCATCTTCGCGTGGCGCGCCTACGACCAGCACGACCGGATCGTCCTCGCGATCACGGGTATTTGGGCCCTCCTTGTCCTCACCACCCCACCGAAGTGGTGGTTCGGTGACAGTATCGACGTATGGGCCCTCCCCTGGTGGCAGAAGTTCCTCGTCTCTGACTTTGTCTGGCTCGCAGTGGCACTTCTCGCCGCGCTCGGCTACCTCGTCGTCCGCACGCGGCGACCTGTTATGACAGTGCAAACGGGTTGATTCCGGCGAGGAACCCCCACATCGCCACACCGGCGGCGGTGCCGACAACCACGAGGATCCACGAGCTCGCCAGCGGCCGCTTGGCCCAACTGCGGGAGAAGTCGAGGGAGATTTTCCCCGGCCCAGTGAACTGGAGGGACAGAGACACCGCAAGGAGCATGAGCCCGAGGATCGCCGCAGCCGGCCACGCCCAGAAACTCACCGTGTCATTGACCACGAACTCGTGCACAGTGGTGAAGATCGTCACCGCCAGGGCCAGCGCAGCCGCAAACGGCGTGAGCAGCCCGATGAGAAGGAAGACGCCCGCCGTCAGCTGGAGGGCGGGCACGAGCACCGCCAACAACTGCGGGGTCTGGTATGCCGCGTAGGCATCGGTCAATCCGCCGAGTCCGCCGGAGCCACCGAGGTTGAAGAACACCTTGAGGGCTTCGACAATGAGAATGGCCCCAAACACCGCACGGATGATGAAGATACCAAAGTCGATGGTGCCGCGGCGGGCATCGATCATCGCCACATCGTCGCGGTCGATCACCACCCTCTCCCCTTCCGCCAACGTCAGCGGCTGCGCGGGGGCAGCGGGGGCGGCAGCGGAGATGACCTCGGTCGGGGCCGATTCACCGACCGGCTCATTGAGGCGAGATCCGATGACTGTTGTCGGTTCACTCTCCACACCGGAATAGTCCGGGACGGTGAGATCGAGATCGGTCACGGGTTTCATATTCGGATTCGACGTGTTTTCACTCACGCCGTGAACACTAGCCCGCAAAGGCCGACTTATCCGGTTGCCTCGCCGAAGCTGCCACGAAACCACGCGGCCTGCGTGGCAATTTCCTCCCGCTCCATCCGCTGTGTCGTCCACCCGTCGAGGGGACGCGCCCCAAGCGAGTGGTAGAACTCGATGGACGGGGTATTCCAATCCAGAACTGTCCACTCCATGCGGGCGTAACCGCGCTCCTCGGCAATCGCACACAACCCGGTGAGCAGTGCTTTGCCGATGCCCTGGCCGCGATACTCCTCATCCACGTAGAGATCTTCGAGCCAGATGCCATGGGTGCCCTCCCACGTGGAGTACGTCAAAAACCACAGGGCGATCCCAATGACCCGCCCGTCCACCTCGGCGACAGTGCAGAAGATGGCCGGATTATCTCGGAAGAGGTGACCGGCGAGGGCGTCCTCGGTGTTCACCACCGCGTCGGGTTCGCGCTCGTAGGTGGCAAGCTGTTTGATAATGCGCAGGATCGCTGGCACGTCCGCGCGGGTTGCCTCCCGCAGTTGCACCCCCATCTATGCTGCACCCAGCTTCGCCGCAATGAGCTCATTGACTGCGCGCGCGTCCGCTTTGCCCTTCGTCGCCTTCATGACGGCACCGACGATCGCCCCGGTCACCTTCGTATTCCCGGCCTTGTACTTGGCCACGATATCCGGGTTCGCGGCCAGTGCCTCATCAACGGCCTGTTCAATCGCCCCGTCATCGCGGACCACCTCAAGCCCCCGTGCAGCAACGACCGCATCCACATCGCCCTCACCGGCAAGGACACCGTCGACGGCGGACCGGCCGAGCTTGTTCGTGAGTTTGCCCTCGCGGATGAGCTCGGCCACCCGAGCCACCTGGACCGGGGTGATGGACAGTTGCTCCAACTCCTCGAGCCCTGCCTCCTTCGCCTTCTGTGCGAGGTAGGAGGTCCACCAGCTGCGCGCCTCCGAGGACTGAGCACCCGCATCAATGGTGGCAACGATGAGGTCGAGGGCACCGGCGTTGACGAGGTCGCGCATCTCCGCATCGGAGAGCTGCCACTCCTCTTGCAGCCGGGCGCGGCGTACCCACGGCAGCTCCGGCAGGCAGGCGCGAATCTCCTCCACCTTCTCGCGGGAGACAATGACCGGCGGCAGATCCGGGTCGTTGAAGTAACGGTAGTCGGAGCTCGTCTCCTTCGGCCGCCCCTTCTTCGTCGTCCCATCGGTCTCCTGGTAGTGACGGGTCTCCTGAATGATCTCCTCACCGTTGTCAATGGCTGCGGCCTGGCGCATCATCTCAAAGCGGATCGCCTGCTCCACCGAGGAGATGGAGTTGATGTTCTTCGTCTCCGTCCGGGTACCAAACTCGGTGGTGCCCACCGGACGCAGGGAGAGGTTCGCATCACAGCGCATGGAACCCTGATCCATCCGGGCATCGGAGACACCGAGGGCCTTCACCAGGTCACGCAGGGCGGCCACATAGGCGCGGGCAACCTCGGGGGCCCGCGCCCCGGCCCCCTCAATCGGCTTGGTCACAATCTCAATGAGCGGCACCCCGGCGCGGTTGACATCGACGAGCGAGTGCGTCGCCCCTGCGATGCGGCCATCGGTGCCACCGATGTGGGTGAGCTTGGCGGTGTCCTCCTCCATGTGGGCACGCTCAATGCCGACGCGAAAGACCTCGCCGTCGTCCAACACAACATCGAGGTAGCCGTCGTAGGCGATGGGCTCATCGTATTGGGAGATCTGGTAGTTCTTCGGCTGATCCGGGTAGAAGTAGTTCTTCCGGGCAAACCGCGAGTACTCGGCAATCTTGCAGTTGAGCGCCAAACCAATCTTGATAGCCCACTCCACACCGGTCTCATTAACGACCGGCAAAGCCCCGGGCAACCCGAGGGAGGTGGGATCGGTGTGGGAATTCGGGGCCGCCCCAAAGTCCGCAGACGAACGCGAGAACATCTTCGTCTGTGTGCTCAGCTCCACATGGACTTCCAAACCCATAACCGGGTCAAACTTTTCCAGTACGTCGTCATAGTCCATGAGGTCATAGCTCAGTGCGTTCGTCATAAGCTCACAGTGTACCCGGTACACTTACCGGCGTGGCATCTCACACCCCGTTCGCTCCCACCGCCGTGTTCGCGACCTCCCTCATCATCTTTGGCACCATCGGTGTGGTGCGCCGGATGATCGACCTGCCGAGCGCGTTTATCGCCGCCTCCCGGGGCGTTTTTGGGGCTGTAACCATTGCCCTTATCGTTGTAGCACTGCGCCGCTCGGTCAGGCGCGGGTTTGACTGGCAGTTTGTGCGGGCGAACTGGAAGCTCCTCGCGTTTTCCGGGATTATGCTCGGCCTCAACTGGGCGTGGCTCTTTGAGGCCTACCAGTTCACGACCATCGCCACCGCCCAGCTCATGCTGTACATGGGTCCGATCTTTGTCATCGTCCTCTCCCCGCTCCTGCTTCATGAGCGGCTCCGTGGGTTCAAGGTGATCTGCGTGGGCGTGGCGTTCGTCGGACTGTTGCTCGTCTCCGTCTTCAACACCGCCGTGCCAGCCACGGAGAACCCCGACCACGTCGTCGGTGTGGCCTACGGTCTGCTCGCTGCCTGCGGCTACACGAGCGTTGTCATCGCCACGAAGAAGCTTTCTCCCACGAGCAGCGACGGTTCTATCGACCCGTACACAAATACGGTGGCCCAACTCGTCTTCTGCTCTATCGTCCTCATCCCCTATTCGCTCCTTGTCGACGACTGGTTCGCCCCCGGCGTCCTCACCTTTACCCCGCAGACTGTTGTCTTCCTCGCGCTCATCTGTGTCGTCTTTACCGGGATCAACTACATTCTCTTCTTCGGCCCGGTCCCCCACATGTCCGCCCAGTCCATCGCCGTGCTCTCCTACCTCGACCCAGCGGTCGCACTGACGGTGTCGGCGGTGCTCCTCCACGAGCCGTTGGGGGGAGCCGGAATCATCGGCGCGGTCCTCATCATTGGGGCTGCGATCGTCAGTGAGATTACCCCCGCTCGGAAATTGTGATATCAGTTTTCTGCGTGTTGTGTTATTCTGATATCACATTTCAATTCCCACACGAAGGAGATCCTCCATGACCACCCCCGACACCTCAGACTCCGCCGAAGCCCTCGCCACTACCCCCACAGCTGCACCCGCCGAGCGCACTGCCTTCTCTCTGTCGGCCACTCCGACCGTTCTCCTCCTCATCGTCAGCCTCGCCCTCATCGCAGTCCTCATCTTCTTCACCGGCTTCAACCCCATCGCCATCGCGGCGGCCGCCCTCATTGCACTAATCGTCTTCCCCTCCATCCGCATCGTCTCCCCCGGCCACACCTATGTCGTCCAATTCTTCGGCCAATACAAGGGAACCCTGCGCCGCACCGGCCTCAACTGGATCCTCCCCTTCGCCGCCACTTCCATGGCCTCCATCCGGGTGCGCAACTTCGAAACCGCCTCCCTCAAAGTCAACGATTCAAGCGGCAATCCCGTCATGATCGGAGCCATCGTCGTCTGGCAGATCGAAGACACCTCCAAGGCCACCTTCGCCATCGAAGATGCTGAAGAGTTTATCCGCTCCCAGGCCGAATCAGCCCTCCGCCACGTCGCCACCACCCACCCCTACTCCACCGCCAACCCCGAGATTGCCTCCCTCTCCGGTTCAACCGAATTGGTCTCCCAAGAACTGGCCGCCGAGGTCTCCAGGCGTGTGGAACTAGCCGGTCTGAAAATCATCGAGGCCCGCATCTCCTCTCTCTCCTACGCCCCCGAGATCGCCGGTGCCATGCTGCAGCGCCAACAGGCCCAGGCGGTCGTCGATGCCCGCGAAACCATTGTCGAAGGGGCTGTCTCCATGGTCGACTCCGCCATCGCTCAGCTCGAAGAGCGCGAGGTGGTTGAACTTGATCCTGAGCGCCGCGCCACGATGGTCTCCAACCTTATGGTTGTCCTGTGCTCCGACAAGGCCACCCAACCCATCGTCAACACCGGATCCTTGTACAACTAATCTATGGCTGCGCGCAAAAACATCCCGCTTCGCCTCGACCCTAAGGTGTACGAGGCGATTGCGCGCTGGGCAGGCGATGAAACACGCTCTGTCAACGCCCAGATCGAGTATATGCTTCGCGACGAGCTACGCCGGGTTGGTCGACTCCCTAAAAACCTCGCAGAACCTGCAAAACCTGGCCGCCCGCCGAAGACTTCCAGGTAGCATCGTCTACATTGGTGGGCATGCTCCGAAAGATACTTCTGTCTCTTACTACCAGTCTTATCACTGTCGGACTCATGACAGCACCTGAGCCGCCTATAGCCCAAGCAGCCTCCGCCACTCAATGTGCACCCGTGGCCATCGTCGCCGCCCGTGGCTCCGACCAGGAGCGCTCGGCGAGCCAGTTCGACTCCACCGGCTGGGAGGGCGAGAACATCGCCGAACTCCTCGCCGCCACAGAGGCTCGCCACCCGGGCTCGGTCGCACCCACACCGATCATTGCCGTGGACTATCCTGCCGCTATGGGCCTCCCCAACGCTTCCCAGGGTGAGCTCTCCCTCGCCTTCTTTGCCCCCCTCATGCCCGACCCCGTCGGGGCAATCCTGCAACGCTTCACCGACTCCGTCGAGTCAGGCCGGGCCACAGCAGCCGCGCAGATCGCCGCCTTTGAAAAGTCGACGGGCTGCCACCCCACCTATGTGTTCATCGGCTACTCGCAGGGCGCTGTCGTCCTGGCACCACTGGCCACCGACTACGCCGCAGACGGCAGGCTTGCCGGGGCGATCTTCTTTGGCAACCCCCTCCAGCGGCGTGGTGACGATGCCACCGTCGGGGCCCGCCACGGCGAATCGGCGGCCATTGACCTGCTCGGCGCCCACCACGCTGACACCCTGCGCAGCCTCGACTCGTCCCTGCGCCTCAACTACTGCCTCGAGGGGGACCCGATCTGCAATTTCACCCCACAGAATGCGATCACCGAATTCGGCAACGGGTTGGCCACGCACACCTCGTATTTCCTCACCCCGCGCCCGGAGGACGACATCGTCGCCGACCGGCTGCACGGGTTCCTCACGGGCGACTAATCGCCCGTGAGGCTGGGTGGTCTACCCAAACAGGGCCATCGCCGTGTTGTAGCGGCTTTCCGGTACTTCCTTCAGCGTGCCGACGGCCTCGGCCAGCGGAATCTGCTCAATAACCTGCCCGTGCAGGGCCACCGTCGTCCCAAACTGGCCCTCGTGGGCGGCCCGGGCCGCGCGCACCCCAAAGCGGGTGGCGAGCACGCGGTCAAACGCGGTCGGGGTGCCGCCGCGCTGAATGTGTCCGAGCACCGTGGTGCGCACATCATGGCCAAGGCGCTTCGTGATCTCGTCGCCGATGACCTGACCGATACCGTTGAACTTCTGGTGGCCGAATTGGTCTTCCTCCCCGGCCTGGAAGTCCATCATGCCCTCCTTTGGCAGGGCCCCCTCGGCCACACAGATGATGCCGTACTTCTCCCCCATCTGGAAGCGGCGCTCCATGGCGCGGCAGATGTCATTGATGTCAAAGGGGTGCTCGGGAATGACAATGTAGTGGGCGCCACCAGCCATCCCCGAATGCAGGGCAATCCAGCCCACGTGACGGCCCATGACCTCGACGATCATCACCCGATTGTGGGATTCAGCGGTGGTGTGCAACCGGTCAATCGCCTCCGTGGCCACCGACACGGCAGTATCAAAGCCGAACGTGTAGTCCGTCCCGTTGACATCGTTGTCAATGGTCTTCGGCACACCGACTACGGGGATCCCATTGTCTGCGAGGAACTGTGCGCCCTTGAGCGTGCCCTCCCCGCCGATTGGGATGAGTGCATCGATCTCCGCGTCGGCGAGGTTCTCCTTGATCGTGTCAATGGAAGCCATGAATTGGTCCGGGTGCAAGCGACCGGTTCCGAGGATCGTGCCGCCGCGCAGGAGGATGCGGTCGATCGCCTCGTCGTCATAGAGATCAACGCGGCGGTCCTCAATGAGGCCCACCCAGCCGTCCTCGTAGCCGACAACGGTGGAGCCGAACTCGGAGTTCGCGGTGCGCACGACGGCGCGGATAACAGCGTTGAGACCGGGGCAGTCGCCACCGGAGGTCAGTGTAGCTAAACGCATAGACTCGCTCCTCAATTCACTTCCGGGCGGCCTCAAACGCAGCGCCCACCCGGTAGAGGCGGTCATCTGCGAAGGCTGGGGTCATAATCTGCATCCCCACGGGCAGATTGGTGTCACTGGCCAACCCGGCAGGCACACTCATGCCGCCGAGGCCCGCGAGGTTGAGCGGCAGGGTGAAGAGGTCAAAGTTGTACATCGCCAACGGGTCATTGACCTTCTCCCCGAGTTTGAACGCCGTCGTCGGGGTGACGGGGGCAACAATCGCATCCACCTTCTCAAAGGCGGACGCAAAGTCCTGGGCGATGAGGGCACGCACCCGCTGGGCCTGAATGTAGTAGGCGTCGTAGTAGCCCACCGACAGGGCGTACGTGCCGGCGAGGATCCGGCGCTTCACCTCAGGGCCGAAGCCCGCCGCCCGGGACATGCTCATCACCTCGGCCACATCGTGGCTGCCATCGTCGCCGACGCGCAACCCGTAGCGCATGCCATCAAAGCGGGCGAGGTTGGAGGACACCTCGGAGAACAGGATGAGGTAATAGGTGGAGATGGCGTGGTCAAAGTTGGGGCAGTCGACCTCGATGATCTCGGCGCCGAGAGATTTCAGAGTCTCCACGTTGGCTGTGAAGTTCTCGAGCACGCCCGGCTGGTAGCCGTCGCGGAGGAACTGGGTCACCACACCGATTTTCATGCCGGACAAATCACCGCGAGCACCCTCCTGGGCGGCCTCGACAACGGCGGGCACAGGCACATCCACGCTCGTCGCATCAAAGCGGTCGTGGCCGCCGATAGCCTCGTGGAGGAGGGCGGCGTCGAGCACAGTGCGTGCACACGGCCCACCCTGGTCGAGGGAGGAGGCGCAGGCGACGAGACCATAGCGGGAGACCCCACCATAGGTGGGCTTGACACCCACCGTCCCTGTGAGGGCAGCGGGCTGGCGGATCGAACCGCCGGTGTCAGTGCCCAGGCCAATCGGGGCTTCCCCGGCGGCGAGGGCGGCTGCCGTGCCGCCACCGGAGCCACCCGGGGTGCGGGTGATGTCCCACGGATTCTTCGTCGTCGTGTAGGCGGAGTTTTCCGTTGAGGAGCCCATCGCAAACTCGTCCATGTTCGTCTTACCCAGAATGGGCAACCCGGCCGCCCGCAGCTTGGTCACAACAGTCGCATCGTACGGGCTCATATAGCCCTCGAGCATTTTTGACCCACACGTGGTGGGGGCGTCCGTGGTGGTGAAGACATCTTTGACGGCAACGGGCACGCCGGCGAGCGGCGAGACGGTTTCCCCTGCAGCGATCCGTTTGTCCACGGCGTCGGCAGCGGCGAGGGCAGCCCCGGCGCCGACGTAGAGGAAGGCGTTAATATCGCCGTCGATCGCACTGATCCGGTCGAGGTGGGCTTGGGTGACCTCGCGGGAGGACACCTCACCAGAGGCAATGAGCTGGGCGAGTTCAGCGGCCGGGGTAGCGGTGAGGCCATCGGCGGAGGATGCCACATACGAGTTAGTCATCATCGATACTCCTGTTCCTACTGTCCGAGAATCCTCGGGACCACGAACATGTTGTCCTGCTTCTCCGGGGCCTGATCTACCGCCTGCTCGGGCGTGAACGAGGGCTCCATTGCGTCGGCACGCATCATGGTGCGCTGGGCGTGCGGGTGGCTCATCGGAGTGACACCGTCAGTGTCCACATCTTGAACGTGGGACACGTAGCCGATGATGTCGTCGATCTGGCTGGCGAAAGTGTCGATTTCCTCGTCGGACAGCGCCAACCTCGACAGCAACGCCAGGTGGGCGATTTCCTCTCGCGATATTTGAGACACGCGCAACTTCCTTCTTCTGTCACTGATGTACAACTCAACTCACTGTAGTGCATTGGGTTGGCCCGCTGCTCACTGACCCACCCCCACCGCACCCTGTGATGCACGACACAGTATAATCGGCACCATGCAATCGTATCTGGTCCGCGTTCTCGTCTCCGATGCGCCGGGAAGCCTCGGTCGGCTTGCCGGCTCCGTCGGCTCGGTAGGCGGTTCCATCCAATCCGTTGACATTGTGCACCAGTTCGACGACAACACGGTCATGGATGACATCGTCATCGCCCTCCCCGATGACGCCCTCTCAGATACTCTCGTCACCGCCGCCCAGCAGGATGGCAACGCCGTCGTCGATTCCATCCGCCCCTTCTCCGGGTCCGTCGACCGGCGCGGCCAAATCCGGATGCTCGCCTCCGTCGCCGCCGACCCAAACCCGCGCCACGCCTTGGAAAATCTCGCCTCCGCCATGCCGAAGACGATGACCGCTTCGTGGGCGATCGTGCTCAAGGTCACCGACGGCCAGGTGGAGCGCATCTCCGCCTCCGCTGCCGCCCCCGGGGAGGATTCCACCCCCTCGACGATGAATGTTGGCTCGACCCGCCTGCTCAATCCGGAGTCCGAGCGCGACAGCTGGGTCCCGGAGACGTGGACACTCATGGATACGGTGGTGGCAGCCTCCCCCATCCCCGGCACCGACTATGTCGTGGTCATCGGCCGCCATGGGGGCCCGGATTTCCTCGCCTCGGAGATCTCCCACCTCGGCGATGTGGCAACCATTGTCGGCGCCGGGCTCGACCGCTTCTAACCGCTATTCGGGCGAACCGGTCTCCAGCAGCTGGACAAACTCGTCCTCGGTGAGCATCCGGATGCCGAGCGCCTCGGCTTTCGCCGCCTTCGCTCCGGCACTCTCTCCCACCACCACATAGGTGGTTTTCGCCGACACAGACCCGGCCGCTTTCCCACCCCGGGCGAGGATCGCCTCCTTCGCCCCATCCCGGCTGAACCCGGTGAGGGTGCCGGTGACCACAACGGTCATTCCGGCCAATGTCTGCTCACGGTCGCCGGTCTCCACCGTCTCCATCGTCACTCCGGCGGCCGCCCACTTCTCGACGATCCGCCGATGCCACTCAACGCCAAACCATTCGACGATGGACTCGGCGATCGTCGGGCCCACTCCCTCGGTTTCTGCCAGTTGATCCATCGTCGCCGCCTGGATCGCCGCCATGGACCCGAACGCCGCAGCCACAGCGCGGGCAGCGACCGGGCCGACGTGGCGGATAGACAGGGCGACGAGGACCCGCCACAGGTCAGTGGTCTTCTTCTCCGCGAGCCCGCGCAGCAGTTTCGTGCCGGCCTCGGTGAGGACGGTGGCTGTTTTTGATCTCCGAGTGAAGAAGTCGGAGGCAAGCAGATCGGCCTCGGTGAGGTCGAACAGTTCGGATTCGTCGGCAATGATGCCACTGTCCACGAGGGCGTGGGCGCCCTTCTGACCGAGGGAGGCGATATCAAAGGCACCGCGCGACCCGATGAGCTCGATGCGCCCACGCAGCTGGGCGGCACAGTAGCGGGTGTTCGGGCAGCGCCAGTCGGCGTCGTCATCTCGGGCCGGGGCGAGCTTCGCGCCACACTCCGGACACAGGGTGGGGAACGTGAAGGGGTATTCCGCACCGGTGCGTTTCTCCACAACGGGCCCGAGCACCTCGGGAATGATCTCTCCGGCTTTCCGGATCATCACAGTGTCCCCAATCAGCACGCCCTTGTGTTTCACCACATCCTGATTGTGCAGGGTGGCGTAGGTGACGGTGGAACCGGCAACGGTGACCGGCTCCATCACCGCGCGCGGGGTGACCCGTCCGGTGCGGCCAACATCGACGACGATGTCGTGGAGGATGGTCATCGCCTCCTCCGGGGGATACTTGTAGGCGGCCGCCCAGCGCGGCACCCGCGAGGTCGCACCGAGGGCGGCCTGTTCGGCCCGGGAGTTGACCTTCACCACTATGCCGTCCATACCAAAGGTGGCGTCGGCGCGGTGGTCGGCCCAGTCGTTGACAATGCGCACCACCTCGTCGGCGGTGTGGACGGTGCGGGTGTACGGGGAGACGGGCAGCCCCCACGCGGTGATCGCAGCATACACCTCCTCCTGGGTGGCCACATCGACCCCGTCGATCACGCCCATGCCGTGGCAGACGAGCGAGAGCCGGGAGCGTTTCACCGCCTCCGGGTCCTTCTGGCGCATCGTTCCCGCCGCCGCGTTGCGCGGATTGGCATAGAGCTTGGGCACCCGGCCGGCAGCTTCGGCCTCTTCGGCGCGTTCCTCGTTGAGGAGCTGGAAGTCCGCGTGGGAAATGTAGACCTCCCCCCGGATCTCCACGAGGCTGGGGATTGGATAGTCCGGGTGGGTGGCCAGGGTGGGCGGAATGCCGGAAATCGCCCGCGCGTTGGCGGTGATATCGTCACCGACGTAGCCATCCCCGCGGGTGGAGGCGGATTCGAGGGTGCCGTCCCGGTAGACGAGGTCGAGGGAGACCCCGTCGATCTTCAGCTCCACGGTGTAGGTATCCGTCGGGGTTTTGGCCAACCAGTCCTCCAGCTCGGCGATGGAGAAGAGGTCCTCGAGGCTGAGCATCTGGGCGGGGTGGGTGAGTTTGGGGAAGCCGTCGGCTGCGGTGGGGGCACCGACGCGTTGGGTCGGTGAATCCGGGGTGACCAGCTCCGGGTAGGCGGCTTCGAGGTCGAGCAGTGCGTGGAAGAGCCGGTCGAATTCAGCATCGGTGATGTCGGGGGTTCCGTTGTAGTAGAGGTCACGGTGGTGGCGAACCTCGTCGGCGAGACGCTGCCATTCTTCGAGCGGGGAAAACAAATCGGGCACTCCTCTAGTGTAGCCATCGCCCCTCCGGCTCGATTAGTCTTGAAGGGGTGAACAGCTTTGACACCTCCCGCCTTCTCTCCTTCGACGTGGAGACCACCTCCGTCGATCCCACACGAGCGCATATTGTCACCTCCGCACTCGTGCGGATCGAGGGTTCCCATGTGGATGCGCGGGAGCTGCTGGCCAATCCGGGTGTGCCCATTGAGGAAAAGGCCATCGAGGTCCACGGCATCACCAACGAGTACGCGCAGGCCAACGGCCAACCCCATGCGGAGGTCGTGGCAGAGACAGTGCGCACGATCCGGCAGGCCTGGGCGGAGGGGTTCACCCTCATCGTATTCAACGCGCCCTTTGATCTGACAATACTTGCCGCCCACGACCCAACGTTTACGGTGGACGGGCTCGTCGTGGACCCATATCTCATTGATCGGGCCCTCGACCGCTACCGGAAGGGGCACCGTCGGCTCTCCGATGTCTCTGCCCACTACTCCATCGGACTCGAGCACGCCCATGAGGCCACCTCCGACGCCCTTGCCGCCGCCCGGATCGGGTGGATGCAGGCGCAGAAGTGGCCGGAGGAGCTCACTGCGTGCAGTGGTGAGGAGCTCATGGAGAAGCAGGCGGTGTGGTTCTATGAGCTCGCCGCGAACCGCCAGGAGTACCTGCGCAAGCAGGGGAAGGATGCCGACGACATCAACTTTGCGTGGCCGATCCAGCCCCTGCGCTAGGTCCGCGCCCGGCCCTGGTCCGCCCCAGGGCTAGTTCTCCGGGTTGACAATGGCCACGTGGTTCGGGTCATGCCAGTCCACGTTGGCGTTGTCCTTCGTCTCCAGCCCCTGGTGGGGCTGTTCTTTGACGCGGGCGAAGATGTTGCGCCGGGCACGTCCGGCCCGCAGCTGCCGCTCCACCCGCTGCGCCAGCAGCCCCAACCCGTAGTTGATGATGACCATGACCACGGCCACCACAATGAGTGAGGGCAGGTAGTTCTGGTACGAGGAGGCGGCCTGGATACCGGAGCGCACCACCTCGACAAAGCCGATCTGGTAGCCGAGGGCGGAGTCCTTCAGCGCAATGATCATCTGGGCGATGAGGGCGGGCAACATCGCGGCGATGGCCTGCGGGAGTAGGATGAGGTTCATCGTCTGATTGTGGGTGAGGCCGAGCGCGGAGGCGGCCTCCGTCTGTCCCTTTGGCAGCGCCTTCATACCGGCGCGCAGAATCTCGGCGATGACCGAGCCGTTGTACATGGTCAGGCCGAACACCGGATACCCTACCGCCGAGTCGCGCGAATCGTCCCCGACCCGAGCACAATATCGCCGCGCCCGTCCGGATCGGGCAGATACAGCACGGCCGCCTGCCCACGCGCCACCCCGCGCAGCGGGTCATCGAGGGTGATCTCCAGCCGCGCGACAGGATCGGCAACATCCCCCACAATCCGGGCCACACAGTTGGCCACGGATCCGTGGGCGCGCACCTGCACCTGGCAGGCGAACTCCCCCGACTCAGCAGAAAACAGCGGATGCAACTGCTTCAACCCGTCACAGGTAATCCCGGTGACCGCCAGATGCGCCTTCGGCCCCACTGTCACCGTTCCGCCTGCCACATCAATATCGGTGACGTAGCGCGGCCGCCCGTCTGCCGCCGGGTTGCGCAGGTCAAGGCCGCGCCGTTGCCCAATGGTGAACGAGTAGATCTCCTCGGTCTCCTTGAGGGTGTGACCGGACTCGTCAACGATCCGCCCCGGCTTCACACCGATGTGATTGCCCAGGAAGGTGCGGGTATCCCCGTCGGGGATGAAGCAAATATCGTAGCTGTCCGGTTTCGAGGCGGTGGAAAAACCGTAGGCTGCCGCTTCCGCGCGGATCTGCGGCTTCGGAGTGTCCCCCACCGGAAAATAGCAGTGCGCCAGTTCCTCGGCGGTGAGTACTCCCAGCACATACGACTGATCCTTGTTCTCATCGGCACTGCGGCGCAGGTACCCGTCGTCATCGATGACCGCGTAGTGGCCGGTGGCCACGGCATCGAAGCCGAGCGCCATCGCCCGCTGCAGGAGAGCCCGGAACTTGATCTTCTCGTTACAGCGCAGACACGGGTTCGGGGTCTCCCCGCGCGCATAGGAGTCAATGAAGTCCTCGATCACTTCCCGGTCAAAGCGTTCGGAGAAATCCCACACGTAGAAGGGGATGTCGAGGGTGTCGCACACCCGGCGTGCATCGGCGGAGTCCTCGAGGGAGCAGCAGCCGCGCGCGGATTCGCGGACGGTGTGCGGGTCCCGGGAGAGTGCGAGATGCACGCCGATGACGTCGTGTCCGGCGGCGACAGCGCGGGCGGCGGCGACGGAGGAGTCCACTCCCCCGCTCATGGCGGCGACAACGCGCATCGGAACCTCCTTGCCCAATAGTCCTTGTGTGCGGTGCTCACGACCTGGCGCCGGTTACGTCATCACCAGGCGCTTGTTGGCACATCAACAAGAGACTATCGCAGCGGCGTGGCGGAACAAAACCCCAACACAGTGACGGGTGCCAGTGCGGCGACTCTCAGAATCGCTACATCGCGTACGATGATTCCCAAGCAGACCGATTCTTGCCGTGTTGAGCGGCTTAAAGGTAAGGCAACACAGAATGCTGAAAGTACTGCGCTATATGCGCGGAATCGACTGGGTATTTGCGGTGATCGCCATTGCCCTCATCGCCACCCAGGTGGGTTTGGAACTGACAATCCCCGACTATATGGCCGAGATCACCCGGCTCGTGGAAACCCCGGGCTCCCCCATGGTCGACATCCTCCTCGCCGGCGGCTGGATGCTCGCGTGCGCCTTCGGGGCGCTCGCGGTGTCCATCGCCACGAAGTTCTTTGTCGCCCGCATCGCCGCCGGTTTGGCCATGCGTTTGCGCGGGGAGCTCTACACCACGGTGATGGGGTTTTCCCCGGCGGAGGTGAACCGGTTCTCCCCGGCCTCGCTCATCACCCGCTCCACCAATGACATCACCCAGGTGCAGAACATCGTGTCCATGGGGTTGGGGGTGGCGGTGCGCGCCCCGATCATGGCGGTGTGGGCGATCATCAAGATTTCCGGCAAGAACGTGCAATGGACCTCGGCCACCGCCATCGCGGTGGTGGTGTTGCTCATCATGCTCTCCATCGTGTTTGCCCTCGTGGTGCCAAAGTTCAAGATTGTGCAGGAGTTGACGGATGCGGTGAACCTGCTCACCCGGGAGAATCTCACCGGTCTGCGCGTCGTGCACGCCTACAACGCGGAGGAGTATGAGGAGGCGAAGTTCGCCACCGCCAATGGCAATCTCACTGGTGTGAACCTGTTTACGCAGCGTGTGATGGGGGTGATGCGCCCGTCGATGGGGCTCATCATGAGTGGGTTAACGCTGTCGATTTACCTGCTGGGGGCTGTGATGATCAATGCGGCTGGCCAGGTGGAGAAGATCACGATCTTCTCCGACATGGTTGTGTTTTCCGCCTACGCGATGCAGGTGGTGATGAGCTTCATGATGATGACGATGATCCTCATCGTTCTACCCCGGGCGATGGTGTCTGCCCGCCGTATCGCAGAGGTGTTGGAGACCGACTCCTCCATCGTCTCGGGCACCCAATCGGTCCCGGTTGCTGGGCCTACTCCCCTCGTGGAGTTTGACGATGTGTGCTTCACCTATCCGGGTGCGGAGGGCAATGCTCTCCACAACATCAGCTTCACAGTCCGCCCCGGCAGCACGGTGGCGCTCATCGGGTCGACTGGTTCCGGTAAGTCCTCGATCCTCAACCTCATCACCCGTTTTTATGATGCAACGGCGGGGACGGTGCGCTTCGCCGGCCACGATGTGCGCACCCTCGATCTGGCGGAGTTGCGGCACCGGATCGGCTATGCCCCGCAGCGGGCGTACCTGTTCTCTGGGACGGTGGCCAGTAACGTTGCGTTTGGGGAGGAGCCCGATGCCGACCGGGTGCGCTGGGCGCTCGAACTGGCCCAGGCTGGCTCATTTGATCCCGCCGATGAGATCACGGCCGGTGGGACGAATGTGTCCGGTGGGCAGCGGCAGCGGTTGACTATCGCCCGCGCTATCTATCACCGCCCGGAACTGCTGCTTTTCGATGACTCCTTCTCCGCGCTGGATTATACGACGGATCGGGCGGTGCGGAGTCGGCTCGGCGAGCTCGACGCGACGGTGATGATTGTGGCGCAGCGGGTGGGCACAATCATGCACGCCGATGAGATTCTCGTCATCGATGACGGCACGATTGTCGGGCGCGGTACCCACGCTAAGCTGTTGGCCACCTGCCAGGTGTATCAGGAGATTGCCCGCTCGCAGCTGTCCGAGTCGGAGATCTCTGCCGCACTGGTGGCGGCGGGATCCGGCACCCAGGAGGTGACCCATGCCTCCGAGAGTTGATGGAAAGGGTGGTGCCCCGGGCGGGCGTCACGCCGTGGTTGGGGAGAAGCCGAAGAACTTTAAACAGGCCGTGATCGGCCTGACCCACTACGCAGCCGAGCACTACGTGGGGCTCATTGTGGCGACAGTGCTCGCCATCATCGCCACCGTCCTCGACGTGGTGGGGCCGAGCCAGATTGCCGCGATGACCGAGGTGATTATGGGCGGGCTCGCCCCATCAGACTCCGGGATGGACCTATCGGCGATCCGGCGGATCACACTGTTCCTCATCACCATCTACGTGGTCAGCTGGGTGTGCTCGTTTTCCCAGAACCTCATCATGGCGCAGATCACGCAGACGATCTCAAAGAAGATGCGCCGCCAGATTTCGGAGAAGATCAACCGCCTCCCGCTTAAGTACTTCGACTCCGACTCCACCGGCAACACCCTTTCCCGGGTGACCAATGATGTGGACACGATCGGCCAGACCTTGGGCCAATCCCTCGGCAACCTCGTCAATGCGGGCACCTTGTTCGTGGGGTCGCTCGCGGCGATGCTGCTCACCAACTGGATTATGACCGCTGCCGGGGTCGCCGCCACCGTCCTCGGGTTCGCGCTCATGACGCTGATTATTAAGAGTTCCCAGTCCTTCTTCACCGCCCAGCAGAATGGCCTCGGCGCCATCGGCGGCCATATTGAGGAGACGTTCACCGGGCAGGATGTCATCACCGTGTTCGCCGCAGAGGGAAAGGAGATCGAGGAGTTCACCACGCTCAATGACAGTCTCTACTCCTCGGCGTGGAAGTCCCAGTTCCTCTCCGGGATGATGTTCCCGCTCATGACGTTCGTTGGCAACTTCGGCTACGTCGTCGTCTGCGTCGTCGGTGCGGTGTTGACGGTGCGCGGTGACATCGGCTTTGAGGTCATTGTCGCCTTCATGCTCTACATTCGCCTGTTCACCCAGCCGGTGAGCCAGTTCGCCCAGATTGCCACCTCCCTCCAGTCCGCCGCTGCCGCCGGTGAGCGGGTGTTGAGCTTCCTCGGCGAGGAGGAGCTGACCCACGAGGATCCGGCGCAGGTGCTCGACCCGCACGATCACACGATTGCCGGTGAGGTCACCTTCAACCATGTCCGCTTCGGCTATGACCCGGATGTGCCGATCATCAAGGATTTCTCCGCCACTGCAAAGCCAGGCCACAAGGTGGCCATTGTTGGCCCGTCGGGGGCGGGTAAAACCACCCTCGTCAACCTGCTCATGCGCTTCTATGAGGTCGCTAGCGGCACCATCACCATTGACGGGATCGATATCCGCGACCTGTCCCGGGAGAATGTGCACGGTCTCTTCGGCATGGTGCTCCAGGACACGTGGCTGTTTGAGGGCACGATTGCTGAAAACATCATGTACGCAAAGGAGGGGGCGACCCACGACCAGGTGGTCGCGGCGGCGCAGGCTGTGGGGTTGCACTCATTCATCATGACGTTGCCGGATGGCTATGACACCGTCCTCACCGACAAGTCAGCCCTCTCCCAGGGGCAGCGCCAGTTGGTGACGTTAGCGCGAGCAATGGTGGAGGATGCCCCGATGCTCATCCTCGATGAGGCGACGAGCTCAGTGGACACCCGCACGGAGATGCTTGTCCAGCAGGCAATGGATCGGCTCATGGCGGGCCGGACGAGTCTTGTCATCGCCCACCGGCTCTCCACGATCCGCAACGCCGACCTCATCCTCGTGCTGGACAATGGTGATGTGGTCGATTCCGGCACCCACGACGAGCTTCTCGCCCGTGGGGGCGCCTACGCTGAGCTCTATCAGGCGCAGTTCACCCCGACAGAGCCCAGTGAGCGGCTCACCGACGGAAGCCAGTGAGGGGCCCCACCTACAGAACCCGGTTGAGAACTTCGGTAGATGACGGATGCGTCCAGATGCCATCGCGCAACTGGCTCGCCGTCACCCCCGCCCGCATGGCCAGGGCCACCATGTTAATGAGCTCTTGCGCATCCACACAGTAGAGGACGGCCCCGAGGATGAGATCGGTGTCTGCGTTGATGATGCACTTGGCCATTCCGGCAGGGTTGCCCAGGATCTTCGGGCGCGGCATCACCGGGATGGCAGCGATCTTCTTCGCTGCCACCCGATAGGTGAGCCCCTGCTGCTGAGCCTCAGTTTCGGTGATGCCCACCGCCGCCAGGGGCGGGGTGGTGAACTGAGCGCCCCCGTGCACATCACCGACCGCGTAGATGCCCTCAACGGTGGTGCGCAACTGATCGTCCACGATGATGAACCCGCGCTCATCGGTGGCCACACCGGCTGCCTCGAGGTTGAGTACGCCGACTGCGGGGACCCGACCGACGGCGGCAAGAACAGCATCGACGGTAACCTCGTCCACGGTGTCCCCGGATGCCGTGGTGGCACCACAACAACGAGTTTCCCCTCGGCCCCGGTGCGGATTTCTCCGACGCTCACACGGGCATGACCCCCGGAAAGTGGACACATCGGGGGTGGTTATGCTGCGTGGGTCATTGTAGCTGATGTGAGGGTTTCAAACATGTCGGGGGTGAGGTAGTGGCACCAGGTGTGCCGCCTGCGTGTTGTAGCGCGTGCACCACCGAAACACCTCGGTCAAGTCCGGGGTAGGTCGCATTCGCGAGCTCACCATGCGCACGATGACCATGAAAGAGCTCGGCCGAGCCCCGGCGGAATCTCCACCGAGGATCTCTTTGATCCCACCTTCACCCCCACTGGCGAGTGCACGATGCCGGTAAGTGACTACGTTGATCATATCGTGCGCAGCGTTTGGCCGGGCCTTCGCTCAAGGCAGGCTCTCCTCCAGACCCCGAAGCGCCATTTCTGCGATGTCTCTCTCGCCGCTGCCCTCATCGGCGCCAACGTCGATCACCTTTTGAGCGATCTGGACACTCTCGGCTACTTCTTTGAATCCCTGGTCACACATGAGCTCACCGTCTTTGCCCAACACTCCCGGAAGTCGGTCCACTTCTACCGGGATGCGAAGGGCTGCAACGAGATGGACGCGGTCATTGTGGACCGCCGTGGCGAGTGGGTTGGCTGCGAGGTGAAACTCTCACACCGCAAGGTAGATGACGCAGCGGCCAGTCTCATCCGCGCCGCCGCCACGATTCAACGGCCTCCTCGCAACCTCTGTGTCATCATCCCCTCCGGCTTCGCCTATCGGCGCCCGGACGGCATCCTTGTCCTTCCCCTTGGCCTCCTCAATGAGTGAGCAGGTTCTCACGGCTTTAATTCCCCTGCCCCTTCGACAACAGATAGCCTCCTCGGTCTCCTGAACGATAAGATGTGGTCGATTCATCTATCCGGGCTAGAAGGCTAGCTCACAAATGAAGGTCATGGTCGACACCAACGAGCTTGTTAACGTGCTCACCGCTTCAGAGCGGGAGTACGCCTACACAGTAAAACCGAGGGCACGCAGCTGATCGCGGCCTTCCTCGGTGATCATGTACATCGACCACGGCGGCGACCACACCCAGTGGATGGTGAGCTTCTCCACCACATCGTGACCAACCACAGCCATGGCAGCCTGCTCCTCGATGACATCGGTGAGCGGGCAGCCCGGGGAGGTCAATGTCAAGTTCACATGGGCGTGCGAGCCCTCCTCAATCCAGATGTCATAGACCAGACCGAGGTCCACAATGTTGATCCCGAGCTCCGGATCGATTACATCGCGCAGGTACTCCTCCACGTCGCCGGCCAGTTCAATATCGGCCTGTGACTGCTCCGGGATCGGGTGGTCCTCGGCCGGCGGGGTTGTTGTCTCCTCGGTCATCGCTTACTCCTTGTTCTCTGCTTCACTGGTATGACTATCCGCCTCACTGAGGGCGGCCTTGAAGGCCTCCCATCCCAGCAGCGCACACTTCACTCGCGCCGGATACTGGGCGACACCGGCAAAGGCGACACCGTCGCCGATGAGCTCGGGATCACCCTCATCTTCACCCTTCGAGGTGATCATCGTTTCAAAGGCCGTCAGCTTCTTCAGGGCCGTGTCCACCGGCTGGCCAATGACCTCCTCGGCGAGCACATCGACCGAGGCCTGCGAGATGGAGCACCCCTCCGCCTCATAGGAGATGTCCTCGACCGTCTGGCGGTCCGCCGACAGCTTCAGCCGCAGCACCAGATCATCCCCACAGGAGATGTTGGTGTGGTGAACCTGCGTATCATAATCCTCCCGCAGACCAGAGTGTTGCGGGTGCTTGTAGTGATCGAGGATCACCTCCTGATACATGGCCTCTAAGCGCATTGTGTGCCTTCTCTCTTTGTCCTCATGTGTGTAAATCCGTTGGTCACCTGCGTGCTGCTACACGCCGAAGAATTCCTTTGTCCGATAAACACCGGCGATGAGGCGATCTATTTCCTCCACGGTGTTGTACAGGTAAAAGGAGGCGCGCCCGGTGGAGGGAACGCCGGTGGACTTATGGATCGGGATCGCGCAGTGGTGACCCACCCGGATGCACACCCCGTCATCGTCAAGGATCTGACTCATATCGTGCGGATGCACCCCCTCGAGGTTGAAACTGACCGCACTGCCGCGCAGCGCCATATCCGTCGGCCCCACCACCGTGATGCCGGGGATCGCGGTGAGCTTGTCCAGGCAGTATTCGGTGAGCTTCTCCTCATGGGCTTGGATCGCCTCCATGCCGATCTCCTCGAGGAAATCAACTGCCGCACCAAGGCCCACCACCTGGGAATTCATTTGGGTCCCGGCTTCAAACCGGCGCGGGGACTCCGCATAGGTGGCCGATTCCATAGTCACCTGGTTAATCATCGAGCCGCCGGTCAAAAACGGTGGGAGCACCTCCAGCAGCTCGCTCTTTCCGTAGAGAACACCCACACCGGTGGGACCGCACATCTTGTGGCCGGAGAACGCGGCAAAGTCCACACCGAGCGCGTGGAAGTTCACCGGCTGGTGCGGCACAGACTGGCACGCGTCGAGCACAGTGAGAGCACCGACCGCATGGGCCTTCTCCACCATCTGGGCAACATCGGTGATCGCACCCGTGACGTTCGACTGGTGGGTAAATGCCACCACCTTGACCCGTCCGCCGGTGGTGGCGCGCTGGTGGCGGTCGAGCGCACCCAAATCGAGCGAATCCATATCAATGCGCCCATCCGGGGTGGCACTAAACCACTTCAGCGTCGCCCCGGTACGCCTGCACAACTCCTGCCAGGGAATGAGATTGGCGTGGTGTTCGAGCTCAGTGACCACGACAATGTCTTTGGCAGTGACTGCGTAGTCATGGGGCCTGGCCTGTCCCCTGCCCGTGGAGCGATCGTCGCCAAGCATGTAGGAGACGGCGTTGAGGGCGGCTGTCGCACCGGAGGTGAACGCCACCTCATCGATATCGGCCCCCACAAAGTGGGCGATCTTCTCCCGGGCGGACTCAAACAGCTCGCTGGATTCCTCGGTGAGCTCGTAGGCCCCCCGGTGCACCGGCGCGTTGTGGTGGAGGACAAAACTGGCCTCCGCATCCCACACCCGCTGCGGGCGCTGACTCGTCGCCCCGGAATCGAGGTAAGCCAGGGGTTTGCCGCGCATGGTGCGGGCGAGAATGGGGAACTGCCTGCGGAGTGCCTCCACAGTGAGCTCACCCGTGCTGGTTACCCACTGGTGTTGTGAGTCCGTCATCGTGCCTCCTCTCGTGTGCACCCCCTACGCCTCGAGGTACTCGTCGTAGCCGGACTCCTCAAGCTTTAGGGCCAGCTCCGGACCACCGGTGGTGATGATCTGCCCGTGGGCGAAGACGTGCACAAACTGCGGCTTCACATAGTTGAGGATGCGGTTGTAGTGGGTGATGAGGAGGACACCGCCATTCGTGCGCTCCTGGTAGCGGTTAATCCCCTCACTGACGATGCGCAGGGCATCAACATCGAGACCGGAGTCGGTCTCATCGAGGACCGCAAACTTGGGCTTGAGCAGACCGAGCTGGAGGATCTCATGGCGCTTCTTCTCACCACCGGAGAACCCCTCATTGAGGGAACGCTCCCCGAAAGAGCCATCGATCTTCAGCTCATCCTGGGCCGCCTTCACTTCCTTCACCCATTCCCGCAGCCGGGGGGCCTCCCCCCGCACGGAGGTCGCCGCCGAGCGGAGGAAGTTCGAGGTAGACACCCCCGGCACTTCCACCGGGTACTGCATCGCTAAAAAGAGGCCGGCGCGGGCGCGCTCATCCACGCTCATCTCCAGGATGTTCTCGCCATCGAGGAGCACCTCACCGCCGGTGACCTCATACTTGGGGTGACCGGCGAGGGTGTAGGCAAGGGTGGACTTGCCGGAGCCATTCGGCCCCATGATCGCGTGGGTCTCCCCCGAGTTGATGGTGAGGTTGACGCCGGTGAGGATCTCCTTGCCCGGGGTGGTTCCGTCCTCCGAGATGACGCTCGCAGTGAGGTTCTTGATTTCCAGTGTGCTCATGGTGTGTTCTTTCGTTGGGTTACGTCGTACTGTGTGGACTGTCCGTGGCAGCCTTGCTTATCCGTGGCCGCCACTGCTACATGTTGAGCTCGGCAAGCTCACCGGTGATCTTGGCAGACAGCTGCTCACGAACAGCTGGGACGGGGATCTTTTCAATGACCTCGTGGAAGAAGCCGCGCACAATAAGTTTGCGTGCATCCTCCTCCGGGATACCCCGAGCCATGAGGTAGAAGAGCTGTTCATCATCGAAGCGACCGACCGTGGCGGCGTGGCCAGCACCGGCAATATCGCCGGTGGCAATCTCCAGGTTCGGGATCGCCTCCGCCCGCGCCCCCTCGGTGAGCAGAAGATTCCGGTTTGCCTCGTAGGTGTCTGTGCGGGTGGCCTTCGGGCGGATGAGCACATCGCCCACCCACGTTGCCCGAGCATCATTGCGGCCGGAGGGATCCCCGTGCAACGCACCCTTGTACAAGACGTTGGAGCGGCAGTTCGGCTCCGAGTGGTCAACGAGGAGGCGCTGCTCAAAGTACTGGCCAGCATCGGCGAAGTAGACGCCGAGGAGCTCTGCATCCCCACCGGGGGCGGTGAAGTTCACGCGCGGGGTGAGCCGGACAAGGTTGCCACCGAAGACGGCGACCGTGTGGCGCAGGGTGGCATCGCGCCCGAGGCGGGCGACCTCCTGGCCGACGTGGACGGCACTGTCCTCCCAGTCCTCGTGGATGACCACGGTGAGGTGGGCGTTCTCCCCTACCAGGTATTCGTGGTAATCCGCATGGGTGCCTTCCCCGGTAAAGTGCAGGTTGAGCACGACTTCTGCGCCAGCACCAATGTCGAAGATGAGGTCCGTGAAGGTGGTGACCTCCGTGCCCGCCCCCGTAACGGTGACGGTGATCGGCTCTGTGCAGACGGTGTGGGGAGCGACGGTCACCACAGTTGCCTCCGTCAACTCGGAGAACACCTGGGCGGCGACGCGATCGTTGGGCTCCCCGGCGCTGCCGATGCGGGCATCGTCGCGTCCGACGGTTTCCACTCTCACCGGCTCCCGTGTGGCAGCGTCACCACCTGCGGTGAGGCTGGCGGGGAGCTCGACATGGACCTGGGCTGCGGCCGGGGTGGCGAAGGCCCCGTCGTGGAGCCCGCGCAGCCGGCGCAGCGGCACAAACCGCCACACCTCGTCCTTGACAGTGGGAACGGCGAAGTCCTCGACGTTCCGGGAGGTGAACAGGTCACCCTTGTTATCGGCGATGAGCATTAGCCAACCGATCCTTCCATTTGCAGTTCAATCAGGCGGTTGAGCTCGAGGGCGTACTCCATCGGCAGCTCCTTGGCGATCGGCTCAACAAAGCCGCGCACGATCATCGCCATCGCTTCCTCCTCCGTCAAGCCGCGACTCATGAGGTAGAACAGCTGATCCTCACTGACCTTGGAGACAGTGGCCTCGTGGCCGAGACTGACGTGATCATTGCGGATGTCGTTGTACGGGTAGGTATCCGAACGGGAGACGTTATCCACCAGGAGGGCATCACAGACCACGTTGGAGCTGGAGTGATGGGCACTCGGGTGAACCTCGATGAGGCCACGGTAGGCAGAGCGGCCACCGCCGCGCGACACCGACTTGGACACGATGTGCGAGGAGGTGTGCGGGGCGAGGTGCTTCATCTTCGCGCCAGTATCCATGATCTGGCCAGGGCCGGCGAACGCGGCGGAGAGGACCTCCCCCTTGGCGTGCTCACCGGTGAGCCACACACCCGGATACTTCATGCAGATCTTCGAGCCAATGTTGCCGTCCACCCATTCCATCGTGCCCCCCTCGGCGCAGCGGGCGCGCTGGGTGACGAGGTTGTAGACGTTATTGGACCAGTTCTGGATCGTTGTGTAGCGGCAGCGGGCGTTCTTTTCCACGACGATCTCCACGACACCGGAGTGCAGGGAATCCGACTGGTAGATCGGGGCAGTGCAGCCCTCCACATAGTGGACGTAGGCGCCCTCATCCACGATGATGAGCGTGCGCTCAAACTGGCCCATGTTCTCCGTGTTGATGCGGAAGTAGGCCTGCAGCGGAATCTTCACATGCACGCCCTTGGGCACGTACACGAAGGAACCGCCCGACCACACCGCACCGTTGAGGGCGGAGAACTTGTTGTCACCGGCGGGCACCACCGTGGCAAAGTACTTCTTGAACAGCTCCGGGTTTTCCCGCAAACCGGTATCGGTGTCCACGAAGATAACACCCTGCTCCTCGAGGTCCTTCTGGATCTGGTGGTAGACCACCTCGGACTCGTACTGGGCGGCAACACCGGCGATGAGGCGATTCTTCTCCGCCTCCGGGATGCCGAGGCGATCGTAGGTGGTTTTAATATCCTCGGGCAGGTCGTCCCAGCTGGTAGCCTGCTTCTCCGTCGAGCGCACATAGTATTTGAACTCGTCGAAGTCGATCTCGGCGAGGCTCGGGCCCCACGTGGGCATCGGCTTCTTCTCAAAGAGTGCGAGGGAATCGAGCCGGTACTGGCGCATCCACTCCGGCTCGTCCTTGATGTCGGAGATGCGGCGAACAACCTCCTCACTCAGTCCGCGCTCGGCGGCCTCACCGGCGGCATCGGAATCATGCCAGCCGTAGTTGTAGGTGGTCCCCATCGACTCGATGATCTCATCATCGGTCAGTTGGGTCCCCACCGGCGTTGTCGTCGATGTCACCGTAAATCTCCTTCTGTTTCTTCTCCGTGGTGGGAGGCTGGTTGATGGGTGCGCGCACGCGGGTGCGTCCCGAGCGAGATATTGGTCGTGCACACCCCGTGGCCGCCGGCGATGGTGGCCAACGGTTGAATGCGCTGTCCCATGAAGGTGGCGATTGCATCCTGCTCCGCAGCACACAGCTGCGGGAACTGGGCGGCAACCTCTGACACCGGGCAGTGGTGGGTGCATAGTTGCACACCGGCCATTGATTCGCGCACCTCTGCTGCGTACCCGTACCGGCGGAACGCTTCCGCGACTGCTTTCGCCGAGTCCACCGGATTCTCCGTGGGCTCAACATCGGCGAGGATCGCCCCGACACGCCGCTCGGCGAACCGGGAAACGGCCTCCGCACCGCCGAGATCGCGCAGTGCAGCCAGTGCCTCCATGGCCAGCTCGTCGTAGTTGTGGCCAAACTGATCGCGGCCCGCATCAGTCAACCGGTAGTTCACCGGCGGACGGCCACGGCCGCGCTGGCCGCCACCGATCTCCCCCACGTGGGGAGCGACCTCGATGAGGCCATCTGCCAGCAGCGCCTCGAGGTGCCGGCGCACGCCGGGGACGGTGAGAGAGAACGCGGCGGCAAGCTCGGCTGCGGTGAGCGAGCCACGCTCATGGAGCTGGCGCAACACGGCGGCACGGGTATCTGTGCGCGA
The DNA here is from genome assembly GCA_034179945.1 of Corynebacterium sp. GTDB lineage: Bacteria > Actinomycetota > Actinomycetes > Mycobacteriales > Mycobacteriaceae > Corynebacterium. The sequence continues at coordinate 15,926 of JAXFPD010000021.1, read as the reverse complement.
CTGGCGGCTCTGTGCTGGCACGTCAGGGCGGTCCACTGCGCTGCCTCCTTTCGCAATCTCGCTCGGTATAATTGGCACAACACCGGGTGGGCGCTAGCTGTGTCAGGTTGGCCTGCTAGGTTTTCCTGCCAGGTAGACACCGCCAGGTTTTTATAAACACCGGTGTTTCTTAATTACGGTTTGGAATAGTAACACATGTTCCCGCGAGGGCATCCACCAGATCCCCCGTGGGCGTTGGCGAGGAGGCAGTTGTGACGGTTCGCACGTCATCTCCCCGCGACTACAACCTCTCCTACCTCGAACTCACCCGCTTCGCCCAACTGCGCTGGCTCGGCACCGTCGGCGCCCTCCTCACGTGGCTCGGCGGACTCGGCGCGGGTGCACTGCCCGTCGTCGGCAATGCCTACCCGGGCCTGCCCCTCGGCTCCCTCATGGGCCGCATGCTGCAAACCTCCTCCATTGTCACCCTCCTCGGGGTGGGGCTCATCGTCACCGCCTGGGTGCTCATGGCCCCCTTCGTCGGCGCCTCCTCCGACACAGTCGCCCGCAACACGGGACTACTCACCGTCTCCATGCTGCGGCGCACCTTCCTCCAATGGACCGTCCCACTCATCTTCACCGCCCCCCTCTTCACTCAGGACATCTACTCCTACCTCGCCCAAGGGGCAGCCGTGGCGCGGGGACTCGACCCGTACTCGGCCGGCCCGGTTGAACTCCTCGGCGCCGACGATCCCCTCGCCCGGTCCGTCCCCTTCATCTGGGCCAACTCCCCCTCCCCGTACGGGCCAGTAGCTCTCGGTATCGCCCGCCTCATCACCGCCGCCACCGGTAACAACATCTTCTTCGGTATCCTCGCCCACCGGCTCGTCACCGTCGCTGCCATCGCCGCCGCCGCGTGGGCGGTGACCAAACTCGCCCGGCGCGCCGGTGTTCGCGTGCAGGTGGCGATCTGGCTGGGGATCCTTAACCCGCTGGTGATCTTCCACCTCGTCGGGGGGATCCACAATGAGGCGCTCATGCTCGGCCTCGTCATGGTGGGTTTGGAGATGGGGTTGCGGGCGATCGGCCATCTCACACACACCGTGGCCAACTGGCGCGGGTGGTTGCTGCTGGTGCTGGCCGGTTTCCTCATCGCGTGTGCGGGGATGGTGAAAGTCACCGGATTTGTGGCGCTCGGTTTTGTGGGGATGGCAATTGCCCGCCACCTGCGGTTGCAGGGGTTTCCGCATGTGGTCGCCCTCTCCGGGTCCGTCGCCGGCGGTGTGGGAATCCTTGTCAGTTCGGTCGCGTTGGTGACCGCGGTGACGGGAATCCCGCTCGGGTGGATTACCGGGCAGGGTGGGGCGGCGACGATTATGTCGTGGATGAGTGTGACCACCGACATCGGGGTGGTATTTGGCCGGTTGGGGATGATCTTGGGGTTGGGCGATCACACGGTGGCGATGCTCGTAGTGACCCGGGGCGTGGGGGTAGGGGTAGGGATGGTGATCATGGTGATCACCATGGTGGCGGTGTATCGGGGAACCCTGCCGCCGGTGGGCGGGTTGGGGGTGTTCCTCCTCATCCTCGTCACACTGTTCCCGGTGGTCCACCCGTGGTACATGCTGTGGGCGATTATGCCGCTGTCGACGTATCCGGCGGCGACGAATCAGCAGGACTTCTTCCGCAAGGCGGCGGTGATCTACTCGGCGCTGCTGTCATTTTCCGTCCTACCCCGGGGCTTGACACTTCCCTCCGGGACGGTGATCGCCATCTATGTGGGGTTTGTCCTGTCCTATGTGGTGGTGATGGCGGTGATTATGTGGTCGCGGCGGCGATTCTTTGGCGCGAGCCTGTAACCGTACTTACAATTGCGTCATGAGTACTGCTGCGGCTGGAGACGTTGCTATTGCCGCCGACCAGCTCACCAAGGTGTTTTCTGGTCGCGGCGGTGACCATGTGGCTGTCGATAAGCTCAGTTTCACCGTCCGCCGCCACGCGATTACCGCACTCCTCGGCCCGAACGGGGCGGGCAAGACCACGACGATCTCCATGTGCGAGGGCTTTCTCACGCCCACGAGCGGGAGCGTGCAGGTGCTCGGCCTCAACCCGGCCACCCACCCCGATCAGTTGCGCTCCCGCATCGGCATCATGTTGCAGGGCGGTGGGGCGTATCCGGGCATTCACGCCCGGGAGATGCTGGCGCTGGCTGCGAGCTATTCGGCACATCCGCTTGACGTGGATTGGCTGCTCGACGTGGTCGGCCTCACCCCGAAGGCCCGCACCACCTACCGTGGCCTCTCCGGGGGCCAACAGCAGCGCCTGTCCTTGGCTTGTGCGCTCGTGGGCCGACCGGAGCTGGTTATCCTCGATGAGCCGACAGCCGGGTTGGATGCCCAGTCGCGTCACCTCATGTGGGATCTCATCACCTCGCTGCGCCGCGATGGGGTGACGGTGATCCTCACCACCCATCTTCTCGACGAAGCAGAGGCACTCGCCGAGGACATCCTCATCATTGACCACGGCCGGCTCGTTGCCGCCGGGGATCGGACGAGTTTGCGGGAGACGGTGATGGCCGAGCAATCACACCGGATTGCCATCACCACCGCAGTCCCCGTCCACCCAGCAGACCGGGAGATCATCCTCGCCGAGCTGGCCACTGCAGTGGGTGTGCCGCCTTCAGTGCTCTCCGAGCAGGTGACAAGCAGTGAGGACGAGTTGACTCTGACGGTGCCGGTGGAGCCAACCGCCCGCGCCTTCGCCGCAATCGCGACCACCTCCGCCAACCATGACATTCCTGTGACGGGGTTGCGGGCGGTGCAACCGAGTTTGGAAGATATCTTTCTGGCAGCGACGGGAACGGAGGTCCGCGCATGAGTTCCTCAACACATTCGGCCCCGGCAGCCGCGTCACGGTTTGCCCCGGGAACCTTCTCCCCCACCCCGCACCCGGCCCCCATCGCCCAGATGGTGTGGTCGCAGGCGCGCACGGAGACGCTGCTGATTCTCAGACACGGGGAACAACTCCTGCTCTCCATCGTTATCCCGGTGGCGCTGCTGATCGGGGTGACCTATTTCCCCCTCGAGAACATCTCCTCCCCGCAGGAGCTGGCACTGCCCTTCTCCCTGGCGATTGCTGCAATGTCGACGGGGTTTACTGGGCAGGCGATTGCCGTTGTCTTTGACCGCCGGTATGGTGCGCTCCAGCGCATCGGCGCCTCCGGGGTGCCACGGTGGGTGATCATCGGTGGCAAACTCATTGCCGTCACGATCGTCAGCCTCATTCAGGCCGCTCTCCTCATCACCATTGCCCTCATCATCGGGTGCCGGACCACCTCGACCGCGATCGTACCGATGGTGCTCACCATCCTCGTCGGCCTCATCGCCTTCACCAGTTGGGGGCTCTTCCTCGGGGGCACGCTGCGCAGTGAGATCGTCCTCGCCGGGGCGAATCTCATCTGGTTCCTCCTCTTGGCCGCTGCCGGTGGGGCTGCAATGCTCTTTGGGGACAGCGCACCCCATTCGCTCCTGTTCATCCCCTCGGTTGCACTCACTCAGGGCCTCCTTGCCGCTGCCAGTGGCACGGTCCCGGTGTTCCACCTCGTGATCATGGGGCTCTGGGGATGTGCGGGGATTCTCTTTGCGGTGCGCCGGTTCCGGTTTGACTACTGACAGCGCAGACTCACGTCACAGCTCCGGGGCAGCCTCATCTACGCAGTCGACCACGACTTCACCCGAACCAGCACCGAACCAGCACCAATCCGACTCTGTGCGCGGTGAGGTAGGAGTTGTGCAGCGCATCGCGCAGCAGTAATCCACCACATGAGAGTCGATCGGGGCAACAGAGCGGGTTGATTGCAGCCATCACACTTATGGTTGATACACTGGGGCCCATGACAGTTTCGGAAGCTACTTCTCCAAACTCACCCATCTCCACGCGCCGCGGCGCATCCCTTCACACGCAGACACTGGCTGCACTGTGGGTGCTCCTGTGGCAAACCCTCCACACCTTCACCGGTGCGATCGTCCGGGTCACCGGCTCCGGGCTCGGCTGCGAAACCTGGCCCAACTGCCAGGCCGGCTCCCTCGTCCCGGTCCCCGGTGCAGAACCCGCCATCCAGCAGGCCATCGAATTTGGCAACCGCCTGTTGGCCCTCGTGCTCATCGTCTTGTGTGTGTGGTTCCTCTGGTCGGTGTTTGCGGGGGGTCGGCGTACCGAAATCAAAGCCCTGGCCTGGTTCCAGATCGCCGGGTTCTTTGTTCAGGCTGTGGTCGGCGGCGTGTCCGTATGGATCGACCTGAAGTGGTACGGCGTTGCCCTGCACATGCTGCTCTCCCTCGTCCTCATCTACGCTGCCGCCATCGCCTACGTGCGGGTGACCGAACCGGATGATGCTGCCCCCGTTGCCATGTACTCGCCGAGGGCGAAGAACCTGGGCCTCGTTGGCACCATTGCGATGGCGATCGTGCTCATCACCGGCACGATGACGACGGGCGCTGGCCCGCACGCCGGTGACCTCGATGACGGCATGCTCGGACGCTTCGATGTCAACCTCACGATGATGACGGGCATCCACACCATCGCAGTCATCGTCTTCACCGTCTGCGCAGTCGTCCTCGTCGGGGCGATCAAGGCCTCGAACTCGCAGGATCGCGCGAAGTCCTTAAGCTCCTCGCTGCTCGGGGTGATCGCCCTCCAGGCGATCATCGGCATTGTCCAGTACATCTTCGGGCTCCCCCGCTTCATCGTGCCGTTCCACGTCATGATGGCTGCGGTGGTCACCCTCCACATGGGCATGCTCTACGCCTTCGGCGTGCAGCGCCTCGGCACCGAGCAGGACGCTGCGATCGACACCACGACACGGGTTACGGCGTAAGCACCGCGCACTGCCGCCGCCCAAGCCCCCAGCACCGCCGCTGCCGCCCGGTGTTTCACTACACTGGGCCGCATGCGTGCAATTCTTGTTGAATCAACCGGCGGCCCGGAGGTCCTCACCTACCGCGAGGATGTCGCGGCCCCGACTCTCCCCGCAGCCGACACGACGAGCACTCCCCGTTTGCTTGTGAAAGTGTCGGTGGCCGGAATCAACTACATCGATACCTACTTCCGGGAGGGCCTGTACCCGACTCCCCTGCCGTTCATTCCCGGCCAGGAGGGGGCGGGTACTGTTGTGGACGACCCGTCCGGCACCTTTCAGCCCGGTCAGCGCGTGGCCTGGCAGGGGGTGATGGGCTCCTACGCGGAATACCAGGTGGTGCCCCTCACGCACATCGTCGCCGTCCCCGATACCATCGGCGACGAGGTCGCCGCCTCCATGCTTTTGCAGGGGCTCACCGCCCACGCTCTCATCCACGGTGTCTACGAGGTCTCTGAGGGCACCTCGATTCTGCTCACTGGCGGGGCCGGTGGGGTTGGCCTCATGCTCACCCAATTGGCCGCTGCTACCGGGGCCACCGTGTACACGGTCACCTCCACCGATGAAAAGGAGAAACTCTCCCTCGCCGCCGGGGCGACGCAGGTGTTCCGCTACGGCGATGACCTCGCCGCCCGGGTGCGTGCCGCGAACGGCGGAAAGGGGGTGGACGTGGTCTATGACGGGGTGGGCACGTCCACGTTTGCACAGTCCCTCGATGCGGTGCGCCCGCGCGGCCTCGTCGCCCTCTTCGGGGCGGCCTCCGGGCCCGTCGATCCGATCGACCCGCAGGTGCTCAACCAGAAGGGGTCTATCTACCTCACCCGCCCCTCGATGATGGCTTACGTCCACGACGCGGACGAGCGCCAGTGGCGCCAGAGTGAGGTGGTCAACGCAGTGGCTGACGGCACCCTCTCCATCACGGTGGGTGCCTCCTACCCGCTGGCTGAGGCCCGACAGGCACATACGGACTTGCAGGCACGCACGACCACCGGGTCGATCGTCCTGGACCTCAGCTAGGCAATCGCCCACACGAACACAGCCAGACACCGGCACACGCCGGCACACAGCGGCACGCACCGACACACGCCTGCACGCACCGGCACACGCCAACACACACTAGAAGACAGGTATAAACCCCATGGTTGATGATCACGAACGCACCCAACTGCGCGAACGCCCCGAAGAACAGGTGCAGCACAGCTACTGGCACTCGACGAACGAGGGTGAGGTGCGCCTCCACCGCAGTTGGCGCTCACTCATCACCACCGGCCTCATGGGTGGGGTGGACCTCTCCATCGGCATCATGGCCTACCTGCTCACCATCGAGGAGTCGGGCAGCCACGTCCTCGGGGGCTTGGCGTTCTCCATCGCCTTTGTTGGCCTCTACCTCGCCCATGCGGAACTGTTCACCGAGGGGTTCTTCTACCCGGTCGTCGCCGTCTTTTCCAAGCGCGGCACCATCGGTGACCTCGCCCGGCTGTGGGTATTCACCCTCCTCACCAACCTGCTCTCCGGGTGGGTGATCATTGGCTTCATCACCGTGGCTTTCCCCCAGTTCCATCCACTCCTCGCCGAATCCGCCCACCACTTCCTCGATATTGGGCTGAGCTGGCAGGGTGCGGCCTTGGCTATCCTCGCCGGGATGGCGATCACGCTCATGACCCGCATGCACGCAGGCTCCGATCACCCGGTTGCTGTTGTCGCCGCCTCTATTGCCGGCGGTATCGTGCTGGCCGGTGGGTCCCTCTTCCACTCTGTATTGGACTCCATCCTCATCTTCGGGGCAATCTGGTCCGGCGCGGAGGGTGTCACCTACCTCGACTGGCTCGGCTGGGTGTGGTGGGTCATCCCCCTCAACATCATCGGCGGTGTTCTCTTCACCACCATTCCCCGGGTCATCCGCGGCGCCGAAGTGGCCGATCGCTAGAACCTACACAGGGCCAAGCACATCCAGGCCTAGACCAGGCCCGGAATGTTAAACCCTGCATCAATGGCCAACCCCAAGCACCACACGGCGAGGTAGAGGTTGGCCAGCATGAACAGCTTCATCGGCTGGGGCTCCTCCCCCCGCTTCACCTTCCCATGCATCTGCGCGGAGCGGGCGATAAACACGATGCCCGCGAGAACGGTCACCACCAGATACACCCAGCCGGTGGCGGGGATGAGGGCGAGGGTGACGGCCACAGTCGCAACCGTGTAAATGAGGATCATCTGGGTGGTCTTCTGTGCCGAGGCCACCACTGGCAGCATCGGTACACCGGCAGCCGCATAGTCATCGCGGTACTTCATCGCCAGCGCCCACGTGTGCGGCGGAGTCCAGAAGAACACCACCAGGAACAGCACAATCGCCTGCCAGTAGGTGGTCCAGCTGGCACCGGTGTTGTCAACGATGACGGCGAAGCCCACCACCGCCGGGGTACAACCGGCTACTCCACCCCAGATCACATTCTGGGAGGTCGAACGCTTCAGCCACTTCGTGTACACGTACACGTACCAGATGATCGTCAACATGACGATGATCGCGGCAGTGAGGGAATGAGCCACAAAGGTCAAGATGAGGAACGACGCCGCCGTCAAAATCCACGCAAAAATCAGTGCGTTCCGGTTGGAGATGGGGTTCTTCTCCGCAACGAGGGGGCGGGTCTCCGTGCGGCGCATGACCTTGTCAATGTCGGTATCAATGACCATATTGAAGGTGTTTGCCGCAGCCGCACCCATCCATCCACCGATGACGGTGAGGAAGACAAGGCCCGCATGGAAGTGACCCCGATCGGCTTGGAGCATCGCCGGGATAGTGGCAACAAGGAGGAGTTCGATCACTCTCGGCTTTGTCAAGGCAATGTATGCCTTTACCATATCCACGTAGCGTTCTCCTCGTATCTTCTCGTTGGTGACGGATACACACCGCCAGTATCAATCTAACGGTTTACCTATCCTAAACCGTAGGGCCAAAATCAAACAATCTGGGCCCAAGCCACTACACTGTGGTGAGTAACTGTACCCGCAACCGTTACCGAGCAACCGTACTGATAAACAAAGAGGTTTTCTGTGTCATCTGCGTCTTCTGCTTCCGCATCTCACCGGCTCTCCCCGGAGCTTGAAACTCTCACCACCCGCACCCTCCCCACCGACTGGACCGACGTGGACACCCGCGCCGTGGACACGGCGACCGTCCTCGCCGCCGATGCGGTGGAGAACTGCGGCTCCGGCCACCCCGGCACGCCGATGAGCCTGGCACCGGTGGCCTACACGCTCTACCAGCGCCAGATGCGCCACGACCCGACCGATCCGGCCTGGATTGGCCGGGATCGTTTTGTTCTCTCCGCCGGCCACGCCTCCCTCCTCCAGTATGTGCAGCTCTACCTCGGCGGTTTCGGCCTCGAATTGGACGATCTGAAGACACTGCGCACCTGGGGCGCCCTCACCCCAGGCCACCCCGAATATGGGCACACCCCCGGTGTGGAAATCACCACCGGTCCGCTCGGCTCCGGTGTTGCCACCGCCGTGGGCATGGCCATGGCCACCCGCTACGAGCGGGGTCTGCTGGACCCGGAGGCCCCGGCAGGAACCTCCCCCTTTGACCACTACACGTGGGTGATCGCCGGTGACGGCGACCTGCAGGAGGGCATTTCCGCAGAGGCGTGCTCCCTGGCGGGCACCCAGCAGCTCGGCGACCTCATCGTATTGTGGGATGACAACCGCATCTCCATTGAGGATGACACCCAGATCGCCTTCACCGAGGATGTGGCCGCCCGCTACCGCTCCTACGGCTGGCAGACCCTCGTGGTCGACGGCGCATGGAACATCACCGCCCTCGAGGAGGCCATTACTCAGGCGAAGGCGGAGACCACTAAACCCACCCTCATTCAGGTGCGCACGATAATCGCCTACCCGGCCCCGACGAAGTCGAACTCCGGCGACTCCCACGGTGCTGCCCTCGGCGCCGACGAGGTGGCCGGTACGAAGACCGCCCTCGGTTTTGATCCGAACGAGATGTTCGCCGTGGACGATGAGGTCATTGCCCACACCCGGCAGCTGCGCGAGCGCGGCCAGGCCGCCCACTCCCAGTGGCAGGAGAGCTTCGATGCGTGGGCGAGCGCACACCCGGAGAAGAAGGCCCTCTTGGATCGGCTTCTCGCCCGTGAACTGCCTGAGGGCTGGGATGTACGGCTGCCCGCCTACGATCCGGACCCGAAGGGTGTGGCCACCCGCAAGGCCTCCGGTGCAGCGATTCAGGCACTGGCTGCAACGCTCCCCGAGCTGTGGGGTGGTTCTGCCGATCTCGCCGGCTCGAACAACACGGTGATCAACGGTGCCGACTCATTCGGTCCGACCACCATCACCACCGGGGCGTGGACGGCCCAACCGTACGGGCGCAATCTCCACTTTGGTATCCGCGAGAACGGAATGGGGGCGATCCTCAACGGTATTGCCCTGCACGGCAACACCCGCGCCTACGGCGGCACCTTCCTCATCTTCTCCGACTACATGCGCCCGCCGGTGCGTTTGGCGGCTTTGCAGAAGCTCGACACCACCTATGTGTGGACGCACGACTCCATCGGCCTCGGCGAGGACGGACCCACCCACCAGCCGGTGGAGCAGCTTGCCTCGCTGCGCGCAATGCCGGGAATTTCCGTGATCCGCCCCGCCGATGGCAATGAGACCTCGGCAGCATGGCGCGCCATGATGCTGCGCGATCCGGAGCCGAAGGCGCTCGTACTCACCCGCCAGAATGTGCCCGTACTTGAGGGCACCAAGGACAAGGCCACCGAAGGTGTCCTGCGCGGCGGCTATGTGCTCGTGGAGGCCTCCACCAGCACCCCGGAGGTCATCCTCATTGCCACCGGCTCCGAGGTGCAGCTCGCCGTTGCGGCCGCCGCTGAACTGGAAGGCACGGGGATTGCCACCCGCGTCGTGTCTATGCCGTGTGTCGAGTGGTTCCTGGAGCAGGATGAGGCCTACCAGAATGAGGTGCTCCCGCCCCAGGTCATCTCCCGCGTCTCTGTGGAAGCCGGGGTGGCGATGCCGTGGTACCGGTTCCTCGGCTCCTTCGGTGAGGCCGTCTCGCTGGAGCACTTCGGTGCCTCCGCACCGGCAGGCGAGCTCTTCGAGCGCTTTGGCATCACCGCTGAGGCGGTCGTTGCCGCCGCCACAAAGTCCCATGCTGCCGTGAGCGCCCACACCACCCCGGCCGCCCACTAGACCCACCACCGAAGGAGAACCTCCCCTATGACCCGCACCGCTATTGACACCCTGGCCGAGGTTGGCTGCTCCACCTGGTTGGACGATCTCTCCCGGGACCGGCTCGACTCCGGCAACCTTGCTGAGCTCACCACCACCAAGTCCATTGTGGGGGTGACCACGAACCCGGCGATCTTCTCGGCGGCGATGCTCCACGGCACCGCCTACGATGAGCAGATCGCCGAGCTCAAGACGGCAGGTATCCCGGCCGATCGCGCGGTCTATGAGATGGCCATCGCGGATGTGCAGCGCGCCTGCGACGTGTTGCGGCCCATCTATGACCGCACGGACGGGGCCGATGGGCGGGTCTCCATTGAGGTGGATCCGCGCATCTCCGCCGACCGGGATGCCACGATTGCGCAGGCTCGTCAGCTGTGGGCGGCGGTGGACCGACCGAATGCGATGATCAAGATTCCGGCGACTCCGGAGTCCCTGCCTGCGGTGGCGGATGCTCTCGCTGAGGGCATCTGTGTCAACGTCACCCTCATCTTCTCCCTGGCCCAATACCGCGAGGTGGTCGCCACCTACATCGAGGGCAGCACGCGTGCCGCTGAGGCCGGGCTCGATATCTCTGCGATTCACTCGGTGGCCTCGGTGTTTGTCTCCCGCCTCGACACTGAGGTGGATAAGCGCCTCGAGGCGATTGGCACGGAGGAGGCCCTCGCCCTGCGGGGGAAGGCCGGTATTGCCAACTCTGTCCTTGCCTACGAGGCGTTTGAGGACCTCTTTGCTGCAGCTGATCTGCCCGCTGGGGCGAACGTGCAGCGGCCCCTGTGGGCGTCAACGGGGGTGAAGAACCCCGACTATCCCGCTGACATGTATGTGACGGAGCTTGCGGCCCCGAACACGGTGAACACAATGCCGGAGAAGACGATTGACGCTGTTATTGAGCTCAACCAGGTACACGGCAACGTCATGGGTGATCAGGCGTATGCCGCCGCCCACGAGGTGATGGCCCAGCTCCATGACCTCGGTATTGACTTCGCCGACGTGTTCGCTCTCCTGGACCGCGAAGGTGTGGAGAAGTTCGTTGCCGCCTGGGAGGAGTTGCTCGACTCTATGGCCCAGCGGCTCGCCTAAATAGAAATAGCGCCTCTACCCCATATCCACGCTGAAGGAGACACCGATGCGCCTGGCCACTGTGTACACCCGTGTCGGACAAACGCCCGCTGCTCGCACCACGATGGTGTTGCGCGTGGAGAGTCCCATTCCCAGCCCCGAACAGGCGCCGAAGGCTGTAGTCACAGGCGTACCTGTTCCTGGCTTTACTGCGGTGGGTGAGCTCCTCCAGGAGGAGAACTGGCGCGACCTCGCCGCTGCGGCCACCGGCGAGACGGTCACCGTTGCGGCGGCTGACCTGGCCCCGGTGATTCCGAACCCGGGAAAAATCATCTGCGTGGGGGTGAACTACCTCAAGCACATCAAGGAGATGGGACACGCCATCCCGGAGCACCCGACTCTCTTCATCAAGTTCCCGGAGGCGCTCACCGGCCCCTACGATGAGGTAAACGTGCCAGAGTTTGCTACCAACGCCCTTGACTTTGAGGGGGAGTTGGCTGTCATCATCGGCAAACGTGCGTTCCGCGTCAGTGAGGAGGAGGCCCCAGACTATATCGGCGGATGGGCGGTCCTCAACGACTACACCCAGCGTGACCTGCAGAACCGGGGTGCCAAGCAGTGGCATCAGGGCAAGTCCCTGTACCGTTCTGCCGGGTTTGGTCCGTGGCTGACCACGAGTGATTCCTGGCAGCTGGGTGGGGCAATCACCACCACAGTGGACGGCACCCAGATGCAGCACAACCCCACCGATGACATGGTCTTCGGTCCGGCGATGTTGATTTCCTACATTTCCCAGATCTATCCGCTCAATCCGGGTGATGTGATCTCCACGGGAACCCCCTCCGGTGTGGGCCACGCCCGCGACCCCAAGGCCTACATTCAGGATGGCCAGACGGTCACCATTACCATCGATGAGCTGGGCACAATCTCCAACACCACCCGCTACGAGTAGCCTTTCAGTTTAAATGCCGTAGGCCTGAATGAGGTTGAGCCCGATGATGCAGGCCACCCAAATAATGGCGGTGATGATGGTGAGACGGTCGAGGTTCTTTTCCACGACGGTTGACCCGGAGAGGTTGGACTGAACGCCGCCGCCAAACAGGGAAGACAAGCCCCCACCCTTGCCCTTGTGAAGCAGGATGAACACTGTCATCAGCAGGGCCGCGATGATGAGGATAATATTCAGGGCCAACGTCATCGCCGACCGCTCCCTTCTCTCAAGGTGTCTTCTTGGTTTAACCTCTAGCCACTATACACGACGAACGCGGCCACAACGACATCAGGATGTCGCCGTGGCCGCGCCACTGTCGCACTATGAATCGCTACACGGCCTCAGCCGCATTCGCACAGAGAACTGCGAAGTCTTCCCCATGCACGGAGGCACCGCCCACCAGCGCCCCATCCACATCGGGTTGGGCGATGATGTCAGCGATGGAATCGGCCTTCACCGATCCACCGTAGAGGATGCGCACATTCGGGCCCACCACCTCACGGATGGCACCGCACACCTCCTGGGCATCCGCAGGGGTCGCCACCTTGCCGGTGCCAATCGCCCAGATCGGCTCGTAGGCCACAACCACATCGTCGAGGTTGTCGATCCCGGCCAGCGAGGCCTTCGTCTGCTCCACTACAGTCGCCACATGGGTGCCGGCTTCGCGGATCTGAAGGGACTCACCGACACAGACGATCGGGGTGAGCCCATTGGCGATGGCCACCCGCGCCTTTTCGGCGACGAGCTCATCGGACTCGTTGTGGTATTCGCGGCGCTCACTGTGCCCGACAATCACCCACGTGCAGCCCAACTTGGCCAGCATCGGCCCGGACACCTCACCGGTGTAGGCACCGGAGTCGTGCACGGAGAGGTCCTCCGCCCCGTAGGTGAACTTCGGCTTCTCCGCCTCGGAGAACACCTGCACGGTACGAATATCGGTGAAGGGCACGAGGAAGGCCGCATCAATCTTGTCAAAGTACTCGTCGTGCTTATCCAGTGCGAAGGTGAACGCCTGCACCTCCTTGAGGGCTTCGAGGTGATTGTTGTTCATCTTCCAGTTACCGGCGATGAGCGGGGTACGCGCGCCGGTCTGATTCATCTCACCTGTCATAGTGGTGAAACGTCCTTTCCAACTGTGTAAAACCAGTAAAACTCGCGGTTAGGCTTCCAGGGCAGCAATGCCGGGCAGGGTCTTGCCCTCGAGGAATTCGAGGGAGGCGCCACCACCGGTGGAGATGTGGGAGAACCCGTCCTCATTCAACCCGAGCACACGCACGGAGGCGGCCGAGTCACCACCGCCAACAACGGTGAAGGCACCGTTGTTCGCCGTGGCATCGATGATCGCCTGCGCCACACCACGGGTGCCGTCGGAGAACTTCTCAAACTCGAACACACCCATCGGCCCGTTCCAGAACACGGTCTTGGCCTGGGCGATAACATCGGCGTACTTCTTCACGGTCTCCGGTCCCACGTCGAGGGAGAGCCAGCCTTCCGGAGCATCCTCGAGGCCGCGAATCTCCTTGTCGGCTTCCTTGTCAAAGCGGTCGGCCCACACGAGGTCTACCGGCAGGACGATCTTGTCGCCATACTTGGCCAGCAGGTCCTTGCAGGTGTCCACCATTTCCTCTTCCACCATGGACTTCTGCACATCGTAGCCCTGCGCCTTGAGGAAGGTGTAGCACATGCCACCACCGATGATGATGTTGTCGGCCTTGGTCACGAGGTTGGAGATCACACCCAACTTGTCGGACACCTTCGATCCGCCGAGTACCACCGCGTAGGGGTGCTCCGGGTTGGAGGCGACCTTCTCCAGGACGTTGACTTCCTTGCCCACAAGCTTGCCCGCATAGGAGGGCAGCAACTTGGCAACATCGAATACGGAGGTTTGGGCACGGTGAACCACACCAAAGCCATCGGAAACAAACGCACCTTCGGGCACGAGTGCGGCGAGTTCCCGCGCAAACTCCTGGCGCTCATCCTCATCCTTGGAGGTTTCGCGCGGATCAAAGCGGACGTTCTCCACAAGCATGATCTGGCCTTCGATGAGACCGTTTGCCCGCTCGTGGGCATCCTCACCGGTGACGTCTGCGGCCAAAGCCACGTACTGGCCGAGCTCATCGGAGAGAGCATCGGCTACCGGCTGGAGGGAAAACTCGGGCTTGACTTCACCCTTCGGACGCCCGAGGTGAGCCATGACCACAACCTTGGCGCCACCCTCGAGGAGGGCCTTGAGGGTGGGCAGGGAGGCGATGATGCGCCCCTTGTCGGTGATGTTCTTGTTCTCATCGAGCGGAACGTTGAAGTCGGAGCGGACCAACACGTAGCGGTCCTGTACCCCTTCAGCCAACAGATCGTCCAATGTTTTGATTGCCACAGTTACTCCTTCACGTAGGCGTGATGCGATATCAACCCTCAATCCTACGGGAGTTGACCCCCTAGTGCAGCGCTTTTACCTATGCAATTGCGCTCTGCACATCCGTGTGTGAAAGGTTGCGTGAAGTGTCCCGGGTTTTGTTCCTAGGCATTTGCCTTGATTTCTATTATTCCTTGGGTCGGGTTGGTTTCCCAAAACTCTTCCTCGACCTCAGCTGGTGTGCGATAGCCGAGACTTTGGTGAAGCCGTATCTCGTTCCACCAATTGACCCATTCAAACGTCGCGATCTCCACGTCAACCATGTTGGACCACGACCGCCGATGAATCAGCTCATTTTTGTACGAGCCATTGACATTCTCGGCCAAAGCATTGTCATAAGAGTCACCAACAGTCCCGGTAGAGGCAGCAATTCCATACTCAGCCAGCCGTTCATTGTAGACAATGCTCACGTACTGTGAACCATGATCTGAATGGTGAATCAGCCCTGTTGTTTCCTTCGCGCTGACAATCGCCTGATTAAGCGCCTGTAGCGGCAATGCTTCTGTACGCATCGAATCAGATAGTGCCCACCCGACGATCCTCCGGGAGAACACATCAATCACAAAAGCGGTGTACACAAACCCCTTACGGGTGCGAACATAGGTAATATCAGCCACCCACAACCGACCCGGTGCCAGGGCCTTGAACTCACGATTCACCAAATCAGGACGCAGATCCGGGCCCTTCGGCTTACGCGTGGTGATAGGCGATTTACCTTTACCTTTGCCACTGACTCCCGCAAGACGCATCAACCGAGCGGTTTGCTCACGACCAATATCGATTCCTTCACGTCGCAAAGCGTGCCACATTTTCCGCACACCGTAGACGCCGTAATTGCCAGCGTGAACCTGTCGAATGTGCTCTACAAGGGCAGCGTCGCGAAGGCTGCGGGCGCTCACACCACGTGCTTTGTGTTGGCGGTACCCACGCGAGGTGATGAAGCCGCCTACGCGATTATTTTTCAACGTCGCACACATGAACTCGACCGTGAAACGATCCCGGTATTCATCAATGAAACGGATCATTTCCGACGTTGTGGGTCGAGTTCCGAGGCGAAAAAAGCCGATGCGGCTTTCAACAATTCATTGGTGTCTCGCAGCTCCTGAACTTCGCGGCGTAGCCTGGCATTTTCAGCAGCCAGGTCTTCAGGCAGACGTTCGGAAACTCGTCCTTCGCGTCGAGCCGCCTGCGTCCATTGCCGGGCAGTGTGCCACGAGACGCCCAGTTTCGGGGCCACCATCTTGCACGCTTCCTGCGTGGATATATTCTCCGCCAAAATGCGATCCTCCACCAGACGGACCACACGGTCCTTTGCATCCTGGTCAAAT
>JAXFPD010000017.1:0-132792 GCA_034179945.1 Corynebacterium sp. | reverse complement strand
TTATAAGCCCTTCAATCCGCGAGCGGTTCGAGCTATCTGCATTCGCTTGGCATACGCCCAAATCGGGTTAGCGGACAAAATGTGTGTCTGGAGGCTCAGATGACGGAGAACGGGTACGGGGTCTGGTGATGCAGCTCCTGCCAGACCGGGGCCTCTCCCCATGCCGGCTCCCCGGTCTCCCTCGGCCTCTCCGCGTACATCTCGTAGAGCATGTCCAGGTCCTCGTCCGTCGGCATGGCCTCCAGGATCTCCCGCGCCGGCAGCAGGTCCTCCGTGTGCATGTAGCACCACCAGAACACCGCCTTTATGCGGCGCAGCAGACTCATCCCGCGGTGCTCGCGGAGCATCTGGCGCAAGGGCGCGTTTACGCCGCCCTCGATGCGGTTGTTGGTGGCGGGCATGGGGCCATCGAGGGTCAGCCGCTCGTCCAGGTACGTGAACAGTCTGTTGGAGCTCACGAGCCTGTTCAGGCTCGACCTCGCCTTCACCAGGCGCTCGTGGGCCAGGGCCTCCCTGCCGTCCCTCGCCGTCGTCTCGGCCAGGAACCCGTCCCACCTCTCGCACCATCCCAGGTACTCCGCCAGCCACGCGGCGGCCGCCTCGGCGTCGCCGACCTTGAGCAGCCTCTTGGCTATGGCGTAGAGCTCCGCGCCCGCGGGGAGGTTCGGCCTGGCGGTCGTGTAGCGCTTGACCTGGCAGAACGCATGGAAGGTGCATCTCTGCACCTCGGTGCCGGGCCAGACCCTCCTGCGCGCCCTCTCGAACCCGCTGCCGCCGTCGGTGACCACCATGTCCGGGGGCGCTATGCGCGAGAGCAGCGCCTCCCAGGACCGCGATTTCTCCTCGCGCGCAAGGTACCAGCCCAGCACGTGCTCGTCCGAGCAGGCTATGAGGACCACCGCCTTGCGGCCCAGGTGGATGCCGTCCACGTAGACCACGCGGTGGATCTCATCCACCAAGGGCGGGAGGGGCCACAGCGCCCAGAGGTCCCGGGTCCTGCGTCTGAAGGTGCGGCCCCCGCCCGGCATGTCCGCCATCCTCCGCTTGGAGAGCAGCCAGCACAGGAACTCGTCCAGGCGCTTTGCCTCGTTGTCTATCTTGTTGACGGAGGTGGCCCTGCAGGCCGTGCATTTCCACCTCTGGGTTCCCGCCGCGGTCTTTCCGTTGCGGACCATCTTCTCGCTGCAAATCGGGCATTTGGGGACCGGCATTGGCTCCTCCTGGCTCAGACCAACTACTTTTCCCGATTTTCCCATGTTGACCTGGTCTTTCGAATTCATTTATCACCACGTTTTGTCCAACCTGCAAGTTGGCCCGAGGCAACAAAAAGCCCCCATTTCTGGGAGCTGAGCTGGGCTTATCGCCCTAAGCTATCACCACGTTTTGTCCTATAACTCTAATAATCACCGTTTTCATAGAAACGCTCCCCTGGGAATCCCTTATCTACGGATAAATAAATTGCGTCTTATACTATACCGCGCATGTTTAACGAAGGGTAAAAAAGAAAGCCGCCCGAAGGCGGCTTTCGAAAAATCATGGTCGGGTGAACAGGATTTGAACCTGCGACCCCTTGACCCCCAGTCAAGTGCGCTACCAAACTGCGCCACAGTCCGCTGGGTGATTAGATTACTCTATTCGCCCGAGCAGCCACAATTCCCCAGCTCACAGACCGTTCCGGGCCTCTCACCGGAGAACACAGGCTAGGTGGCGGGCACGGGTGTGATGTAGGCGGACGCCCACGTGGCAATGAGGTCGCCGATGTAGGCGCCCGCACCGGGCTTGGTGGCCAGGTGGTCGATGCCGTCGAGGCAGATGAGGGACTTTGGGTAGCGGGTGAGCTGGAAGATCAACTGCGCCGAGGAGATCCCCACTGTCGTATCCACGGGGGAGTGGAGGATGAGCAGGGGTGTGTGCAGGTGAGGCAGATAGGTCTCTGGATTCGTGTTGGCCAGGTCGTCGAGCAGTGGCCGCCCCAGGGTCATCGTGCGTCCGACGAGTTCGAAGGTGAGTTCCCCGTGTTCATCGATGGCATCGATGTGGTCGTGGAATTGGTAGACGGCGTGGGCGGGATCGAACGGCGCGCCGAGGGTGGCGATGGCCGCGAGCGAGCCGAGGCGGTCGGAGAATTCACTCGCCGCGCGCAGGACGGCGGCCCCGCCGAGGGAGTGGCCGACCATGAGTTGTGGGGCGGAGAGGTGCTCACCCATCCAGTCGGTGACGGAGATGAGGTCGAGCACATTTGAGGTGAAGGTCTGGTCCTTCAGATCTCCGCTCGAGGCGCCGAGGCCGGGGTAGTCAAAGCGGACGACACCGTAGCCGTGTTCGGTGAGCCGTTTGGAGATGCGTTTGGCGGCCGGTGTTTGCTTGTTGCCGGTGAAGAAGTGGGAGAAGATGGCGTAGGCGGCGGGTTCGCCGTCGGAGGGGGTATCGATGCTCGCCGCGAGCTGGTTGCCGGAGGCTGCAGGGATCGTTTCATTGCGGGTATGCATGTGCTGTATTAAACCACGTCATCGGCTACCCTGTCCTTATGGCTGGATTTGATTGGTTTTGGAATGCTCTCGGCGCGAGCAAGGGGCGCAATCAGAAGCAGAGTTTGAAGACGGTGGAGGCCGCCGGGGACCTCACCGCACAGTTGACCGGCCTCTGTGACGCAGAGCTGGCCGCCTATGGTCGCGAGCATGTGGATTCCCCAGCCGAGTTCCTCGCCTGTTTGGCGGTGGCCAGTGAGCGCACCCTCGGGTTGACGCCGTTTCCCGTCCAGGCGCAGGGCACGCTGCGGCTTCTCGACGGTGACGTCATCCACATGGCCACCGGTGAGGGCAAAACCCTCGTCGGGGCGATGGCCGCGACCGGGTTCGCCCTGCGGGGGAAATCCGTGCACATGATCACGGTGAACGACTATTTGGCCGCCCGCGACGCGGAGTGGATGCGCCCCCTCGTCGAGTTCTTCGGGTTGAGTGTCGGCGCGATCGGGGAGCAGGTGCCGCAGGCGGAACGCCGCGCCATCTACCAGCGCGACGTGGTCTATGGTCCGGTCAATGAGCTCGGGTTCGACGTGTTGCGCGACCAGCTCATCACCCGCCGCGCCGACGCGGTGCAGCACGGGGCGGATGTGGCGATTGTCGACGAAGCCGACTCCGTCCTCGTCGACGAGGCCCTCGTTCCGCTCGTGTTGGCTGGGTCGGTGCCGGGGACCGCCCCACAGGGGCGGATCACCCAGATTGTGAAGAATCTCACCGCCGGGGAGGACTACACCGTCAGCTCCGACGGGCGCACCGCCTTCCTAACCGATGCCGGCGCCACGAAGGTGGAGGTGGCCTTGGGCATCAGCTCCCTCTATGACGAAGAACACGTTGGCACCACCCTCGTGCAGGTGAATCTCGCCCTCCACGCCCAGGCCCTCCTGCAGCGCGATGTCCACTACATTGTCCGCGAGGGCAAGGTGGAACTCATCGACGCCTCAAAGGGCCGGGTCGCCCAACTCCAGCGCTGGCCCGACGGAATCCAAGCCGCCGTCGAGGCAAAGGAGGGCCTCGCGGTCTCGGAGGGCGGTCGCATCCTCGACTCGATGACCATCCAGGCCCTCATGGGGCGCTATCCACTCGTCTGTGGGATGACCGGCACTGCGGTGGAGGCCACCGACCAGCTGCGCGAGTTCTACAACCTGCGGGTCTCGGTTATTGAGCCGAACCGCCCGCTCATCCGCATCGACGAGGCCGACCGCATCTACGCCACCGCCGAGGAGAAGACGGCCGCCATCGTCGAGGAGATTCTTGGACGCCACGAAACCGGCCAGCCGATCCTCGTCGGCACCGAAGATGTCGCCGAGTCTGAGGAGCTCGCCTCCCAGCTGCGGGAGGCCGGGGTGGAGGTGAACGTCCTCAACGCTAAGAACGATGCGGAGGAGGCACAGATCATCGCCGAGGCCGGTGATGTGGGGCGGATCACCGTCTCCACCCAGATGGCCGGCCGCGGCACTGACATCAAACTCGGTGGTACGGACGAGTCCGACCGAGAGCGCGTTGTCGAGGCCGGGGGACTGTGTGTCATCGGCTCGAACCGCCACAAGACCGCCCGCCTGGACAATCAGCTGCGCGGGCGCAGCGGCCGCCAGGGCGATCCCGGCTATGCCGTGCTCTTTGTCAGCCTCGACGACGACCTCGTTGTCAGTGGTGGGGCCGGAGAACAGGTGACGGCTCACCCCGATGGGACCGGGCTGATCACGGAGAAGAAGGTGCATGAGTTTGTCGATCACTGCCAGCGGGTGACAGAGGGCCAGCTGTTGGAGATTCACTCCCAGACGTGGAAGTATTCGAAGCTCTTGGCCGATCAGCGCGAGATCATCGATGCGCGGCGGGCAAAACTGCTCGATACCGAGCAGGCTCTCGACGAGTTCACCGAGCGGGCACCGCAGCGGGTGGCCGAGCTGGCCGATCTCGACCATGCGGTGCTCGTGCAGGCGGCCCGGGAGGTGATGCTCTACCACCTCGACGATGGCTGGGCCTCGCACCTGGCGGTGATGGATGAGGTGCGCGAGTCGATCCACCTGCGCGCGATTGCCCGGGAGACCCCCTTGACGGAGTTCCACCGGATTGCGGTGCGCGAGTTTAAGGAGCTGGTCAATGCGGCTGTGGCTGCGGCGGTGGAGACCTTTGAGCGGATCCGCATTGACGGGGACGGGGCGCACCTTGATGAGGAGGGTTTGGTGCGCCCGTCGGCGACGTGGACGTACATGGTGGGCGATAATCCGCTGCAAAAGTCCGGGTCATCGCTGTTGCGCGGGATAGGAGATATTTTCCGCTAGGCTGGGCTATGCTGTAAAAGAAACGTGAAATACATTCAGTCCATTTTTTGACCGGAGGCATAAACTTCATGACCGAGAACAATGAGCTGCCCGAGACTCAGGTAGAAACCACGTCTGTTTTCCGTGCTGACCTACTCAAGGAGATGGAGGGGGCACCGAGTTCGTCCTCGGGCGAGTCCGCCGCCGATCTGCCGGCGGGGTCCGCTCTTCTCGTGGTCAAGCGGGGCCCGAATGCGGGCGCTCGTTTCCTGCTGGATCAGCCGGTAACCACCGCCGGGCGCCATCCGGATTCGGACATTTTCCTCGACGATGTCACCGTCTCCCGCCATCACGCGGAGTTCCGGGAGAACCAGGGCCAGTTCGAGGTGGTCGATGTGGGAAGCCTCAACGGCACCTACGTCAACCGGGAACCGAAGAACTCGCAGGTCCTCGCCTCAGGTGATGAGGTGCAGGTGGGCAAGTTCCGTCTGGTCTTCGTGCAGTCGACGAAGTAATGGGGTCTGCGGCTGCAGCACGCGCGCCGAAAACCACGACGATGTCTATCGGCAGCGTCCTGAAACGGCTCCAGGTGGAATTCCCGGATGTCTCCGTCTCCAAGATTCGGTTTTTGGAGACGGAGGGGCTGGTTTCCCCAGCCCGCACGGCCTCAGGCTATCGGCGTTTTACGGATGCCGATGTTGAGCGGCTTCGCTATATCCTCACTGTTCAGCGCGATAAGTTCCTACCACTCAAGGTGATCCGCGAGCAGTTGGTGGCCATGGATGAGGGCACGATGTCCTCGATCATGCCCGTGCCCGTCGTCTCTGCTGACTCGTTCCGGCAGCCGGCCACAGGCCGGCTGACAGACCGGGAGGTTGCCGAGCAGGCCGGTGTGGAGGAGGAGGTTGTGGCCAACGCCCTCAGCCTCGGTCTCATTGCTCCGGATCGGGCCGGGTATTTCTCCGCTGACGATGTTGCCCTTGTGCGCACGCTGGTGGCCCTGCGCGAGGTCGGTTTTGATGACCGCGCCCTGCGGATGCTCAAGAACAGTGCCTCCCGCCAGGCTGATCTCATCCGCCGGGTGGTGCAGCCGGCGACGGCGGGTACGGATTCGGCGGACCGGCACCGGGCCGAGGAGCTGAGCCAGGAGGTTGCCGCCCAGGTGATCTCGCTCGTGGCCACGGTGGTGAAGGGCGAGTTGCTCGCATGATTGAGTTGGAAGCGGTGTGGTTTGCCACCGCTCGGGTGGCCGCCTGCCTCATTCTGCGCAGCGGCACCCGGATTGCCCCGGTGTGGACCACTGCGGCGATTGCCGAGCGCATCCAGGCGCGCCAGGAGTACACCCCGTCCTCCCCGGATCCGATGGATGTGGTTGCGGACCTCCTCGAGGATGTGGGGATTCGCCGCCTCGTCATCGACTCGTACTATCGGGGCCAGTTTTTGGGCACGATTGAAGCCGGCGAGAAGAAGGTGGATTGCCGCGTCTCTGACCTGTTAGTTTTGCACTTGGCAACGGGGGTGAAGCTGGAGATCGATCCCGATCTCCTCGCCGAGGTGGGCTTTACCGTGGCTCCGGGGACGGATGTGTTGGCGATTCTCGATGGGGAAGCCGAGTTGCCGGAGCCGGATGCGACCGTGGGGGAGTTCATCGATGTGTCCGATGATGATGAGTTCTTGCGGCTCATGCGCGACCTTGGGGTGGAGGATGCGGGCTAGGGCCCAGCTCAAATCACACGTGACAAATTACATGGTTGTGTATAGAATGTATCGCAACGTTAAAGTTGCACTTTAGAGTTAACATCTGTTACTCGAGTGTTCTCAGTTGCGAAGGAGCTTTTTCATGGCTGACCACGTCGTCCAGGAGTCCCTCTTTGAAATCGGCCCCGACCAGGAGGTCGGATACCGGGTGCCCACCGCCTGCCAGGTGGCCGACATCACCTACCGCCAACTCGACTACTGGGCGCGCAGCAAGATCGTCACCCCCTCCATTCGGGGGGCCCGTGGATCTGGCTCTCAGCGCCTCTACTCCGTCCGCGACATCCTCATGCTCAAGATTGTCAAGGGGTTACTCGACACGGGCGTCGCCCTCGTCAACATCCGGGATGGCCTTGCCGCCATCGCCCCGCTCACCATCGATGAGATGAGCCAGATTACCCTCATCTCCGACGGGGAAAACGTCTACCTCTGCCACACCGATGAGGAAATCCTCGACGCCGTCACCAGCGGCACCGGCATCTTCGGCATCGGCATCGGCACTATCTACACGGAGCTGACGGGCATGATCCCGAACTACCCCTCCGAGGTGCCGGAAGTCTCCGAGGCGGTCGACGAGCTCGCCGCCTACCGCGCCCGCAAACAGGCCTAACCGGCTACTGCACCCCAGCCAGACCCCGCACACCGGTGTCCATGGCCTGGGGTGTATCTGCATTTGTGGTCAACCCACCGTGCGCTTCCGTCCACACCTGTAGTGCCGCATCCGGCTGCGCACCACCAATAGTGATCACGTTCACCCGCACATCGGCGGTGCCACGGGCGGCATCCAACTGGGCGGTGAACTCCGCATCATCCATCTCCTGTGCCGATCCGGTGGAAATCACGAGCACTGTCACCGGTGCTCCGGTCGCCTGCGCCTGCACGGCACCCTGCTGGAGAGCCGCCACCACCGAGGAACGGGTCCACGAGTCCCCACCGGTGGTGAGCAAACTGAGCTCCTCGGCAATGCCGGAGGCCGGGCCAAAGCCGGTGTTCGCCCGCCACCCCTTCACCACACCGGGGTTGAGGGGGGAGGAGTAGTTCCACAGAGCCACCTGCTTGCCCGCCTCGGTGACCTTCGCCGCAGTGGCGGTGATCGTCTCCTTCGCGGCGGCAATCCATGTCGTCGACTGCGACTCGGCCGCCATCGCTGCGGAGGTGTTGAGCAGGAAGAGCGTATCGGAGGCAACCACCCCGGAGGCGGACGGATCGGAGTTCGGCGCAGCCGACCCGTTCATCTGCTCCCCGGCGAGCAACCACGCCTCGTGCTCATCACTGAGCGGGGTATCAGCCACCTGAGTGGCAATGTAGGCAGCAAAATCACTCGCCGCCCGCACCTGGTTCTCATCCACCGCATCCGTCGCGGTCAACGGCACAAAGTAGGTGGGCAGGGCAAACCCATCCGGACTGTAGAACGTGTAGCCGGCGGGAGTGTCCGCTTCGCTCACAGCAATGTAGGGCCGCTCGGCATCGACAGCCGCCTGGATCGACTCCACCTCACCGTCGGTGAGGAAACTCTGTGCGCGGGCCGGATCCCCACCGGCCATCGCCGCAGCAATGAGGGTGGAGACGTTCTGCTGATCCCGGACGAAGGCGACATCGGTGTTGGCGAGGTTCCCCCACGTGCCCCCGGGGAAGTCCACTCCGTCACGGTGGGCGATGCCGAGCCGGGTCTCACCGGCGATTGTCCACTTGCTGCTCGCCGGGGTCCGCCCGGCTGCCTGGAGGGTTTGGGAGATCGACTGCGGGGACCCGGCGGCGGCAAACGCGGCCGCCTGGGCCATGTCCTGCCCGAAGGTGGGGGAGACGCAGTAGTCCTGCACCACCGGGGCGCTCGCCGCATACTGGTCGCCGAGGCTGCGCACCACCGAGTTGGGTCCGGCCGCCACGGAGAAGGTGAGGGGCCCGGCGGCGCACTCCGCGGTGGGGGCGGCTGCCTCCTCAGACTTCGGTGTGACCAGTGCCCAGATTCCGGCGGCGATGAGGGCGATAACGGCGATGGCCGCCACCACCCACACGTACGGTGCTACCTCTGTATTGTTGGTTTCCGACGCATGGCGAGCCACGTTTGCTAGACCTCCACATTGAGTCAACAGATTCACTCAGTGTAGCAGCCAACTACCGCTCACTGTGTGTCCAGTCGCGCACCGTGCCCACATACTCCTCAATGAGGTCCTCCATGAACACGACACCGATGATCCGCCCCTCCTTGACCACCTGCCCCATGTGGGCGCGTTCAAACCGGAGGCGGCGCAGCGCATCGTCAATCGGCAGCGTCGCCGACAGGGTGATGAGCGGGCGGACGTCCGTGCGGCTGATCGGCTCCTCATCGTTGGGGGAGTGGGCGAGGCGCTTGAGAAAGTCCTTCACGTGGATATAGCCGATGAATCCGCGCTTGCCACGGACGGGGAAACGGGAGAAGCCCGTCGTTGCCACCGTCTCCTTCAACTGGCCGAGCGTCAACCCGAGCGGCACCGTGGTCATCGCATCGAGGGAGACCGCAATGTTCTCAATGGCGGTACTGTCGGCCTGGAGGGCTTTCTTCAGCCGGGCGTGTTCTTCCGCGTCAAGCAGCCCCTCGGAGCGCGACTCCGCAATCATGGAGGATAGCTCCCCGGCGTTGACGGAGGATTCCAGCTCGTCCTTCTGCTCCACCCCGATCATCCGCAGACTCAACCGGGCGATCGCATTGAGGAGGTTGAGGAACGGTCGGGATACCTTCTCAAAGACGATGAGTGCGGGCACGAGGGCCAAACCGGTGGCCTCCGGCCCGGCGAGGGCAATGTTCTTCGGTACCATCTCGCCGAGGAGAATGTGGAGGAACGTGATGATGGTCAAGGCGATGACAAACCCAATGGTGTGAATCACCGCCTCGGACAGGTTGAACTGGGCAAGCGGAATTTCCAGCACGTGCGCAATCGCCGGTTCGGCCACCTTGCCCAAGATGAGGGAGGCCACGGTGATCCCCAACTGGGCGGCAGCGAGCTGGAAGGAGAGTTCCTCCGTCGCGTGCAGCACCGTGGCGGCGCGGCGATTGCCCTGGCTGATGAGGGTGGTCAGGCGATCGCGCCGCGAGGAGATGAGTGCAAACTCGCAGGCCACAAAGAACGCGTTGATGGCCAGCAACACAATGATGAGGACGGTGGCAACGGGCAGACTCATTGGTTGGCCTCCCACTGGGCTGCGGCCTCATCGGTGAGCGGGGTGAGCGTGACCCGGTCAACACGGCGCCCATCCATCGATGTCACCCGCGCCAACCAGCGCCCGGGCAGCCCGGAGTGGAACTCATCGAGCCCGTCGTAGGCGGTCTGCGGCAACAGCAAGGCCGTTCCCGCCTCCGGAATGCGGCCGAGGTGCGCCATGATGAGCCCGCCAAGCGTCTCATACGGGCCCTCCGGCGGATAGTACCCCACCGTCTCCGGCAGGTCACTGACGTGGGCGAGACCGGCCACATCCCACGCCCCGGCTTTGATTTTGCGGAATTCACGGTCGGCGGTGCCGGTCGGATCGTGCTCGTCGTAGACCTCACCGAGGATCTCCTCGATGACATCTTCGATGGTGATGATCCCGGCGGTGCCGCCGTACTCGTCGGCGACGAGCACCATTTGGGAGCCGGCGCTGCGCACGGTGGCGAGGAGGGAATCCCCGTCGAGGGAGGTGGGGACGACGGGAACCACCCGGGCGAGGGTGTCCACTGTGGTGGTTTCCCACTCCTCGCGCGGAATCCCTAGCGCCTGTTTGATGTGGACAACGCCGATCGTCTCGTCGAGGTCCCCGGCGATGACGGGGAAGCGGGAGAAACCCGTCTGAGCAGCGCGGGCGACGAGGTCGGCGACGGTTTCGTCAGCCTGGAGGGCCTCAATGGTTGACCGCGGTGTCATGAATTCGTCCGCATCGGCCTCCCCAAACTTGAGCGACTCGACGAGCATATCCGCCTGGGAACGATCGAGAGAACCGTGCTCCCCGGAGGACTGCACGAGTGCCCGCAGCTCGTTGGCATTCCGCGCGGAGACGAGTGACTCGGTCGGTTCGATCCCGAAGCGGCGTACGAGTGCATTCGCACACCAGTTGAGGGCGCGGATAAATCCGGAGAACGCCTTGTTGAAGTAGCGCACCGGCAGTACGACAAACCGGGCAACGGACAGGGGAGAGGACATCGCCCAGTTCTTGGGCACGAGCTCCCCATAGACCATGGAGATCGCCGTTGCCACGATCATCGCCACAACAAGCGCAATGACCTGGGCGGTCTCCGCCGGGATACGCATCGCGGTGAGGAGGGGAGTGATGAATCGGGCGAGGACGGGTTCGGCGAGGAAACCGGTGGCCAGAGTGGTGATGGTGATCCCCAACTGCGCACCGGAGAGTTCAAAAGAGAGGTGGTCGGCGGCGTCGCGGAGCCCGTGGGCGCGGCGGTCACCGACCTCGGCGACGTGATTCTCGATGGTGGCCCGCTCCATGCCGGTGATGGCAAATTCGATAGCAACGAAGATACCAGTGGCGGCAGTGAGGGCAATAAATCCGAGCAGCGCGAGGATGCTGAGGACAATGGACACAGCATTCACCTACTGGGCAACAGGCTGTCGGGATAAAGGCATGAATGCCATGTTAGCGTAGTATTCTATCGAACATGAAACCGTTCGCGTCCACGTTTGACCTCTTCGCGCACGCCGCACACACCCCGCTCGGCGCCGCTGAGCTGGAACAGTACCCACAGCTGGCCTCGCCCTTGGATCGCACCTTGGGCACGCACTACATCTATGCCTCTGCGGAGAAGGTGGAAGCGGAGATCACCGTCACCGACGCTCTCACCCAACCGTGGGGTGTGGCGCACGGCGGTGTCTATGCCGCGTTGGCCGAATCGGTCGGTTCCATGCTCGGGATCCTCGTTGGCGGCGGAGTGACCCCGGTGGTGGGGGTGAACAACAACACGAACTTCCTGCGGCCCGTCCAGGTCGGCGGGAAGATCCACGCTGTAGCCACGGTCATCTCCGCTGGCAAGACGACCCAACTGCTGCGGGTCACCATGACCAGTGACCACCGCCTCGTCGCCGAATCCACCCTCCGCACCATTGTCATGGCGCCGCGCACTGCCGACCTGAGGGAGAGGTGATGGCCGAGTTTACGCACCTGGCCCATATTGACGCTGTCGTCTGGCCCGACGTGGTGACGGTTCCGCTCGACGGGCTCTTTCCGGCCCGCCGCGCCCGCAGCGCAGAACAACAGTTTGCGCGCGCCTGCGCCCAGGCGGAGCTGCCGCTCGGGATGGATGGGGCGCTCACTGTCCACCACGACGCGGTGTTCTACCGCATCGCCGCCCGGGGCTGGCTGGGCTTGGCCGAAGGCTTCATGGCCGGGGAGTGGACTGCCCCTGACCTGGCCAGTGTGCTCAGTGGGCTGCTTGGGGCCGTGTATCGCCCACAGCGCAATCCCTCCGTGCGGGCGGAGGTCCTCGCCGAACCGGCTGGGATTCCGCGCCGGTTGTGTGAGCTCACCAGCCCGACAAGTTCCCTCATGGTGGGCATGTTTGCCGGCGGCGTATCCACCACAGTGGGCCCGCGCACAGTGGTGACCGCACCGGGCGAGGTGACGCGCACCGATGTGGCCGACAGTCAGGAGCGCGCCGCCGATACCCTCCTCGATGGGGCTGCTGTGCGTTCCTCTGACAGCGTTGTGGAGCTCACCCTCGGTGCTCCCTTGCTGGCCTCTCAGGCAACAGCCCGGGGTGCGCGAGTGGATGTGGTGAGCCCAGACCCGGCTGTTATCGGGTGGATCAACACGATGGACCTGCCGGGCATCACGGTGCGCCGCATTCCGTCCCCGGTGCCGGACGGGGGATTGTATCCCCGCCGGATTTCGGCTCTTGTCGGTGCCGATTACATGGCGATGCTCTCGGCCAATCAGCGGGCGGCCCTGTTCCGCTTCGCAGATATGGAGTTGGCACCGGTGGGCCGGATGGCCTTCCAGGAGTTCACCCGCACAGATTCCCCCCTCATTGACCACGCCTTAACGGCGAGCCGCCACTATCTGCTTCCCTCGTTCAATCCGGTTACCGGGGAGGAGGCCATGGCGAAGCTCGCCGGTGGCACCACCCGCATTGCACTAGCTCACTCCACCCAGTTTGCCGGCCACATTGTGCCCACGCTGGCGGTGATGCGCGATCAGTTCCTCGGCGTCCAAACACTCGCCGGGGCGGAGGGCTTTGACCCGGTGTATCGCCGCCTGTGGCTGTGGCACCTGAGCACCCTCATGGCACTGGCAAAGCAGCGCCTCCTTGGCATTTCGCAGTTTGTGTTCCGGCCACTGGCCGCCCCGCGGTAGTGAGCGTTATGCGGGGTGTTCGGGATGCAATTACTTTGTGCCTTGCAGGTGCCTGCATATCACAGGGTTAACTTGGGAGAGCGTGTCGCTATGGAGTCAGAACAAGACACCTACCAGCAGCTTATTGGATGGAGAAAGCGCGCCCAGGCGAGTCAGACCACGGTACAACTACCCGAAGAATCTCGTGGAGAAGAACACAATCCAGACCAACCCGCGCCTGACAAAACCCGCTAGTATCGTGGACATGGCTACTATTACATTTTCAGGTGATCCCATCACCACCTCGGGGGAGCTTCCCCCAATGGGTGCTCCGGCCCCGGATTTCACGGTTGTTGGCTCCGAGCTGCAGGATATTCAGCTCAAGGATTTCGCAGGTAAGCGCCTCGTTCTCAACATTTTCCCGTCCATCGATACAGGTGTGTGTGCAATGAGTGTGCGCCAGTTCAATGAGCGTGCCGCAGGTCTGGATAATGCCGCTGTACTGTGCGTTTCCCGCGATCTACCGTTTGCACTGACGCGTTTTTGCGGCGCCGAGGGCATTGGGAACGTTGCCGTCGGATCAGATTTCCGCAACAACTTTGGTGAGACCTACGGCGTCGTTCAAACCACGGGGCCGCTGGCGGGGCTGTTGGCGCGTGCCGTCGTGGTAATCGACGCAGACGGCACAGTGATCTACACCGAGCAGGTTCCGGAGATCACGCAGGAGCCGAACTACGACGCGGCGATCGCGGCGCTCGGGTAACGGACGAGTCAGAAGAGAACACATCCACATAACCCTCAGCGGTAAACCCCAGACCAAGCCGGGGAGTCCGGAGGAGAACCGAAACTTCAACCATCCGGGTTCCCCGTTATCTTCACCGCCATTCTGACATAATGTACATTAT
The DNA here is from genome assembly GCA_034179945.1 of Corynebacterium sp. Classification (GTDB taxonomy): domain Bacteria; phylum Actinomycetota; class Actinomycetes; order Mycobacteriales; family Mycobacteriaceae; genus Corynebacterium. Next base: position 119,055 of record JAXFPD010000017.1, on the reverse strand, counting down.
CGGCCAGTTATCCAGATAGTGTTCCAAAAATGCAGCTGAACGGCCCTCTATGAGCGCATTCCCAATAACCACCGACACCACCACAAACCGTCACTGTGACGTTTTGCACTCGCATAACTACAGGCAGAGCGCCGATGTGAACAAACGATCCGCCACCACACGGCGAACGGTGAACCGCCGGGTAGGCACAGGCGCACTCAGTGGCGCATCGCGTAATAAATCTGAAACGCTGTCCATCCCGCCAACGCGATGGCCAGGATAAGCAGAACCCACATCTGCTTGGAGGCCACGAAGATGCCAAACAGAATGATGACCACAAATCTCAGCCACAACAGCGGCAGCATTCGTTCAGACAGCATTGCAATAATTACTTGTGCTCGAAGACGAGGCGAATGTTGAGCTCGCCCTGATCATCAATGACAGCTGCCACGAACTCCGGGGTCTTCACGTCATAGTCCTGCCGGTTGATCGGGATCGTTGTTGCCAGGATGATCCGCTCACCAGTGCGCAACACCTCAAATTCCGGGGTTACCGGATGGCTCACACCCTTAATCGTCAGCGTTCCCGGAACGGTCACCGTTCCCACAGTCCCATCGGCGGGCAGGCCAGACAGGTCGACCTGGTCGGTTACGGTAAACCGGGCCTCTGGGAACTGGTCTGATTCGAGGATGTCCCGCGTCACCTTGTTGTCACGTTTTTGCAGGTCAGTGCGCAAAGTGGAGAGATCTGCAACTGCCTCTCCCCCAGTTAAAGTACTACCATTGACCGTGGCGGTGCCCGTCACCGAGTTCGTCGAACCCGACGTCATCTTGTCTTCCCCGGGCAAAATCTCGTGGAACGTGTAGCCCACAGAGCTCGTATTATTGCCCCCACCAATGACGATGGTCCACTCCCCGGCCAGATCAGCAGATGCTGGCTGGGCGGTGCTCACATCAATTCCGCCCGTCTTCACCCCAGGGCCAGTGATGGCCCGCACGAGCAACGGCAAAACACCTGCTAGGGAGATCAAAACAATGGCGATTGCGATGGCAAAAATCAGTGGCTTGTTGCGTGTCATAATGGCCCCTATCCTACATCAACGTATCCGTAAACGTTCAGCCGAGCTGGTCAACTGCACCAACTCATCCGCCAAGGAGAGCAGTTCATCAACCCCACTCCCCTCGTCTATCGCCGTGCGCAGATCCTCTGCTGCACACCGCACCTCATAGAGCCTGTCGCGCAGGGCTTCCGCCTCGGCGGGAGTGATGATTACCGCCTCCGCAGGAATGTTCGTGTTGCCCAGGTTGTTGCGCTGCTCGTAGGCGCGCTGCTTGCAGGCGGCACTGCAGTATTTCCGGGCCCGTCCGCGCCCGCTCACCGTCATGGGTTGGCCGCACCACGCACAGGTGGGCGGTTTCTTTCTCCCGTGGTCCATACCGTGTACTCTACACACGAATGGGTAACCCACAGCGGACCACGCACACGGGACCACCCCGGGAACAAAACGCGTGTCCGATCCGTTGTGGTCTGTGAGTGTAGCGAGTAGAAAGGGCGATTGTCATGGCAGATCGAGTTTTGCGTGGATCCCGAATGGGTGCGGTGAGTTATGAGACGGACCGCGACCACGATTTAGCCCCCCGCCAGATGATGCGCTACCGCACTGATGATGGCTCTGTTTTTGAGGTCCCCTTCGCTGACGACGCAGAAATCCCGGCCGAGTGGCCGTGCAAGAACGGTCAAATGGGCACCCTCATTGAGGGTGACGGCCAGGACACGAAGGACGTCAAGCCCCCGCGCACACACTGGGACATGCTTCTGGAGCGCCGCAGCGAGGCCGAGCTGCAGGAGCTTCTCGACGAGCGCATTGACATCCTCCGCAAGCGCCGCCGCGGCGCTATCCGCATCAAGGAAGAGGATGCCGCCGCTGTGAGTGCGACAGCATCCTCTGAGGAGTAAGACTCACCTAGCCCCTACAGCGTCTGCGTGTAGGTGTCGTAATAGTACGACCGCGTGAAGGTGTCCTTAATCCCCGCGTTGCTGAGGCTGTCCCGCCAACCTTCAGGGCCGTTGAAGTCGTTGTAGTAACGCAACTCCTCCAGTGATGCTGGGAGCGTTGGCATCATGACTTGGCTGTCATTACTGCCATCACCATTGCCATCGAACGAGCTATAGAAAGCTATAGAAATCGACCCGCTTCAGACTGGAGAGGCCACTGAGGTCACTCGGTAGCGACCGCAGATAGTTGTACGACAGGTCCAGTTCGACCAGTGCGCTCAGGTTCGTAAACGACGCAGGCAGCGCCGTGAGCTTGTTATCCCCAGGTAGAGTCCGCGAATTTGGCCCCTCATTATTATAGTCTGAGCCCATGCACCTACTGAAAACTTTTACCTCCCTGGTCACTGCCGCCGCCGTAGCGCTGTCTGGGACCACAGCCGCCGCACAGAACTTCGACGACTGAACACTGCCCGACTCCAACGGCGCACCCATTGAGGTCATGGTTGCCATCGACACCACAGCGTCCATGGAAGGCGATATTGCCGATGCACGCAAGGAGGCAACCACCATTGCCCGCACTGTCAAACGGGCGAACCCGAACTCCCGTGTCGGCCTCGTCCAATACCGCGACTGGCAGCCCGGCAACCTGTTCTCCAACGGAAAGGCCGCCGAAATCGTCCAAGACCTCACCACCGATGAGGAGAAATCCCAACGTGCCGTGGACAGCCTGACCAAAACGGTCAACAGCTACGACAACCCCCGAATCGGTTCTCTTCGGCATCTGGACGGCACTGGATGCCAGCTGGTCGGTGGGCAGCGCCAACCGCGTCGTCATCGTCCTCGGGGATGCCCCCGCCAAGGACCCCGAATGCACGACCGGACTGACCAGTGAAATTGTCCAACGCCGCATGCACGGCGAAAGCCTCCAGCTCGCGTTCCGCTCCGACGTCAACTACACCGATGTCGGATGCAGCGCAGCCGATGACTACAAGCGCCCTGAACTGGTGACATCATCAAAGGATCAGCCCTCTGTGGACCTGCGCGTTGTCACCAAGAACACCACGCTCGCAAGCCAGGGCGAAAAGGACCTCGGAGGAACCGCCTACACCCAATGGGACAACGCCGGCGAAGCCATCCTCCAGGCTCTCTACGATGCCATCCAGGAGAAGGCGCTCTCCAACCTGTCCGTGTACTTCTCCTCCAGTGAGGATGCCAACCTCAGTGACGCCCTCAGCTCCGAGGGCGGACCCCAGAAGCGCGACGCCCTCCTCGCCGTCCTCGTCGGCATCCCGCTCGTGCTCATCATCGTTGTCGCCCTCCTTGGCAAGCTCGTTGATGAGACCGACCTCATCCCCGAGCCCTACGCCTCCTACGTCAAGGGCATCACAGGCAGCGGGGTCATGCAATTCATCGCCAACAACTCCACCGAGCGGTTCATCTAACTTCTACTCCTTGCCAAGGAGCTTCTTCACCTGGCTGACGCGGTGATCAACACCCCACTTTGTCACCTCGAGGAGAGAATCCTTGACAAAGGAGGAATCCAACTTCGACTCCCCGAACTCCCGATCCTGGAAAGTGATCGGGACCTCGCGGATGTCAAAACCCGCCTGCTTCGCCCGGAAGGCAATATCCACCTGGAAGATATAGCCCTTGCGCGACAGGGAATCCAGATCAATCGCCTCGAGAACTTCCCGCCGGTAGGCGCGGTAGCCCGCCGTCATATCCGACAGGCCAGCCCCCAACAATGCCGAGATGTACAGGTTGCCGCCCTTTGACAGCGCGTAGCGCTGTGCCGGCCAGTTCACAACCTTACCGCCGGAAACATAGCGCGACCCAATGACCATGTCCGCACCGTGCTCAACCTCTTCGAGGAGGCGATAGAGCTCCTCCGGGCGGTGAGAACCATCGGCATCCATCTCACAGAGCACCTCATAATCGTGCTCCATCCCCCACCGGAAACCAGCAATATAGGCCCCGAGAAGGCCATCCTTCTCCGCGCGGTGGTGAACGTGAAGGTGGTCATCTGCAGCGGCCATCTCCTCGGCCTTCTCACCGGTGCCGTCCGGGGAGGAATCGTCCACAATGAGAATGTGCACCTCCGGTTCCGCATCGCGGAGCCGCTTTGTGATGAGCGGAAGGTTCTCGATCTCGTTGTAGGTGGGGATGATGACCAGGGTACGAAGTGTTCTCATGGCTGTTGCGTCCTGTCTTGTGCTGTCTTGTGTTTCCGTGTGACCAGCCAGGCGCCGACCACAGCAACACCTCCCATGATAGTGAGCAGCCACTCTAGGTAGGTGCCAAACCGCGCCGCCGGGGTGATCGACTCCCGCAGCGGCAAGGTCTCCACGAGGTGGGCAGGAGTAAAAATCTCACTCTGCTGGGTAACCGTGCCGTCGGGCAACACCATCGCCGAGACCCCCGAGGTTGCGGCCACCACAACCGCCCGGTCGAGCTCCATGGCGCGGAACCGACTCATTGCCAGCTGCTGGTAGGTCATGTTGGTAAAACCAAACGTGGCATTGTTGGTGGGAGTGGCCAGAATCTGCGCACCGGCCCTCACCGCATCCCGGTAGGCGGGGTCGAAGGCCACCTCATAGCAGGTCGCCACCCCCACTGTGACTGTTGGTTGTTTCTCTTTCTGTGTGGTGTCCTGTTCATCTGCGAGGCCTGTAATGCTCGCACGGCGCAGCGCAATCACGCCACTGTCCGTGCCCGGTTTGAAATCACCCGCCTGATTCACATACTCGGAGAACCGACGGAAGAAGTCACGCATCGGCATCGTCTCCCCGAACGGCTGAAGATACTTCTTGAAGTGATAGTCACCGAAGCCGACCGTGGGGTCGAAGTTGATCATGGTGTTGCGCACCCCTACCGCATCCTGGGTGATCGTGCCCACCATCACTGGGGCCTCAAGAGTACTCGCCGCATCGTAGATCATCATCATGGCCGAGGTATCCGTAAACGGGTTCACGTCCGAGGAGTTCTCCGGCCAGATCGCAAAATCCACCACATTCGGCTGCTCGGCGGCAAGCCGCTTCGTCTCCTCCACATGGTTGGCCAACACCGCACGGCGCTGCGCGTTGAAGTCCAAGCCCATGCGGGGAACGTTGCCCTGGATCGCGGCAACCGTGACTGACTGAGCGGGGTCCTCCGGCGTGTCACCCGGCTGCCAGATCACCGGGATCATCGCCAGCGACAACGCCACCGGCACCCCGATGGAGACCGCTGCGGTAACAAGTTGGCGCTGAGCCATTAAAACTAGGCCAACCGCCACCCACACGGCAGCAGCAGTAACGAGGACGGGTCCGCCGAGGGGCGCAAGGTTGGACAACAGCCCATCGATCTGTCCCCAGCTCAACCGCACCCAACCGAAACCGCCGAACGGCACCGTTGAGCGCAACCATTCCACAGCCACGTACCACAGCGGAAAGGCCCAGATCAGCTTGCGGGCGCGGAGAATGATCGCCCCACCAATGCCGGTGAGAATCCCAAAGAGTGCCTCGAAGGCGGCCAACGCCAGATACGGGGCCGCCCCCACAAACTCCCCCACCCACGGCAGAAGCAGCAGGTACAGGGCGAGGAAGTGGACGAACCCGAGCCAGGCCGCAGTGCCAAGGCGCACACCGCGATCCTCCGGCTGCTCACCCACACCATCCTCCTGGGCCTCGCACAACTTCCCGAATTCACCCCACGCGGTAAGCGCCACAATGAGCAGGCCGGTGCCAATGATCGCCGCCCGCCACTGACTATACGGTTCATACGAGAAATACACGGCAACACCACCGCCGGCACTCAGCACAGTCCGGGCAGCACATTGGGCAAGTCGACGCATCCGCGTCGGCGATTGTTTCCACGACGTATTCATCGCCCACCACTCTAGCCTCCAGGCGGGCGTAGCCGACACTACGGCTGGGTCCATTCGGTCCGCTAGACGGGAATTCGGCGTACACAGGTGGTTGATTGAGGCTACTGCCATGCACTAGGGTGTGTGGGCATGAAGCACATCGTTCGCGCCGCATCCAGTCTGACTCTCGCCGCACTGCTAACCCTCAGCACACTCCCGGCCAGCGCCCAAGAACCGCCGACTAGTAACCCCCAGGATACGGAGCAAACCAACGACAGCTCCAAGGACCCCCAGGTCGAACAGACCTCCACCGACATCGACAACGCCTCCGGCTACACGGAAGAGTCCGCCAACGAGTCCTCCGAGATCAAGAACTTCTCTGGGGACAAAATCGGCGACGAGAAAACCCAGGAGTGGTTTGACGGACAGCACGAATGGGTGCAACGCATGCTCATCGCCCTCGCTCTCAACGGTGCGATCACCCTCATCGCCGTGCTCTTCATCGGCCCGGTGCGTGGAATCATCTTCCAGCTCTTCGGCGTGTAGTTCACGCCGGCTTCGCTTTCCGCCTCACCCACCAGTGCCGCTCCACGCCACTACACAGGGTGTACGATTCCGCCGAGCGCGCGAGATGTGGTGTTGAGGCGGCGAGCCCCATCAGCGGTGACAGTGACGATATCCTCAATGCGCACCCCTGCCCACCCCGGAATGTAAATACCGGGTTCGATCGAGAACGTCATGGACTCCTCCAATACCTGGTCACTCCCAGCAATGATGAACGGGGGTTCATGCTCAGCCAAACCGATGCCGTGGCCAAGGCGATGGAAGAAGTACTCGCCATATTCGGACGCAGTGATGATGTCACGGGCAATCGCGTCAATCTCACCGGCGGTTCTCCCCGGCCGGACAGCCTCCACCGCTGCTTCCTGTGCTTGGCGGACCACCTCGTAGATGTCAACGAAGCGCGGCTCGGGATCCGCGCCGGGCACTACGAAGGTGCGTGTGCAGTCTGAATGATATCCCGGCCCCATACTGCCGCCGAGATCCACAACAACCGGTTCTCCCGCCTGCAGCACCCGATCCGAGAATGAGTGATGGGGATTGGCCCCGTTCTCCCCGGAACCGACAATGATGAAGTCCACACTGTCGTGGTCCACGAGGATAAGCCGCTCAATATCAGCGGCGACCTCTCGCTCCGTGCGACCGGCTGTGAGAAGCCCCGGCACCTGTTCAAAGACGCGGTCGATCGCGGCCCCAGCCCGGGTTAACCACTCCACCTCATCGGGTTGCTTGCGCATGAACAGGCTTGCCAGCGCAGTCGTTGCGTCCACCCACTCCGCTTCTGGCAGAGCGGACTTCAGCGCAAAGAAGTGGTCCACCGTCATCGTTGAGCTAATCGCCACTGGCGCCGGAGCAGCCGCGCCTGCCAGCAGCTGCGCTGCACATGCGTACGGGTCCTCCCCGTCACTCCAACCCACCGCAGTAATCCCGAGGGCAGCGAGGTCATGGTCAGCCGTGAGTGCTCCGAGGTCCGTCTTCGGGCAGATCAGCACTGCGCGCTGCGTGCCTTCCCCACTCGGCGTACACACCAGACCCGTGAAGCGCTCATGGGAGGCACCGGTGATGCCGGTGAGATAGGCCAGATCCGTACCCGGCGTGATAATCGCTCCCGACAGATCGGCGGCACGAACCGCTGCGGCAAGGGCATCGAGTCGCCAGATATAGGTGGCGGGGGGAAAGGAAGTTGACATACAGCTCATCCTAGTTCCTCTCCCCCGTCACCCCGTCGCTCAACCTCCAATCCCCCATCTCTTCTCCCCGTCGTGGCACCAAGATCCGTGAGAATGTTCCGACTGCCCCACCCCTAAAACCTGGGTTCTATCATGTCTGCGTGATGGGGACCACTTTTGCCACTGCCACCAGGCGGTGGGTGGGTGCGTTGTTCCGCACTATGATGAAAAATCCGCAAACCCGGCCGGAGGACGCCGCTCAGTTGCCCAGGGCGACCACGCCACGACGGATGGCGCCGATCGCCTGCCGTGCAGTGTGGGTGAGGTCGGGATGTGCCGAGGCCTTCGCAATCTGCTCAAGGGTGTCCACCACGCGCCGGGCCCAGCGCACAAAGTCACCGGCGGTGATCTCCGCACCGGAGGCGGCAGCAGCGGCCAAAGCGTAGGCAAGCGGAGCACCCGCAGTCCACTGGTGCATCGCCTGGGCAAACGCCGCATCCATCTCCGGCAGCGGAGGCAAGTTGTGGCTGAGCACGAGCTTCTGCAGGCGGCGGTGAGTATCGTGGGTCGCCTCAATCGCCGCACCCATGGCAGCGCTGCCAAACTGCGGGGTTGCCCGGCCCTCACCACGGCTTTCAAAAACCACCGTGGACACCGTTCCGGCCAGTTCAGCCGGATCGAGGCCCTCCCAGACACGGTCCTTCACACACTCGGCGATGAGCAGATCGGCCTCATTGTGGATGAGCGCCAACTGCGCCCCCAGGTCGGTCACCGTGTGATTGTCCACGTAGCCGAGTTCACCCAGGACCTCAATGATGTGCTCAAAGGCGAGGCCAAGGGAGTTCGTGGCTGCATCGATACGGCTGCGGATGCGCTCATAATTGGCCTCAGCCTTCTCCACCACACGGGCGAAACCGAGCAACTCCTCGCGCTGACCGCACTGGTGGACCGCATGGGCGCGCACACTGGCGCGAAGGCTGTCAATCTCCTTCCGGTAGAGCTTTGGGGCTCGGGTGGTGACCTTCTTCGGGGCAGGGAACCGTTGATTGTGGAATCCCCGGGCCACCGCCCGCTTTGGACTCATGGACTTGTCCAGGCGCATCCGCCCGATCGGCACCGGGGCTGCCGCAAGGTCATCGGGGCCGACCCAGCCGATCCAGCCAGTTTCGGTAACGATCTTGCGCCGGGGATTGCCCGCCCGCTTGGCGGGCTCCACCACAACCGCGCGCACAGGGCGCTTCTTGCCTGGCAGGGCAATAACCTCCCCCACCGTGAGCCGCTTGAGCACAGCGGTGATCTCTGCGTTCACAGCCTTCGCACCATCGCGGGTGGCCTTCCGCTCGAGGGCAGACAGCTCACCGATGAGGCCGAGGTAGTCGCGCACCTCGTCCTCGGTGACCTCACTCGCGGCGATCTCCTCGTCAAGTGCCGTGCGGGCGACGTCCACATCGCGGGCCAACCCATCCAACTGACGACGCAACTCCACCACACCCCGGTCTGCTTGGAACTGGGCAAAAGACATTTCAATGAGCCGCTTCGCCTGTGTGTAACCGACTGTCGCAAGCAAATTCACACTCATGTTGTAGCCGGGGGCGAAGGTGGACATGAGCGGATAGGTTCGCGTGGAGGCCAACTCCACCACGGCATACACGTCAAGTTCGGGCTCCCACTCAACCACCGCATTGCCCTTGGTGTCAATGCCCCGGCGTCCCGCCCGCCCGGTGAGCTGCGTGTACTCGCCGGGGGTGAGATCGACATGGGCTTCGCCGTTGTATTTGACGAGCTTCTCCAACACCACAGTCTTCGCGGGCATATTGATCCCCAGGGCGAGAGTCTCCGTGGCAAAGACCATCTTGATGAGCCCGCGTACAAAACACTGCTCAACGATGTGCTTGAACGCGGGCAACAGGCCGGCGTGGTGAGCGGCAAAACCGTGAATAAGGGCGCTGCGCCACCGCGAAAACTGGAGGACATCGAGATCTTCTCGGGGGATGTCGGCAACACCGGCATCCACAATGGCGGCGATCTCCGCCTGCTCCTCTGGGTTGGTGAGCACCACGTGAGCACGTTGGCACTGGGCGACTGCCCCATCGCAGCCGGCACGGGAGAAGATGAAGTCAATCGCCGGGAGCATCCCGTGGCTGCGCAGGAGCTCAATGAGTTGGGGGCGACCGAGTGGTTTCGCCCGCGTCACACGCTTCGTTGCCTTGACCAATTGTGGGTTTGGTTTCGGCCGGGCTGGCCGAACGTCGTCTCCCGTGTGGGTGCCGCGCAGCATCGGATACAGCTGCCGGTTTGCAATCATGAACTGGGTCAAGGGTACGGGTCTGACTTCGGAGACAATGACCTGCGTATCTCCCCGCACACTGCGCATCCACTCCCCGAACTCCTCCGCATTGGACACCGTCGCCGACAGGCCGATAACACTGACCGAATCGCGCAGGTTGAGCAGCACCTCCTCCCACACCGCACCCCGGGACCGATCGGCCAGGTAGTGAATCTCATCCATCACCACATAGCCGAGGCGATCGAGCGCCGTTGACTCCGCATAGATCATGTTGCGGAGGACCTCTGTGGTCATCACCACAATATCGGCCGCCCCGTTGATGGAATCATCCCCGGTGAGCAGACCGACGGCCTCCTCACCGTAGGTTTCGGTGAGGTCGTGGAACTTCTGGTTCGACAGTGCCTTGATCGGTGTGGTGTAGAAACACTTCAACCCCTGGTGGAGGGCGAGGGCGACGGCAAACTCGCCAACCACGGTCTTGCCCGCCCCGGTAGGGGCACAGACGAGACCACCGGTGCCCGCCTCTACGGCGGCGCAGCCGTCGCGCTGAAAATCATCGAGGGAAAACGGGAGATCGGCGGCAAACTGCGTGAGAAAGGTGTTCACACTTCCCCACACTAGAGGACATCGTCAAAGTCCGCAGCTGACCGCTCCGCCAAACTGCCCAGCGCACTATCAGCGCGGCCAATCGTCGGCGGCTGCGGTATCGTTGGGGCCGCAGTCGTGTGTGGCGGGGCGGGTATAGGCCGACGCGCCCGCCGAGGCGCGGTAGATCCCGGTGTGCCCACCGGGGTGGGTGCGGCGATGGCGGAGGCGGATTCGTCATCGTCGCTCAACCAGTCCGGGCGGGCCTTCCCGCGACGGCGATCGTTGATCCGGCAGAACTGCAGGGAGACCTCCACCATGAGCGCCAGCGCAATCGCCAAAATCACCATGGAGACGGGGTCTTGACCGGGGGTGACAAAGGCGGCGAAGGCGAAGACAGTGACCACGATGATGCGGCGCTTATCGCGCATGTCCTCGTAGCTGATAAGACCAGCCACATTGAGCATGGAAATGGCCAACGGCACCTCAAAACTGACACCAAAGATGAGCAGGAGGGCCAAGAGGAAGTTGTAGTAGCGCTCACCGGTAAGGGCTGCCACCTGGGTTTCATCGCCGATCGTGAGGAGGAAGTAGAGACCGTAATCCACCACGAAGTAGGCGAGCACCGCCCCGGCAATGAACAGGAGCACGGCGATGGAGACGAAGGTGAACGTCCACCGTTTCTCCGTGCGTTTGAGCCCCGGGGTGATGAAGCCCCACACCTGGGTGAGCCACACCGGTGAGGCAAAGACGAGTCCGGCCAACGCCCCGACTTTCAGTCGGAGGAGGAACATCTCAAAGGGGCTCGTGGCCAAGAGGCGGCACTCCCCATCCACGGAGAGGTCCGCCCGGGCGGTGGCCGGCAGGGAGCAGTAGGGTCCACGGAGGATATTGCCGAGGGTTTCCACATGGGGTACCGAGTTTTGGTACCACACAAAACCCACAATGGTGCCAATGCCGATCGCCACCAGACACACGAATAGCCGCTGCCGAAGCTCGAGGATGTGCTCGGTCAGGGACATCGTTCCCTCAGGGTTGAGCCTGCGGGAGTGCAATTTCCTCCGCTCAGATGTCACTGGTGGGGATTCTGGTTGTTCGCCGGCTGCTGGTATCCGGGGGCCGGATTCGGATTGATCGCCGGCTGCTCGCTGGCCTCTAGCTCCTCGTTGTTCATCTCCCGCACCTCAGACTTCATGATCCGCATGGACCGCCCGAGCGAGCGGGCGAGATCGGGAAGTTTCTTGGAGCCGAAGAGGAGGAGGACGATCACCAGGATGATGATGATCTCGGGGAGTCCAATGTTTGGCATGGCCGCAACTCCTTTACAAATAATCGTGCACTACTGGTCATCTTCTACGTCACCGTAGGCCGCCAGTGCACTGCGTGCCCGGGCAGCAACGGCCTCCGCCACCTGTGGCGGGGATGTGACGACAAGTCTACCGCTCTGCTCCATGGTAAACCGAATCAGCCACTCCTCGCTGAGCACCGGCAGGGCCCCCTCCATCCACTCCCGCCCATCCGGGCCGGGTGCAGCCCCGGTCGGGGCAATCCCCAGCTCCGTGAACAGCCAGGCAGCATCCGGAGCGATAAGTACTGTGGCGTGCAAGGTGGCGGAGTTCTTGGAGAACGGGTCGACCGCACTCGGCTTCTCCAACCAGGCGGGCACGTTGGCGCGCAAGTCCAACAACTTGACCTCGCTCATCCCGGCAACGTGGAAGGTGCGGGGCGCTCCCGGGTTGGCCACCGCCTGCACGCCGCGTTCGAGGTCTGACAGGCGCGGCTGACTCGGCGGGGTGCGCACGGAGTGGTCGAACCCGTAGAAGTAGAACTCCCCGTCATATTCAAAGGTAGACACGGGTGATACCCGGCGCAAACTCTGCCGGTTGGTGTTGCGGGAGAAGTACTGGAAGCTCACCTTCCGGGATTTCTTGAAGGCCTCGTTGAGGATCTCGCGTGTGTGGGCCCCCGTGTTCCCGGGTGCGTCTGCGCCGGTGCGCACGGAGGTGTCCCGCCCGGTGAGGGCGAGCAGTTTGCGCTGGGCGGAACGGATGTCCGCGAGGGGGACCACACCGGGGGTGTCCTCGAGGATCTCCATGAGCAGAAGCAGCGCCTCCGCCTCACTGTGGGTGAGCGGGACAGACCGGTCAAGGCCCTGGGCATCGGTGAATTGGATGTCGGAGAAGTCGTAGTTGATCTCCACAAAGTCAAGCGGGCTGCGGGAGGAGCCGCAGGTGGCGAGGCTGTTCAGCTCGGCCTCCACCTGCTGTGGTGAGATGGAGAAGTCGGCTGCGATGTCGGCGGCACTGACGGTGGTGTGGCCGCGCTCGTGCGCATTGCGCACATAGGCGGCGTAGCTGATCATGCGGCCGAGTTTGGCCCGGAACTCCGGTCGCTCAATTGGGCGTGCCACGGTCATCTCCTTCCCCACCGGCGAGTGCTCTCAGCGTGGCGACGATGCTCTCGCGCACATCGACCGGTTCCACCACCACGACCGACTCCGCATAGTGCAGTGCCTGTTCGATCACCCACTCGCGCGGGGCGTCACGCAGCACATAGTCCGTGGGGCCGACGGGTTCGCCGAGGCGGGCGATCTCCACGGCCTCGCCGGCGGCAATCCGCACCCGGGCGGTGATGAGGTCGCGATCGACGCGCAGTTTTTCCCACACCGCCGATTCCACATCCGCCGGCCGCGGCGTTACCGCCGGTTCCCCGGTGCGGGTGACATCGGTGATGCGGGTCAGCCGGAACGTTCGTGTGTCCTGCTTGTCGGTGTCAAAGACGACGAGGTACGGGCGGGCTTCGATGGCGAAGATGCCCCACGGCTCCACCCGGCGCTGCTGGGGTGAGTGAGAGGGGTCGCGCTGATAGGTGAGAATTACCTGCTGTTGGGCCCGAATCGCCTTTGTCAGCGTGGTGATGAGGGCTGGGTCGATGGTGAGTGTCTCATTGAATGAGCGGACTTCCAGGTCATCGGAGCGATCGTGATCGGCGGCGAAACCCGCCAATTTGAGGACGGACAGGCTCGCCGGCTCGCCAAGGCGCCGACCGATGGCGAGTTGGCTCACCACCTGGAGCACCTCCCACTCCCCCGCTGTGAACTCCACCGGCTCGAGGTATTCGTCCTCGCGCAGCCGAAACTCCGGGGGCGCCCCCGGGCCGTTGTCGCGCCGGATGATCGGGATCCCGGCGCTGCTCAGTGCAGCCATATCCCGGTTGAGGCGGTTGGTGAACGTCGCCCCCTCCCCGGCCACAAAGGACGGTTCGACGGAGGCGAGTTTCTGCTTCAGCTGTGTCGTGGTCAGCCACGGCCGTGGGGTCTGTAGCGCGTGCAGGAGGATGGTGTACAGGCTGATCATCCGGTAGAACCGGAAATCATCTCCCTTTCGCAGCGCATTCACGGCCCTATCCTAACTGCTGCAACCGTCCAATGAGCGCATCGACTCCCGGGTCAACGGTGACAAACGGGTCAGCCAGCTCCACCACCTCCGGATTGTCGCCCCCAATCTTCAGGCGCATCCAATCACAGGAGACGTGGTCAGCACCGGCGGCTTCCGCTGCGGCGAGGAACCGCCCCCGCAAGTGCGCCCGCGTCGAGGTTGGGGCGGTGTGCTCAGCCCGGGCAATCGCCTCCTCATCCACCCACCGGGCGAGGCGCCCCTTCGCCTCAAGGAGGCGGGCAATGCCCCGGTCGGCGCGAATATCGTGGTAGGTGACATCGATTTGGCGCAGCTTCGGGTCCGCCCAATCCACGCCGAGGCGTTGCCGGTAGGCCTCCAGCAGCAGGTACTTGGCCACCCAATCCACCTCGGAGGCGATGGCCTTGAGGTTTCCGGCACTGACGGCGTCGACCACCCGCTGCCACACCGCAACCACCCGAGCCATCTCCGCATTCGACTCGTCGGTGGCCGGGCGTATCTCCAGCCACCGGTGCGCCTGTTCCAGGCAGCGCTTCTGCACATCGAGGGCGCTCATCGTGCGCCCCTCGTCGAGCTGAATCAGCGCGGATCCGTCGCGGTGGCGGGCAATCTGACGAATCGATTCCGTCGCCACGTTCACCCCAAAGGCGGGCAGCTCCCACCCGGCCTCGAGCATCTCCAACACGAGCAGCGTGCTGCCCACTTTGAGGGCGGCGGAGACCTGCGACATGTTGGAGTCGCCGACGATGACGTGGAGGCGGCGGAACCGGTGCGAATCCGCATGTGGCTCATCGCGGGTGTTGATGATCGGGCGGGACCGCGTCGTCGCCGAGGAGACCGACTCCCACACAAAGTCGGCGCGCTGGGAGATGCGGAATTCTCCACCCTGCTCGCCGGTACCGGGGCCGACGGCGATCCGACCGGCCCCGCAGAGAAGCTGGCGGCTGATGAGGAAGGGAAGGAGGCCGTGCCCGAGCCGTTTCACCGGTACGTCCCGGGTGACAAGGTAGTTCTCGTGACAGCCGTACGAGTTGCCGCCGAAGTCCACGTTGTTTTTGAACAGGCTCACCCGCTCATCCCCCGCCGCCGACGGTTGCGCGCGCAGGTGCTCCTCGGCGCGCCGCCCCAGCTTATCGACGATGCGGTCCCCAGCAGCCTCGACCGCGATGAGCTCACTGACGGTGCGGCATTCGGGGGTGGCGAACTCGGGGTGTGCCCCAACATCGAGGTAGAGCCGCCCCGCATTGGGCAGGAAGACGTTCGTCGATCCGTAGCGGGCGGCGACGGGGCGAAACGCCACCCGTGCGACAACCTCCGGTTCGACGGCACTGGCCCCCGTCGGGGTGAGGGCGGCGATACCGTATTCGGTTTCCACGCCGACAATGCGGTCAATGATCGCAGACACTATTGGCCGCCCTTTTGCACGTAGGCGCTGACGAACTCCTCCGCGTTGGTTTCCAATAGCTCGTCGATCTCATCGAGCAGACTGTCTGTGCCTGCCACATCGATCTGGACGGTGCCGGGCGCCGCCTCTGCCGCGTCGGTGTCCTCGCCCTTCGGCGTGCCACCTGTGGCGCTCACCTGGGTATCCATTGTGGTCCTCCTCTCCTCGGAATGATCTTATCTGCGCCCTGTTTCACCGAGCAGCTGCTCAAGGCGGCGCACAAACCCAGGGTACTCGGGCTCATCGGCAACGAGCATCTCCGTGTCGGCGGCGGTGAAGGAACTGACCTCAGACATGTCCACGACGATGTCGGGATCGGCGAGGACGATCTCTGCCCAGTTCACCGCCCGCACATGCGCCCCGTAGAGGTCCATCACCCGGCCACGGAAATAGGCGCGCGAGGTTTCCGGAGGATTGTCTGCAGCCCACACCACCCGATCGTGGTCGAACATCTCCACCATCTGCCCGCGCCGCACGAGGGCACTGTACAGGGACTTCGCCGGATCAATATCGTGATATTGCAGGTCAACGAGGCTCAGCTTGGGATCTGACCACGCCATTCCCCGGCGGCGGAAGCCCTCGAGGAGGGCGAGCTTCGCCGTCCAGTCAAGCAGGTGTGCCGTCGCCGCCGGATCGGTGGCCAATAGGTCAAGGACCTCCCCCCACCGCTGCCACACCGCGCGGGCATCGTCGCTCACCGGACGCACCCGCGCATGGTATTCGCGCTGGATCTCCACGCCGGTGAGCTCGCGCCCATCGCGCAGCGGCACCCGCACCGAAAGGGTCGGATCGTGGGAGATTGCATGCACCGCGCCGACCGGGTCGGCCAGTTCGAGGTCGGAGAAGTCGATATCGGCCTCGAGGGCGTCGAGAACGAGGCTCGTGCTGCCCAGTTTCAGGTAGGTCGCTGTCTGGGACATGTTCGCATCCCCGATGATGACATGGAGCCGACCGAACTGTTCCCCATCGGTGTGGGGTTCATCGCGCGTGTTGATGATGCCCCGGTTGAGTGTGGTCTCCAGGGAGATGGTGGTGGCAATGTAGTCGGCGCGCTGGGAGATTTGGAACCCTGCCGTCTCACTTTCCACCCCAATCCCGATCCGTCCCGCCCCGGCAAACACCTGCCGGGTGGCCAAGAACGGGGTCAACCCGGCGGCGAGGCGCGTGAAGTCGAGCTCCCGGGAATACAGGTAGTTCTCGTGGGCGCCGTAGCTTGCACCCTTCCCGTCCACATTGTTGCGGTAAATCTTCAACCCCACCGGGGCGGGCGGATGGCCGGTGAGGGCGGACTCGCCACGGGCGGTGAACTCGTCGACGGCGGCAACGCTGCGGCGCATAATCTCCACCCCGGCCGCATCCCACAGGGTGGCGTCGGCGGCCGAAAACGTCTCCGGGGAGGAGTACTCCGGGTGGGCGTGGTCAACGTAGAAGCGGGCCCCATTGGCCACCATGAGACTGGCCTGGCCCACCTGGCGGGCCCCGATGTTCGGGACGGTGTGGTAGCGGCGCAGATCAAACCCGCGCTGATCTTTCAGGGGGGATTCACCGGCAAAGTCCCACTGGGTGTGACCGTAGGCGGTGTGGGCAGCATAGGCCACGACCACATGGGAGGAGGTGATGATCGGGCTTACCGCCGGCTGGCTCGGGGCAAGGATCCCGTACTCCACCTCGGTGCCGAGGGCACGGGGAACAACTGTGCTCATGACTTCTCCTCCGTCGTTTCCTGTAGCTCC
Source organism: Corynebacterium sp. (assembly GCA_034179945.1). Classification (GTDB taxonomy): domain Bacteria; phylum Actinomycetota; class Actinomycetes; order Mycobacteriales; family Mycobacteriaceae; genus Corynebacterium. The sequence goes on along the minus strand of JAXFPD010000017.1, from coordinate 102,042 downwards.
GCAGCCACCGCCGCCGCGAGCTGCTGCGCGGTGATGCCGCGCGGATCACCATCGATAGCCGCCTTGATCGCCGCCTTCTTTGCCCGGTCGACGATGTTGGCGATCATCGCCCCGGATACGAGCTCGGCTGCCGCTGAACCCGGTGCGAAGAGGCACTCCACCGCATGCTCAATGAGCTCGCTGGTGGGCCGATCGGTGGGGATGTTCTCGGTGAGGTGGCGCCGGAAAATGTCGGCTGCCCCGGCCCGGTCGGGGCGACCGATGTGAATCTTCACGTCGAGTCGGCCCGGGCGCAGCAGCGCCGGATCGATGAGTTCCGGCCGGTTTGTCGCCCCGATGATGACAACATTGGAGAGCTGTTCCACCCCGTCGAGTTCCGCAAGCAGCTGCGGGACGACGGTCGTCTCCATGTCCGAGCTCACCCCGGAACCGCGGGTGCGGAAGATCGACTCCATCTCATCGAAGAAGACAATGACCGGGTGATCCTCAGCAGCCACCTCGCGGGCCTGCTCAAAGACGACGCGGATCTGGCGTTCGGTCTCCCCAACGAACTTGCTGAGCAGTTCCGGGCCCTTGATGTTGAGGAAGTACGAGGAGGTGCCCCCACCCATCCGCTCCGCGAGCGAATTGGCCACGGCCTTGGCGATGAGTGTCTTCCCGCACCCGGGTGGCCCGTATAGCAACAGTCCCTTTGGTGGGGTGAGCTGATAGGTGTGGAAGAGCTCCGGGTGGGTGAATGGCAGTTCCACCCCGTCGCGGATGGCCGCAATTTGGGCATCGAGGCCGCCAATATCGTCCCATGCGACATCGGGCACCTCGACGAGGTTGAGCCGCTTCAACTCCGTCACGGCGACCACGTCGCTGGCGACATGGGCGCGCGTATCGACAAGCACCGTCACGCCCGGCTGCACGTTGTGACGGGCGCGCTCCGACAGCTCGACGACACTGCGCTCCCCCGTGATCGAGGAGACGACGGCGCGCCCATCGGCCAGTACCTCCGCCACCGTCGCTATCTGCCCACCGGTGGGGTAGCCTGCGGTGGCGACGAGGACGTCGCCGGGCCCCAATGCCACGAGCATTCCCCGGTCCACACCGGCCACATCGGCCTCCGGGGCCACATGGACGCGCAGCCTCCGGTTGCGGGTGAACACCTCCGCCTGGCCGGGCCGGGTCCACCCGAGGAACACCCCGTATTCCAGCGGTGGAGTGTTCAACTCCTCGATGGCGCTGCGCAGGCGTTTCAGCTCGACGCGCGCGGCGGACAGGTGCTCCACAAGGGCGCGGTTGCGCTCGCGCAGCCGGGTCTCCTCCATAGCCATGATCGGTCTCCGTCGCTTACTTCCGCACGCGCCGCTTCGGGCGCGGAGGGGTCATTCCGGGGGCGAGACGCCGCCCCCACACGAGGAACGCGGTGTGCGCATTCATCCGGTGTTCGGGGCGCACCGCCAAATCCTCCACATGCCACTCGCGCAACAGTGTCTCCCACTGGCGCGGTTCGGTGAAGCACTTCGTCTCCCGCATCCCCTCAACAATCTTCATGAGCTGGGGTACCGTCGGCACATAGGTCATAAACACCCCGCCGGGGGTGAGCAGATCCGTCACCGCCTCCAGGCACGTCCACGGCTCCACCATATCCAGGACGATCCGGTCAACTTGCCCACCGATGTCAGCCGCGCGCACGGTGGAGAGGTCACCGAGAACGGGCTGCCAGTTGGCGGGCAGGTCCCCAAAGTATCCGGCAACGTTCTTCTGTGCAAACTCGAGGTGATCCTCCCGGATCTCGTAGGAGATGAGCGTGCCTGCCGGCCCGATGGCGCGCAACAGGGCCATGGACAGGGCCCCGGAACCCGCGCCGGCCTCGAGCACCCGCGCCCCGGGGAAAATATCGCCTTCGACGAGGATTTGGCCGATATCCTTCGGGTAGATCACCGCCGCCCCGCGCGGCATGGAGAGAATGTGATCCACCATGAGGTGGCGGAAGCACAGGTAGTCTTCCCCCACGGAGGAGGTGACCACACTGCCCTCGGGTTGGCCGATGATTGCATCGTGTTTGATCTCGCCCTTGTTGGTGAAGTAGCTCGTGCCTGCGGCGAGGGTGATGGTGTGGTGGCGGCGGCGTTGGTCGGTCAACTGAACCCGGTCGCCGGGGGCGAAGTTTCCGGAAAAGGCCATGGTTATGCTTCTTTCTGTGGGTGGGTGCTCTCGACGCGCAGGTGCGGTTGGGCGGTGATGATCGCCTCCGCCATCGCCGCCTGGGCAGCCATCTCGGCGGCGAGGGGTGCTTCCTCTGCCGGGTAGGTGGCGTAGAGAATCATGTTGAGGACTGCCTCCGCGACGGCGGCCGCCGCCTCCACATCGTGTTCCGTGAACGCGCGCACAGCTGCCTGGGCGGCCTCCTCCACCTCGTCGGCGTAGGCCTGCTGGTCGGGGTTGTCACCGGGGTGAAGGTGAAGGTGGTCGGGGAGGGTGGTTTCGCCGTCGAAAAGTAGGCGGGCGAGATCGGTGGCGGCGACGGCATCGAACCGCACCGCCGGATAGGTGGCGGCCCGGAACAGGGCCCACCCGGCGAACCGGGCGAGATCGTAGGCGTCTGAGGCGCCGAGCTGGCGCACAAGGCCATCGACGTGATCGATGATGTCCATTGCTCCTGCCTCCTCACTCATAGAACGCCACCAGTGTGGCGGTGAGGTCGGCGATGTCACCGATATCGGCGAGCTCCCGCGCCGAGTGCATGCTCAGCAGCGGCACCCCCACATCGACGGTGGGTATCCCCATCCGGGTGGACAGGGCGGGGCCGATCGTTGACCCGCACGGCACCGTGTTGTTGGAGACGAACTGCTGCACCGCCACCCCGGCCCGGCGGGCCGCCTCGGTGAAGATGGCGGCCGTGTGGGGTGTGGTGGCGTAGCGCTGATTGGCGTTGAACTTCACCACCGGACCGCCGCCAAGGACAGGGTAGGTGTCCGGATCGTGGCGGGTGGCGTAGTTCGGATGAATGGAGTGGGCGGCATCGGCCGACACCATCACCGAGTTGGCCAGCAGGTTCTCCAGCTGGACCCGGTCACCCCCGCAGATGCGGGTGAGGAGGGATTCGAGGATGCGCCCACCGGCACCCGTCGCGGAGGCTGAACCGACCTCCTCATGGTCGAAGGCGACGGCGATGAGCAGGGTATCGGACTTTTCGGCGCGGGTGAGGGCGGTGAAGGCGGGGAACACCGAGGACAGATTGTCCAACCGGCAACTGGCCAGCCAGCTGCCCTGCGCCCCGGTCAGGGCCGGGGGTTGGGCCGCACAGGTGATGAGGTCCCACGTGAGGAGGTCCGAGGCGGAAATGCCGGCGGCAGTGGCGATGATCTCGAGGAGGTCATCACCGTCCATCCCAAACATCGGCTGAACTTCCACCTGGCGGTTCGGGGCGAAGGATTCGTTAACGGAGCGGTCGAGGTGGATTGCCAGATGGCTGATCCGGAAAATCGGGTCGGTGGTGATGAGCCGGGCCCCATCCCGGGTGTGCACCTGCCCAGCGAGGACGAGTTCGCGGTCAAACCATGAGGAGAGGATGGCACCGCCGTACACCTCAACACAGGCGCGAGCGAACCCGGACGCGTTCGACTGCGGGGTGGGTTTGAGTTTGAAGCCGGGTGAGTCCGTGTGGGCGCCGACGAGGCGGGCGGCCGTGAACGGGGATTCCGGCACCCACCAGGCGATGGCCGCCCCCTCGAGAACGCAGACGTGGCCGCCAGGGCTGGCGAGATCGGCGTGAGGGTCGGCGAAGCCAACACGGCTGAAACCGGCTGCTGTGGCGATTCCGGCGGCGGCCTCGGCGGCGTGATACGAGCTCGGGGCGGATTGGATGAAGGTGCAAAACTCCTCGACCAGTTGCATACAACAAGTAAACCACGAACTCGCCGGTGATTGGCAGCCGGTGGGGCGCGTGTAGGCTGGTGCCATGCCCCACCCACCGGTTGCCCTCTCCCCCTCCCGCGCCCACGACTACACGAAGTGCCCCCTCTCCTTTCGGTTTGCGGTGGTGGACAAACTCCCCCAGGAGCCAAAGGTGCACCTCATCACAGGCACCCTCGTGCACAAGGTGTTGGAGGACACCCTCGCCCTGCCCGCCGCAGAACGCACCTACCCGCGCGCGGTGAAGATGATCGTTCCCGCCTGGGAGGCCGCGCTTGCCGCCGATCCCGCCCTCGGCGAGCTCATCGGAGAAGCCGACCGGATGGACTTCTTTGTCCGCTGCCGCGAACTCATCAAGGGCTACTTCACCATGGAGAATCCGCAGGGCCTCGGCGACGGGGAACGCGAACTGTTTATCTCCCTGACCATTCCCGGGATCGACGGGGAGGAGGTGCCCCTGCGCGGCATCATTGACCGGGTCGATGTAAGCCCGAGCGGGTTGGTCCGCATCGTCGACTACAAGACCGGGAAGAAGCCAAACCGCTTCAACGAGCAGCAGTACCTCGAACAGTTGCTGTTTTATGCCCTCGTGTGGTGGCGCACCCGCGGGGAGATTCCCGCTGAGCTGCGGCTCATGTTTTTGAGCCCCCAGTACAACTTCATCCACCACCCCACCCACACGGAGCTCGAAACCACCGAGCAGCGCCTGGCCAGCCTGTGGGCCGCCATCGTCGCCGATGGGCGGGCCGGCACCTTCGCGCCGCGCCCGTCGAGGCTCTGCGACTGGTGTGACTACCAGGCCCACTGCCCGGTGTTCGGCGGCACCCCGCCGCCGTATCCCGGCTGGCCCAATGACCGTTAAAACAGGCCGCTGATCGTTCCCTCCCCGTCGATGTCAATGTTCATCGCCGCCGGATGCTTGCCCAAACCGGGCAGCGTCATCACCGAGCCGGTGAGCGCCACAATAAACCCGGCACCGATCTTTGGCACCAGCGAGCGAATGTGGAGAACAAAGCCGGTGGGCGCGCCGAGGAGGGCAGCATCATCGCTAAAGGAGTACTGCGTCTTTGAGATACACACCGGCAGCGTGTCCCACCCGTTGCGCACAATCTGGGCGAGTTGGGTGCGCGCCGTCGCCGAATAGTGCACCGCGTCGGCGCCGTAGATCTCCCGGGCAATCGTCTCAATGGAGTGCTCAAGCCCGTCGGCTGGATCATAGAGCGGATGGGAGCGGTGTACGGCGTCCTCGACAGCGGCGATGACGGTGCGCGCGAGCTCACGTGCCCCCTCGCCACCGTGCTCCCACCCGCGGGTGTGGACGACGGGCACATCGTGGGTGCGCCCCCACTCCATGAGCCATTCCACCTCGGCAGGACTGTCGGAGGTGAACATGTTGAGGGCAACAATCGGGGAGGAGCCGAACTTTCGCACATTGTTCACGTGGCGGGTGAGGTTCGCCGCACCCGCCTCGAGGGCGGACAGATTCTCCGCGTTGAGGTCCTCGCGGGCGACCCCACCGTTGTATTTCAGGGCGCGGATTGTCGCCACCACAACAGTCGTTGCCACAGAGAACCCGCCGGTGGGGGCCACAATGTCATAGAATTTCTCGGCGCCGAGGTCAGAGCCAAACCCGGCCTCAATACACACATAGTCCGCCACGGACTGGGCCGCCCGGGTGGCGATGATGGAGTTTGTGCCGTGGGCAATGTTGGCGAAGGGGCCGCCGTGGATGAGGGCGGGCACCCCACCGAGGGTTTGCACGAGGTTCGGCCGGATCGCGTCCTTGAGGAGAGCGGCTGCAGCCCCGGCCACCCCCAGTTGGCCAACGGTGACCGGCTCCCCACTGTAGGAGTAGCCGACGACGATGCGCTCAATCCGCGCCCGCAGGTCACTGAGATCCTCGGCAAGGCAGAGCACGGCCATGAGCTCACTCGCAGCGGTGATATCAAACCCGGTTTCCCTCGGCGTGCCCTGGGATTTTCCTCCCAAGCCGGTGACAATGTGGCGCAGGGAGCGGTCGTTGACGTCGAGGCAGCGCCGCCACGTGATCTGGCGCGGGTCAATGCCGAGTTCATTGTCGTGGTTGATGTGGGAGTCGAGCACCGCCGCAATCGTGTTGTTTGCAGCAGCGATGGCGTGAAAATCCCCGGTGAAGTGGAGGTTGATGTCCTCCATCGGCACCACCTGGGAGTAGCCGCCCCCGGCAGCCCCTCCCTTCAACCCCATCACCGGACCCTGGGAGGGTTCGCGCAGGGTGACCATGACATTCCTCCCCTCGAGGGCGAGGGCATCGGCGAGGCCGATGAGCGTGGTGGTCTTGCCCTCCCCCGCCGGTGTCGGCGACATCGCCGTGACCAGAACGAGGGCCCCGGGGTTGTCCTGCGGCAGGTGGGTGACATCGAGTTTTGCTTTCGAGCGACCGAAGGCGATGACGGCATCGGCGGGAATACCGGCCTTGTGGGCGATGGTTTCAATGGGCACGAGGTGGTGTGCCTGGGCGATCTCCACATCGGAGGGAACAGTGGTGACGGTGTCAGTCATAGTGTCCACCGTAGTCTGTCCCCGGCGCGCTAGTGTGTTAGCCATGAGTATTCACACCCTGAATCCCACAGTGGTGGAGAGGTTGTCCGATCTCGCTACGAGCGACCCGTACCTCACCGTCACTCAAAACGCTGTCACCAGCGTCGATATCGCCACCATTGGTCTGGACCGGGAGAGGTTGGTGGGCCTGGCCGGGGAACCGGAGATCAAGCTCGACCGGCTCACGGTCACCGATCAGAAGAGTTCTGGGCGGTGTTGGATGTTCGCGGGGTTTAACGCTGTCCGCCACACCATTGCCGCTGACCTCGGCGCTGAGGAGTTTGAACTCTCCCAGGCCTACCTCCACTTCTATGACAAGTTGGAGAAGGCCCACTATGCGCTGACCACCCTCGCGGCGATCCGGGCTGGTGAGGTGAAGTCACAGGCCTGTGAGCTCACGGAGGACTATTGTGATCGGCTCATCTCGTGGCTGTTTCAGAGCTCTGGAGATGACGGGGGCATGTTCTCCTACTATGCCGCCTTGGTGGCCAAGTATGGGGCGGTCCCCCACTCGGTGATGCCGGATCCCCATTCGGCGACGGATACGCGTGCTGCGTCGGCGGCGGTGCGCACCATTGTGCGCCGGGCGTGGGCGCGGAATATTCCCACCGATGAGGCTCTTACTGACGTGCACCGCGTGCTGGCGATTCACCTCGGTCTGCCGCCGCAGCACTTCCGCTTCCGCTACCGGGACAAGGAGAAGAACTTCCACGATCTCGGGGAGTTCACGCCGCGTGAGTTCGCCGCCCGGTTCCTTGACCGTGAGCTCAGTGAGTTCATGGAGTTGGCCTACGATCCGCGCCCAGGGCAGGAGTGGGGGCGCGCCTACACGATTGAGCATGTCACGAACATGGTGGGCAGCCCCACGTATCGGTTTGTCAACGCCCCAATGGAGGTTCTCCACGAGGCGGCGGTAGCGAGTATGAATGCTGGTGTGCCGGTGTGGTTTGCCTGCGACGTTTCCACGGACTTTTCCCCCCTGCATATGGCGTGGGATCGCGGCCTTATCGCCACCGATGAGCTCTATGGGATCAATACCTCCCAGGCGGCGTTTTCCCGGTCCGATCAGGTCTCTTCCCGCAACCTTGCTCCCACGCACGGGATGGTATTCACCGGCTACGATCCGGCCAGCCGAATCTGGCGGGTGGAGAACTCATGGGGGACGACGGCCCACAAGGGTGAGAAGCTCTCCGGGGAGGGCTATGGGGCGATGACCAGTGACTGGTTCACCGAAAACGTGTTTTCCATTGTGGTGCCGAAGCGGCTGGTGCCCGCTGAGTACCGGTCCACGTGGGAGGATCCACATCCGCGTGCCCTCCCCTTCTTTGATCCGATGTTTTAAGTGCGAGGAGGAGCCATCATGAATCTTGAACCATCACATGTCACTGATCTCGGCGCTGCCCTACAGGCCGATCGCGGCTTCCGCATTGCCCGCAACGCCGTTGCCGCCACCCCGATTGCCTCGGTGGTGCGCAACCGTACGGTGCTCTCCCGCACCGATCCCTCGGTGGAGGTGAAACTCGACGAGTGGGGGGCCACTGATCAGCAGAAGTCCGGGCGGTGCTGGATTTTCTCTGGCCTCAACATGCTCCGGGCCTCGGTCATGGGTACCACCGGACAGAAGGACCTCGAGTTGTCCCAGGCCTACATTCACTTCTGGGACAAGTTGGAGAAGTCCAACTACTTCCTCCAGGCGATGGTGGAGTTGGCACCACGCCCGCTCACCGACCGCACCGTTGACTTCCTGCTGAAAACCCCCATTGAGGATGGCGGCCAGTGGGATATGTTTGCCGGACTCATCGCCAAATACGGGGCGGTTCCGAAGACGGCGATGCCGGAGACCTATTCGTCCTCCCACACCCGTCTGCTCAACCGGGATCTGGCAACGGTGCTGCGGCAGGCGGCGATGGATATCCGCCACGCGGCCGCCGGCGATACCGACGCGATCATCGAGACCACCCTTGCCACCGTGTATCGGATTCTCCTCATTCACCTCGGCACCCCGCCGAGGGAGTTCAGCTGGCAGTACCGGGATAAGGACTCCACGTTCCACCGGGAGGACACCCTCACCCCGCAGCAGTTCGCCGCCACGTATCTGCCCGCTGATCTGGACACCTTTGTCACCGTTGTGCACGATCCCCGCCACGCTCCCGGCGACATGCTCACCGTGGACTACCTCGGCAACATCGTCGGCGCCGACCCGTCCGTGCTCTACCTCAATGCGACACCGGAGGCGATGCGGAAGATGGTGCGCACCTCGCTCGATGCCGGCCGACCCGTCTGGTTTGGCTGCGATACCCTCGCCCAATCGGACCGGGACTCCGGCACGTGGGATGCCCACATGCTCCAGTTCTCGGAGTTCTACGGGGTGAAGATGGACATGACAAAGCGGGAACGCATTGAGACGGGGGATTCGCTGATGAGCCACGCCATGGTGTTCACCGGCTATGACGCGGTCGCTGGCCGCTGGCGGGTGGAGAACTCGTGGGGCACGGAACAGGCGGATAAGGGTTTTTGGACGATGAATGACTCGTGGTTCGACGAGTACGTCTTCGCCATCGCCGTGCCCCGCGCTATCCTCCCTGCGGAGCTGGCCAGCCATCTGACGGATGCGCCCATCCATCTGCCTGCGTGGGATCCGATGGGTGCGGTGGCCTGAGGTAGGTGAGTTCGCCTCGCCGGTGGTGGTGTGGCACAATGCCACCATGAAAAACTTCGATTCCCTCTTTGCAGAACTGTCCTCCCGGGCCGCTGAGCGCCCGGAGGGTTCGGCCACCGTCGCCGCTCTCGACGCCGGTGTCCACACCATTGGCAAGAAGGTGATCGAAGAGGCCGGGGAGGTGTGGCTCGCCGGTGAATACCAGTCCGACGAGGAACTCGCCGAGGAGATCTCCCAGCTGCTGTACTGGTCGCAGGTGATGATGGTGGCCCGGGGGTTGACCCCCGAGGATATCTACAGGTACCTGTAGAGGAGTCGTACACCATCATGTTGAAGATCGCTGTTCCCAATAAGGGCTCCCTCAATGCGACGGCGCAGGAAATCCTCGCCGAGGCTGGCTACACGTCGCGGACGGACGCGAAAACCCTCACCGTCCTCGACCGAACGAACAATGTCGAGTTCTATTACCTGCGCCCGAAGGACATCGCCATCTACGTCGCCGGAGGGTTGCTTGACCTCGGCATCACCGGTCGTGATCTCGCCCTCGACTCCCAGGCAGATGTCACCGAGGTGATGGATTTGGGTTTCGGCGGCTCCACCTTCCGCTATGCGGCACCGGTGAATGAGCAGTGGAGCGTGGACGATCTCGCCGGCAAGCGCATCGCCACCTCCTACCCCAACCTCGTCCGCCGTGACCTCGCCTCCCGAGGTCAGGAGGCGACGGTCATCCGCCTCGATGGGGCGGTGGAGATTTCCATCAAGCTCGGTGTCGCCGATGTCATCGCCGATGTCGTCTCCACCGGGCGCACCCTGCGCGAGCAGGGGTTGGCCCCGTTCGGGGAGCCGCTCATCAGCTCCGAGGCGGTCGTGGTGGCCCGGGCGGGCCGTGAGCTCACCGCCGAGCACCAGGTGCTGTTGCGTCGGCTCGCGGGGATCCTCCACGCCCGCAACTATCTCATGCTCGACTACAACTCCCCCCGGGAGAAGCTCGCGGAGATGACAGCCCTCACCCCGGGCATTTCCGGCCCGACGATCTCCCCGCTCAATCACCCGGAGTGGGTGGCGGTGCGGGCGTTGGTACCGCGCCGGGAGGCGAATCAGATTATGGATGAGCTGTCTGCGCTCGGGGCGACCGGTATTCTCGCCACCGATATTCGCATCGCCCGCCTCTAGGCCGGCTTACTCCTCGAGGAATTCGAGCGAGTTGATGTAGGCGCCGTCGACGTGGGCGAGGCGCAGGACCTTCTTCACAATGAGGCGGAGGTCCGCAGCCTCTTCCGGCTCGATGACCGCGTAGCCGTTCTCCGCGTTGAAGGCGGTGATCTCCTCCTCAAAGCGGGTGACGGCGGCATGGACGGCCTCCTCGTTCGGTTCGATGGCCTGCATGACGGCGACGAATTCGTCAACAATGGCGCGCAGCTGCGGGAGGACGGCGACGTCGAAGGGGGCGTCCCACCAGGTGCGTTCGTCGTCGCGGAGGTAGGAGCCGGTTGCGTAGCTGGTGAGGGTGGCAAAGAATTCGTCGATATCGTCAGTGATCGCCATGGCTCTATCCTAGGTCAATCCCCGTGAGGGCGCGCAGTCCATGCGCTACGAGGTGCCCGCCCTCCCCCGGCTGCCGGTCACCGCCGGCGATGGTGGCATCGGCCCACGTGTCGACGGCATCGATCATCCCCGGGGTGTCGAGATCGCAGGCCAACCGCTCCCGGATCGCCGCCACAAGCGCGTGGGCAGCCTCCTCATCGCAGGCGAGCTGCACGGCTGCGCGCCACCGGTCCAGGCGTGCCGACGCCTCCGCCAACCGCGCCTGCGAAAAGTCACGGTCACACCGGTAGTGGTCGGCGACAATGGCGAGGCGGATCGCACTGGGATCGACCCCGTCGGCGAGGAGCTCGTGGACGAAGACGAGGTTGCCGAGGGACTTGCTCATCTTTGTCCCGCCCAACCCGATCATGCCCGTGTGCACATAGTGACCGGCCATCTGCGCCACCCCGGTCGCCGCCTCGACGTGGGCAGCAGAGAACTCGTGGTGGGGAAACACCAGATCACTGCCGCCGCCCTGAATGTCAAACGGCACCCCGAGGTAGCGCTGCGCAATGGCGGCGCATTCAATGTGCCAGCCGGGTCGGCCCCGCCCCCACGGGGAGTCCCACGCGGGCTCGGCCACATCCGTCTCCGCACGGTCGCGCTCCACCCGCCACAGCAGGGCGTCGAGCCGGTTGCGTTTGCCCGGCCGGTCGGGATCGCCCCCGCGTTCGACGAACAGCGGTAGCATCTCCTCGCGGCTGAGCTGGGACTCGTAGCCAAACTGGGAGGTGGCATCAACACTGGCATACACATCCGGGTAGACCGGATCGTCGAGCACATAGGCCACCCCTGCCTCGACGAGCTGGCGGGTCGTCGCGATGACATCGCCAACAGCATCATCAATGCTCACATAGTCATCCGGGGCGATCACCGACAGCGCCGTCATATCCTGTGCAAAGAGGGCAATCTGGGAGTCGGCCAGCTCCCGCCAGTCCACCCCGTCGCGCGCGGCGCGTTCAAAGAGCGGATCGTCCGCATCGGTGACGTTTTGCACATAGTGGAGCCGGTAACCGTTATCCAGAAGCATCCGGTTGATGAGGTCAAAGGTGAGGTACGTTGCCGCATGGCCAAGGTGGGTAGCATCGTACGGGGTGATGCCACACACGTACACCCGCGCCGTGGACCCGTCGCCCACGCGGACCTCCGTCACCGATTGGGTGTGTGAGGAGTAGAGGCGCAGCGGCACCGGGGTGCCGGGGACAGGGTCGAGGTGCGGGGACGGCCACGGATGCATGGGGCCATTCTATGGGGCGAGTACCCCGAATGCCAGCAGCCCCATGACGAGCACAGCAACGGGGATCCGGTAGGCGGCAAACCAGGCGAAGGAGTGGTGGGCGACAAAGCGGAGCAGCCACGCAATGGAGGCGTAGCCGAGGACAAAGGCGATGAGTGTGCCCACGATGAGCTGGCTCCCCGTGGCGGCCTGACCGGCCTGCGGGGCGAAGGCGTCCGGCAGGGAGAACAGGCCACTGGCCACGACGGCGGGGATGGCCAACAGGAAGGAGAATTTCGTCGCCACAGCCCGGTCGAGGCCGAGGAACAACCCCGCCGAGACCGTGCCGCCGGAGCGGGAGACCCCGGGAATGAGGGCGAGGCATTGGGCCAGCCCCATGAGGATCGCATCCTTCATCGTCAGCTCCTCATAGGCGCGCTGCTTCGAGCCCACCCGCTCCGCCCAGATGAAGACGAAGGAGAAGATGAGCAGGACTGCGGCGGTGATCCACAGGTTGCGCAGGGCCTCCCGGATAAGGTCCTTGCCCACAAACCCGAGCACCCCGACGGGAATGGTGCCGATGATGACCATCCACCCCATCCGGTAGTTGAGGCCCCGCTTGTCCCGGTTCACCAGGCCGACAAACCAGGCGGCGATGATCGTGAGGATCTCGCGGAAGAAGTAGACGAGGACAGCCGCCTCAGTTCCCAGCTGGATGACGGCGGTGAAGGAGGCACCGGCGTCCACCCCGAAGAAGAGGGAGCTGATGATGCGCAGATGGCCCGAGGAGGAGACGGGCAGAAACTCCGTTAACCCCTGAACGATGGCCAGCACGACCACCTGGGTCCAACTCATAACAGATTCCACCCGCACGATGGTAGCCTAATCAGCGTGAAAAACGTGTTTCTCATCCCCGTTCTCGCCGCGAGCCTCGTGCTGGGCGGCTGCGCCAAGGACCAGCTGCAGGTAAACAACAATGAGGAGGTCGCCCAGATGGGGGTGGCCACTGCCGTTGCCTCTCCCCCAGCCATTGACCCGGAAGGCATGCTCATTGAGCTTCCCGGCCCGGTGACGGGGCTGACGAACGTGGGTGAGGTGCTCGCCGTCCAGGTTGGCGGGCAGCTGCGGGTGGGTACCGTCGAGCAGGTGCGCACGAATGCGAGCACGCAGCTTCCGCTCCCGGAGACCTGCGGGGAGGTGACTGCGGCCTCGAACACGTTCGTCGTGGCGTGTCCGACCGGGGAGGCGCAGGCAACGATCTACCTCATCGAGCCGACCTCCCCGAACCTCGATACCACCCGCACTGCGGAGATTGCGGCCACGAACGCGGTGGTCACCTCCGATGATGTCGTCGTCGCCTCGAGTGATGAGGACACCGTCATTGAGACGATCAGCCCGGATGGGGCGAAACACACAAGCGTGGACTTCAAGGCGACGAGTAGCGCGCTGGCCGTCATCACCCGCCCGAATCAGCCCGATGTGGTGGTGACGATGAACCAGGATCAGACGAAGATCACCGAGGTGATCTACGCGAAGCCGACGATCGGTGCCTCCCTGCGCGCCGGGCTCGGGGTGGCGGATATGGCCGCCGGTGAGGGCGGTTTCCTCCTCGCCACCGACACGTACGGTGAACAGCTGTTGGTGTACAACGACTTTGATGTCATCCGCCTCCACCAGCAGGAGAAGATCGTGGCCACCCCGTGGGCTGTGGGGTGGGATGCGGCGCATCAGCTCGCCTGGGTGAGCTCCCTGTCCACGAATCAGCTCGTCGGCTATTCCCTGGCCACCGGCACCCCGGTACAGGCCCAGTCGCACCGCACCATTGCCGACGCCCAGTTCCTCACGGTGCTGCCGAACGGCACGCTCGTCGTCGGCTCGGCTTCCGGGGCGGGCCTGGAGGTGATTGAGCAGTGAGCACCCACGCCCTGAGAAAACAGCTCTACCAGCTGGCACTGGCGGGCATGTTCCGGATCGATCCGGAGCGCATCCACCACCTCGTCACCGGGTCAACCCCCCTCCTCCAGGCGGCAGCGCCGGTGCGGGCCGGGATTGCGCGCCTGTTCGAGCTCGACCCAGAGGATGCGAAACTCCTCACCCAGAACGTGTGTGGGGTGAGCGTGCCGCGCCCGGTCGGGTTGGCGGCCGGCTTTGATAAGGATGCCCGCTCCGCCAACGTGTGGAGCGCCTTCGGCTTCGGCTTTGCGGAGTTGGGCACCGTCACCGCCTCCGCCCAGCCGGGCAACCCCACCCCGCGGCTCTTCCGCCTGCCCGCGGACCATGCGATTATTAACCGGATGGGGTTTAACAACCACGGGGCGGCCGCAGCTGCCCGCAACCTGGCCCGTCGCGGAGACAGTGTCGTGGGGATCAACATTGGCAAGACCAAGGTCGTGCCGCTGGAGAAGGCGGTCGATGACTACCGCACCTCTGCTCGCCTTCTCGCACGGAAGGAGTTGGCCGACTATGTGGTGGTCAACGTCTCCTCTCCGAATACTCCCGGGTTGCGCGATCTGCAGGCGGTGGAGTCCCTCGCCCCGATCATGCAGGTGGTGAAGGACAATTCCGAGCTGCCCGTATTCGTGAAAATCGCCCCCGACCTCGCCGATGAGGACATCGATGCGGTGGCGGAGATGGCGCTCGAGCTGGAGTTGGCGGGCATCATCGCCACGAACACGACGATCACGCGCGACGGCCTCACCACACCGGCCGCGAAGGTGGAGGCGATAGGGGCTGGGGGGCTCTCCGGGCCGGTTCTCGCACCGCGCGCCCTCGCCGTCCTCACCCGCCTGCGCAGCCGTGTCGGCGACCTGCTCACCCTCATCGGGGTGGGCGGCATCTCCTCCGGCCGCGACGCCTGGGAGCGCATTGCCGCTGGCGCCTCGCTCGTGCAGGTCTACACGGCGTTTATCTACGGTGGCCCCGACCTCATCGGGGATATCCACCGCGACCTCGCCCGCCAGGTCCGCGCCCACGGCTTGGACACCATCAGTGCGGCCGTGGGCTCTGGCCTGCCGTATCTGCCCGCCTAGTTCTCCATCCAGCCCCACGTCACACCCCGGGCGAGGGTGTGGAAGAAGAGGTTGAAGCTGAGCACGGTGGGTGTTGCTTCCGCCGGGATCTGGAGCAGGTTGTCCAGGGCGTGCACCGCAAACAGGTAGCGGTGCGGCCCGTGGCCGGCCGGGGGCTGGGGTCCGTAGTACTGGCGGGAGCCTGCATCGTTGCGCAATGAAACCACCCCGTTCATCCCGAGCGAAGCATCAGAACCGGCACCGGCGGGAATCGAGGTGAGGGTGGCGGGCAGGTTGAACGCCGCCCAGTGCCAGTACCCGGACAGGGTGGGGGCGTCCGGGTCGAAGCACGTCACCGCCAAAGCCATCGTGTTTGCAGGCAGCTGTGCGGGGTCCCAGTGCAGCTCCGGGGAGCGACTCGAGGGGGCACAGTGGACGGCGGGAATTTTCGTGCCACGCTCAAAGTCGGCGGAGGCGAGGGTGAACTCGGGGGGTGTGCCCAGCCCGGTGTAGGGATCGGGGCGCACAAAACGGGCATCGCTGGCCCAATCGTGATTACTTGTCATAGTTCCTTCTTACTGTCTATCCTGCCGATTTGTCTACCGCTGAGGCACCGGCTAGAGTGTACGACGTTGCCGAGACAACACCTTGCCCGGGTGGCGGAATTGGCAGACGCGCTAGCTTGAGGTGCTAGTCTCCTACTAACGGAGGTGGGGGTTCAAGTCCCCCCTCGGGCACACAACAGGCCCCCTGGTTTCACCAGGGGGCCTGTGCCGTTGTGCTCACTCCTTCTCCCGATCGAAGGCCGCGAGAATCTTCTGCGCCGCCAGCGTTGGGGTGACCTCCCCCGCCCGCAACTCGTGTTCCATCTCCCCGGCGGTCTCCTGCACCGCTGGGGATTGGTTGAGCCGGGACAGGAGGGTCTCGTGGACCATCTGCCACATCCAGCCGACCTGCTGGTCGCGCCGGGCGGACTCGAAGCGCCCGGAGGCAACCATCGCCGCGTGGTGCTTCTCCACGGTCTCCCAGAACTCGTCCATGCCGGTGTGTTCGACGGCGCTCATTGTCATCACCGGCGGATCCCAGTTCTCGTCCGGTGAGCGCACCATCCGCATCGCGGCCCCGAGTTCGCGGGCCGCTCGCTTGGCGTTGCGCAGGTTGGCCCCGTCGGCCTTGTTGATGGCGACGAGGTCTGCCATCTCCAGCACGCCTTTTTTAATCCCCTGGAGCTGATCGCCGGCACCGGCGAGGGCGAGGAAGGTGAAGGTGTCCACCATCTGGGAGACGGCGACCTCCGACTGGCCCACACCGACTGTTTCGATGAGGACGACGTCATAGCCGGCGGCCTCCATGACCACGATGGACTCGCGCGTGGCCTTGGCCACTCCGCCGAGGGTTCCCGCGCTCGGGGAGGGGCGGATGAAGGCCTTGTTCGAGGTGGAGAGCTTAGCCATGCGGGTCTTGTCGCCGAGGATGGAGCCGCGCGTCTTCGTTGAGGACGGGTCGATGGCGAGGACAGCCACCCGGTGGCCCTCCTCGATGAGTTTCATGCCGAGGGCCTCAATGAAGGTGGATTTGCCTACACCGGGCACGCCGGTGATGCCCACACGCAGGGCCTTCCCCGCGTGCGGGAGGAGGCGGACGAGGAGCTCTTGGGCGAGCACGTGGTGGGCGGGGGCGGTCGATTCCAGGAGGGTGATCGCCCGGGCGATGAGGGTGCGTTGGCCGGCGAGGACGCCCTGTTCCAGTTCGTCCACGTTGATGCGTCTGCGGGTGCGCACAACGGCCTCGGGGGCGACGGCGGTGACGGCACCGAGGTCGGTGCCTGCGGTGGTGGTCAGGGAGCCGAGGGAATGCTCAAGGAATTGAAAATGATCGTCCACATCCCTAACCCTACCGGTTTCAATGCAGTGATGTTCGGATCAGCGGTGAAAAACCCCGCTCGGTTCCGGCCAGCGCAGTGTGGTTGGGGTCGAGCTTGTCGTCGGGGTGGTTGTCCCCGTTGTCGGCCGTGTCGAGGTGGTCGGCTGCGTCGGGGTGACCGTCACCGGCACAACAACGGACGGGGTGCGCTGCACTGGGGAGCTGTCCGCAGTACCCGCCCGCCACATATCCGGCAGGAGGCGCTCACGCAACCGGTCAATGATGGAGCGGCGGCGCACCGTCACCGACGATTCCATCTTCTCCACAACGGTCGAGCTCGCCACACTCTGCGAATCGGAGAAGGTTTGGCCGTCCACGAACGCATCGAGCACATCCTCGGTGTTATCGGCCGCCGACCCGATCGTGAATGCAACAACGGAAAAGTCCTCCCCAATGGAGGCGGACGCATTGTAGAAGTTGCGCAGATTCGCCCACCCGAACTTCGACCCGGTCACCTGCGGCAGGCGCGAGGTCCCATAGTTCTGCTTGTAGCCGTCTGCGGCAACCGGTTTCACCCCCTTCATTGCCGCAATCACCGGCGAGTTCTTCTTTTTCGCCTGTTCAAGGTAACTGACAATGTCATAGGCGGAGGTCATCATCGTCCCCCAGTAGCCCGTATCAATCGAGTCCTCGAGGTGATACTTCGCCAGCGTCGTGCGAATCGCCTCCGGGTAGAGCGCATGGAGATAGTCGGCGTACATGTCATTGGAGGTTTGCAGCATCTCCACCGCCATCTGCTTGTCCTTCGCAGTGCCCTTCTCCAGAACATAATCGGCGATGTACAGCTTCACCAGGGACACCGCCGCCATCGGATCGTGCTCATTCGCCGACCCGGTATGCCACCCCGTCGGCGAATACGTAAACGCCATCGCCGTGCGCACCTGCGGGTGAATCTCCCCATCCGGCCCAATCTTCACCACCGGGGAGGCCGCCGCCACGGGGATAGTGCCACCTGACGCCACCACCGCGAGGGTGGTGATCATGCAGGCGAGCCGGCGCCCTATCACGAGGCGTCCTTCTCCTGCCGGTCGCGCACCCGCACGGCAATGCGCACCGGGGAGCCGACGAAACCAAACCGCTCCCGGAACTTCCGCTCCAGGTAGCGCCGGTATCCGGCATCGAGGAACCCGGTGGTAAACAGCACAACAGTCGGCGGCTGTGCGGAGGCCTGTGTGGTGAACAGAATCTTCGGCAGACGCCCGTTGCGCATCGGCGGCGGATTCGCCGCCACCGCCTCCCGCATCCACTGGTTGAGTTGGCCTGTCGAGACGCGGCTATCCCACGATTGAAGGGCTTCAAGCATTGCCGGTTCCAGTTTCTGCAGGGCCCGCCCGGTCTTTGCGGAAATGTTCACCCGCTTCGCCCACGGAATGTGCGCGAGCTGCAGGTCAATCTCCCGCTCGAGTTCATAGCGGCGATCCTCATCCACAAGGTCCCACTTGTTGTAGGCGATGACAAGGGCCTTACCGGACTCAATAATGAGGCCGAGGAGTTTCTGATCCTGTTCAGACAGTGGCTGCGAGGCATCGATCATGAACACAACAACCTCTGCCACGTCGATCGCGGTCTTCGTCCGCAGTGAGGCGTAGTACTCGTGGCCGGAGGCCTTATCCACCTTCCGCCGCAACCCGGCTGTGTCAATGAACTTCCACAGCTGCTCATCGAGTTGGACGAGCGAATCCACCGGGTCCACCGTCGTGCCTGCCACGTTATCAACAACGGAACGCTCCTCATCGGCGAGCTTGTTGAGCAGGGAACTCTTGCCCACATTGGGCTTGCCCACGAGCGCCACCCGCCGCGGCCCCTCGACAATGGAGGGGTGTGCGGGCTCGTCCGGGAAGAGCTCAATGACCTCGTCGAGCACGTCGGCCGCACCCCGCCCGTGCAGGGCGGACACCGGATGGGGTTCCCCGAGCCCGAGTGCCCATAGTTCGGACACATCGGCCAGTTGAGTCTCCGAATCCACCTTGTTGGCCACGAGAATGACCGGGCAAGTGGCCTTGTACAGGGAGCGCGCGAGGGCCTCATCGGAGGCGGTGATCCCGACCCGGCTGTCCACCACCATGATGATGACATCGGAGGTGGCCATCGCCGTCTCCGCCTGCCGGGCAATGGTCGCGGCCATCCCCTTCGCGTCCGGGTCCCAGCCACCGGTGTCCTGCACCCAGAACCGGTGCCCGGTCCACTCGGCCAGATAGCGAATCCGGTCGCGGGTCACGCCGGGGGTATCCTCGACGACGGCTTCCCGCCGCGCGAGGATTCGGTTGACCAGGGATGATTTGCCCACATTGGGGCGGCCCACGATGGTGAGCGTGCACAGTTGTTCTTCCGGATGGGTCATCCTATGGCCTCCGCGCGAGATCGACGATGGTGGCGATGACCTCGTCGATTGTGATATCGGAGGTGTCCACGAGGATCGCATCCTCGGCCGGGCGCAGCGGTGAGACGGCGCGGGTGGTATCCAACCGGTCGCGCCGGTTGACATCCGCAAGGACCTCGGCGAGATCGCTCTCCCGACCGGCCGCACGGTCCTGATCGTAGCGGCGCTGCGCACGCACCTCGGGGCGGGCGGTGAGGAAGATCTTGGTGTCCGCATCCGGCAGCACCACAGTGCCAATGTCGCGGCCCTCCATGACAATGTCCCCGGCGTCGGCGGCGAGCTGGCGCTGCAGAGCAACAAGGCTCGCCCGCACCTCCGGAATGGCGGCGACGGCGGAGACGGCACGGGTCACATCGGCGCCGCGAATCTCCTCCGACACGTCCGCCCCGTCGAGCCACACGGCCATGTCGGCCGGATCATCGCTGATGGTCAGCGGCAGCTGAGCGGTGACGGCTACGACCTGCTCTGTGTCGGTGGGATCGACACCGTGGCGCAGTGCCCACAGGGTGGCAATGCGATACATGGCCCCCGTGTCGAGGTATTTGGCCCCCAACTCCTCGGCGACGCGCCGAGATACCGTGGACTTCCCGGTCCCGGATGGGCCATCAATGGCAACGAACATCTCTCCTACCTCCGTTACAATCCGACAGCTTTATACAGGGAGCGCAGTTCCGCGTTGTTGAGGAACCGGAATCCACCCGACGGGAGCTCCCCGAGCTGGAGGGTGTGAATCCGGGTGCGCACGAGTGCCTGTACCGGGAACCCGAGCTGCTTGAGCATCCGGCGCACAATGTGCTTGCGGCCCTCGTGGAGCTCCACACGCACGAGCGACTTGCCGTTGTACACGTCAACGATCTGCGCATAGTCCGCCTTCGCCGGACCATCGTCCATCTCCAACCCGGCCTCAAGCTGCTTCACCAACTGCTTGTCCGCTTCCCCGAGGACGGTGGCGAGGTAGGTTTTGCTCACCCCGTAGCGCGGGTGCATGAGCCGGTTGGCCAGTTCCCCGTCGTTGGTGATGAGCAGCAGCCCCTCGGTTTCCGCGTCGAGACGCCCAACGTGGAAGAGGTGAGTGCCGGCATCGACCATTTCGCCGACGATGTCGCCGACGCAGGGCCGACCCATGTCGTCGTGCATTGTCGACTGCACCCCGTATGGCTTGTTGAGCATGATGTAGACGTTGTCCGTCTGCGTGTTGACGCGCACCCCATCGACGCGGATGACATCGACCTCGGGGTTCACCCGCATCCCCTGGCGGGTGACGATCGACCCGTTGACCTCAACACGGCCCTCGTCAATGAGCTGTTCACTCATCCGGCGGCTGGCCACACCGGCTTGGGCGAGTACCTTTTGCAGGCGGATCCCCTCCCCCTCCTCACCTCTGTGGCTACGGGCTTTCTCCGGCTCGGAGACGTGCTGGCGTCGAGCGGGTTTAGCTTTGGATATGTAGACATCTTTCTGTGCCGGTCTGCCTTCCCGGCGAGCGGTGGAACTCATGGAACCCAAGCTTAAACGACATCATCAATCCTGTCCACATCGGGCAAATACGGTGCCAGATTGGGCAATTGGTGCAGCGAATCCAACCCGAGGAGTTCAAGGAACAGCTCTGTGGTTTCATACAGCCTCGCGCTCGCATCCTCCCCCGCCTCCCGGATGAGCCCGCGCAGGGTGAGGGTGCGCATCACCCCATCGACGTTGACACCGCGAATCGCCGACACCTGCGCCCGGGTCACCGGCTGCTTGTAGGCCACGACGGCGAGTGTCTCCAATGCCGCCCGCGTCAGCTTTGTGTGCGAGCCGGCAAGCACGAGCTTTTCAACAATCTCCGCATTGTCCGGGGCCGTGTAGAGCCGCCAACCCCCGTCCACGTGGCGGATGTTAAACCCCGACCCGATCTCCCGGTAGTGGGCGGCCAACTGGGCGAAGGCGTCTCCCACTGCGGTGGCGGGCACATCGAGCAGCTCGGCGACGGCAGCCTCGGTGAGTGGCTCATCGGCGACGACGAGGAGGGATTCCAACTGGGAGTGGAGGGTCGATCGCTGCATGCTCACTCCCAACTGTCCGAGGCGACGACGCGCGGATCCACATGGGTGCCGGTCCAGGTGACCGAGATCGTGGACAGGGGCTCAGGCTGGGTGGCGGTGGCCGCCTGCGCCTTCACCAATTCCAACAAGCCCAGGAAGCGCCCCACCACCTGCATGGAACTCGAACAATCCGCTGTCAACTGGGTAAACGTCAACCACTGTCCAACTCCGGCCCGCTCCAGTTGGCCCAACAACTCGCCCGCCTCATGGGGCACAGAAACGTGCACCTGGTGAATGTGGCCGACATCGACCTGCGGGGTGGGGTGTGGGCGGAACACAGCTGCGGCGAGGAGGGCGAACTCGTCGGTATCGACCCCGAGTTCGACGGGGGCGAGCTGGTGGGCGAAGGGTTGCTCGAGGCTCACCTCGCGCGGATAGGTGTGCCGGGCTGCGGCTTCCCACTCCCGAAACTGGTCGGCCACCCGCCGAAACGCCTGATATTGGAGGAGGTGGACGAGGAGCAGTTCGCGCTCGCGGTAGGCGGCGAGCTCCTCCTCCGTCTCCGGCTCGTGCTGCGGTACGAGCCGTGCCGCCTTGAGCTCGACGAGGGTGGAGGCGACGACGAGGAACGAGGTGACCTCGTCGAGGGAGATATCGGCGAGGGCACGGGTGTAGGCGATGAATTCCTCGGTGATCTCGGCGAGAGCGACCTCGGTGATCTCCACCTGACGGGTACCGATGAGGTGGAGGAGCAGGTCAAAGGGGCCGGAAAAGTTGTGCAGTGCCACCTGAAACCCGGTGAGTTCCGGTTGGACAGCAACCGCCACTACTGCTCACCCTCAATGCGGGCGATAACCTCCCGGGCGAGGGTGCGATACTGCTGCGCCCCCGGTGAGGTGGGTGCCCACGAGATGATCGGCTCCCCAGCCACCGATGTCTCCGGGAAGCGCACCGTGCGGGTGATGACCGTGTCAAAGACGGTGTCGCCGAAGACATCGACAACGCGCTGCATGACCTCCCGCGAATGGGTGGTGCGCCGATCAAACATGGTGACGAGGATCCCGGTGAGCGACAGGTTGACGTTGAGCCGATCCTGCACCTTCTCCACCGTGTCCGTGAGCAGGGCCAACCCCCGCAAAGAGAAGTATTCGCACTCCATCGGGATGATGATCCCGTGCGAGCAGGTCAACGCGTTGACAGTGAGAAGTCCGAGGGAGGGCTGACAGTCGAGGAGGATGTAGTCATACTCGTTCATCACCGGGCGCAGCGCCCGGGCAAGGGTTTGCTCCCGGCCCACCTCGTTGACCAGTTGAATCTCCGCCGCAGAGAGGTCAATGTTCGCCGGAATCAGCTCCATCCCCGCCATCGGGGTGGGCAGGATCACATCTTGCACTGCCACATGCGGGTCAAGGAGCAGGTTGTAGACGGTGACATCGAGATCGTCGGAGGAGACCCCCAACCCCGCAGACAGTGCCCCCTGCGGGTCGAGGTCGACGAGGAGGACGTGCCGCCCGGTTTCAGCGATGCACGCGCCGAGGTTGATCGTCGAGGTGGTTTTGCCCACCCCACCCTTCTGGTTACACATGGCGATGATGGTGGCGGGACCGTGCGAAGCGGGCGGTTGGGGGGTGGGGAACTCCCGGAGGGGCCGTCCGGTCAGCCCAACTTCGGGTTCTGGGGGGAATAGACCCATGTCCGGGTGTTCCTCGCGCTGGGTCATCGTACCTCCACATCCCACACATTTCGGACAACAGTGTTGTAGTGATTGTACACCTACTGGCGGGGGTGCGATGTGCGCAGCATTTCCGTCAGCGCGTCCGCACTGACGTGAGTGTAGACCTGCGTCGTTGTCACCGAGGCGTGCCCGAGCAGCTCCTGAACCACCCGAATATCCGCCCCGCCGCGCAACAGATGGGTGGCAAAGGAGTGCCGCAGGGTGTGCGGGGAGATTCTCACCGTCAGCCCGGCCCGGTCGGCGGCCCGGCGAATCCGCTCCCACGCCGTCTGCCGGGACAGGGGTGTGCCCCGCTCGTTGAGGAAGAGGGCCGGGGTGCGGCCACGGCTCAGTTGTGGCCGGCCCCGCACGAGGTAGGCGGCGAGTGCCGTGCGGGCGGGCGTGCCGACAGGCACAATGCGCTCCTTATCCCCTTTCCCCCGCAGTTTCAGGGTGGGGACGGTCTCACCGTGGGTGTCGAGGAGCCCGCTCACCGCATCGACGGTGAGCCCAACAACCTCGGAGATGCGCGCGCCGGTGCCGTAGAGCAGTTCAAAGAGGGCGCGGTCGCGCAGCCCGACGGCGGTATCGGCCGGTGGGGCCTCGAGCAGTCGGGTAACCTCCTCGACACTGAGCACATCGGGGAGGGTGCGCGCACCCTTCGGGGCAGCGACCTCACGGGCGGGATCGTCGAGGGTGAGGCCCTCCCGGGTGGCAAACGCATGCAATCCGCGCACCGCAGCGAGGTTGCGGCGCACCGAGGCCGGGGCGAGGCCGGTTTTTCCCAACTGTTGGATATAGTCGGCGATCATCTCCGCGGTGATCGCGGTGAGCTCCGTCGTGCCAACCGTCTCGGCATAGGCGACATAGCGGTCGATGTCGCGACGGTAGTTGGCGACGGTGTTGGCCGACAGGCCCCGTTCCACACTGATATGGGCCAACCACAGGTCCGCTGCGCGGCGCACGTGGGTCATCGCCGCTCCGCCAACCGGTGCGGCCGCAACACAAAGGCGGTGTCCACATCCCGGTGGACCTCCCCGGCCAACAGGATCCCAGCCACCGAGGTGGCGTTACAGATCTCCCCACACTGCACCATGCGTTTGGCTTCCGGCAGCGGCACCCACGTGACCGTCATGTCGGCCTCCTCATCGTGGCCTTCCGGCCGACCCACCTCGGTGAGTTCCCGGGCGTGGAAGATGCGGATCCCCTCGTCCATCACCCCCGGGGAGGTGGCGATATCGGTGACTAGCTCCCACTGTGCCGCCTCGACACCGACCTCCTCGTACAGTTCCCGCTGCGCGGCAGCCAACGCCGGTTCTGCGGCAACGTCGAGCAGTCCGGCCGGTAGCTCCCACAGCCGCTGCCCGATGGAGTGGCGGTATTGGCGCACAAGCGCGATCGCCCCGTCGCCGCGTTCGGCGACGATCGCCACCGCACCGAAGTGCTCGACGATTTCCCGGTTGGCGACCCTGCCTCCAGGCATGCGCACGCGGTCGCGGCGCACCGCAATGATCGGGGCGGTGAGCAGCAACTCGGAGGATTCTACGGTGAACTCAAACTCACTCACGAGCCGCTCCCACCTCCTCGACCACCTGCACCCGACCGATCGTGCGGTCGAGGTAGCTGACGGCGGTCACCCCCTCGGTGGCCTCCAGTTTCCCCGGGGCGGCGAGCACCGTGCGCATCCCCGCCGCCGTCAATCCGGCGGCGAACTGCCGGTACTGGGCGAGGGTGAACGCGTCGAGGCCTGGATCGGCGAGGACAATCCCGGTCGTCGCCGCCGGGAGAGCCTGAACATCACCAATGAACCCGCCACCGGTCAAGGCGGCAAAGACGGTGTCGCGGTCGGTTTGGGAGGCCTGTGCACCGAGGGCGGCACCGACGAGTTGGCCCACGTGCATCCCCGGTTCCCGGTTCTCCACCGACAGTTGTGCCCCGGCGGGAAGGGTTGCCACAGCGAGGTTCTTCAGCGTCTCCGCCTGGTTCTGTGTAAGGAACGAGTCGGTGAGATCGATTCGCGTCACCGTTTTCGCCCCCGCCGTATCCAGCAGACCCGTCAACCCCACCACGGCCTCCGAGTCGAGGGTGGGGGCGGCAAACACCGCCACACTCGCCTCACCGAGGGTGCCAGACAGCGCCGTCTCGGCGACGTTCCCGACGATGCGGTCGGCCGCAGTGACCTCATCGGCGAGCTCATCGCGCTCCGCCTGCAGGGTTTCCACCTGGGATTGGAGCCCAGTAACCCCACCCGAACCGGACGCCGGGGCAAGCACATACGTGCCACCGGCCAGGCCGAGGGCTGACCCGAAGAACAGTCCCGCCAGTGTTGTTGCGGTAGGAGATACCCGTCCCATTTAGCTCACCCATCCCTTTCCCAGAGCCACAGTATTCGACCACGTCTGCACGAGATTGTCCGTGAAAGACCCCTCCCCGGAGAAACCGGCGATGACGGCGACAACACCGAGGAGAACCACGAGACCCACGAACGCCCACAGCCACGCCAACCCCGAGCCATCCCCGGGCCGACTCAATGCGGCGACCGTGCGCGCACTGATCAATCGGTCGGCCGCCTTCAAACTCGTGAGCATGGCCGAAGGGCCCGCCTCGGCTCGCCCGGCAAAAATCGCGTCGAGGGAGGTCATCTCCCCAACCACGACGATGGTGGCCGCAGCGTGGAAATCGGCGAGGAGGATCGCCAACTCCGTGGCGGCGTGGGAGCGCGCCGGGAAGGTCACCGCCCCGACTCCGAGGTCCTGGATGCGTTCGATACCGGCGGCGACCCCATCCGGATCGGCGGGGACGACAACGCGGGCGCCGCTGCGCAGGGCCTCGTTGGAGATATTGTCCGGATTTCCCACGATGAGGTCGGGTTTCACACCGGCTTTCAACGCGGTATCAGCGGCAGTGTCCACACCGATGATGACTGGGTCGACATCGCGGAGGAAGGTGCGGATGCTGCGGAGTTGATCGGCGACGTCGGGGGCCGGGGCGATGACAATGACGTGCCGGTTGTCCATATCCACGTCGGTGTCGGGGATGCCGATGCCGTCGATGAAGAGGGGCGATTCCGTGTTCAAGTATTCAATGGCGTTGCCAAAGTACGCGTTGAGGCGGGTAGTGAGCTTATCCTGGGCGGCGGTGAATGCCGTGTCGGCGAGCTCCTCATCGAGCAGTGTCCCGTTCCCGATCTGGTTCGACCCAACGTATACCTCGCCGCCTTCCAGGCGCAGTTTCTTGCCGTCGCGGATCGCATCGGTCACCTCGCCGCCGACTCCGACGATGACGGGAATGGAGGCGTTGATGAGCAGCTGGGGTCCGTAGTGGGGGATGGCGGCGGCACTGATGTCCTCGGCGACGACGACCGCGGCGACGTTGCGTGCGATGAGCCGTTCGGCGAGTGATTGGCTGATCCCCCCGGCTGCAGCAGTGATGACTGCGATGTCGCCGGGGGACACTGCCCGCAGGTTACCCGGCAGTTTCCGGGCTGGCCCTGTCACACCCGTGGGGCTCTTTGAGGCTCGCAATAGATTCATAGCCCCCATTGTGCTGATAAACGGGCGAAAGTCGGTGAGGCTCACCGAGGCGAACCCGATTACTGCATCTGGTGAGCGCGTTCGAGCAGTTCCTGTGCGTGCGCGCGACCGGTTTCCGTGCCGTCGAGGCCGGCCAACATGCGGGCGATTTCCTCCACTCGCTCCGCCTCGGTGAGCACATGCACCTGGGATACTGGGGCGTGGCCCTCCGCCTTCGCCACATGGATGTGGGTGTGCGCGTAGGCGGCGACCTGTGGCAGGTGGGTGACCACAATCACCTGGTTCGTGCGGGCCAAAGCGGCCAAGCGCTGGCCAATGGCCCCGGCTGCGCGGCCGCCCACCCCTTGGTCAACCTCATCGAAGACGAGGGTGGTGCCACCAGTGGAGAGGAGGACTTCGAGGGCGAGCATCACCCGGGACAGTTCGCCACCGGAGGCTGCGGTGGACAGTTTCTTCCCGTTGAGGAGGAATTCCACCTCGTCGGCGCCGTGGCGGGTGCGGTCGGTGGGGGTGACCGAGACGGTGAGCGTGGAACTGGCCATCGCCAAACCGTGGAGTTCGGCGGTGACCGCCTCCCCGAGACGGGTTGCGGCCTCGGTACGTGCGGCGGTGAGCTCGTGTTGTGCTGCCTCGAGGGTGGCACTGGCGGAGTGGAGGTCATCCTTCATCTGTTCGATGGCCTCGGTGGAGATATCGATTCCGGCGAGGCGCTCGGTTGCCGCCTCCCGCCAGGCAATGACCCCGGGCAGGTCGGCGGCGTACTTGCGGGTCAACCCGCGCAGCGCCTGCTGGCGTTCGAGGGCGGCCTGGAGGGCCCGGTCATCGGTGGGAAGCTCGGTGAGGAAGTGGCTCAACCGGTCGGCCGCCTCCCGCAGGTGTGCGCCTGCTGTGTCGACGAGCTCGGCGACCTCGTGCAACTGTGGATCCTCAGCTCCGCGCAGCGCCGTCAGGGCTGCACCCACGGCGGTGGAGGCGCCGTGGTCGTCGAGGGCGTCCTCGTCTCCGTCGATGGCGGTGAGGGCGGTGGTGGCTGCCGCCCGGAGGGTGTCGAGGTCGCTGAGGCGGCGGATGCGGGTGGAAAGCTCCTCCTCTTCCCCGGGCTGCGGGTTGATTGCGCCGATCTCCTCGAGGGCGAAGCTGAGCCGGTCAATCTCCTGGGCCAGTTCGCGCCGGTGGGTGACGCGTTCGCGCAGCGTCCGGGCGATGTTGGTCCACTGCCGGTAGGCCTGCTCGTAGTTCGCGCGGAGGGCGGCGATGGCCGGATCGAAACTGTCGAGGGCGTCGCGCTGGGCGTCGGAGTTCATGAGGCGCAGTTGGTCGTGCTGGCCGTGGATGGTGACGAGGTCCCCGGTGGCCTCGCGGAGCCGGCTCGCCGGGACCGCCACTCCCCCGAGGTGGGCGCTCGAGCGCCCGTGTACGGTGATACTGCGGGTGATCACAAGTTCGCCGTTTTCATCGAGATCAATGTCGTCGTTGTGGAGGGCCTCGGCGCGGGCGGGGGTGATGGTGAAGTGGCCGTCGACGCTGGCCCGCTCGGCGGTGTCGCGGACGCGGGAGGCGTCGGCGCGTTCGCCGCGTAGCAGCCGCACACCCTCGATGAGCATGGTCTTTCCGGCCCCGGTTTCACCGGTGAGCACGGTGAACCCGGCGGCGGGGTGCACACTCGCGTGCTCAATGACGCCGAGGTTGGCGATGACCAGCTCCGTGAGCACGCTCAGGCACCCCTCTCCCGCCATCCGGTGACCGGCAGTTTGAACTTGCTCACGAGGCGGTCGGTGAAGGTTCCGTCGTCAAGACGCACCCACCGCACCGGCTGGCTGCCGCGCAGCACCCGCACCCGCCCCTGCGGGGGAATCTGCATAATGCGGAACCCGTCGGCGACGACCTGGGCGGCAGTCTTCGAGGACACATCGACAACGGATTCCGGGCTCACGACGAGCGGGCGGGCGAAGAGCGCATGGGCGTTGTTCGGGACGACGACGATCGCATCCAATTCCGGCCACAGGATCGGCCCACCGGCCGAGAAGGTGTAGGCTGTCGAGCCGGTCGGGGTGGACACGAGCACCCCGTCGCACCCGTAGGAGCTCACGGCACGTTCGTCGACTTCGAGGAGGGCGTCGAGGACCCCGTGGAAATCGATCTTCTCCACCGAGGCCTCGTTGAGGGCCCACGTCCGCGACAGTTGGGTACCGGTGTGGTCAAAGACGGAGACGTCGAGGGTCATCCGGTCCTCCACATCGTATTCGTGGTCGCGGACGCGGCGGACGGCTTCCTCGAGGGATTCGGCCTCCCATTCGGCGAGGAATCCGACGTGGCCCAAGTTGATGCCGAGGACGGGGAGATCGGCACGGTGGGCGATATCGGCGGCGCGGAGGAAGGTGCCGTCACCGCCGAGGGAGATGACCAGCTCGACGGAGTTATCGAGTTCCTTCACCACGCGCAGTCCCCCCGCTTCGAGGACGTGGATGGCATGGTCCAGGTTGGCGTGTTGGATGTGTGGAACGACCAGGACCGATCGTTCACCCGTGGGGGTTGTGCTCACTGCGGACCCTCCTCAACTGCTCGGTGGACACGGGAGATGACATCGGTGTGGGACAGGGGGGTGGCCCCTTTTGTCAGCCACAGGAAGTATTCTACGTTGCCGCTCGGCCCCGGGAGAGGCGAAGCGGCCACCTCGCGCAACCCGAGGCCGATGGACTGGGCAAATTCGGCGATTGTAGCGGTGACCTCGGCGCGTAACTGTGGTGAGCGAACAACCCCACCGTGCCCGAGCCGGTCCTTGCCCACCTCAAACTGGGGTTTCACCATGGGCAGGAGATCGGCATCGGCGGTGAGATTGGCGGCGATGGTTTCGAGCACGAGGGTGAGTGAGATGAAGGAGAGGTCACCCACCATCATCTCGCACGGCTCCTCCAACTGGAGGAAGCGAATGTTCGTGCGGTCCATCACCGTCACCCGTGGATCCTTGGCGAGCCGCCACGCCAACTGGCCGTAGCCGACATCAACGGCGACGACCTCCCGCGCCCCTCGGCGCAGGCAGACGTCAGTGAATCCGCCGGTGGAGGCTCCTGCATCGAGGATGCGTTTGCCGGTGAGGTCGAGGTCGAAGGCGTCGAGGGCACCGAGGAGTTTGTGGGCGCCGCGCGAGGCCCAGTCGTCGGCGGTGTCACTGATGCGGATGGAGA
Source organism: Corynebacterium sp. (assembly GCA_034179945.1). GTDB lineage: Bacteria > Actinomycetota > Actinomycetes > Mycobacteriales > Mycobacteriaceae > Corynebacterium. Next base: position 72,333 of record JAXFPD010000017.1, on the reverse strand, counting down.
CGTCGGGGGCGACCTGGGTGGCCGGTTTTGTGGCGGGGAAGCCGCCGACGGTCACCTTCCCGGCGGTGATGAGGTCGTGGGCGTGGGTGCGGGAGCGGGCGAGTTTGCGGTGGACGAGTTCGGCGTCGAGGCGCCGTCGGGCGGCGCTCACCGCAGGGCCTCGTCGATGAGCTGATAGGCAGCCTCGAGGAGGTCTGCCTGCTGCGACAGGTCCGTCGTGGGGGTGTCAAGGAGGGTGGTGACCTCCTCGAGGAGGGAGGGGTTGGGCTCTACCACCAGGCGTTCACCGCCTTCTCGGCGTAGTCGGAGGCGGGGAGCACGTTGGTGGGGGCCACTGTGGTGGTCCACGCGGCGGTGCAGACGCTGCGGAGGGCCTGGAGAGGGGTGCTGTCCGCGCTGCCGCCAGAAATAATCAAGTCTTTTCCCTTGATTGTGGAGACGAATCCGCCCTGCAGGCCCACCTTTACCTCCTCAAGCGGGGCGAGCACACCGCGAATATCCTCCGCGATGAGCCGGGGCCGCTGGCCCGGCGGGGCCGACAGCAGTGCGAGCGGAGTGGTCACCCCCGTGAGCACCACCATCGTATCCATACCTGCGGCACTACCGGCGGCGATGTCGGTGTCCAACCGGTCGCCCACCGCCAGTGGGGTGCGCGCCTGACACTGCTGCGCTGCCAGATGGTAGAGGGCCGGATGGGGTTTGCCGTAGCTGTCCGGAATCACCCCGGTTGCGGCACTGATCGCCGCCGTCATCGCCCCATTGCCCAACCCGAGGCCCGTCTCGGTAGGAATTGTTGAATCCATATTCGTGGACACATAGCGGGCCCCCGCGCGCACATGGGCTGCCGCCTCGCTCAGGCGCGCCCAGTCGACGTTCATGTCCAAGCCCTGGAGGACGATATCCACCGGCTCAGTGGTTGGGGTGCCGGCGTGCACGACCTGGCAGCCGCTGCGTTCGACGATCTCGGCGAGGGCGGGGGTGCCGAGCACATAGACGCGGGTCTCAGCAGTGACGGTGAGCTCGGCGAGGGCCGCCTGGGGGGAGGTGAACACGGCATCTGCCTCCACCGTAAGTCCCCCACTGGTGAGCATCTGCGCTACCTCGGCGGGACTGTGCATCGCATTGTTGGTGACAAATGCCCGCGCGGTAGAAACCTGCCCGAGGGTGTCGGCGGCACCGGGGAGCAGCTGGTGGCCCTTCCGCACAGTGCCGTCGAGATCGAGGATGAGCAGGTCATACACGTCCGCGACGCGGGTGATCCCGGCCGGTTGGGCAGGCAACTGACCAAGTGGTGCGCTCAGTGGGGACGAGCTCATTGGTCGAGTTCCTTCAGCCGCTCGTCAATGTCGTCAAAGAACTCCTCCTCATCGGCCTGCCGGGCCGCCTGATACCACTCGCGGGCTTCCTGTTTCCGGCCTGCCATTCCCAGCGCCTGCGCGTAGGCGTAGATGAGCCGGGCTGCGGTGACGCCACGGGCGGTGCGGTCGGGGTGGACACGGTCGAGTTCTGCCACCGCCGCATCATATTGGCGGAGGTCCTGGCGGGCTCCGGCGAGGACAATGGCCAATTCAATGCGCGAATCCGCATCGAGCTCCCCGACGTGCTCATCGTTGGCCAACTCCAACGCCTTGCGGGGGTTGCCGAGGCCGCGTTCTGCATCGGCCATCACTGCGAGCAGGCCGGGACCGCCGCTGATGCGGCGGGCGGCGCGCAGTTCCGTGAGCGCTTCCTTCCACTCCCCCGCCCGATAGGCGACGATGCCGAGAGTTTCGCGGACCACGGAGACCCGTCCAGCCCGGTTCTTCGCCGCCCGCGCATGCTCGAGGGCGAGCTGCGGATCCTCCTCCATGAACTGCGCGGCCATGATGAGGTGCTTGGCCACCCGGTCGGCGTTTTCCTTCGACAGCGGGCGCAAGTCCTGGCGGACACTCGAGTCAAGGTCGCGGATGTCGAGGTCCTGCGGGACCGGTGGTTCCTGCTCGCGCAGGGCAATGCGCTCCTCGCGGAAGTTGGGGCGCTCGGAGACGGATTGGGTGCGGGTGTGGTTGACGCCGCCGCGCGCCTGCCGGTTGAAGGTGCGTGCCTTCTTGCGTCGGCCCCCGCGCGGTGCTGTGTCACTGAACTGCCCCTTCGCCGGGTCCCAGTGCCGCTTGTTCTCCGCCATGTGCGCTCTTCTCCTTCGCCGCCCGTTGATGTGTTGGGCCAGCTCAACTCTATTAAAAAGAGCTGGAGATGGGACTTGAACCCACAACCTACGGTTTACAAGACCGTTGCGCTACCGATTGCGCCACTCCAGCGTGTTGAAAACAACGGGACTAGCATAGCAGAGTTCCCCAGATCCGTTAGTCGGCCCCCACAACTGGCTTTGACACGGCTGTGCGCACATGTGAGAGTGAAGGGGTGGATCCGGTTATTGACCCAACCAATGAGCGCCATGTTGCCTCCGCTCTCCTCGTTGCAGCCCAGGTGGGAGACATTATTCTCACTGCCGGAACGGCAAATCGGGATGTGGAAACCAGTATGCGGCGCACCGTGGCCGGCTTTGGGTTGTCCCGCGTCCACATCGATGTCACCCTCAACACGATCACTCTCTCGGCGATGGTTCCGGACGGCGCGGGGCGCACCCCGGTCACCATTGTGCGGGTGGTCACCGCACGCCAACAGAACTTTTCCCAATTGGCCCAGGTCGGTCGGCTCGTCCGCTCTATCGAAGCGGGGGTGACCACCCCGGCTGCCGCGCTCGAGGCGTTGGAGGATCTCGAGCGGGCCCGTCCGCCGCGCGGGATCGGGTGGGAACTGTTCGGGTGGGGGCTTCTCGACGGTTCCTTCGCCCTCTACCTCGGCGGATCGTGGATTGCTGCCGTGGTGTCCTTCCTCGCCGGTGTGGTCATCATGGCCGTCTATCGGCTCGTGGAGCGGCTCGGGCTCGGGGCGTTCTTCGCCCTTGTCCTCGGCGGACTGTTGGCGGCGGTCCCAGGGATTCTCGCCTATGTGGTGGCCCCGTCGGTGCGCCCGTCGCTCATCATCGCCTCCTCCATCGTCGTGCTCGTCGCCGGATTGACGCTCGTGCAAGCCCTCCAGGATGGGATCATGGGGGCGGTGGTCACCGCCTCAGGGCGGTTCTTCGAGGCGCTCCTGCACACCTCGGCGATCATTGCTGGGGTGTCTCTCGGCATCAAACTGGGCACCGTCATCGGGATCACCCTACCCACCCTGGAGACGCTCACCACGACCCCGGATGTGCGGGCAGCGACATTCACGGTACTCATCGGTGGGGTGGCTGCGGCCGGCTATGCCCTCGCCTGCTATGCCGAGCCGATTCCCATCGCCATCACTTTGGTGACCACCTGGATTGCCCTCGGCGTGTATTACACCATTGCCCTGTTTACCACCTTTGGATATGTCACGGCGACGGCGGTGGCGGCCACGCTCATTGGCGGCGTTGGGGGGCTTTTGTCGCGGCGGTTTCTCATTCCCCCACTCATCATCGCCATCTCGTGTTCGACCCCCCTGTTGCCCGGGTTGGCAATCTACCGCTCCATTTATGCGTTGCTCAATGCGCAGATTACGACGGGGTTCACGAACATGGCGTTGGCGATCGCCATTGCGGTTGCGTTGGCGGCCGGTCTCGTCCTCGGCGAGTGGGTGGCGCAGCGCCTGCGCCGACCATCCCGGCTGTTTCCCCCGGTGGCTGTGCGGGTGCGGTCGACCCGCACCGGGTAAGGGGAGCCGAGGGCCACGACGTGGGCCCGGTGGCGTAAAATACGGGAGAGTTTATCTAGTCTTGGAGGTATGCACGTGGCAGATCGGAATCTTGAAGAGCGCGAACGCGAGGCAGTTCAAGCCCGTGAACAGGAGGAACAGACTGCAGCTGCGGCTCGCCGCATCGTCGCCACATATGGGGAGAATGATTTCGATGCCGTGACCATCGCGTCGATGTTGGGGATTATGCCCAAGGAATTCGACTACGATGCCTACGCCGCCACCCATACCCCGCCGCCTGCCCCGGCTGCTGCGGAGGATGCCGCCGAGGCCACTGAGGCGAAGAAGACCACCGCGAAGAAAACCACGGCAAAGAAAACTACCGCGAAGAAAACCACGGCCAAGAAGACCACCGCGAAGAAAACCACGGCAAAGAAGTAGACGGATGAGCACCTTCGTCGTCGCAGCCAACCGGCTTCCGATGGAGCTGCGCGACGGTGCGTGGCAGCCCAGTCCCGGCGGGCTGGTCAGTGCACTCAACCCCGTCCTCGAACACAGTAACGGTGTGTGGGTGGGCTCCGCCTATGGCGAGGCACCCCCGAACTATCCCGCCGTCGCCCTTACCTCCGCCGACTACGAGAACTTCTACGAGGGCATGTGCAACGCCACCCTGTGGCCCCTCTACCACGACCTCATCGTCACACCCCAGTTCCACCAACACTGGTGGGAGTCCTACGTGGACGTCAACCGGCGCTTCTGCGACACGATCATCTCCGTCGCCGACCCCGGCGCCACCGTGTGGGTGCAGGACTATCAGCTCCAACTTGTCCCCGGCATGCTCCGTGCGGCCCGCCCCGACCTCACCATTGGCTTCTTCCTCCACATCCCCTTCCCCAGCCCCGACCTCTTCCACCAGTTGCCGTGGCGCGAAGAGATGGTGCGCGGCCTCGCCGGGGCCGACCTCATTGGCTTCCATGTCGAGCGGAGTGCCTCCAACTTCTCCCAACTGCTCGACATGGTCGAGGTGGACCGCCACCCGCCCGTCGTCGCCCTGCCCATTTCCATCGAGATCCCCACTCCCGCCACCGACCACCAGGTGCGCGCACTGCGGGAGCAGCTGGGCACCCCGCGCACGCTCATCGTCGGGGTTGACCGCCTCGACTACACCAAGGGGATTCTCCCGCGCCTGCAAGCCCTGGAAGCGGCCTACGAGCACGGCCTCCGCGATGCAACGATGGTGCAAATCGCCACCCCCTCCCGGGAACGCGTCGCCCACTATCAGCTCACCCGCGCCGATGTGGAACGAGAAGTCGGACGCATCAACGGGCGCTTCGGATCACTCGGACGGCCCATCGTCCACTACCTCCACACCACCGTCACCAAAGACGAGCTCATTGCGCTCTACACCGCAGCCGATGTCATGGCCGTCACTCCCTTCAAGGATGGGATGAACCTTGTGGCCAAGGAATACGTCTCCTGCCACCCCGACGGCAGCGGTGCCCTCGTGTTGTCTGAGTTTGCCGGCGCCGCTGAAGAACTCGCCCAAGCCCACCTGTGCAACCCCTACGATGTCACCTCGATCGAAACCGCCCTGCGGGCGGCGATCGACGGGCTCGGGACACCGGAGTCCGAAGCGGCGATGACCGCCATGTACCGCCACATCGCCGACCACGATGTCCACCGGTGGGCCCGCGAATTCGTGGACACACTTGCCGCAGCGAGGCACCCATGACCCCGCGCCGCCGCCTCATTCACGTGCTCCTCGCCCTCACCGTCGCTGCGGCAATGACCGGCTGTTCTGCCACACCACCCACCCACGGGGAACGCTGGCAAATCCACGCCGTCTACACCGTCGACACCACCCCGCCGCTACTTCCGGACGATCTCGCCCGCACCACGTTCATCACCCTCGGCACCTCGACGGTGGTCGGTTCCACCGGCTGCCTCCTCTTCACCGGGGATGCTCACTGGTCCCCGCAGCGCGACACCGTCAGCTTCGACGTGGCCACACGCCCAGAAGACTGTAGCGGGTTCGCCCCACACTACAGTGAGTTGATTGAGAGTTTCCTCGGCCCCACACTTGCCGTCACCTTCGGTGACCGATCGGTCAAGTTGGAGCAGGACAACGGGCAGATTTTGGAGCTCATACGATGACACAACCACAGCTGTTGATTGCCAGCGACTTCGACGGCACACTGGCCCCGTTTGCCGATGACCCAGCCGACGTCGTCCCCGATGCCCGCGCCCTCGCCGCGCTTACCCGCCTCGCCGGGTACCCGGGGGTCACAGTGGCGATCCTGTCCGGGCGCGCCCTTACCTCCCTGCGGGCGGTGCTCCCGCCCACCGTCCCCTTCCTGCTCATCGGCTCCCACGGGGCGGAATCCTCCGCCGAGCCAGTGGACCTATCCGCTGCGCAGGAGGCCGCCCTCGCCGCCGTGGATACGGCACTGGCCCCGCTGTGCACAGAGGGGGCGTGGGTGGAGGAGAAGCCTGTCCACCGGGTCTTTCATGTCCGGCCGGTGCGCGATGCGCAGCTGCGGGAGGAGAAACTCGCCGCAGCCAACGATATCGCCCACCAGTTGGCCCCCGCTCATCCTGTGCTCAAGGCGATGAGCGGGAAGAACGTTGTCGAGTTCGCCGTCTCAGCCATCTCCAAGGGGGCGTGGATTGAGGAGAACCGCGAGGACGCACAGGTGATCTTCGCCGGTGATGATACGACCGACGAGACGGTGTTCGCGGTTCTGCGGCCCGGGGATGTGGGGATCAAGGTGGGCTCCGGGCACACTGCGGCGCGGGTGCGTGTGGGCGATGTTGCCGGGCTCGCCGACTACCTCGAACAACTCGCTGACCAGTACGGGAGCAGTCTCCCCTGACTCTCATTTGACACGGTATGGGGGCTCGCGCATAATCGAGCTCATGAAAATGATTTCCATTAGCGCGGTTCTTGTTGCCGCTGGCCTCGCCCTCACCGGCTGCTCAGGCACTCAAACCGCCTCCGACACCCCGACCACCCAAGCCGATGGAACCATCGAAATCGTTGCCACGACCCAAACCTGGGCCGATGTCGCCCACGCCGTCGCACCCAACGCCACCGTCACCACCATCATCACCGGCGGCTCCGAAGACCCGCACGAGTACGAACCCTCCGTCCAAGACATGCAGGCCATCGACGATGCCGACATCGTCGTAGTCAACGGTGCCGGCTACGACCAATGGGCCTATACCGGCAAGGAATCCGACCCGCGCTTCGTCTTCGCCCAGAAGCCCGGCACCGACCCGGACCTGTCCGCACACGTCTTCTTCGACACCGCCAACCTCACCGATGTGGCCACCGAGGTTGCCGCCCTCGCCGGTGAAACTGACCCAACGGCGGTCACCGACCGCCTCGCCGACTTCACCGCCCGCCTCCAGCAGGCTGGAAACGGTGTCGGTGTCATGCAAACCGAAACCGTCGCCGACTACATCATCACCACCGCCGGCATGCGCGACCTCACCCCCGCCGGCTACCGGGAAGCCTCCCTCAAGGAGGAAGAAACCGCCGCCGCCGACCTCGACGCCTTCCTCACCACCATCGCATCCGGTGAGGTGAAAGTGCTCTTTGCCAATCCGGACACCGCCTCCGGCACCACTGACCGGATCCTCCAGGCCGCGAAGGACGCCGGTGTGACCATCATCGAGATCGGTGAAACCCCCAGTGATGGGCAGGACTTCCTCGACTACTTCGACTCCATCATCACCGAGCTGACCAATGCAACTGCGGTGTAACAACGCCAGCGTCACTCCCCTGTGGACCGACCTCACCCTCGATGTCGGCCCTGGGGAGTTTGTTGCGATTCTCGGCCCCAACGGGGTGGGCAAATCCACCCTGTTTCGGGTCCTCCTTGGCCAACGCCACCTCTCCAGCGGCACCTACACGCTCTCCGGCCGCGTCGGCTACATTCCCCAACAGCAACTCTTCCCCCGCGACCTTCCGCTGCGCGGCCGCGACCTCGTCCGGCTCACCGGGGTACCGGCACACGAGGTGATGACCGCCCTTGAGCGTGTTGACGCCGCCCACCTCGCCAACCTCAAAGTGGGCACCATGTCCGGGGGGCAACAACAGCTCATCCGCCAAGCCCAAGCCTTCGCACACGACCCCGACATCATCCTCGCCGACGAGCCCCTCCTCTCCCTCGACGTACAAACCCAAGAGGCAACAGTGCGCCGGTTACACGACTCCCGTGCCGCTGTCCTCTTCATCACCCACGGCATCAACCCCGTCCTCGACTACGTCGACCGGATCCTCTACCTCGGCCCGCACGGGCACATGCTCGGCAGCGTCGACGAGGTCCTGCGCGGTGATGTTCTCACCCGCCTCTACGGCAAACACGTGGAAGTAGCCCACATCAACGGAAAGCTGGTCATCGTCTAATGAACCTCACGCAGATGCTGGCAGCGGGGATGAACCACACCGTCGAGCTGCTCCAGGTCGATTTCGTCCAGTCCGCCCTCCTCGCCTCGCTGCTCCTTGGCCTCATGAGCGGGGTGATAGCCCCCTTCATCGTCATCCGGCAGATGAGTTTTGCCGTGCACGGCACCAGTGAACTCGCACTCATGGGGGCCGCCGCCGCCCTCCTCACGGGTATCAACGTGGGGTTGGGGGCCACCCTCGGCTCCATTCTCGCGGCCATCGTCCTTGTACTGTTGGGCATGAACAAACAGGATTCTGCCGTCGGGGTGGTGATGAGCTTCGGGCTCGGCCTCTCAGTCCTGTTCATTCACCTGTATCCGGGCAACTCCAAACGCGCCCTCTCCCTACTCACCGGGCAGATCGTCGGGGTCCAAACGGATTCAGTGTGGCTGCTGGCGATTATCGCAGCCGTGGTCATCGGCACCGTTGCGCTCATCTACCGGCCCCTGCTCTTCGCCTCCGTCGATCCGATCATGGCGGAGGCAACCGGTGTTCACGTGCACCGGCTCGGAATCCTCTTCGCCATTCTCGTCGGGTTGACCACCGCCCAAAGTGTGCAGATTGTCGGGGCACTGTTGGTGATGGCGCTGCTCATCACCCCAGGTGCGGCGGCGGTGGCGGTGACGAGCAATCCCCTGTCCACGATCCTCTTGTCCACACTCTTTGCCCTGACCTCAGCGGTCGGGGGGTTTGTGCTGTCCCTGGCGCCCGGCTACCCGGTCTCCGTCTTCGTCACCACCATCAGCTTCCTCATCTACTTGATATGCCGGTTTATCGGCTGGCAGCGCTCCCGCCACCTCGAGGTCGCCTGGCTCGCCGATCACCACGATCACGAAACAGAGAACGCGTAAGTGATCACTGAGCTGCCCGGCGTTGGCGAGCGAACTCCGCCAGCACCACACCGGCCGCCACCGACGCGTTGAGCGATTCCACCCACTCGGCCATCGGAATGGACATGATGGTGTCGCAGGTTTCGCGCACGAGCCGGGAGATGCCCTTGCCTTCCGAGCCAACGACAATGACCTGCTTGCCGGTGCCGTCGTAGGTGTCGAGAGTGTGCTCACCGCCGGCATCCAACCCCACGGCCTGGTATCCGGCCTGCTGGAACTGCTGGAGCGCGCGGGTCATGTTGGTCACCTTGGCAACGGGCACCCGCGCGGCAGTTCCGGCGGAGGTGCGCCACGCCACAGCGGTGACATCGGCGGAGCGGCGTTCGGGAATGACCACCCCGTCGGCCCCGAAGGCGGCGACAGAGCGGATGACTGCCCCGAGGTTGCGCGGGTCGGTGATGTTGTCCAAGAACACCACCACGTTGCCGGATGTGCCCTCACTACCAGCCTCGATGAGTTCTTCCACGGCTGCGTAGTCGAAGGGCGGAATGCGCAGCCCGATTCCCTGGTGGAGGCCGTTGCCGGTCATTTCGTCGAGTTGCGGTTTCGGCACCTCAAGCACCGGGATGGAGCGCGAGGACGCCATCGCCACGGCATTGGTGAGCCGCTCGTCGGGCTTGACCCCCACGGCCACATACAGTGCGGTGGCGGGGATGCGCGCCTGGAGGCATTCGATGACGGGGTTGCGGCCCACCACGAGCTCCTTGGACAGGTCCTCCTTGTAGTGGCGGCCGGAGTCCGAGCGCTTCTTCGCCATCATCTTCTTGTGGGCGGGATGGTAGGTGCGGTCCACAGCCTTCGGTGTGGGGCCTTTGCCGCGCAGGCCGCGCCGAATTTTTCCGCCGGAGCCCTTCGGGGCACGGGATTGCTTTGCCATGGGTTATCCCACCTTCCATGTGGTGCCGCCGGCGGAATCGGCCAATTCCACCCCGGCTGCGGTCAGTTTGTTGCGCACATTATCCGCCCGCGCCCAGTCCTTCTCCGCGCGGGCCTGTGCCCGTTCGGCGATTTCAGCGTTGACCAGTGCCACCAGCGCCTTGTCGACGGGTGTCGTCGGAGTCTGTGTGGAGGCGAACGTCGCACTAGCACCCCGGTTTTGAGCTCCAGCCCACGTGGGCGACAGCGGATCCACTCCGAGCACTCCGGTCATTGCGCGCAGGGATCCGGCGAGTTCACGCGCCTGGTCCATATCACCGGCACTGTGTGCCGCGTTGGCGGCGTGGACGGTGGCGAAGATCTCCGCGATCGCGGCGGGTACTCCGAGGTCATCGTCCATGGCGGCGGCGAAACCCTCTGTCACTGTACCCACGGGAACGGGGCCGACGGCGGCGAAGACGGCTTCGATCCGCCGATACGCAGCAGCCGCCTCGTGGAGCGCCTGCTCGGAGTATTCCAACATCGTCCGGTAGTGCGCCGAACCCAAGTAGTAGCGCAACTCCACGGGCCGGACGAGTGTGAGCACCTCCGGTACGGACAGCGTGTTGCCCAAGGACTTGCTCATCTTCTCCCCGGACAGGGTCACCCACCCGTTGTGCATCCAGTAGTGAGCGAACTCGTCGCCAGCGGCGACAGCTTGGGCCAGTTCGTTCTCATGGTGGGGGAATTTCAAATCCAACCCGCCACAGTGAATGTCAAAGGCCGACCCCAAGTATTCGGTGGCCATGGTGGTGCATTCAATGTGCCAGCCAGGTCGGCCTCTCCCCCACGGTGTTGGCCAGGAGGGCTCCCCGGGTTTCGCGGCCTTCCACATGGCAAAGTCGCGCGGGTCGCGCTTGCCAGTACCGGCCGATTCACCCTGGTCCATTTCGGCGAGTTTCTGCCCGGACAGGGAACCGTATCCGGGAATACGCGCGGTAGACACGTACACGTTGCCGTCAGCGGCGTACCCATAGCCTGCATCGATGATGCGCTGCATGTATTCGACCATTTGGGTGATGTGCCCGGTGGCCCGCGGGGCGATCGTGGGCACGCTCACCCCCAGCGCGGCGTAGGCATCGTCAAAGGCGCGCTCGTGGATGGTGGCCCATTCCCACCAGGGCACGTTGTTCTCGGCCGCTTTGGTGAGGATTTTGTCATCAATGTCAGTGACGTTGCGCACGAAGGTCACTGCGTACCCACTGTAGGTGAGCCAGTTGCGCAGGATGTCAAAGGCCACACCGCTGCGCACGTGCCCAATGTGAGGAATGGTTTGCACCGTCGCCCCACACAGGTAGATGGAGGCTGTGCCCTCGATGACGGGCGAGAACTCCCGCAAACTGCGGGTGGCGGAATCGTAGATGCGCAAACCGGTTGAAGTCACCCGATCAGTTTAGACCATGGTCCCGCGTTTACAACTACACCCGCCGCGCCCCGGCGAAGTTCTTCTTGCCCTTGCGCAGCACGAGCCAGCGGCCGTGGAGGAAGTCGGTGTCTGCGGGGCTCCACTCTGCGTCGGTGATGCGCTCATTGTTGGCATACATCCCGCCCTCCTTGATCGAGCGGCGGGCATCGCCCTTCGACTGTGCCAACCCGGCGGCGATGAGGAGATCGACAATGTTCTCGTCGCCGTGCGCTTCCGCCACGGTGGTTTCCTCCAGGGCACCGGCGAGGGTGGGTTCATCCAGGTCGGTGAGTTCGCCGCGGCCGAAGAGCGCCTGGGAGGCCAGTTCCACCTGGTTGGTGGCCTGCTCGCCGTGGACGAGGGTGGTCATTTCCTCGGCGAGGCGGCGCTGAGCTTCGCGCCGGCCCGGATCCTTCGCCAGCTTCTCGGCGTACTCGGCGACCTCTTCCTGGGTGAGGAAGGTGAACCAGCGCAGGTAGTCGATGACGACACTGTCGCCGGCGTTGATGAAGTACTGGTACCACGAGTACGGGGAGGTCTGCTGCGCGTCTAGCCACAGTTTTCCGCCGCCGGTGGACTTGCCAAACTTCTTGCCCTCCGCATCGGTGACCAGCGGCACGGTGAGGGCGTGGACTTTCCGGCCGTCGAGGCGGCGGTTGAGGTCCACGCCGGAGACGATGTTGCCCCACTGGTCGCCGCCGCCGATTTGCAGTGTGCAGTTGAACTCCCGGGCGAGGTGGACGTAGTCGTTGGCCTGCAAGATCATGTAGGAGAACTCGGTGTAGGAGATGCCGTCGGAGTCGAGGCGGCGCTTCACGGTGTCGCGGTCGAGCATCTGGTTGAGGGAGAAGGACTTCCCCAGATCGCGAAGGTACTCAATGACGGACATGGATCCGGTCCAGTCGGCGTTGTTGAGGAGGACGCCCCGGGTGGCGGCCTTCTTTTCCGCGAGGGATTCTGCATCATCAAAGTCGACGAAGCGGGCGAGTTGGCGTTGAATGGCAACGAGGTTGTCGGCAACGGTTTCGGCGGTGAGCATGGAGCGCTCCCCCACGTCGCGGGGATCACCGATCATTCCGGTGGCCCCACCGCCGACGGCGATGATGCGGTGCCCGGCCTGCTGGAAGCGGCGCAGCATTAGCAGGGGGACGAGGTGGCCGGCGTGGAGGGAGTTGCCGGTGGGGTCGAACCCGCAGTAGACGGTGATCGGGTTCGCGCACTCTTCCCGGAGGGCGTCGAGGTCAGTGGACTGGTTGATGAGGCCGCGCCAGGTGAGTTCGTCGATAATGTTCGTTGCGTTGCTGGTCATTACTGGGCCTCCCCGCCGGTAGTGTCCTCCAGCGGCCAGGCGATGGCCTTGTCCGCCAACATGATGGGAATGTCATCCTCGATCCGGTAAGCCCGGCCCGCCTGCTCGTTGACGAGGAGCTGCTCTGCCTCGTGGTAGGTCAGTGCCCCTTGATCGACGGGGTCGACGAGGATTTCCACCAGTTTCGGATCAACACTCATGACTCATAATCCTACGGCATGGTAGGGGCTGTGCCGTCACTGGCGTGGTGCCCCCGCCTTTGACCGGGGGGTGAGCTACGACCAGTTCATGAACACGGACATGTTGCTCGGGTCCTTCTTCACCTCCGATGGGGACCACACGGACACCCTCTACCTGTCCCACCGACGGCACCACCTTTGAGGAGTTAGGTGTGGCCTACCAGGATGCCTTCCCCGGCGATCCGGGCAGTGACGTCTCCACACTCGGACCCAACCACCACGCCCTCGGCGATCCGTCCATCGTGTACCACAATAGTGCGTTCTGGATGCTCTCGGGCTGGAACCGGTAGGACGGCAAGCTGTGGCCGATGATCGGTGTGTCCCAGGATGGCCGCCACTGGGGTTACCCGGAGGGGATGCGCTTTGGCTGGGGCTATGACGGCATCCCCACGTTCCCGCAGCCGAGCTTCGGCGCGGACACCGTCACTCCGGAGTAGGTGCAGGACAACGCCGGCAACCTCTACACCATGTTCTCCATCGGCAACTACGGCGAATGGCATGGCGAGCCGACGAATGACCGGATGGAACCGTACCTGCTCAAGGTGAACCAGTTGAACTTCAACGGCTGGGAGCTCGTCAACCCGGATGTGGTCGCCGGCTCGGAGGGTCCAAGCATGACCAAGCTCAATGGCCGGTACTACCTGTATACGGATAAGCTCCACACCTTCGGCCCGGATGCCTCGCGCGGCAACCTGGTTGCGGTGGCCGACAGCCCCTATGGGCCGTGGACGAACCTGGGGAAGATCGCCACCATCGGCCGGGAGAACCGGCATGGCACCGTCATCCGCGTGACCGATCCGACAGCGAAGTCCAAGCTCTACGCGTTGTATACGGGCCAACAGGGCTCCGTTCCATCGTCGATGGGATCAATGCGGCGATGGTGCACCTCAAGGCGTTCCTCCATCTGCCGAAGGTGCCCCCCTCGCGTGTGCTGGGTGGCGATGCACTGTGAACTGGGTCTAAGGATTTGAGACTCCGCGTCGCTGACGGCTACAATGGGGCCGTCAGCGACTGTTTTATGTGCTAAACCATTGTTAGAACAAGGAGAACCCCGTGGCGGAACAACCCACCCACGACGTAGGACCAGACCAAATCTTCTTCTCCACCACCGACCCAAAGGGTGTCATCACCGACGCCAACTCGGTGTTCACCCACCTTGCCCGCTATGAGCGTGGGGAACTCATTGGTTCAGCACACAATATCATCCGCAACCCGCTCATGCCCGGTGGCGTGTTCACCATGATGTGGGATCACCTCGAGGCACATGAGCCGTTCGTTGGCTATGTGGCCAACCAGGCCAAGGACGGCTCCCGCTATAACGTGTTGGCTACTGTCAGCCCACTCGAGGATGGCACCTATCTCTCCGTGCGCACCCGGCCGAGTGATTCCGATCTCGCTGCCGCCCTGTGGAACACCTACGAGAAGACGCGCGAGCGCGAAAACGCCTACCGCACCGATACGGGTGCCTCGAAGGCCGATGCGGCGGCGTGGTCGAAGGATCTGCTGCTTGAGGCGATCCGTGGCCTCGGATATGACAGCTACGATGCGTTTATGCTGTGGCTGCTCCCGCACGAGATGAAACTGTGGGAGAAGAACAATCCGCGCGGGTTCACCCCACCCACCGATGAGCGGCTCAGCCCGCTGGCCGGTCGCGTGGGAGACCTGCTCGTCGAGGAGGAGGTGTGGATTGGCCGCCAGGATGCTCTCACCGAGCTCGAGGCCAGCTTGCTCGAGGGCGTGAGCTCGCTGGAGGAGACGAATGCGGTGGCCCACACCGTCGCCGCCGAGCTGGAGCGGGTCGAAGGGGCTGGCGAGTTGGAGGAGGATGAGCTCATTCCGCTCGCAGTGGGCCTGCGCATGGCTGATATCGTCGGCGAATACATCACCGGGTTGCGTGACCTCTTCGCGGAGTTGTCTGTGGCCACAAAGAAGACCCGTTTCCAGGTGGCATTGGCGCGGCTGCAAACCCACACCGTTGGCCGGTTTGTGGAGGATCTGGCCACCGGTGCCGATGAGGTTCCGGCGATCCGGATGCTGTGCAGTGCGCTGGCGGCGGAGACGATGGAGATGTCGAAGGACATTCACCACCATCAGATGCTGCTCAACCGGGCGAAGCGGCGGATTTCTACAGTGATTTCCCTCATCACTCTGCCGCAGATGGCGATTCAGGGCTGGCGTAGCGATGTTGAAGGTACCGCGGCTGCCGGGCCGGCCCAGGGGCTGCTTCATTCGGTGGCCGATGCTGTCGACTCCATGAATAACCTCACGGAGCGGTTGCGCGGCCTCGTCGAGCAGTGTGAATCACTGGAGCCGGGGCACGGCCCCGAGGCTCTTGTCGATATCGTCTCCGATATTGACCGCACCGCCTCCGGGCTCGCTGTCAACGCCTAGGCGGCCCACTCCCGCAGGGCGGGTACGAGCGCGTCGAGGTGATCCACCTGGGCGGCAACCCGCTGTGGGGCGGTGCCACCGTACGTCATGCGGGAGGCAACAGCCCCATCGACGGTGAGGATGTCGCGTACCTCCGGCGTGAGGTGCTCATCCACACTGGCAAGCTCCGCGTCGGTGAGTTCATGAAGGCCCACTCCGCGCCGTTCAGCAAGTCGGACACACGCCCCGGAGGCCTCGTGGGCATCGCGGAACGGCACGCCCTGGCGGACCAGCCATTCGGCGAGGTCGGTGGCGAGAGTGTAGCCCTGGGGGGCGAGCTCGCGGAGACGATCCTCATGGAAGGTGAGCGTGGCAACGAGCCCCGTCATCGCCGGGATCACCAGTTTCAGCTGGGTGACCGAGTCGACGATGGGTTCCTTGTCCTCCTGGAGGTCGCGGTCGTAGGCGAGCGGGAGCCCCTTGAGGGTGGCCATGAGGCCGACGAGGTTGCCGATGAGGCGGCCCGATTTGCCACGCGTCAACTCGGCGACATCGGGGTTCTTCTTCTGCGGCATGATTGACGATCCCGTTGACCACGCATCGGCCAAGGTGACGTAGCCGAACTCGGGGGTGGACCAGCAGATGATCTCCTCAGCGAGCCGGGACATGTCGATGGCAACCTGGGCGAGCACAAACGCCGCTTCGCTGGCGAAGTCGCGGGAGGCGGTGCCGTCAATGGAGTTCTCGGCCGCACTGTCAAAGCCGAGCTCGGCGGCGATCGCCTCCGGGTCGAGGTCGAGGGTGGAACCGGCCAAGGCTCCCCCACCGTATGGGGAGACGGCGAGCCGTCTATCCAGGTCCTGGAAGCGCTGGATGTTGCGGATCTGCGGCCACGCGTGGGCGAGCAGCTGGTGGGCTAAGAGCACCGGCTGGGCGGCCTGGAAGTGGGTTTTGCCCGGCATGATCGCCGTCGGATGGGCCTTCGCCTGGTCGAGGAGGGCGCCGACGAGGTCGAGGACATCCTGGGAGACCTCGCGGATCGCGTCGCGCACCCACATCCGGAAGAGTGTGGCCACCTGATCATTGCGGGAGCGACCCGCCCGGAGGCGGCCGCCAACCTCGGGTCCGACGATCTCAATGAGCCCGCGCTCAAGGGCGCCGTGGACATCCTCATCGGTGGGTTCGGGCCCGAAGGTGCCGTCGGCGACGCGCCGGGCCAGTTTGGCGAGGCCGGATTGCATCGTCGCAAAGTCCGCGTCGGAGAGCAGTCCCGCCGCGTGGAGGACGCGGGCGTGGGCCTGGGAGGCGCGGACATCGTAGGGGGCGAGGACCCAGTCAAAGTGGGTGGACACCGAAAGGGCGAACATCGCCGCCTCGGGGTCTGCGCTGAAGCGACCGCCCCACAGGGCGCCGGTGTTTGTGCCGTGCTCGGTGTTGACCATTGTGCGTCCTACTCGTCAGTGGTCTGACCGGCATCGCCCCGGTCGCGCTTCGCCGCAATCTCCGAGGACAAGCCGTGCAGCTTGACAAAGCCCTTGGCCATCGTCTGGTCGAACATGTCGCCGGTGTCGTACGTGGCCATCTTGAAGTCGTAGAGAGACTCCGGGGAACGGCGCCCGTTGACGATGATCTGGCCGGACTGGAGAACAAGGCGAATATCGCCGGTGACGTGCTCCTGGGCGGACTCAATAAACGCGTCGAGGGAGTTCTTCAGCGGGCCGAACCACAGGCCGTCGTAGACCTCCTCGGACCAGCGGGCATCGATGAGGCGCTTATAGCGGGCGAGTTCGCGCTCGACGGTGACATCCTCGAGGGCCTTGTGTGCGGTGATGAGCACCATCGCTCCCGGGGCCTCGTAGACCTCGCGGGACTTGATGCCCACGAGGCGGTCCTCCACCATGTCGAGCCGGCCCACACCCTGGGCGCCGGCGCGCTGGTTGAGGTCCTCGATGATCTGGAAGACGGACTTCTTTACTCCGTCCACGGCGGTGGGCACACCCCTCTCAAAGGAGATGGTGACCTCGTCGGGAACGTTGCCCAGGCCTGGATCCTCGGTGTAGGAGTAGAGGTCCTTCGTCGGCGGGTTCCACAGGTTCTCGAGGAACCCGGTTTCCACAGCCCGGCCCCACAGGTTTTGGTCAATGGAGAACGGGGACTTCTTCGACTGCTCAATGGGCAGGTTAATCTTCTCGGCGTAGGCGATGGCCTTGTCGCGGGTCCACGCGTAGTCGCGGGCCGGGGCGATAACCTCAAGTTCTGGGGCGAGATTGGCAAAGCCGACCTCGAAGCGGACCTGGTCATTGCCCTTGCCGGTGCATCCGTGGGAGACGTGGGTGCCACCGAACTGCTGGGCAGCCTCCACGAGGTGCTTGACGATGAGCGGCCGGGAGATCGCGGAGACGAGCGGGTACTCCCCCATGTACATGCCGTTGGCCTTGATGGTGGGCACGCAGTATTCCTCGGAGAACTCGTCGCGGGCATCGACAACGACGGCCTCAACAGCACCGCAGTCGAGGGCGCGCTGGCGCACGGACTCCATGTCCTCGCCGCCCTGTCCCACGTCGAGGGAGACGGCGATGACTTCCCCGCCGGTCATTTCGGCGAGGTAGGGGATGGAGACGGAGGTGTCCAAACCGCCGGAGTAGGCGAGCACGACGCGTGCAGTCATGGGTGTCCTTTCACACGGCTGGCCTGCGGGCCAGAGGTCAATTTTGTTCCTGCCATACTATAGCACCCCCGCACCGGACTGCATAATTTGCATTGCTGCGTATATTTTATCAAATCCCCACATTTGTTTCCGAGCAGTAGTACCACATTTGGGCGGGTACACACGTGCTCACCCGACAGTTGACAATCTCGAATTCAGACAAAGGATTCTCCCCCATGAATCGTTTCACCTCCCTGCTTGCCGCCGGCACCATGGCCCTCGGCACCGTCATCGTCTCCACTTCTCTCGCCCCTCTCGCCGCCGTTGCCGTCGCCGCCGACGCTGCGCCCCTCACTGACCTCGGGGTATTCACCGGCAGCGGCACAGCCGCCACCGCGCCCGCCACCCTCGCCTATGACCAGACCTGGCGCGATGCCTTCCTCACCCGCGTCCACACCACCCGGGCACAGTACTGGGATAACAACGCCGCCTGGGACGGGACCACGACCCTCCGCGCCGCCGCCGAAGCCGCTGGATTTGCAACGAGAGATGCGTACGTCAATGGCATCAACTGGGATTCCAACCTCGAGCGCTCCGCCATTCAGCGCGCCTTCGAGCAGACCTTCACCGGCCTCTCACACAACCGACCCAACGGGGTGTACTGGCTCCAGAGCTACGAGACCGCCATGTCCGAGGGCCCTGTCAATGGCGTGAACAACCCGATCGCCGAGAACCTCGCCGATGCCAAGAACACCGATCCTGCGAAGGGCCTGGATTCGTCGTATCAGGGATGGGTCGACAACGAGGCTGCAGCCTTTGTGGCATCGAAGGGTGCATTCATTACCAACACCGCCCACATCTACAACTTCCTCAACCCAGCAAACAAGGCGATGGGCGCTGCCATGGTCGGCTCATTCATCGCCTGGGAAGCAGGTGGACTTACGCCGCAGAAATCCACCGTGGCAGTGCCCACCGGCACGGTCACGCTCACCACGGGGCTGGAAGCTTCCGACACGCTCCAAGTGGCTAACCTGCCGCAGGATGTCACTAAAGGATCCTCTGGTTATGCGGCAGTTCAGGCCGAACCCTTCGCCAATGCACCGGAAAAAGCACCGGCAGTCACTCTCGCCGGAACCTTCTCCTCGAGCGACGAGGAGGTCATCGCAATCAAATCGGACGGGACGTGGAAAGCCACCGGCACCGGCACCGCAGATATCACGTTAACAACCCCGTCCGGCGCCACTACTACTGAGACGGTCACCGTGAAAACAGGTGACCCCAAGGTCTACGGCACCGCCCCGGCAACTGCCCTCACAGCGTTCACTAACGCCGAACTCGTTGGCAAGGGAACCCCTGACGGCACCGGCGAGCAGCCCGGGAACAACAACAACCAGCAGCCCGGGAACAACAACAACCATCAGCCTCCGGCTGGTGATGCCAACGGCTTCTCCCTGGATCCTGGCGCGATCGCCGGTATTGTCATCGGTATTCTTGCCCTGCTCGCCCTCATCGGGATCGGAGCAAACTGGCAGATGATTGCCCCAATGCTCGGCATGTAGGGCTGCCCAGCCGCTAGCCACGATTCATGAACTCAGCAGCCAGATCGGCACCGGTCTTCGGCTCACGGGCGAGCACGAAGATCGTATCGTCGCCGGCGATGCAGCCGACCACGTCGGCCACACCGACCCGGTCGATGAAACTGGCCAGGTACTGAGCAGCCCCGGGTGGGGTGCGCAGCATCGCAATGTTGCCGGAGTGGTCGGCCGAGACGACGAGCTCCTCGAGCATCCGGCGCAGCTTCTCCTCCGGGCCGTGCGGGGAACCGGTCAAAATGCTCTCCACCGGACCGACGGCATAGAAGGCGCCGCCGCCATCCGGCCGCACCTTTTTCGCCCCCAATTCATCTAGGTCGCGGGACAAGGTGGCCTGGGTGATGTCGATTCCTTCGTCAAGAAGCAGCTCCGACAGCTGCACCTGGGAGGAGACGCGATACTTGGAGAGGATCTCCACAATGCGGCCCTGTCGGGCGGTGCGCGACACCGGCTGGTTGCTACTCGTCATCGTCTGCTGCCTCCTGGTGCGCCATCAGCCAGATGAGCAGTGCCTTCTGGGCGTGCAACCGGTTCTCTGCCTCATCGAACACGCGCGACTGAGGCCCATCGATCACCTCAGCGGTCACCTCACTGCCCCGGTAGGCCGGCAGGCAGTGCAAGAAGATCGCATCCGGGTTTGCCCGCGCCATCACCTCGGCATTGACCTGGTAGTCCTGGAAGACGTGCGCCCGGTCAATACCGTCGTTTTCCTGCCCCATGGACACCCACGTGTCTGTGATGACTACATCGGCACCATCCACCACGGCAAGGTCGGACGACACTGTCACCGTGCCGCGCTGGCGCGCAGCTGTAACAATCTCCTCCTGCGGGTGGAAGCCCTCCGGGGCGCAGATGGCCACCTCCATGCCTGCGGTGGTGAGCCCAAGAAGGTACGAGTTGGCCATGTTGTTGGCACCATCGCCTAAGAACACGGCCTTCTTGCCCGCCACCGCATCGAGGATGGTTGCCGGATCGTGCGGCGTGTTCTCGATGATGGTCTGTAGGTCCGCGAGAATCTGACACGGGTGGAAATCATCGCACAGGGCGTTAACAATCGGCACCGTGGCGGTCTCCGCCATATCGAGGAGGTTCTGGTGGGCACCGGTGCGCCACACGATCGCCGAGCAGAACCGGGAGAGCACCGCACCCGTATCCTGGTAGGTCTCCCCCTTGCCCAGCTGGGTCTTACCCGTATCCGCAGAGATCGGCGTGCCCTTCAGCTGCGCGATTGCGGTGGCGAAGGAGAACCGCGTGCGGGTGGAGGTCTTATCAAACAGCATTGCCACCGACTGGGGTCCGGCGAAGGTGTCGTAGGCGTAGGGGTTCTTCTTCACCTCTGCGGCAAGAGCCATGACCTCGGCGAGTTCCTCGCGGGTGAGGTCATCATCGCGCAGGTAGTGCCTCACTCTGGGAAGGCCGACATGGGTGGTGTTGCTCATTGTTCTTCTCCTTCTTGTTGGACGTCGGCGAGGAGTCTCCCCAGTCGGGTGACGGCCTCATCGATTTCTGCCTCGGTGATGATGAGCGGCGGCACGAGGCGGATCACATCCTTCTGCGGGGCATTGAGGATGAGCCCGTACTCCGGGCCCTTCGCCACGGCCTGTTTCGCCCAGTCTCCGGCGAGCACAGCACCAACCATGAGACCCCGTCCGCGCGTGGAGGCCACGGTGCTCAGCTCGTTGAGCTTGGCTTGCAGGTGCTCACCCTTCGCGGTGACCTCCTCCATGAAGTGCGTGTCCACGATATCCAACACCGCGTTCGCCGCCGCCATGGAGATCGGGTTCCCGCCGAAGGTCGTGCCGTGGGAGCCCGGTGTGAACAGTGTCGCAGCCTTCCCCGTGGCCACGACGGCACCGACGGGGATACCGCCGGCCAGGCCCTTCGCCATGGTGACAATGTCGGGGACGACCCCGGGCTCGTGCTGGAAGGCGTAGAACTTCCCGGTCCGCCCAACACCGGTTTGCACCTCGTCGACGATCATGAGCGCCCCGATTCTTTCCGTGAGGGCGCGGATCTGGGCGAGATAGCCGTCCGGTGGGACGGTCACACCGATTTCCCCCTGGATGGGCTCGAGGATAATGGCGGCAACCTCGTCGGGGTTCTCCATCACGAGTTTCTCGAGGGCGAGGAAATCCCCGTACGGGTAGTAGCGCACGTCGGGGGGCATCGGATCAAAGGCATGGCGCTTATCGGGTTGGCCGGTCAGTGCCAAGGCTCCCATCGTCCGCCCGTGGAACCCACCCTCAGCGGCAAAGATGGTGGGCCGGCCGGTGAGGCGGGCGAGTTTGAACGCCGCCTCGTTGGCTTCCGCCCCGGAGTTGCAGAACATCACCCGGGTGGCCTGCTCACCGGCAAAGCGGTGGCGCAGTTTCTCGGCCACAGCCACACCGGGTTCGGTGATCGCCAGGTTGGAGACGTGCATAACAGTGCGCATCTGCTCGTCCACGGCAGCAATGAGCGCCGGGTGAGCCTGCCCGAGCGAGTTGACGGCGATGCCGGAGAGCATGTCGATGCACTCGCGGCCGGCACTGTCCACGAGGATCACCCCGTGGCCGGAGACGATCTCCACGGCGGGGGTCCCGTAGTTGTTCATCATGGAGGCCTTCCACCGGTCGGTGAGAGTGCCTGGTTGTACTGACTGAGACATCTATCCCTCTACTTCTGTTCCTGCGTCACCATGGTGCCAATGCCGCCCTCGGTGAGCAGCTCTAACAGCACCGTGTGGGCGATGCGTCCGTCGATGACGTGGGCGGCACCGACGCCGCCGTCGACGGCGCGCACACATGCCTCCATCTTGGGGACCATCCCGGAATCCAGGGACGGCAGCATCTCGCGCAGTTCCTGCACGCCGATGAGGGAGATGAGCGAGTCCTCATCCGGATAGTTGGCGTAGAGGCCCTTGACGTCGGTGAGCATGACCAGGCGCTCGGCACCGATGCCGGCGGCGAGGGCGCCGGCTGCGGTGTCGGCGTTGATGTTGTAGACCTGGCCGGATTCGTCCGGGGCGATGGTGGAGACGACGGGGATGCGGCCAGCATCGATGATGTCCAGGATGGCGGCGCCGTTGACCTCGGCGATGTCACCGACGAGGCCGATGTCGGTGGCCTTGCCGTCGACATGGACGAGGCGTTTCGCGGCCGTGAAGAGGCCGGCGTCTTCTCCCGAGGTGCCCACCGCATAGGGGCCGTGGGAGTTGATGAGGCCGACGAGTTCCCGGTTCACTTTGCCAAAAAGCACCATCCGGACGACGTCGAGCATTTCCGGGGTGGTGACGCGGAAGCCGCCGCGAAACTCGCCCTTCAGCCCCAAACGCTCCAGCATCTGGTTGATCTGGGGACCGCCGCCGTGGACGACGACAGGCCGGGCGCCGACGGTGCGCAGAAACACCATGTCTGCGGCGAAGGCGGCTTTGAGTTCCTCGTCGACCATGGCGTTGCCGCCGTACTTCACCACGACGATCTTGTCTTTGAAGTGCTGCAGCCACGGGAGGGCCTCGGCGAGGACATGGGCACGCTGTGCTGCCGAGAGATCGGAGGTGATCTCGGAGGCTTCGGTCGCGCGGAGTCCTTCGGGCAGGTGGGAACCGGGTTGGGTCATGCCCCCATACTGTACTGGTTTATGCAGCTGAGTGCAATTTATGCACCTTGGGGCGCTACGTCGTGTACGCCGAGTTGATCTCCACGTAGGCATGGGAGAGGTCCGTCGTGTGGATCGTACCGGTCCCCTCTCCCCCGGCCCCCAAGTCAACATGGACGACGATGTGTTTGCCAGAGAGGTCAACCGCGCGCGCATCGGGCGTGTTCGTCGAATGGTCACAGACGACGTGCCGGTTGAAGGAGACGGTGATGTTCTCCGGATCCATCGCCACATCGGCCATCCCCACCGCTGCCAACACGCGCCCCCAGTTCGGGTCCTCCCCAAACATGGCACATTTGAAGAGGTTGTCGCGGGCGATCGTGCGCGCGGCCACACACGCCTCCGCGTGCGACTGGGCACCGGTGACGGTGACGTCGACGAGTTTGGTCACACCCTCACCGTCGGCTTGCTGCTGGAGCGCCAGGTCCATGCACACCGCCTGCAGGCGCCGGGTGAATTCCTCCGGATCCGGGCGCACGTCGCTGGCCCCGGACGCCAAAATCACCACCGTATCATTGGTAGAGGTGGTGCCGTCAATGTCAACGGTGTTGAACGTGTCGGTCACCGCTGTCTCGAGGGCTCGTTGTAGTGCGTCATTCTCGATGCGGGCATCGGTGGTGAGCACGATGAGCATCGTTGCCAAACTCGGGCTCATCATGCCCACCCCCTTGCCCATGCCACCGATGACATAGCCGCCGTCGCCACGTTGGGCAGCGACCTTGTGGACGGTGTCCGTAGTCATGATCGCGCGGGCGGCGGCGAGCCCATGCTCCTCATCACTGCCCAACTCGAGGGCGAGGTTCGGGATAGCGGCGATCACCTTTTCCATCGGCATCGGTTCACCGATGACACCGGTGGAGCATTCGGCGATCTCGCTCGTCGTCACACCAATGGCGCGGGCGGTGTGCTCGGCAATGGTGATCGCATCATCCATGCCCTTCTGCCCGGTGCAGGCATTCGCGTTGCCGGCGTTGAGCACAACAGCGCGGAATGTCGATCCAATCCCCAGGTATTTCTGTGTGAGCTGCACCGGGGCCGCCTTCACCTGGTTGCGGGTGAACACGCCCGCGCTGGCAAAGTGGGGCCCGTTGTTGACCACCAGCGCCATATCCGGTTTGCCCGAGGCCTTAATTCCAGCAGTCACTGCAGCAGCGGTGAACCCCTGTGCCGACGTCGTTGTCATGGAGTACCTTCTCTCACATCGAAGAAACGGGTGCTAGTTCATTTTACGGCGCGACGCCGACTGTGAAGAGCCCTGCGGTTTCCGGCCACCCCAACGCGATGTTCATCGCCTGAATGGCCTGGCCTGACGTCCCCTTGGTAAGGTTGTCAATGGCGGAGGTGGCCACGAGCAAACCAGTCCGCTCATCCACTTCCACCTGGATGTGGGCGGCGTTGGAGCCGAGCACGTTTTGGGTTTCCGGCTGTTGATGCTCAGCCAGGAGATAGACGAACGGCTCGTCGGCGTAGCACTGCGCATAGGCTTCGCGCACTGCTGCAGCACTCGCCCCAGCCTGGATGGGCGCGGTGACGGTGGTGAGAATACCCCGCGACATGGGGGCGAGCACTGGTGTAAAGGATACAGTCACGGCCCGTCCGACGAGTTCGGAGAGGTTTTGCTCAATCTCGGGGGTGTGGCGGTGGTGACCGCCGACCTTGTAAGCCCGCGCCGATCCCATCGTTTCGGCTCCGAGCTGGGCGACGGAGGCGGATTTGCCGGCCCCAGAGTTGCCGGAGAAGGAGACGATGCGAATGTCGCGGTCAATGAAGCCTGCGGTGACGGCGGGCATGGCGGCGAGGGTGGCGCCGGTGACAAAACAGCCGGGGGTGGCGATGCGCCTCGCCTGTGCGAGGGCTGCGCGGTGGCCGGGCATTTCCGGCAGGCCGTAGGGCCAGGATCCGGCGTAGTCGGAGCCGTAGAACTCGCGCCACGCTGTCTCGGAGCGGAGGCGGAAGTCGGCGGAGGCGTCGATGACGAGCCCGTCTCCGGCGAGGGTGTCGGCGATGGTTCCGGAGTGCCCATGGGGTAGGCAGAGGAAGATGATGTCAGCTCCGGCGACGGATTCGATCGGCTCGATGATCCGGTCCGCGAGCGGCACCAGGTGGGGCATGAGCCTGCCCACAGATTGGCCCACCGTCGATGCACCAGCGAGGGTGGCGATCTCGAGCTCGCCCGAATTATACGCTGGATGTTGAAGGAGCATCCGCAGGATTTCGGTGCCCGCATATCCGGTTGCACCTGCTACTGCCGCTGTCAAAGTCATGGTCGCTACCCTAACCCTTCCACCTCAATTATGCAATTCAGTGCAATTTATTCAGTCTTGTCGTCGTCAGGAAGCGGCGACCACGGACGATTCTCCGGCATCACATACTCCTGCGCCCACGCAATACCCAAACACCCCGCGAGCACCATCGCCCCTGTCGCATGGAGCACCGGCCCCCACGACTCCGAGATGAGCGCAGCCGCACCGAGAATCCCCTGCAGCCCAGCCACCGCACCGATCCACCCCTGATCCTCCGATGCCCCCATCAGCACCGCCACAATGAGCGTAATGGTGAAGATGATGTGGGCGAACACCGGCTGATCGATAGTCCCCAGGTGGGTGAAACTCCACGCCCCCAGAATGCCCGCACCGGCTAACAGAAACAGGGAGGCAAACCGCGCAGCCACCACTGTCCCCGGCCGCACTCCCCACACGACAACACCAGCACAATAGGCCGCAGCCAGCATGAGCACATCGCGAGCACCCAGCGATACCACGGTAGTGCTCCCGATCAGCTGATCGAGGGCGGCGACGATGACCACCGCCGCAAGGCTCACTGCCGCATACTCGCGTACCTGTGACTTGACGGCACCGACGAGCATGACCATACCCACAGCTGCTGCCACCAGAAGCATCAGCAGCGTCGCTGTTGCGGTGTCGAACACCCGCGACTGGGAATCGATGAATGTCTCCACAGCGAGGAGAACAATCAGCACTACCCCACTGATCCGGCTCACACTGTTTGCTCGAGATTGCTCATACACCATGGACACTCATGCTACCCGCTCCCACACTCCGGCTGCGGACTGACCTATTGTTAACACCATGAGCACGGCGGACCGTCAACCGGACATGGTGGTGCCGGTGACGTGGGATCCCCTCGTCGAGGTTGTACAAGACCGCACCCACTACAAGAACGATGTGCAGCACCACAACCGTCTCACCCCGGCCAGCTGGCGGCTCGTCGCCCGCCGTACCGCCCACGAATTCTTCCTCAACGCCATGATGGATAAGGGGGCGATTTTGAGTTTCTTCTCCATCCTCACGTTCACCCCCACCGTCCTCGCCCTGTACTCCATCACCACCCTCCTGTTGGCCAACAATCGGGCGGAGGTGAGCGCCCTCACCGCAGACCTCATCAATGACTACATTCCCGCAGATTATGCCGACAATGTCACCACAGTGGTGGACATGATCATCGGTTCGGCGCGGGAGGGCACCATTGTGCTCATCGTCTCCATCTTCATTGCCCTGTTCTCCTCATCGGCGTATGTTCGCGCGTTTGCCCGCGCCGCCAACAATGTGTACGGCCGCCTCGAGGGCCGCACCCTCGTGCGCACCTGGGCGGTGATGTGGTTGCTCACCATTGTGATGACACTCGGTGCAGCGATCATCATCGTGGCCATTGTGCTGCACCGCTCGGTGATCACCCGCGTGCTCGAGCCGGTTGCTGGACCACTCGGCCTCACCCGCGCGGTGAACTACCTGTTGGACTACTTCCTCCCCGCATGGGCGTGGCTGCGCTGGCCGGTGATCGTCTTCATCGCCACCGTCCTCATCGCGATCCTCTACCACTTCGCCCCAAATGTGCGCCCCACCCGCTTCCGCTGGTTTACCACCGGCTCACTCATCGCCCTGGCCGGCGGGATTGTCGCGTGGCTCCTGCTGCGCGCCTACCTCACCTACTTTGTCGCCCTCTCCGCCTATGGGGCTCTCGGGGCGGCGATCGCCTTCCTCCTTGCCCTGTGGATTATGAATACGCTCATCGTGCTCGGGGTGAAGGTGGATGCGGAGATTCTCCGGGCGCGGGAGCTGCAGTGTGGTGTGGCAGCCGAGGCGGTGATTCAGGCACCGCCTCGGTCCACGAAGGCTGCTGTCATTCAGTGGCAGCAGCGCCAGGACTTGGAGGAGAAGGGGAAGCGGTTGCGCGAAACGGAGGGGCGCAGCCTGGCCGACGACGGACAGGCCCCATCTAGGCTGGAGTAATGACGACGATGAGGTCGTTGCCCTCCACCTTCGTCGGACCGTTGAGCACGACCCTGTCGATAGTGCCAGCCAGCGGTGCGGAAATGGTTGCCTCCATCTTCATTGCCTCAATGATCGCCACCGGATCACCGGCAGCGACCTGCTGACCGGCTTCCACTTTCGTAGGCGGCGCGGAAGGCGCGAACGGCAATCTCGCCGCGGTTGGCGAAGAGGATTTTTGTGAATGCGGGGAGGTGATCTGGGAGATCTTCGCGCAGTGTGGGGGTGGGTTCTTCGGGATTGAGTGCCATCGGTGGACCTTCCTCGGTGTGTGTTCATGTATGCGCCGGAGACATTGTATGTGAGATAGACCACATTTTTGCCATTCTTTGGCGGCGGGGCCCCCATTAACTCCGCATATTTCCGGGGATGCGCTAGAATTCCAGATACCCCTCAGGGTATGAACTATCGACAAAGGAGTCCCCTATGTGCCATGCAGTAAAGTGCCAGACCTGCGGAAAGACCACGTGGAGCGGGTGCGGACAACACATCGACCAGGTGAAAGCCTCTGTTCCCGCTGGACAGTGGTGCACCTGCTCGGACAAGGACCGCAAGCCTGCCGGTCTCTTCAACTCCCTGTTTGGGCGGTAACACCATGACAACCACCGTTATCGTCGGCGGCGTCGCCGGCGGGATGAGCTGCGCTACTCGTCTGCGGCGTAACGACGAGACGATGGAGATCATTGTCCTGGAGGGATCCGGGTATGTGTCCTTCGCCAACTGCGGCCTGCCGTACTATATCGGCGGCAACATCGCCGAACGCCCCTCCCTCCTACTGCAAACCCCGCAGTCTCTCGCGGCACGCTTCCACCTCGACGTGCACACCAATTCGCGGGTGACGCGCATCGACCCCGCTGCCCAAACGGTTACTGTTTCTCCCACGACCGGAGAGCCCGAGTACACCCTCGGCTACGACAACCTCGTCCTCTCTCCCGGCGCCAGCCCCATCACTCCACCGATTCCCGGCATTGAGCGGGCATTGTCGCTGCGGACCGTCGAGGACACCGATGCGATCATGGCGCAGGTGGCCGACGCCACCACCGCTGTCGTGATCGGCGGCGGATTCATCGGCCTCGAACTGGCCGAGAACCTGCACGAGCGCGGTCTCACGGTCACTGTTGTTGAGGCGGCTGACCATGTGCTCGGGATGCTCGATCCGGAAATGGCAGCACTCGTCACCGCTGAGCTCACCGCACACGAGATCACCGTGCGCGCCCGCGCCGCCGTCACGCAGATCACCGACACCGCTGTTGTCGCCGGCGGTGAGGAGATTCCCGCCGATCTTGTCATCGCGGCAATCGGTGTGCAACCTGCCTCGGAACTCGCCCGCGTCGCCGGTTTAGCGGTGGGTGAGCGCGGTGGCATTGTCACCGACGAGTTCCTGCGCACCTCGGATCCCCATATCTACGCCCTCGGTGACGCGGCGGAGAAGATCGACGCCGGCGACGGCACCGCGACCGTGGTTCCGCTCGCACAGACGGCCAACCGGCATGGCCGGCTCGTCGCCGATATCATCGCTGGCACCCGCAAGACTCCGGTGAAACCCGTCCTCGGGACGGCGATTATTGGCCTGTTTGATATCGCCGCCGCCTCCGTCGGCTGGAGTGAGCGCACCGCCCGAAAGAAGGCAGAAACCAACCCCGTGATGACTGTCGCTGTCGCCCACATTCACCCCGGCTCCCATGCGGGCTACTATCCGGGTGCTGAAACCGTGCACCTCAAGCTCGTCTTTGATGCAGGCACGGGGGTTATTTACGGCGCCCAGGCCGTTGGCAAGGATGGAGTGGACAAGCGGATCGATGTCATCGCCACCGCCATGCGCGGCGGACTCACCGCCAGCGACCTCGCCGATCTCGAATTGGCGTACGCCCCGCAGTTCGGGTCCGCGAAGGATCCGATCAACTTCCTCGGCATGGTCGCAGACAACATGCTCCACGGGGAGAAGACCTTCCAGTGGTATGAGGTAGGTGAGGCCCAGGCCGATGGCTGGACCCTTGTTGATGTCCGCGACCCCGGTGAGGTCGCCCGCGGGGCGATCCCGGGAGCGATCAACGTGCCGTTGAACTCCCTGCGCGCCTACATCGCCGAGCACCCTGAGGTGAAGGAGCAGAAACTACTGGTCAACTGCCAGGTGGGCCTGCGTGGCCACATCGCCACTACCCTGCTCACCAACTCCGGCATCACCGCCGCCAACCTCGACGGCGGCTACGCCACATGGAGGGCCGCCACCCACTACTTGTGCTGAGCGCGCAGGAAGCCCCAAATCTCCTCAGCGGTGTTGGGGACGTACCACCACAGGTGGCCACCGGGCACACCGATGTGTTCGGTGGCGGCAAGGCACCCCTCAGCGCGCACCTTCGTAGCACCACCGGGAAGCGGGATTTCCGTGCGGCCTGCTGAGCACCGGTTGCGCACAGCGTAGCGCTCCATGAGCTCGCGGCCACCGAAGTAGGGCAGCCCGTAGCGGAAGCCACCGTTGTAGGCATGCTGTTCATCGCTGTAGCCGTGCACCTCGATCATGGCAATCGGGTTGTTCAGGCAGTTCATCTCCACCGTGTCGTAGTAGGCACCGGAAACCGGCGCCACCCCAGCAAAGAGGTCCGAGGCGTGGCAGCCCAAGATGGCGGCCATACCCGAGCCAGTGGACATGCCAGTGGCATAGATGCGACCCCAGTCGATGTGATAGGACGCCGCGGTCCGGTCAATAACCTGGCGGATAAACTCGATATCCTGGCCAGGCTGTGATGACGATGTCGGGGCACCCTCCCACGAGAGGTTCCACGAGTCCGGGTAGACGATGATTGCCTCCCGGCCAACCGTCGATTCGCGCATCCGCGAGTAGTTGCGGAAGCTCTCGGAGGAATCCTCATAGGCGGGAATGCCCACCATCACCGGCCAAATGTATTGCGGATCGTAACCGGCCGGCACCCAGATGAGGAAGCGACGCGGCCCATAGGCGGTGTCAATCCACACGGTACCATTGGTCCCATTGGCGGCGGGGATATCCATGGTGGGTGCCCACGGCGTCGGGGCCGCCTGCGGTGCGTGGAAGCCGGGGATGAAGACGTTCGGCGGCAGAATTGAATTCAACTGCGTGGGCAGCGCGGATGATCCGATCGTACTGGCGGCTGTCTCAACCTCCGGGGCCACCGGATAGGCTGTGGCGGTGGAAGGGGTAACAACGGGCAGCAGCGCAGCTGCACCGAGGAGCCCGGCTGCGAGACGAGTAGACGAACGACGAAGCATGAGAAGAAGCTCCTATCTCTAGATCTGTGCGGTTGTGGTGCTCGATCAGTAGCCGGGAACTCCGACGGCACCCTCCGGCAGCTCCTGCAGCTCATCGTCGACGGCCGGGGCCTGCTCGACGGGGGCTTCTTCGACAGGTTGGACAGGGGCCTGCTGGACGGGGGCTTCCTGGACGGGAGCCTCTTCCACCGGGGCTTCCTCAACAGGTTGGACGGGTGGCGGTGCTTCACTCTCCTCGACCATCTGAGTGGTCGTCGGTGCCACGGAGGTAGAAACGGTGGTCGACGTCATCGCCGATGTCGACGTGGTGGTAGTGGTGGTCTCTTCCTCGCTGCCGTCACCGCAGGCAACAAGGCCCCCGGCGAGTGCGACGAGAGAAACAAGTGCGATGGCAGAGCGAGTTACGCCCTGGATACTAGACATGAATCCTGTCACTTTCTTTTCTCACAAAACTGGTAACTTCAGCTCACTTACTTTACTGGACCCGGAAGTGAAATTGCTGAACTGCCCGCATCAGTGGCGCATCCACATACGTATAGATCACCCAGGAGAGCACCACCGAGATGGCAAAGCACAGCGCAGCGGCCCCGAACCACCCGAGGAAGCCCCACTGCGCACCCACAATAATGTAGCGTTGCACCGCCACCATCACCGGGAATTGCACAATATAAAACGCAAAGGAGATGTTGCCGAGCAGTACGCTGAACCGGCTCCCGATCCAACCGGTCTTCCCGGCGATATCGCGCGCCGCAAGCGTCGCAATGACCAACGTCATCGGCACCGACATGACAACGCTCATTTTGAAGGCCAACGGCACCCACCACGTGGCCATGTAGGAGAGCGCGAGAAGCACAAGCGGGGGCACAATCCGGGTGTAGGTGAACTGGCGCTCCCCGATGAGTTTCGCGGCAAACACCCCGAGGTAGAACTCAAAGAAACGGGTGACCGGGAAGTAGTAGCTGAGCCAGTAGGTGACATCCACCGTACCCGCAGCACGCTCAAACCACAGGTGGTGGGCGTGTACATCGGCAATCGGGGATACCGACCCATCCCATAGGATCGGGACAAAGAAGTTCGCCGTTTCCTTCGACCCGGGGGCAAACAGGTGCACGCAGGTGATGATGGCCAGCGAGATGAGGAAGGTTCCGGCCAATCCGATCCAGTTGCCCCGCCCATGAATCCGCCGCACGAGGGGTATGAGCAGCGGGAAGGTGAGATAGTAGAGCATCTCGGCGGCCAGGGACCAGTCGGGAACGTTGAGCGTGGCTAGATTCGCCCAACTGGGCACCCACGTGTGTACCAACAACACGTTGGGCAACCACACCTCCAGCCGGGAGAAGTCAAGCACCCAGCCCGTTGTCAGAGAGTAGGAGGCAAGGAGGAAGAGCCCCACGCCGATGAGATGGGTGGGAAAGATCTTCGTCACCCGCCGCAGCACATAGTTGGGAGTACGCGCCCAGGTGAGCTGCTGGTTGGACCAGTAGATGAGGAAGCCGGAGAGGATGAAGAAGAACGTCACCCCGGCTGCACCCAGTTGCATGGGTACGAACCGGTGGATGGTGGCGAAGAGCTCCGTCTTCTGAAACGGATACACCTGCAAGAAAATGAGCGCATGCAACATGTAGACCGCAAAGGCCGCCCACCACCGCGCCCCGGTGAGCGAGGGCAGATTCTGCTTCACACCCATGCGCTCTACGCCCGCAGGGTGGCACCCACCCGCTCACCGGCAAGCTCGACCGCTGCCAGGCGGGCCTGGGATGCTTCATCCTCCGTCAACGTCCGATCAGGAGCCCGGAACGTCAGCGCATAGGCGAGAGACTTCTTGTTCTCACCAAGGGCCTCAGAGCGGTAGATGTCAAAGAGGGTGACCTGCTCGAGCAGCTCACCGGCACCGGCGACGATGGCATCCTCCACCTCTTGGGCGGGCACGGATTCATCGACCACCAACGCGACATCCTGCAACAGCGACGGATACGCCGACAGCATGGGGGCGGGCAGCGTCGGGTTGAACGGGAGGGCTGTGAGGTCGAGCTCCATCGCACACGTGCGCGCGGGCAATTCGAGCTTCTCCAGCACGGTCGGATGCAGCTCACCGGCGTAACCGACGACCTGCTCCCCCACCAGGATGGCGGCGCACCGTCCCGGGTGCCACGGCAGATGCTCCGTATTCACGAAGGACACCTCCACATCGGCGGCGCGGGCGACGATCCGCGCGGACTCGATCGCATCGGCATAGGTGTAGTCACGTGCCTCCCCGAGCGGGGATTTCTCCACCATGCTGCCAGCCCCCACGGTGGCCACGTGCAGCGGCTGGTAGGGCAGGGAATCCAAGACGGCCTGGATGTCCTCGTCGGCGGGGCGCACCCGCGTCTGCGGCATCGGCGAAACCTGCTCGGCGAGAGGCCTATTCGTGATGGCGACCTGCTGGACTGCGTAGATGGAGATGTCGTTCTTCCCGCGCACGACGTTGCGCCGCAACGCGTCAAGCATACTCGGCAACAGGGTGGACCCGAGCTGGGCGGCATCGGCATCGAGCGGATTCTGCACGTGCACGGTGTGGCGCCGCTCATCATCAGCATCCAAGCCCCACACGTCGAAGGTGTCGTTGGCGATGAAGGGGCTCGGCAAAATCTGCAGGTACCCTTCGTAGGCGAGGGCATGGGTGACGGCACGGCGGCGCTTCTGATCGGGCTTGAGCCCCTGCCCATACGTGGCGTGCGGGAGCACCGGCACGATCTTGTCGAGCCCCTCGAGGCGGGTCACTTCCTCCACGAGGTCGGGCTTTTCGGACAGGTCCGGCCGCCATGTCGGCGGTGTCACGGTCAACTCATCACCGGCGCGCTCGACAGTGGCACCGATCTCGCGCAGCCGCTTCTCCACGGCATCCGCACTGTAGGAGTAGCCGGCCAGAGTCGACGGGTACGTCACATCCATGGTGATCGGGCGCATCGTGTCGGCGGCACCGGTGAGGAACCGACCGGTCGAGATCTCTCCCCCGGCGATCTCGGCGAGCAGTGCACACGCCACATCGAGGGCGACCTCGACGAGCTGGGAATCCACACCCCGCTCAAAGCGGCGGGACGCGTCGGAGGAGATCTTCTGCCGACGAGAAGTGCGGGCAATACGCACCGGCTCCCACACGGCCGCCTCAAAGTACACGGTGGTGGTGTCCTCGGCGATTTCCGAGGTAGACCCACCCATGACACCGGCGATGGACTGGGGGCCAGTCTCATCACAAATCACCACATCCTCGGGGTCGAGGCTGTGCTCCGTGTGGTCGATGACCTGCATCGTCTCTCCAGGACGGGCGTTGCGGACGGTAAGGCCACCGGTGATCTTGTCCGCGTCAAAGGCGTGCATCGGCAGACCGAGGAGGAACATCACATAGTTGGTCACATCCGTCGGCACGTTCACTGGCCGCTGGCCGCACAACATGAGCTCTCGCTGCATCCAGAAGGGGGTTTCCGCGTTCGGATCAATCCCCGAAACTTTCCGGATGGCGAACCGCCGACACTGGGTCTCCGGTTCCACAGTCACTGGCAGCGGCGGGGTGGTGTCATCGGCGGCGGGAACAGCGGACACGTCAATCCCGGCGACACTCGGATCGAGTGCCGGATCCGTGTAGGTGAGGTTGAACGCACTGGCCAGCTCGCGGGTGAGTCCCCGGGCGGAGAGGGCGTAGCCGCGGTCCGGGGTGATGTTCACCTCGAAGACGGTATCGTCGATGCCGAGCTTCTCCTTCGCATCCTCCCCGGGCTCCCCGAAGTCATCGGGCAGGGTGATGATCCCCTTGTTCTGCTGGTCCGTGAGCCCGAGCTCCATGGCCGAGCAGATCATCCCGTTCGAAATGTGGTCGTATGTTTTCCGGGCGGCGATTTCGAACCCACCGGGCAGCACCGCGCCGGGCAGGGAGACAACGACGAGGTCGCCTGCGGCGAAGTTGCGTGCCCCACAGATGATGCCCTGCAGTTCCCCGGTGCCGTTGGCATCGCCGACGTCCACCTGGCAGTAGCGGATCGGCTTTTTAAATCCGGTGAGTTCTTCAATCTGCTCCACCCGGCCGAAGACGAGCGGCCCGCGCACCCCCTCGAGGACCCTGTAGCCTTCCGTTTCAAAGCCAACGCGCACATAACCAGCATCAAGCTGCTCCGGGCTCACCGTCCAGTCGGCGGCGCGGAGAAGGCGGGTAACCCAACTCTGTGAAATAAGCATGCTCTCTACTGTTCCTCTTGTGTGATTATCGTTCTAGGCTCGTACACCAAACGGTGCGGTGAAGCGGACGTCTCCTTCGACCATGTCGCGCATGTCGGTGAGTCCGTTCATGAACTGCAGGGTGCGCTCGAGCCCCATCCCAAACGCGAACCCGGTGTACATGTCCGGGTCGATCCCGGCGGAGCGCAAGACATTCGGGTTCACCATGCCGCAGCCACCCCATTCAATCCAGCCGGCACCGCCCTTCTTATTGGGGAACCACACGTCCACCTCAGCACTGGGCTCCGTAAACGGGAAGTAGTTCGTGCGCATGCGCGTGGTCGCTTCCTCCCCAAAGAGCACCTTGGCCAGGTGATCGAGGGTGCCCTTGAGGTGGCCCATGGTCAGGCCCTTATCCACTGCCAGCCCTTCAATCTGGTGGAAGGCTGGGGTGTGGGTGGCATCCAACTCGTCGGTGCGGAAAACGCGACCGGGGCTGGCCACATAGACGGGTACATCGTGGGACAGCAACGTCCGCACCTGCACCGGGGAGGTGTGCGTGCGCATCACCTGCTTCGAATTCTCCGGCCCCACATGGAAGGTGTCCTGCAGCGTGCGGGCCGGGTGGTCCGGCAGGAAGTTGAGGGCATCGAAGTTGAAGTATTCGGCCTCCACCTCGGGGCCTTCGGCGATCTCCCAACCCATGCCTACGAAGATATCGGCGACGTGCTCCATGAGGGTGGTAATCGGGTGCATGGCACCGGGGCGACGGCGGGTTGTGGGGACGGAGACATCGACCCGCTCCTCGCGCAGCATCTGCTCGAGGTGCTCGGCATCGAGGACGACCTTGCGCTCCGCGTACGCCTTCTCCACGCGCCCGCGCGCCATGTTGACGATCCGCCCAGCGTCTTTGCGCTGGTCCCTCGGCAGGGATCCGAGGGCCTGCCGGGCGGCAATGACCGGTGCCCCATCCCCCAGGTGCGCCTTGTGTGCGGCGGCGAGCTCATCCACATCGGCGGCTGCAGCAAATGCAGCCACAGCAGCGTCCGCCGCAGCGTTCAGATTGTCCTCGGTGATCTCGATTCCAGGAGTAGTCTCACTCATCAATTACGCCTTCTAACACAAAACAGCGCCTGCACACCAGGCCTCACTAACAGTCCTCCACAGTGTAGCCGTATGCACCAGCTTGCACACACACCGGGGTCGCACTCACCGGAAGAGGTGACGCGCGGACTCGTAGAGGCAGATCGCTGCCGCTGTGGCGAGGTTGAGGGATTCCGCCTGCCCCCGGATGGGAATGCGCACCCGGTAGTCCGCTTCCGCTAACAATTCCGCCCCAAGCCCGTGCGCCTCATTGCCCAACAGCCAGGCGGTCGGTTGACTGAGCACGGCACCGGCCTGTTTAAAGTCGGTGATGTCAATCTCCCCGTCGGCGGCCGTAGCCACGAGGTTCATGCCGCGCTGCCGAACAGCAGCGAGGACGGCGTCGGTGTCGCGGTGGCGCACCACCGGAAGGTGGAAGATCGACCCGGCCGAGGCGCGCACCACTTTCCCGCCGAGCGGATCAACACTGTTGCCAGCAAAGATAACACTTCCCGCCCCCATTGCATCGGACAGCCGCACGAGCGTACCCGCATTGCCCGGGTCTGCAGTATCGACGGGAATGGTGACGAGCGCGGGCCCCACCCCGAGGGCCGAGTCGAGATCGGTGAGCACCTGATCGGCGTGGCACACCGCGAAGATTCCCGGGGTGGTGACCGTGTCGGAGAGTTTCGCCGCTGCGCGCTCATCTACGGCGTGCACATGGAGGTGCTCCGCACGCGCCCGTGCCACGATCCCGCGAATGTCATCCTGCCCGGCCACGACCATGTCGACAAGGCTGGCCCGCACGAAGAGGTCGCGCACGCAGCCCTTCTCCACGGCGGCCTCCACCGCATTCGCCCCCTCAACGAGGAAGAGCCCGGTGCTGGTGCGCCCGTGTGCCTTCTTCAGTTTGGCGGCCTGGACGATGCGTCCGGACCGTTCGGTGAGTATATCCCCACTGCCATTCATCACTGCCACCTTCTCTTCCACCTCATTACCCCCACCATACAGGAACCCGCTGCCGAGACCAGTACTGATCAGCGGGCAGCGGGTGAACCTGATGCTAAAGCTCCTACGCAGCCTTCGGGGCGTTGAGATCCTCCGGCAGGGCGGCCTTGGCGGCCTCGCAGATGGCGGAGAAGGCCTCGAAGTCATTGACGGCGAGATCGGCGAGGATCTTGCGGTCCACATCGATCTCAGCCAGGTGCAGCCCCTGGATGAGGCGGTTATAGGTGATGTCATTCATGCGGGCAGCCGCATTGATGCGGGTGATCCACAGGCGACGGAACTCGCTCTTCCGCTTCCGACGGTCGCGGTACGAGTACGTCATTGAGTGGAGCCACTGCTCCTTCGCCTTCCGGTAGAGGCGAGAGCGCTGACCGCGGTACCCACGGGCGGCGCGGAGGATTTCGCGACGCTTCTTCTTGGCGTTAACTGAACGCTTCACACGTGCCATTTTGTATTCTCCCTAAAGTTCGTTTCTTGTAACTTACATACCCAGCAGGCGCTTGACACGCTTCTGATCGTTGCCTGCAACCTCAACGACGCCCTTGAGGCGGCGGGTGCGGGTAGACGGCTTGTGCTCAAGGAGGTGGCGACGGTTCGCGCGCTCACGCATGAGCTTGCCCTTGCCGGTCACCTTGATTCGCTTCGCGGTACCCTTGTGGGTCTTCATCTTGTTTCCCATGGAAATCCCTTATTCTCTCGTTTGTTTCTCTATCCGTCTACTTCTTGCCCTTGCGGGCCGGTCCGAGCAACATCACCATATTGCGCCCGTCCTGCTTGGGGCGGGATTCAACGGTTCCGTACTCTTCCACGTCGGCGGCGAGGCGCTCGAGGAGCCGGTAACCGAGTTCCGGACGCGACTGTTCGCGGCCACGGAACATGATGGTCACCTTGACCTTTGAGCCCTTCTCTAGGAAGCGAATGACGTTCGCCTTCTTCGTCTCATAATCGTGATCGTCGATCTTGGGGCGAAGCTTCTGTTCTTTGACCACAGTCTGCTGCTGGTTCTTGCGAGCCTCGCGAGCCTTCTGAGCCTGCTCGTACTTGTACTTGCCAAAGTCCATGACTTTACACACGGGCGGCTTGGCGTTGGGAGCGACTTCGACGAGGTCGAGGTCTGCGTCGTACGCCATCTTCAGGGCATCCTGGATCCGTACAACACCAACTTGTTCCCCGTCAGGACCGATAAGTCGGACCTCGGGGACTTTGATTCGCTCATTGATGCGAGCTTCGGCGCTAATGAGAACTCCTCACAGTAGACGATGGTTACAATGAATTGTTTGCAGCAGTCACTGTGGGCACCACGGTGGAATTCCCCCATTCAGCACGCTCTGCCACGAGAAGAATGGTTGCCTCGCCGAGCTGTGCTGATAGACCATGATCCTGCGAGAGCCTTCGCCATAAACGGAGGAAAGCCCCAGCGGCGTCTGGTGGGAGTAATCCACTTGATGTCCGCAGTTTCCTGCGGCAGCCTGAACGACTTTAGCAGCTTGTCCACGTCCTGCCAAATCGACACACCGACTCAGCCGAGCACCCGCGCCAGATACTGGCCGGTATAGGAGGTCGGTTTCTTCGCCACCTGTTCCGGGGTGCCCGCAGCGACGATGGTTCCGCCACCATCCCCGCCCTCAGGGCCCAAGTCAATGACCCAGTCGGCGGACTTGATCACGTCGAGGTTGTGCTCAATGATGATCACCGTATTGCCCTTATCCACGAGGGATTGGATCACTGCCAACAGTTTCGCAATATCGTCAAAGTGCAGGCCCGTGGTCGGCTCGTCGAGGATGTACACCGTCCGCCCGTTGGACCTGCGATGCAGCTCACTGGCCAGTTTGACGCGCTGCGCCTCTCCCCCCGACAGGGTCGTCGCCGACTGGCCGAGTGTGACGTAGCCGAGGCCGACATCGACGAGTGTATCCAAGTAGCGGGAGATGGACGGGATGTGCCGGAAGAACTCTGCCCCCTCGCGAATGGACATCTCGAGCACCTGAGAAATGTTTTTGCCCTTGTAGTGGACCTCGAGGGTTTCCCGGTTGTAGCGGGCTCCCCCACACACCTCGCACGGCACATAGACATCGGGCAGGAAGTTCATCTCAATCTTGATCGTTCCGTCGCCGTGGCAAGCCTCGCAGCGTCCCCCCTTCATATTGAAGGAGAAGCGCCCCGGCTTGTAGCCGCGCACCTTCGCCTCGGTGGTCTCGGCGAACAGCGTGCGGATTTTATCGAAGACCCCCGTGTAGGTGGCGGGGTTGGAGCGCGGGGTTCGCCCAATTGGGGACTGATCGACCTGGACGAGCTTGTCCAAGTTGTCCATCCCCTCGACCTTGGTCACGTGGCCGGGCACCTGCCGCGCCTTGTTCAGGACGTTCTGCAGGGTCTTTGCCAAAATCTGGTTGATGAGCGTGGACTTGCCCGACCCGGACACCCCGGTAATGCACGTGAGGACGCCGAGCGGAATCTCCACGGAGAGGTTCTTCAGGTTGTTCTCCCGCGCCCCGATGATGCACAGCTGCCGGTCCGGATCGATCGGGCGGCGCTGGGCGGGAACCGCCAGTTCCTTCGCACCCGACAGGTACTGTCCGGTGAGCGACTTCTCCGCGGTGGCCAGACCGGCTGGCTCACCCTGGTAGATCACCTCGCCGCCGTACTCACCGGCCTTCGGACCGATGTCCACAACATAGTCGGCGGCGCGGATCGTATCCTCGTCGTGTTCGACGACGATGAGCGTGTTCCCAAGGTCGCGCAGGCGCTTGAGGGTTTCAATGAGCTTGTCGTTGTCGCGCTGATGCAGTCCGATGGACGGTTCATCGAGCACATAGAGCACCCCGGCGAGCCCCGACCCGATCTGGGTGGCCAACCGGATGCGCTGCGCTTCTCCGCCGGAGAGCGTGCCCGCCGACCGGGACATGGTGAGGTAGTTCAATCCCACGTCAATGAGGAATTTCAGGCGCGCGTGAATCTCCTTCACAATGGCTGCGGCGATCTGCTGCTCCTTCGGCCCCAGGTCGAGATCGACGATGAACTCGTCGGCGGCCACGATGGACAGGTCGGTCAACCCGGAGATGGACAGTTCCCCGTGACTGTGGGAGGCGATGCGGACGGCAAGTATTTCCGGGCGTAGCCTCGCCCCGCGGCAGGTCGGGCACGCCACCTGCCGCATGTAGGCCATGAGCCGTTCCTTCGTGTGCTCCGACTCGGACTGGTCGATCTTGCGCTGAATAAACCCGACCGCTCCCTCGAACGGGGCGGACCAGTTGCGCATCCGACCGTACCGATTCTTGTAGCGGACCGTCACCGTCGTCGGCGACCCGTAGAGCAGGGCATGTTGCTGCTCATCGGTGAGGGTGCTGAAGGGTTGGGTGGGATCAAAGCCCATCTGCTCGGCGAGCCCCCGGATGAGTGAGCGGAAGTATCCTGAGTTTGGGGAGGAATACCACGGTTGGATGGAATCTTCCGTCTTTGCCTCCGGATCGGGGACGAGCAACTCCACATCCACCTGGTCTTTGAATCCCAGGCCGTCACAGTCCGGGCAGGCTCCGTACGGCGAGTTGAAGGAGAAGGCGCGCGGCTCGAGCTCCTCAACGGTGATGGCGTGCCCATTCGGGCAGGCCATCTTCTCGGAATAGGAGCGCTGATGGCCCTGCGTCCTCGCTGGGTTGGAGTTGTCATCCGCCGCCCGTGTCGGTACATAGTCGATGACCACAACCCCCTCCGCGAGCTCGAGGGCCTGTTCCACCGAGTCCGTCAACCGCTGTTTCTGTGACTGTTTCACCGTCAGCCGGTCGATGATCACGTCGATGTCGTGTTTGTACTGTTTCTTTAGGGTGGGCGGGTCGGAGAGTTGGTACATCTCGCCGTCGACAAGCACCCGGTTGAAGCCCTGCGCCGCGAGTTTGTCAAAGAGGTCGACGAACTCACCCTTCCGCGTCCGTACGACCGGGGCGAGGACTTGGAACCGGGCGCCCTCCTCACCGGCGAGGATGTCGTCAACAATCTGCTGCGGGGTCTGGCGGGAAATGACGGCATCGCAAACTGGGCAGTGTGGGGTTCCCGCTCGCGAATACAGCAGCCGCAAGTAGTCGTAGATCTCGGTGATCGTCCCCACTGTCGACCGGGGGTTGCGGTTTGTGGACTTCTGATCAATCGACACCGCCGGGGAGAGACCCTCGATAAAGTCGACATCCGGTTTGTCCAACCGGCCCAGGAACATGCGGGCATACGAGGAGAGGGATTCAATGTAGCGGCGCTGCCCCTCCGCGAAGATGGTGTCGAAGGCGAGGGAGGATTTGCCCGATCCGGACAACCCGGTGAACACGACGAGTTTGTCGCGCGGGATGTCCACATCGACGCTCTTCAAGTTGTTTTCGCGCGCACCGCGCACGATGAGGCGATCTGCCACGCTGCTCACCCGAACCTTTCTCACACCGAGGTGGTCTCAGTGAAGACCACAGGTTCGAATTTAGCAATTATTCCGAAATCGGCCCTAATCCCGACAATCCCGGCTCGAATCGGGAACATTCTCGCACGGTTGCGCGTTAGACTGGTCACAGACTGTCCCCGTACAAAGGAGCCCACATGCTGAGGAGAATCATTCGCCCGATGATCGCCGCCGTCTACATTGCCGACGGTGTCAAAGCTGTCAAAGACCCGGGACCGCTGGAAGCGGGGACGAAGGACGTCATCGACAACGCCAAGGCGCTCCTCCCTGACCAGTATGCGAGCTTTATCCCGGAGGACCCCGCCCTCGTGGCGCGCGCCGCCGGTGCCATCCGCATCGCCGCCGGTTCCTCCCTCGCCCTCGGCAAGCTGCCGCGTCTGTCCGGGGCCACCCTCGCCGCAGTCTCGATTCCCACCATCCTCGCCCGCAACGCCTTCTGGAAGTCCGAGGACCCACAGGAGAAGGAGAGCCGCCGCAACGGGCTGCTCACCAACGTCGCCCTCCTCGGTGGACTCCTCCTCACCAGTGCGGACACAGCCGGTAAGCCCTCCTTGGGGTGGCGGGCCCAGCGCGCCAGCATGAAGGCTCAGAAGAAGTTCGCCGCCCTCACCGATAAGACCCCCTCGGCTGCGGAGAGTTTCGCCTCCACGGTTCAGG
This sequence comes from Corynebacterium sp., assembly GCA_034179945.1. Lineage (GTDB taxonomy): Bacteria > Actinomycetota > Actinomycetes > Mycobacteriales > Mycobacteriaceae > Corynebacterium. Next base: position 30,269 of record JAXFPD010000017.1, on the reverse strand, counting down.
ACAACTTCGAGCAGGCACAGACCGCTGTGGCCGCTGCTCTGCCGAGCCGCGATGAGGCTCTCAAGACTGCCTCCGAGGTGGGGTCGAAGGCGAAGAGTTTCTTCGACGATGCGAAGGGGAAGGTGCTTGACTTCGTCGAGGATGCCGCCGACTTTGTCGAGGATAACCGCGATGAGTGGGCGAAGGAGCTCAACTCCCGCGCGAAGACCGCACAGAAGGCCGTGAGTGGCTTCGCCGCCACCACCACCGACCGGGCTTCGGAGCTGACCAGCCAGGCCGAAGACTTCGCCGCCCAGTTCTCCAAGCAGACGGAAACCTGGATGGACAAGGCCCGCAAGAACGTCGATGTTGCCGATACGCGGATCTTTGAAATCGCCGAGGATGCCCGCGCCCGGGCGAAGGACGCCTTCGTTGAGGCACGCGACGCGGCTGCCGATGCGGCCGATCGCGGGTCACTGGCCGCGAAGTCGTGGGCCCGGCGGGCGGAGACGGATGCCTACCGCTATGAGAAGAAGGCACGGAAGGCCGCAGCGAGAGCGGAAAAGCGCCTTGGCAAGCGGCTGGATAAGCTCGACTTCCTCACTGAACTGCGCAAGTAGGGTGAACTCGGCTGCCCTGTGACACAGTCCCCCTCCTCGTCGTCACATGACGCTGACCCCGTGGCCTCGGAGCAGCGTTATGTTGACATGCTCTTCGCCCGGCTCGACGCGTCTGTCGCCACCGCCCGGGAGCGGCTCAGTGCTGCCGTCCGCGTGCTCGACACAAATTCCCCGCTCGCCGAGGATCTCGTCGAACGCGAGGTGAATGTGGCGAGACTCGCGAAACAGCTCGATGCCCTCGGGCTCGCCGAAAGCGGCCTCGTCTTTGGGCGGATTGACGTTGACGACGACGGCGAACTCGACCGCCGCTACATCGGGCGGATGGGCATGGATGCCCCCGAGGATCACTACCGCACCCTCGTCCTTGACTGGCGCGCCCCGGCGGCCCGGCCCTACTACCTCGCCACCACCGCCCATCCGGAGGGGGTGCACACCCGTCGGCACATTCGCATGCGCGGCCGAACGGTAACGAGCGTCCACGATGAGGCTCTCACCGCCGCCACAGAGGTGTCCGACAGTGAGATCGGGGTGGCCAGCGAGGCCGCTCTTGTTGCCGCCCTTGAGCGCGCCCGCACCGGCCACATGCCCGATATCGTGGAGACCATCCAACGCGAACAGGACCTCATTATTCGCGCCCCCTCGCGCGGTGTCGTCGTCGTGGAAGGCGGTCCCGGGACGGGCAAAACTGCGGTTGCTCTCCACCGGGTGGCGTACCTCTTGTACACCTGGCGGCAGCAGTTGGAGAAAACCGGTGTCCTGCTCATCGGCCCCAACGCAACATTCCTCGAGTACATCTCGCGCGTGCTGCCCCAACTTGGGGAGACCGGTGTGGTCATGGCAACGCCGGGCACACTCTATCCAGGCCTCCACCCCACCGGCACCGATAGTCTCCTCGCCCGCGAGCTGAAGGGCTCGGCGGAGATGGTGACGATTCTCACGGAGGCGGTCCGCGCGTATGAGACAGTGCCCGAGGCACCGATTCGGGTCCTTGTGGATTCGGTTCCCCTGGTCATCACCGCCCCCATGGTGTCGAAGGCCCGGGCGCGGGCGCGCCGCTCCCGCCGCCCCCACAACAGGGCCGTCACCGTTTTCCGTGACAGCCTCATCGACCAGCTCACCGAGGCTCTCGTGACGGCGATTGGCACCGACCCACTCGGTGGACCGAATCTCCTCAACCGCGCCGATGCGGCGACGTTGCGGAAGGAACTGCTCGACGAACCCGCCATCACAGAGATCATTGACACCCTGTGGCCGCAACTGACTCCTGAACAGGTGCTCTCTGAATTGTTCTCCTCGCAGTCGCGGATTGACGTTGCCGCCCGCGACTACGATGACGAGACGCGGACCGGGTTGTTTAACCCGGACTACGCCTCCGCCCTCCCCATTGCCACCCCGCAGCTTCCCCCCGGCTCCCCCGGCACGGCGCAGATCCCGTGGACCCCGGCCGATGCTGCACTGCTCGACGAGCTCGCCCACATCCTCGGCATGCCCACCCCCGATGAGCTCTCTGCCCAGGCGGAGTCGGCTCTCCAGCAGCACATTGCCGAGGCGGAGGAGTTCCTCGATATCGTCCGATCCTCGGAGAACACGGATGTGGACGACGGTTTTGAGGCGGAGATTCTCGCCGCCACCGATGTCATCGATGCCACAGCGTTGGCACACCGGCAGATCGCCGAGGATGTGCGCACCACTGCCGAACGCGCCGCTGCGGATTACACGTGGGCGTATGGGCATGTTGTTATCGATGAGGCGCAGGAGTTGACGCCGATGGAGTGGCGGATGGTGTTTCGCCATTCCCCGAACCGGTGGATGACAATTGTTGGCGATGTGGCCCAAACCTCCTCCCCCGCCGGTGTGGACAGCTGGGAGGAGACGTTGGCGCCATTTGTGGACACGCGCCTCCACCACCACGAGTTGACCATCAACTATCGCACCCCGAGCGAGATTATGGAGTACGCGAACGCGCTCCTGCCACAGATCGCCCCGGAGCAGACCCCCGCCCGCGCCATTCGCTCCACCGGGGTGCCGGTGCAGGTGGTGTCCTCTCTGGCTGAGGTCCCTCACCATGATGTGGGGATCACGGAGGTTATTGACGCGAGCAACGTGGCCGACTGTAAGGGCCTCGAATTCGACCATGTGGTTCTCGTCCACCCCGGCGAGATCATCGCGGCCTCCCCGCAGGGCCTTCACGATCTCTATGTTGCCGCCACGAGAGCGACGAAAACCCTCACCATCGTCGATGACGGTGAGGGGTAGTCACGTCTTTTTTTACTGGACCGTGTGAACGATCATGACGTCGCAGTTGGACTGGCGGGCGACGTCCGCAGGAACGGAGCCGACGAGGCGACCGGTGAGGGTGTTGATACCGCGGTTGCCAACGACGAGGAGATCGGCGTCATTCTCGGTGACGATGGTCATGAGGGCATCGACGGGGGTACCCGGCTGGATGACCGTCTCAATGTTCGGAGCGCCAACCTGCTCAGCGGCGGCCTGGGCCTCGCTGAGAATGTCATGGGCCGGGTGGTCACCCATCACCTGGATGGAGTCCTTGCGCAGCGTCTTGGCTGCCTGATCCTCGTTCTCGTAGTAGGCGACGCCAATAATGAGCTTGGCGCCGAATGCGGAGGCAATGCCCGCAGCGCGCTCAACAGCCAACAGTGACGACTTCGAGCCGTCGGTGCCCACAACGATTGTCTTGTACGTGCTCATGTACCCTCTCCTCCATACCTTCCGGTATAAAAATCTTGAAGTTCTCCAGAAGATAGTACACGCTTCCTACCCATCATGGGGATTGGACTGCCCACATGGGGCTAGATACCCGCCTCCCGTAAACCGCGCAGTTCCTTCTCCACGTCGGCGATTTCGTCCCGGTAGCGGGCCGCCAACTCAAAGTTGAGGTCTCGGGCAGCCGCCTTCATCTGGGTGCGCAACGCGGCAAGGAGGTTCTCCACCTCACTCTGGGCCATAGAGCGAACGTCACGGTCGCCGGTGAGGACGGCAATATCCTCCGCAGGGGTGGAGATCACCTCATCACGGGGCACCATCTCGAGGATGTCGGCGATCTTCTTGCGCAGCGGCTGCGGATCGATCCCATGCTCCCGGTTGTAGGCGATCTGCTTCTCCCGGCGCCGTTCCGTCTCCTCCATCGCCTGCCGCATGGAATCGGTGATCGTGTCTGCGTACATGTGCACCTCACCGGAGACGTTGCGGGCCGCACGGCCGATCGTCTGGATGAGCGACGTTGTCGAGCGGAGGAAGCCCTCCTTGTCCGCGTCGAGAATGGCCACGAGAGACACCTCCGGCAGGTCAAGACCCTCGCGCAACAGGTTGATACCCACCAACACGTCGAATTCGCCGAGCCGGAGTTGCCGCAGCAACTCAACGCGCTGCAGGGTATCCACATCGGAGTGGAGATACTGGACGCGCACCCCATTCTCTGCGAGGTACCCAGTCAAGTCCTCCGCCATCTTCTTGGTGAGGGTGGTGACGAGAACGCGCTCGTGCCTCTCTTCGCGCAGACGAATCTCATGGATGAGGTCATCGATCTGGCCCTGCGTCGGCTTGACAAGGATTTTCGGATCGACGAGGCCGGTCGGGCGGATGACCTCTTCAACAAATTCCCCACCCGACGCCGCAAGCTCATAGGCACCCGGGGTCGCCGACATGTACACGGTCTGCCCCTTCCGGGCCTCGAACTCCTCCCACCGCAGGGGCCGGTTGTCCAGGGCGGACGGCAAGCGGAATCCGTATTCGACGAGGTTGCGCTTCCGCGACATGTCCCCCTCGAACATCCCGCCGATCTGCGGAACCGTCACGTGGGACTCGTCGATGATGGTGAGGAAGTTCTCGGGGAAGTAGTCGATGAGGGTGGGTGGTGGCTCCCCTTCATTGCGCCCATCCATGTGCCGCGAATAGTTCTCAATGCCCGAACAGAACCCCATTTCCTGAATCATTTCCAGGTCATATTCTGTGCGCATGCGCAGCCTCTGTGCCTCGAGCACCCGTCCCCGGTTTTCAAACCAGCTGACTCGCTCCTCCAGTTCCTCCCGGATCTGTTCGACAGCCTTCTCCACCCGCCCCTCCGAGGCGATGTAGTGCGTGGCCGGGAAGATGCACAGTTCATCAACTTGGCGGATGACGTCCCCGGTGAGCGGGTGGATGAAGTAGAGGGCATCGATCTCGTCACCGAAGAACTCGATGCGCACCGCCACCTCCTCGTAGGCGGGGATAACATCGACAGTGTCGCCTTTGACGCGGAACGCCCCCCGGGTGAGGTTGACATCGTTGCGCTCGTATTGGATATCAACGAGCAGCCGCAGCAGGGCGTCGCGTTCGATGGTCTCACCGACGTGGACGAGGAGCGAGCGATCGAGGTAGGACTGGGGAGTACCCAACCCGTAGATACACGAGACGGTGGAGACGACGATGACATCGTTGCGCGACAGGAGGGCAGAGGTGGCGGCGTGACGGAGCCGCTCGACGTCCTCGTTGATAGAGGAGTCCTTCTCAATGTACGTATCGGTTTGGGCGACGTAGGCTTCCGGCTGGTAGTAGTCGTAGTAGGAGACGAAGTACTCAACCGCATTGTTGGGCATGAGCTGGCGCAGTTCGTTGGCGATCTGGGCGGCGAGGGTCTTATTCGGCTCCATGAGCAAGGTGGGCCGCTGCACCTGTTCAATGAGCCATGCGGCCGTCGCGGACTTTCCGGTACCGGTTGCCCCGAGCAGGACCACGTCACGCTCCCCCCGGTTGATGCGTTCGGTCAGTTCGGCGATGGCCTGGGGTTGGTCTCCGGCGGGCTGAAAGTCCGATTCCACCGCGAAGGTTCCGGCGCGGCGTTCGATCGCCTCGACGGGGCGGAAATCAGAGTGGGAGACGAAGGCATCGTCCGGCGGGAGCTCCATGGGAAAAGCCATAACCTCTATTGTGCCGATTGCGTCAACCCTGTCAAACAGCTCAGCGGATGCGCGACCACTATGTACAATGCTACCCATGACCAGAAATGCTGTATCAGCTCTGTCCCGGAAAACTCTCGCCACCGTGTCGGCGACGTCCCTGCTGGCGGCAGGATTGTCCGTGTTCGGGTTGCTCCCGCTCGTCGATCCCGCCCCGGCGTTTGCAGAACCGTGCGATCCGATGGGTTCCTCGGCGGTTGATATCAGTGTCCGGTTGGCCAACGGCTCCACCCTCTCCTCCATTCTGGCCGGGTCCTCTGACTCCGGGCGCCGGTGGTATCCGGGCGAGAACTACATCGGTTCCTCCACACCACCCTTCCTCAAAGGCCAGCCCACCCAGCTGCCGGTGATTGCTGGACACACCCAGGCCGTGAGCTTCCTCACCGGCCCCGGCGCCCCGGCGATGACCAATGACCGGTTCGACATTGCCGCCACCGACCTCGGCATCTCCTACGCCGACCAGTGGAACAATACGGTGTTCCTCTTTGGCGATACCTTCGCCTGCAACTGGAACATCAACCAGTGGCGGTCAAATACTCTCGTGCGCACCACGGACCGCGATTTCAACGACGGGATTGGCATTACCGAGGCGCTGACGAAGCAGGGTTTCCAGGCCGGTGGGCAGGCGGCCCAGGTGATCCCCTCGAAGAAGGTTCCGGGCCTGGAGTTCTCCACCATTCCCACCGCCGGCATCACCGTGGGCAATGCGCAGTACATCGACTTTATGAGTGTGCGCGACTGGGGTACAAGTGGGCCGTGGAACACGAACTTTGCGGCGACGGCCCGCTCTTTTGATGGGGTGAATTGGGAGGTGCTGCCGAACACGTACCGCACCAATATCGATGCCCCCACCAATGCACTACTCGGGCCGATTCCGCACTATCGGGCGGGCAATGAGAAGCTCCAACAGTCGGCGTTTATGATCTCCGGCGACTTCGTCTACCGCTACTCCACCGGTGCGGGCCGCGACACCTCCGCCGTGGTGGGACGGTCCCCGCTGGCCGCCTTCCCCGACGAGGGCAGCTTCACCTACTGGGATGGGGCGGGTTGGAATCCCGATCCGGCCGCAGCTGTCCCGGTGATGGGAGGCTCTGTTAGTGAGTTCTCTGTCCAGTGGAATGACTATCTGAAGAAGTTCATCTCCCTCCAGTACAACGACAACGGTATCGTGCTTCGCACCGCCCCACACCCGGAGGGGCCGTGGAATGATCGCCGGATGCTCATCGATCCGGGCACCCTCGGTGATGCGTATGGCCCGTTCCTGCTGCCAAATCAGACGGGTTCGACGATCTTCTGGACCCTGTCGACGTGGTCGAGCTACAACGTCATGGAGATGCGCACGGATCTGCGTGCCCTCTTCGCTGATCGCCCCGATTCGTGGAACGACGATGGTTTGCGCGTCACGGATTGGATTCATTTCCCCGGGAAGTAGTTGGCCATGATCATCGGATTGACGGGTGGCATTGGCAGCGGGAAGTCGACGGTGGCGCGTATCCTCGCCGAGCGCGGCCTGCCGGTTGTTGATGCGGATGAGGTTTCTCGGGAGGTCGTTGAGCAGCCGACGGTCATCGCCGAGCTCGTGGCGGCGTTTGGGCCGCAGATCCGCACCGAGGAGGGGGCGCTGCGCCGGGCGGAACTGGCCCGACTCGCCTTTGCGACGGCGGAGAAGACCGACCTGCTCAACTCCACTGTTGAGGGCCCCATCGCGGAGGAACTGCGGCGCCGTCTCGTCACAGCAGAGCAGAATCCGACGGGCGCTGTGGTCTATGATGCGCCACTGCTCGTCGAGTCCGGTCACGCCGCACGGATGGACTATGTCATTGTTGTGGAGACGGCACTGGATATCCGCCTGCAGCGGCTGGTGACGCTGCGGCACATGAGCGAGGAGGATGCCCGCAACCGGATCGCCCGGCAGGCCACCGATGCGCAGCGGCGGGCCGTCGCCGATTGGGTGATCACGAACAACAGTGATGAACTGGCGCTGCGTGTGCAGGCCGATGAAGTCCTCGCCGATTTGCGGGACCACCACGGTCTTACACTTCCAGGACACTAGAACAGCAGAAAACCCCCGCTGAGTGCGGGGGTTTTCGAATGCCAGCCTAGTTGCCAGCGAGCTTCTCGCGGAGCTTCTCCAGCTGATCGGAGTCGATCGAACCAGTCGCCTCATCGGTGGTGGAGGTGTAGTTCGACGGAACCCCATCCTCACCGGCGGCGTCACCGGCAGGAGCGGCCTCAGCAGCGGCGGCGCGGTGGCGCTGCACCTGCTCCGTGTGCATGTTGAAGCGGCGCTCGGACTCGGCGTAGCGGTCTTCCCATTCCTTGCGCTGCTCGTCGAAGCCGGGCAGCCACTCGTTCGTGTTCGGGTCGAAGCCCTCGGGGAAAATGTAGTTGCCCTGCTCGTCGTAGGAGTCGGCCATGCCGTACTTGGACGGATCGAACTCGTCGCTGTAGTCCTCGTCTGCCTGCTTGAGGGAGAGGGAGATCCGACGACGCTCGAGGTCGATGTCGATCACCTTGACCATGATGTCCTCACCGACATTGACAACCTGATCCGGCACCTCAACGTGGCGCTCAGCCAGCTCGGAGATGTGGATAAGGCCCTCGATGCCCTCTTCGACGCGCACGAACGCACCGAACGGAACGAGCTTAGTGACCTTGCCCGGAACGATCTGGCCGACCGCATGGGTGCGGGCGAACACGCGCCACGGATCCTCCTGGGTCGCCTTCAGCGACAGGGAGACGCGCTCGCGGTCGAGATCGACGTCGAGAACCTCAACGGTGACCTCGTCACCGACGGTGACAACCTCGTTCGGGTGATCAATGTGCTTCCAGGACAGCTCGGAGACGTGGACGAGGCCGTCGACACCGCCGAGGTCCACGAAGGCACCGAAGTTGACGATGGAGGACACAACACCCTTGCGAATCTGGCCCTTCTGCAGCTGGTGGAGGAATTCGGAGCGCACCTCCGACTGGGTCTGCTCCAGGTAAGCACGACGCGACAGGACCACATTGTTGCGGTTCTTGTCCAGCTCGATGATCTTCGCCTGGATCGTCTGACCGACGTAGGGCTCAAGATCGCGGACGCGGCGCATCTCCACGAGGGAGGCCGGCAGGAAGCCACGGAGTCCGATATCGACGATGAGGCCACCCTTGACCACCTCGATGACGGAACCCTCGACAGCCTCTTCGTTCTCCTTGAGCTGTTCGATGGTGCCCCAGGCACGCTCGTACTGGGCGCGCTTCTTGGACAGGATCAGGCGGCCTTCCTTGTCCTCCTTAGTGAGGACGAGCGCCTCGATCTTGTCACCAACCTCGACGACCTCGTCGGGGTTGATGTCGTGCTTGATGGACAGCTCGCGGGTGGGGATGACACCCTCCGTCTTGTATCCAATGTCAAGGAGGACCTCATCGTGGTCGATCTTGACGACAGTGCCTTCGACCATATCGCCATCATTGAAGTACTTGATGGTTCCGTCGATTGCGGCAAGAAAATCCTCAGCGGTACCGATATCGTTGATGGCTACCTGAGGGATGTTGTTGTTCGGCATAAGCGAGAAAGCTCCGAATTATTCGTTTAGGAGACAGTATGTGAATAGGAACGCATCTCTCCAGCCCACAGGACTGAATTTCGCTCGTCAGACCGGGCGGCCCCTCCTAATATAGGCACACCTAACCCGTCGTGCAGCGACACGCAACCACCCACGTTAGTAGAACATGCTGGCTGCACGCAAATGATACCCATCAGTGGGCGGCCGCATCCCATGTCGCACCGTGACCGGTCGACACCTCAAGCGGTACCCGCAGAGAAATCGCTCCATTCATCTCCCGCTCGACGATCTCCTGGACGGCATCGAGCTCCCCAGCAGCTACCTCCACCACGAGCTCATCGTGCACCTGCAACAGAACGCGCGACTGCAACCCGGTCAACGCGCGATCCACCCGCAGCATCGCCACCTTGATAATGTCGGCAGCGGTCCCCTGAATCGGCGCATTGAGTGCCGCCCGCTCCGCATTGTCCCGGGCGATCCGGTTGTCCGAGTTCAACTCCGGCAGGTAGCGACGGCGCCCGAAGAGAGTCGCCGTGTACCCATCCTGCCGCGCCCGTGTCACCACCGAGGCCAAATACTGCTTCACCCCGCCGAAACGCTCAAAATACGCATCCATGATGGTCTGCGCCTCCGCTTGCGGGATATCCAATTGGGCAGCCAGACCGAAGGCGGACAGACCATAGGCCAGCCCGTAGCTCATTGCCTTCACCCGCCGCCGCAGTTCCGGAGTGACCTCATCGATCGGCACAGTGAACACCTGGGAACCGACATAGTTGTGCAGATCCTCCCCGTCGCGGTACGCCTGGATCAATCCCGCATCCTCCGACAGGTGCGCCATCACCCGCATCTCAATCTGCGAATAATCGGCCGTCAACAGGCAGTCATAGTCACCGCCGACGACGAAGGCGGCGCGAATATCGCGACCAGCAGGGGTGCGCACCGGGATGTTCTGCAGGTTCGGTTCGGTGGAACTGAGCCGCCCGGTGGAGGCGATCGTCTGGTTAAACGTCGTATGAATACGGCCATCGGCACCGACAGCGCGGAGGAGACCGTCGAGTGTCGTCTTCATCTTCGCGTATTCGCGGTGCGCCAACAGGTGATCGAGGAACGGGTGCGGATGGGTTTTCGCGAGGGCTTCAATCTCCTTCGCCGCCGTCGAATACCCCGTCTTCGTCCGCTTGGTCTTCGGCATGTCGAGGGTGTCAAACAGCACCTTCTGCAGCTGCTTCGGGCTCGACAGGTTCAATGACCGGTCCCCGGCAACCTCCCGGGCGAGGTCCTCCTCCCGCGCCACGAGAGCGACGAAATCGTCGCGCTGCCGGGTCAGTGCCGCCACGTCGACGGCAATGCCGACGCTCTCCATCTGCGCGAGCACGGGAACGAGGGCCACCTCCATATCCGTGTAGAGCTCGTAGCCGTCGATCGCAGCGAGCTCCTCGGACAGGCGCGGCACCAATTCGATGACCGCAGCCGCCTCGGTGATGAGTCGGCGGATCACCGTGTCCGCTGTGGCATCGAGCAGGGACAGTTGCCCCTGGCTCGGCTGCTCCTCCCCGTCCGCCATAGACAACTGTTTCTGCAGGTGGCGCTGGTACACGTCGGGCAGAGCGTAGGTGCGCTGGCCGGGCATGAGCAGATAGGAGGCGATCATCGTATCGTGGGTGATCCCCCCCAGGGCGAGGCCTCTCCCGGCGAGTTTGTGGATCGCCTCCTTGGCGTGGTGGAAGTACTTTGGCTGCTCGCTCGCCAACCAGTGCGCCAGCGCCTGTCTATCGGTATCCTCCAGGTCACTGAGATCCACCCCGATGGCCTCGTAGTGTTCGTCGACAAGCCCGAGGAACGTACAGTCTCCGCCCGCAGGAGTGCCGTTCCCATCCACCGCGACCGCCACCCCACCGGTGCGCCCGGCCAGCCACGTGGCCACCGAGTCGCGGGAGACGGTGACGGAAACCTCCGGCTGCCTGTCCTCCCGTGCCCCGTCGGCGACACCGAGTGCACGCAGTACCTTCCCGCGCAGGTTGCCCCCGAACTGAAGGGAGTCGAACAGTACCGCAATACGCGTCACGTCCGGGTCATGCCGGGTCAACTCGTCGACACTCACTGGCAGCTCCACATCGCGCACCATCTGCGTGAGTTCCCGGTTCAGCTTCACCTGGTCAAGGTGCGCACGGAGGTTCTCCCCCACCTTTCCACTCACCTCATCGGCTCGTTCGAGCAGCTGGGAAAGCGACCCGTACTGGATGATCCACTTCGCGGCGGTCTTCTCCCCCACCCCGGGAATCTTCGGGAGATTGTCCGACGGGTCCCCGCGCAACGCCGCAAAGTCGGGATACTGGGCCGGAGTGAGCCCATACTTCTTCTTCACCTGGTCGGGCGTGTAGTGGATGAGCGAGGACACTCCCCGATTGGGGTAGAGGACGGTGACGAGGTCCCCGACAAGCTGAAAGGAGTCGCGATCCCCGGTGACGATGTGGGTGTCCATCCCTGCCGCCGATGCCTGTGTGGCCAGGGTAGCGATGATATCGTCGGCCTCATACTCGGCCTTCTCCACCCAGGTCACCCCCATTGCCTCCAACACCTGTTTAATCAGCTCAACCTGGCCTTTGAACTCCGGCGGAGTGGCCTCCCGCTGCGCCTTATATTCCGGGTAGAGCTGCGTGCGGAAGGTTGTGCGGGAGACATCGAAGGCGACGGCAATGAGATCGGGGGATTCATCAACAAGCAGGGACGTGAACATCGTGAGAAACCCATAGACGGCGTTCGTGTGCTGGCCCCCCGTGGTGGAGAAGTTCTCAGCGGGCAGGGCGTAGAACGCCCGAAATGCCATGGAGTGACCGTCAATGAGCATCAGTTTTTTCACCCCCACTATGTTAGCCCACCCACGCTGGTGCAACCGACGGATTTTACTGACGCCTCGGGGGTGTTCTATGATGACCAGTCAGGCCGACATGGCGGAATTGGCAGACGCACTGCACTCAAAATGCAGCGCCTTCGGGCGTCCGGGTTCGACTCCCGGTGTCGGCACCACACACCACTCTCACCAGCAATTTTGTTTCCTTGGGGGTTGCTGTGAGTTTGGGAAATCGGGGCTTCGGGGAGTAACAACCGGCGGCGCACAGATATGTCATGGGCATGACGTTGGCTTCTCCTGCGGCGTGGCTGCGCACCATCACCGACCACCCTGAACTGCAAAATATAACTTTCGGCGACTACGACCACCTCCGCCACGCCGACTGCCACGACCAGTTCGGCGCCACCGAGTACAACCTCGAGCGCTCCAGCGACAACGACGACCACGGCGGCCACGCCTGGCATCGCCGATCGGACAGCCGTTGACGGATCATCAGGTACTATCGGAACAGATAACATGAGCTCACCTAGCGCGATCGCCGGATGGGTCATTGGGATCCTGTTGTTGGTCCTGGCAAGAGTCGGAGCCTACGCATACTCCGTAGGGCTGCTTCCCATCTAGGGCAGCGCTGTACCTAATGGGCGACCCGGCTGTAGCTGACCACACCGCCTGGGAAACCACCCAATCGCCCCGGCTTGCGGGCCATCACCAGCGGCTATACGGACCGGGGACAGTGAAACAAGCGGGCGCTTGGGACAGCGTACACCGGAGCAGCCGCCGACGAGACAGTGGCTGTTCCCTTATGTAATTGAGGTGCTACCTACGCACAACGCTGCGACCTGCACTGTTCCCTTATACACACGTGCATAAGGGAACACAACCATGCAACGGCGCAACCATGCAGCGGCAGGATCGCCCGGCGCGGGCGGCAGCGGAAACCTACTCGGCGAGAAGGTCCTGCGCCCAGTACGTGTCCGGGGTGGTGCCGGGCACAATCCAATACACCGCGGAACCGATGTGGGTGATGAACGGATTCAACAGGTCAGACTCATCCAACCTACGCTGAATCGCCGTGAACTGCCGGTCCGGGTCCTTTTGAAAGGCCACCCACACAAACCCGCTCTCCGGACCACTGCCCGGGGTAAACACCTGGTAGGAGTAGGCGCGCCGCTTCAACGCGTCGGAGGGCAACCCGTCCTGTTCCCGGGACAAAGCCAGATGCGAGTGCCGGTCAATGAGGTAGGCCCCATCGGTGCCGACAGCATCCATATCTTCCTCATCAAACTCCGACTCCCCACCGGACAGCGGTGCCCCGGTATCGAGGCGGCGACCGATCACCCGCTCCCGGGCGGGGCGGGTCTGTCCGTGCCAGGCATCGAGATCAATGGCGATCCGGCGAATGACCATAGCCGTGGAGTTCTTCAGATACGGTTCCTCCGCGTCGATCCATACTTGCTCAGCGAATTCCTCCGCCGTACGGGGGTTCACGGTGCCATCAATCTGGCCCATCGGGTTGCGCGGAGTGGTTCCCGGCTTCTGTGTGCCGGCAGCGTGGCCGAATCCCTGCTGTTCCCAGACCACGTGGGCGATGCCGCGTGCGAGGTAGACAAACCGGCGCAGTGCGGTGGCCATGGGCACGAGGTCATCGGCGTTGAACTGGACGATCATGTCCGTCTGCCCCCACTGGGTCTGTAGTACATCATGGGTAAAGGCCGGGATCGGGTGCAACCAGCTCGGGGTGCGTGAGCTCACACCGGCGGCGGTGAGGAATCCCTCTCCCACCCCGAAGGTGATGGTGAGATTGGCGGTGATGGCGGTCATCTCCGGTTCGACAAACCCGTCGACTTCCTGGCCGCAGGTGAGCGCCCGGGCGGCCGCAGTCCAGCGTTGCATCAGGTCAATGATCTGGTCTCTGGTGACCCCCGGTTCGAAGTTGAAGCCAACCTCGTTGAGGTGCGCAGGTGGCATGGTGGCCACACCGGCTTGGACTGGTCCGTCGAAGGGAACCTGGGCGGTACCTAAACTCACATCGCTTGTCATATCTGTCCACTCTCCTGAGTTAACGTCGCTGTACTCCACGGGGTTTCATCCCTATTTAGGAGTAAAGCACAGGCGAAGGGGATAATGTGAACTTATGACGTGGACGCGACAGCGAATCGGCCGGTGTGCGGTCGGTGTGTGCTCGCTGCTGCTGACTGTCCCGATGGTGGCGGCAGCCCAGTCCTTCGTTCCCGATGATCCGCTCCTGCCGGAGCAGTGGCATCTCACGGCGATCGGCATGGATCGGGTGTGGGCGGACTTCGGGCACACCTACACCGGTAGCGGGCAGGTCATTGCGCTGATTGATAGCGGCATCACCGACCATCCGGACCTCACGGGGAAAGTGTTGCCTGGCTACGATTTCAACTCGGAGGCCGAGTCCGCCCGCGATGGGGACGGGTGGGACCCCGATCCCACCGATGAGGGTGACTGGCCGGTACCCTCAACGGACCTGTGTCACGTTGCCCAGCAGGGGGTGTCCACCTGGCATGGCACTCATGTGGCGGGCATTGCCGGTGCGGAAACCGACAATGGAATTGGCATCGCCGCCCCGGCAGCGGATGCTCGGCTGTTACCGGTGCGGGTTGCTGGGCTGTGTGGGGCATTGCTCACTGACATTGCAGCGGGGATCGCGTGGGCGGCGGGGGTGGACACACCGGCGTTGCAGGCGGCGGGAGTTCCGAGGAATCCGCACCCGGCCAGTGTTATCAATGTTTCGCTGACGTATGTGGATCCGTTCACCCACTGCACTGCCGATGTGCAGGAGGCGATTAACCTCGCCACGGCGGCGGGAGCGGTTGTGGTTGTGGCGGCGGGTAATGAGGGGACCGATGCGATGAAGTCCACCCCCGCCAACTGTGCCAATGTTATCGCTGTCGGCGCCCTCGATGGGCAGGGGACGGCTACCTCCTATTCCAACTACGGCGGGCAGGTTGACATTTACGCCCCCGGTGGGCAGGTTGCCACTACCGACGGTATCCTCTCCACCTTCAATTCGGGTTCGACGGTCCCCGCCGAGCCGACGTACCGCGCCATCCATGGAACATCCATGGCCGCCCCCCTGGTGAGCAGTGTGGTCGCTCTCATCCGGCAGGCCAATCCGGCCCTTTCTCCATCCCAGATTGAGCAACTGCTCATCGATACGGCCACCACCACTTCTCGGATTCGCAGACTCGATGCCTATGCGGCTCTTAAGGCAGCCCCCACCTACCAGCGAACGGCAGCAACCGAATCAACGGTGCCGACGACGACTCCACCACCGTCACTGCCGCGCCCCCACCAGAATACGAGCGAACCCACCTCCTCGGACACCTCTGTGGCGGCTATCGCCAGTGTGGTCGGTGTCCTTGTCCTCCTTGGTGTGATCGGCTCAGTCCTGGTCAATCTGCCCCAGGTGCGCGCGATCGTGGCCTAGGCGGCAGTCTTCTTCGCCTCAATTGCGGCGATGATGCGATCGGGCACCATGCCGGTGATGTCGCCGCCGAGCAGCGCCACCTCCTTGGCCATGGAGGAGGAAATGTAGCCGAGGCGCGGGGCGGTCATGAGGAATACCGTGTCCACGCCGGTCTGGTGGTGGTTCATCTGCGCCATCGGCAGCTCATACTCGTAGTCGAGGGAGGAGCGCAGTCCCTTCACAATGGCGCTGGCACCCACCTGGGTGGTGTAGTCGACGAGGAGTCCCTCCCAATGGTCCACCCGCACATTGGGCAGGTGGGGAATCTCTGCTTCAATGAGCGCCACCCGCTCCTCGGGGGTGAACAGCGCCCGCTTGGACTTGTTGATCGTGACCACGACGATGACGTCGTCGAAGAGCTTCGCCGCGCGCTCAAAAATGTCAAGGTGGCCATAGGTCATGGGATCGAACGATCCTGGGCACACAACCGTCATTGGGTCCTCACCGCCATATCAAATCGAGTGGTTCCATAGGTGCGCTTCTTCAGCTTCTGCGTCGTCGGGGTCATGTTCGCCGGCCACGGGGTCGCCGCAGATTCGACATGCCGCTCCACGACAAGCACTCCCCCATGGGTCAGCAGCGGCACAGTGGCGGTGACCATCTCTGCGATCGCTGCGTCACTGAGTGCGTACGGTGGGTCCGCGAGGATGATATCGAAGTGGTCGCGCGGCGCGGTGGCCACGTAGCGTGAGGCTTCCGATTCCACCACCCGCACCCCCGGCACCCCAACCTTGTCCGCGTTGCGGTGGGCGATCTCGGCGGCGGTGTGATTGCTTTCCACGAGGACAACCTCCCGCGCCCCGCGCGAGGCGGCCTCTAATCCGAGGGCACCGGAGCCGGCGAACAGGTCGAGAACAACCGCATCAGTAAACCCAAATCGCACACTGAGGGAGGAGAAGAGGCCTTCTTTCGCCCGATCCGTTGTCGGGCGGGTGCCGGCCGGGGGGATGCTCAGGCTGCGCCCGCGGGCGATCCCAGAAATTATTCGCGCCATGGTGCCAGTGTAACGGGTCAGGACTTCTCGAGATAGTCGCCGAGGCGCTCATCCATATCGGCGACGAGCTGCTGAGCTAACTCCCGATCGCGGGCGACAAGGTCACTCGCATCTCGCGCTGCCCGCTCGATGATCTCCCCATCACAGACGAAGCTCAACAGTTTGACGGTCTTGTTCCGCCCCGACTGGGCAGTGCCAACCACGTCGCCCTCTTGGCGGGTCTGCAGGTCAAGGGTGGCGAGTTCGAATCCGTCGGTGGTGGCGGCGACGGCGCAGACCCGCTCGTAGGCGGGGGTTGCCGGCTCAGCGGTGGTGTGGAACAGGCACCACGATTCGTGCCCGCCGCGGCCAATCCGCCCGCGCAGCTGGTGGAGTTGGGAGACACCGAAGTGCTCAGATTCGAGGATCACCATCACCGTTGCGTTGGGCACATCGATACCGACCTCGATCACCGTGGTGGCGACGAGGATGTCGCAGTCGCCCCGGGCGAATTGACTCATCACGGCATCCTTGTCCGCGCCGGGGAGTTTGCCGTGGAGGAGGCTCACGCGCAGGACCGGGAACACCTCCTCGCTGAGGTAGCGGTGGACCTCCTCGGCCCCACCGTCCCCGCTGATGCGCGGGCAGACGACGAAGGCTTGCCTGCCCGCTGCGACGTCTTCGCGGATGCGCTCGTACATGCGGGTGACCCAGCGTGGGTTGGAGGCGGGGACGACCGCTGAGCGGATGGGTTTGCGCCCGCCGGGCAGCTCACCGATGGTGGACACTTCGAGGTCACCGAAGGCAGTGATGGCGATGGTGCGGGGAATCGGGGTGGCCGTCATCGCCAGCAGGTGGGGGGTGAGTTTCCCCTTGCCGCGCAGTTCATCGCGCTGTTCCACCCCAAAGCGGTGCTGCTCATCAACGACGACGAGACCGAGGTTGAAGAATTCGACGGTGTCCTGGATGAGCGCATGGGTGCCCACGACGATGTCCGCTTCACCGGAGACCACGTGGAGGAGGGCTTCCCGCTTCGCAGCGGTGGTCATTGATCCGGTGAGCACACTGACGCGCACGGGCAGTGCTGCAAGCAGGCTCACGAGGGAACGGGCGTGTTGGACGGCGAGCACCTCCGTCGGGGCGAGGAAGGCGCACTGGTATCCGGCGTCGATGGCCTGGAGCATACTGATGAGGGCAACGACGGTCTTGCCGGAGCCGACCTCCCCTTGGAGGAGCCGCATCATCGGGGTCGGTGTGGTGAGGTCGGCGGCGATCTCGGCGATGACACTGCTCTGCCCGGGGGTGAGAGTGTACGGCAGGGTGGCCACGAACTGGTCCCGCAGGCCGGACTCGATCGGCGGGCAGGCGGGGCCGGTGTGGTGGGCGTTGTCGGCACGGCGCTGGGCCATGATGAGGGCGAGTGAGAGCGCCTCGTTGTATTTCGCCCGTTGCAACCCAGCGTACGGGCTGACCTGGCCGGGGGTGTGCATCGCCCGGAGCATTGTGTCGAAGCTGACCAGCCCCGGCGGGGTGATTCCGAGTGGTTCGGGAATGGGCGGTGTTTGTCGCAGAACTTCCGCGATGGCAGCCCACATGCGCACGGAGGTGAAGGGGCCAGAGCCCCGGTAGATTGGGGTGGACGACAGGTCGGCGAAGCGCTGCAGCACTGCCTCCGGGTCGGGGTAGTTGCCCAATTCCTTGAGCTGACCGGTGCCCTTCGCGCCGGAGTCGAGGACGAGGTAGCCGGGGTGTTGAAGGGATTTCACGGACCGGTAGGAGCGTACTTTACCGGTGACGAGGATGCGCAATCCCGGTTGGAGTGTTCGCGCCGCCCACGCGGCGTTGAAGAAGACGCACTCGAAGGGGGCGATGCCGTCATCGAGGAGGACATGAAAGATGGCCTTGCCCTGTTTGCTGATCTGAGTGCGAGTGGAGGCGATCGTTCCGATGGCGGTGACGGTGTCGCCGTCCTCGGCATCCATAATCCCCGCCCCCTTCGCCGCATCTACCCAGCGGCGCGGATAGTGCAGGAGGAGGTCGGGGACGGTGGCAATGCCGAAGGTGCGCTTGAGGGCGCGCACTTCACTGGCGGGAAGGAGATCCGTGAGTACGCGGTGATCCGTCCAGCCGAGCACGGTTTACTCCACTCCGATCTCGCGAATGGTTGCTGATTCCACGCGGACGAGGTCAATGCCCTCCCCCACATGAACACTGTGGAGGTGGTCGCCGGGGCCGATCAGGGTGACCTGTTCTGCTGTCTCAGGCACACAGCGGTTGAGGAGTTCCTGCACATCCTCGACGCTGGCGGTGGGAGGATACGTGGTGACGCGGACGTCTGCGGCGGCTCGGCGCATGATGCGCGCCGCCTCACTGGGCAGCTGGTCTTCTTCGAGCATCGATGCCGCAACAAGCGCGGCAATGACGGAGCTCGTGGGCACGATCTCCCACGCGTGGGGCAGGTTCTCCGGCTGCGGTAGCCCACAGGTCAGGTAGATACACGCCCCTGTGGGGTGGGCGGAGAATGCGGTGGCGATGGGAAACAGCTCGGCCACCTCGTCGGGGACGACGAGCTGGGTGGCCACATCTGGCAGGACCTCAATGTGGAGGTGGGAAACCCGGCCGCTGGCAAACATCTGCTCAATGACTGCCCCTGCCCGGCGCGTATGGAGGTGGATGGTGCCGGAATGGTCACTGTCGCGGGCGACCATGAGGCTGTCTCCGACGAGGGCTTCCACGGCTGCATCGAAGGTTTGCTCGTCGGCGGATTCGAAGTAGAACATCACCTCGAGCAGTGGCCCCTCCCCCACCTGCGGGAGGATAGTGTCCGCAGAGACGCCGTCGAGTGCCTCCTTGAGGGCGTTGAGCGTGACCACAAGGCCCCGACCACCGGCATCGACGACACCGCGTTCGGCGAGGATGGGCAACTGGGACGGGGTTGCCGCCAGGGCCCTGCTCGCTGCAGCACAGGCTGCATCGACGGGGTGGGTGGGGTGATCTTTGGCGGCGTGTGCGGCAGCCCGCAGCACGGTGAGGACGGTGCCTTCGACGGGCTGTTGGATGGCCTTTTCCACCAGTTCGACGGCGAGGTTGAGGGCGTCGATGAAGCCGCGTTCGCTCACCTCGTCGCCGGCGGCTTGGGCGATTCCGCGCAGCACCTGCGAGAGGACAACCCCGGAGTTGCCGCGGGCACCTTTGACTGCTCCGGCGGCCAGCGCCGAGGCGACCTGAGCTGCGGACGTGTGTTCTGCGGTGTCGTCGAGGTTGGCGACGGCGGCAGCCATCGTCTGCGCCATGTTCGATCCGGTGTCCGAGTCAGGGATGGGGAAGACGTTGAGGCGGTTGATTTCTTCGCGCTCGCGATCGAGGGCGGCGGCGGCGAGCCGCGCCCACGTTGCTACAGTTCCTCCAGAAATCATGGTAGCCGCCAGTCTATCGGGGTTGCGCCAAGATTCTGCAAAATCGCGTTGGCGCGGGAGAAGGGGCGCGATCCGAAGAAGCCCCGCGAGGCCGATAACGGGGAAGGATGGGGTGATTGGATGATCGGTGTCTCCCCTAGAAAGGGGGCGACTTGTGCCGCATCGCGGCCCCAGAGGATGGCCACAAGCGGGCGGCCGCGCCCGGCGAGGGCGCGGATGGCCTGCTCGGTGACGGTTTCCCAGCCGCGCCCGCGGTGTGCCCCGGCACGACCGGGGGTGGTGGTGAGGACCCTGTTGAAGAGGGCAACACCTTGGCGCGACCAGGGGCGGAGATCGCCTGTGGTGGGTCGGGGGATGTTGAGGTCGTCGCTGAGTTCGCGGAAGATGTTCTGGAGGCTCTTCGGGAGCGGTTGGACCCCCGGTTGGGTGCCAAAGGACAGTCCCATCGCGTGTCCGGGGGTGGGATAGGGGTCTTGGCCCATGATGAGCACCTTCACCTCATCGAAGGGGTAGGTGAAGGCGCGGAGGATATTGTCCCCGTCGGGCACATAGCCGCGGCCTGCGGCGAGTTCCTCGCGCAGGAAGTCTCCCATGGCGTGGATGTGGGGTTCGACGGGGGCGAGTGCGCGGGCCCATCCGGCTTCGACGGGGATCATAGGCTCTCCCATCCCTGTGTATAGCGGGGGCGCTCACCGTCAATGGTGACGGGTTCTCCCGTCGCGGAGACGACGCGCCCGATGACGCGGAATCCACTGACTTCACTGTTCCGGGTCGTTCCCACGAGGGTGTGGTCTTCCCCCCCACTGAGCACCCACAGCCACGGGTCCACCCCAAGCAGGTGAGCTGCGTCAATGAGGAGGTCGTCGGGGGCGATGGCGGCCGAGTTGAGGTCGATGGTGACCCCGGAGGCGCGCGCGAGAGTGGCTAGGTCGTGGATGAGCCCGTCGGAATTGTCGGTCATGGAGGTGGTGCCGGTGGCCCGTGCGACCAGTCCGCGCCGGGGGTTGAGGAGGGGTGCAACGTGGGCGGAGACGAGGTCGGTGAGGGTGTCGGGCACACCGTCGCGTCCGAATTTAGTGAGCAGGGCATAGCCGGCGGCGGAGTGGCCGAGGGTTCCGGAGGCGATGACTGTTTGGCCGACCCGGGCCCGGTTGAGTTCAAGGGCGGGCAGGGATCCGCCGAGGGAGCCGATGGCGGCAACGGAGATGACAAGCCTGTCGCCTGAGGTGACGTCGCCGCCGACGAATTCGGCAGAGTAGTAGTCCACCATTTCTTTGATACCGGTGGCAAACTCGGTGAGAAAGGAGACGGTGGTGTGTGCCGGGAGGCTGAGGGCGACGACAGCGGCGACGGGGCGTGACCCCATGGCGGCGAGGTCGGCGAAGTTCTGGACGATGGCCTTGCGCCCGATTTCTCGCGGGGTGGACCAGTCGAACCGGAAGTGGCGGTCTTGGACGAGCATGTCTGTGGTGACAACGGTCCGCGAGTTCGGGGAGGCCGGTCCGAGGACGGCGGCATCGTCGCCGTTGCGGGCGGAGCCTGCGATCTGTTGGAGGAGGGCGACGACGCCATCCTCCCCGATGTCTCCAACGGTCATTTCTCGTGTTTCGTCCACCCAAGCTACCCTAGTAGGTATGGATGCCTCCGTTGAGTTGAACCCGGGAAAAGATTCTCGCAATACCCCCATGCTCATTGCCCTGGTGCTGGCGATTCTCCTCGCTCTTGGGGTGATTGTGGGGGCGAAGGTGGTGGCCGATCGCACCCCGGTGAGTTTGAGCCCGATTGGGGAGGTTCCCGCCTCGTGTGCTGCAGTACTCGAGGCACTGCCGGCGCGGTTGGATGGGCATGCCCGGTCCCCGCTCGTCGAGCCAGCCCCAGAGGGAGCGGCGGCGTACGGTCCGAATATTACGATTCGGTGTGGGGTGCCACGTCCGGAGCAGCTTTCGGCCCTGTCAGAGTTGGAGGAGCACTCGGGAACCCAGTGGTTGAAGCTCACGGAGGCACCGATGACCACGTGGTTTACTGCCACCCGCGATCCGATTATTGCGATCACCAGTGAGGATGGTTCGACGAGCAGTGTGGACAAGCTCGCCGCTGCGGTGGCGGCGACGGCGGAGGCACCCGATCAGATTCCCCCGGCACCGTTGACTAGCCTCGCCGCTGGCTCGGCAGCGCGGTGTGGGGAGCTGTCGTGGGCGCAGTCGTATTCCGAGTTCACCCGGTTCACCCCGACGGGAGTGGATGACGCACAGGTGGCGTTCTACCGCGATGATCTCGGCACAGTCATGGCCATTCGGTGTGGGGTGGCGATGTCGCCGAACTATGCGGCTGGTGCGCGGTTGATCCAGGTCAATGAGGTGCCGTGGTTCCAGGATGGGTTGACCTATTACTCCATGGGTGAGACCACGGTAGCTGTGTACAATCCGACGGAGGCCGCACTGACGGACATTTCCACCCAGCTGGGGCCGGTCGCCGGGTAGGCGTCACTCCCCTTACCGCTGTGCGCGGGCGAGGGCTTCCTCAACGAGGGTGGTCAACAGGATGCTGTATTCGATGCCGATTGCGGCAAACACCTGGGGATACATGGACACCTGGGTGAATCCGGGCATGGTGTTGATCTCGTTGATGATCGGCCCGTCGTCGCCGACGAAGAAGTCGACCCGTGCCAGTCCTGTGCAGTCGAGGGCGGCGAAGGCGGCGAGGGCGATCTCTTGCACCTGCTGTGTCGTCTGCTCATCGAGGGGGGCGGGAATCTGTGCGGTGACTTCCCCGTCCACGTATTTGGCGTTGAAGTCGTAGAACCCGGCACCGATGTTGTTGAGTTGGGCCGGAACAGACGCGCGCGTGCACCCGTCGGGGTATTGGAGGACACCGCATTCGATCTCCGCGCCGGTGACTTCCGCCTCGATGACGACCTTCTGGTCATAGTCGCGGGCCAGCGCGATCGCGGCGGCGAGGTCACCGGCATCGGTGACCTTGGAGATGCCGATCGAGGAGCCTCCCCGGGCGGGTTTGACGTAGAGCGGCAGCCCGAGCTCAGCGACGATGGCGGCGAGCTCGGCGAGGCTGGGGGTGTCCTGGGGGCTGAGGACTCTCTCGCGCCCGGTGGGCAGTCCCGCCTCGCGGAGAATCTTCTTGGTGAACTGCTTGTCCATGCCGCAGGCGGAGGCGATGATGCCGGAGCCGACATAGGGGAGGTCGTTGAGTTCGAGGAGCCCTTGGATGGTGCCGTCCTCCCCGTAGGGTCCGTGCAGGACGGGGAAGACAACGTCGATGTGGGCGTACTCGCTGCTGTCGTCGAGGTAGCGGAGGGTGGTGCGGTGGAGGAATACCTCCCGCTCCACCGTCACATGGGGGAGGTCACCGGCGAGGTCGCGGGGATCGCCCACAGTCCAGGTCCCGTCCTCGGTGATCCCCACCGGAATCACGGTGAACTGGGGGTTCTCCTCGAGGTGGGTGAGGATAGCGCGTGCGGAGACGCAGGAGATGGAGTGCTCGGTTGAGCGGCCACCGTAGAGCACGCAGACGTTGACCATGGGGATTTCACTTCCTGTTTGTCGGCTTATTCGGCCTTCTTGGACCGACCCATTAACGCGGTAATCATAGCGCCCACACTGACAGCCTTGTGGCATACCCCGTAGACGGCGTGGGTGATCGGCATGTCCACCCCGAGGGATTCCGCCACGTGCCACACAGATTCGCTCGTTGCCACCCCCTCGGCGACCTGCCCGTGGGTTGCGGTGGAGGCCTCCTCGATGGAGTCTCCACGCCCGAGGGCGACCCCGAAGCTTCGGTTGCGCGACAGCGGTGAGGTGCACGTGGCGACGAGGTCACCGATGCCGGTCAGCCCGGCGAAGGTCTTTGCTTCAGCACCGACGGCAACACCGAGGCGGGTGATTTCGGCCAGGCCCCGGGTGATGATGGTAGCTTGCGTATTCTCCCCGAGTCCACGGCCGTGGGCCATGCCGCAGGCGAGGGCGATGATGTTCTTGCAGGCTCCGCCGATTTCCGCACCGATGAGATCGGTGTTGGTGTAGGGGCGGAAGTAGCGTGTCGCCAGCGCCTGTTGGATCCGCTGAGCGTTGGCCTCGTCGGTGCAGGCGATGACGGTTGCGGCGGGTTGTTCGAGGGCGATTTCGCGGGCGAGGTTCGGCCCGGAGAGCACGGCGATTCTCGCCATGTCGATGTCGAGCACCTCCCCCATGACTTGGCTCATGCGCATCCCGGTACCGTGCTCAACACCTTTGGCGAGGTTCATGACGAGGGCGTCCGGCTCCATTGCGCCCTTCCAGTCGGTGAGGTTTGCCCGCAGTGTTTGGGAGGGGACGGCACAGATCACCAGCTCGGCTTCCCGCAGCGCGACGGACATGTCGGCGGTGGCGGTCACCGCCGGGGGGATCGTCAACCCGGGCAGATAGCGGGCGTTTTCGCGGGTGATTTGGATACTTCTCGCCGCCAGCTCCTGGCGCGCCCACAGCATCACCGTGTTTCCCGCATCGGCACAGACCTTTGCCAGTGTGGTTCCCCAGCTCCCGGCCCCCATTACCGCTATCCGCATGCCAGCTCTCCTTTCTGCTGGTAGTTTAATCCGTATGGGTCACAGGTCAAAGCACAATCACCACGAAACCGACAAAGACGAGGAGAATTCCCTCGCCGTGACGGGGCGATACCAACTCATTCCCCCAAAACCGGGGAAGGATTTTCACCGGCCAACCCTGGCGGCGGGTGCCGTTGTGTGGCGCGGCGAGATCACCGATCCGGAAATCGCGCTCATTCACCGACCACATTATGACGACTGGTCCCTGCCCAAGGGCAAGTTGGATCCCGGTGAGTCCCTACCGGTGACGGCGGCCCGGGAGATCCGGGAGGAAACCGGGTTTGAGGTGCACTTGGAGAAGTTGCTCGGGAATGTGTCCTATCCAGTGCTCGACCGCACAAAGGTGGTGTGGTACTGGACGGCACGGTGGATCAGCGGTGAATTCACCCCGAACGACGAGGTCGATGTGCTCGAGTGGGTGCACCTGCCCGAGGCGTTTGAGCGGATCACCTATGAGGTGGACAGTCAGGTGCTCGGGAAGGCCGAAAAGCGCTTCCGTCTCCATGCCGATACCCGGATTCTCTACGTCCGCCACGCCCACGCCCACGATCGTGGTAAGTGGAATGGCAACGATGATCTGCGGCCGTTGGATAAGAAGGGGCGCCGACAGGCGGAGTTCCTCAGCCCGTTGTTGGCTGCGTATGGGCCGACGGAGATCTATTCGGCGGTTCCGGACCGCTGCCAGCAGACTGCGGCCCCGCTCGCCGCCCGCCTCGATGTGCCGGTGACGGTCGATCCGCTCCTCGGCGACGATGTCTGGCTCACTCAGCCGGAGCAGGCTCAGGAGCGGTTTGTTGAGCTCGCCTCCTCCGGTGGGGTGAAGGTGGTGGTGGCCCAGGGCACCATTATTCCGGCGATGATTGAGTGGTTGTCCTCGCGCGGGAAACTACCGGTGACGGTCGGAGAAACAAAGAAGGGCAGCACCTTCGTGCTGTCCTTCCAGGATGGGGAGTTGACGGGCGCCGACTATCTCGCCAGCGCCCTGCCCGTGCGGTAGAGGTTAGTCCTCGCGCCAGTGCAACGTCGGGTTGTGCTCGGCCTCGTAGGCGGCGATCTCCGCCTCGTGCTTGAGCGTGAGGGCGATCTCATCGAGGTCTTCGACGATGCGCATCTTCGTATCCGGATCGATCTCGAAGGGGTAGCCCTCGACGGTTTGGTTTTCCACATCGACGGTGAGGGTGGCTCCGGGGTTGGCTTCCAGGTAGTCCTGGAGCTTGTCAATGTCACCCTGATCCATCAGCCCGGCGACAAGGCCGGCACGTCCGGCGTTGTTGCGGAATATATCGGCGAACCGGGAGGAGAACACGGCTTTGAAGCCGTATCCCTGGAGTGCCCACACGGCGTGTTCACGGGAGGAGCCGGTGCCAAAGTCCGGGCCGGCGACGAGGATGGAGCCCTGCTTGTAGGCGTCCTGGTTGAGGACGAAGGCGGGGTCTTCCCGCCAGGCGGAGAAGAGGCCATCGCCGAAGCCGTCGCGGGAGACGGACTTGAGGAACCGGGCCGGGATGATTTGGTCGGTGTCTACGTTGGTGCGGCGCAACGGGACGCCAATTCCGGTATGAGTCTTCATCGTGTTTTCTCCTCTTACAGATCGGCGGGGGCAGCGAGGTGGCCGGCAACGGCGGTGGCGGCGGCAACGGCGGGGCTGACCAGGTGGGTGCGCCCACCCGGGCCCTGGCGGCCTTCGAAGTTGCGGTTGGACGTGGAAGCGGCGCGCTCACCGGGGGCGAGCTGATCGCCGTTCATGGCCAAGCACATGGAGCAGCCGGGCAGGCGCCATTCGGCACCGGCCTCGACGAAGATTTTGTCCAGGCCTTCCTTTTCGGCTTGTTCGCGCACACCGTAGGAGCCGGGGACGATGAGGGTGCGGGTGGACACCTTCTTGCCGTCGAGCACCTGGGCGGCCTCGCGCAGATCCTCAATGCGTCCGTTCGTGCACGAGCCGACGAAGACAGTGTCGATGGCGATGTCGCGCATCTGGGTGCCGGCCGAAAGCCCCATGTAGTTGAGGACCTCTGCGGGGGCGTCCTCGGGGACGCGACCGGACAGCGGGACGCCCTGGCCGGGGTTGGTGCCCCAGGTGACGAAGGGGGTGATGTCCTCGCCGTCGAGGACGACTTCCTTGTCAAAGTGGGCGCCCTCATCGGTGACGAGGTCCTCGCCGACCTTCTCACCGATAAAGTTCCAGGTGGTCTCATCGGGGGCGATCATGCCGGCGCGGGCACCGGCTTCGATGGACATGTTGCAGACGGTCATGCGGCCTTCCATGGAGAGGCTGCGGATGACGTCACCCCGGTATTCAAGGACATGACCTTGACCACCGCCGGTGCCGATCTTCGCGATGATGGCGAGGATGACATCCTTGGCGCTGACTCCGGGCTGGAGTTTCCCGTTGACGGTGATAGCCATCGGCGTGGGCTTGGCAAAGTGGATCGTCTGGGTGGCCATGACGTGCTCCACCTGGGAGGTACCGATACCGAAGGCGAGGGCACCGAAGGCACCGTGGGTGGAGGTGTGTGAGTCACCGCAGACGATGGTCATGCCGGGTCGGGTGAGCCCGAGCTGGGGGCCGACGACGTGGACGATGCCCTGGTTGGGGTCACCCATCTCAAACAGCCGGACGCCGAACTCTGCGGCGTTCTTCGCGAGGGTTTCGAGCTGAATCTTCGAGGTCTCGTCGACAATCTGCAGCCCCTTCGTGGGGACATTGTGGTCGGCGGTGGCGACGGTGAGGTCGGGGCGGCGGATTTTCCGCCCGGCCAGCCGCAGTCCTTCGAAAGCCTGCGGCGAGGTGACCTCGTGGAGGAGGTGCAAGTCAATGTAGATCAGGCCATCGGTGATGACGTGGTTGCGCCATACCTTTTCCGGCAGTGTCAACGGTTCCATCTAGTTCTCCCATACAGTGAGATGTATAGTATCAATACATGGGACAGTATAACACTGCGTCGAGTGGCATCAAAGTACTCGACCGCGCGGTAGCCATCGCCGCTGCCGTATCCGACCGACCGGCCTCACTCGCCGAGCTGTGCACCGCCACCGGCCTCCCCCGCGCCACAGTGCACCGCCTCGCCACCGCCCTCGAAGTCCACAACATCCTCGCCCGGCGAATCGACGGCAAATGGATCACCGGCCCAGCACTCGCCCACAGTGGGGTGGACACCCTCATCACCGCCGCCCTCCCGATCATGAACAACCTCGTCCAACGCACCGGAGAATCCGTCCAGCTCTACCGGCTCACCGGCACCCATCGCACGTGCATCGCCTCTCAGGAACCACCCTCCGGATTGAAATACACCGTCCCCGTCGGAGCCCGCATGGAGCTCACCGCAGGCTCGGCGGCCCGCATCTTCGTCGCCTTCTCCGGGGCGGGACTGCGCGAGCGCATCCTCCCAGAAGCGCGCTTCACAGCCGCCGCCGTCGATGAAGCCCGCACCCAGGGATGGAGCGATTCACGCAACGAGCGCGAGGCCGGCCTTGCCTCCGTCTCCGCCCCGGTCTTCGGCCCGACGGGCGAACTCGCCGCAGTGATCAGCCTGTCCGGCCCGTCCGAGCGATTTGTCACGACAGAGCATGTC
Organism: Corynebacterium sp.; assembly: GCA_034179945.1. Classification (GTDB taxonomy): domain Bacteria; phylum Actinomycetota; class Actinomycetes; order Mycobacteriales; family Mycobacteriaceae; genus Corynebacterium. The sequence continues at coordinate 2,262 of JAXFPD010000017.1, read as the reverse complement.
AATGAACTACTGGCGGCCGCCGATGAACTTGGCGCGACACTTTCGACAACTGTAGGCTGAACTCCATGAGGTACATTTCCACCCGGGACACCACGGCAACACCGCGCTCCTTCACCGACATCCTCCTCACCGGGCTCGCCCCCGACGGCGGACTCTACCTCCCGGAGCGCTACCCCGAGTGGATACCCGAGGCGTGGAGCTGCCTCACCTACCCTGAACTGGCCGCGGAGATCCTCAAGCTCTATGTCGATGACATTCCGGCTGCCGATCTCGAGGCCATCGCCGCCCGGGCCTACACCTCGCCGAAGTTCTCCGCCCCCGAGATCGTCCCACTGGTTGAACTCACCGACGGCCTCCTGCTGGGCAAGATCTCCGAGGGCCCGACAGCCGCCTTCAAGGATATGGCGATGCAGCTGCTCGGCGAGCTCTTCGAGTATGAGCTGTCCCGTCGCGGTGAAACTCTCACCATCCTCGGTGCCACCTCCGGCGATACCGGTTCCTCCGCTGAATATGCGCTGCGCGGTCGCCCCGGCCTCTCCGTGTTCATGCTCACCCCAGCTGGGCGGATGACCCCCTTCCAGCAGGCGCAGATGTTTGGACTCACCGATGCCAACATCCACAACATCGCCCTCGACGGGGCCTTCGACGACTGCCAGGATGTGGTGAAGGCCGTCAACGCGGATGCCCAGTTCAAGGCGGACTATCACATCGGTGCGGTCAACTCCATCAACTGGGCGCGGCTGCTTGCCCAGACCGTCTACTACATCTGGCTCACCCTCCGCGCCCGCGATCTCGGACACGAGTCGGTCTCCTTCTCCGTACCCACCGGCAACTTCGGCGATATCTGTGCCGGGCACATCGCCCGCCAGATGGGCGCACCCATCGACCACCTCATCGTCGCCACCAATGAGAACGACGTCCTCGATGAGTTCTTCCGCACCGGCACCTACCGGCCGCGCCCGTCGGTAGTGACCTCCTCCCCGTCCATGGATATCTCCAAGGCCTCGAACTTTGAGCGCTTCATCTGTGACGTCCTCGACCGCGATGCCGCCCGCACGGCCGAGCTGTTCACCGGCTCCCCGCAGTTCGATCTCTCGCAGGTCGCTCCCGATCGCTGGCCGGACGTGAGAGAGAAGTATGGCTTTGTTTCGGCGAAATCCACCCACGCCGACCGCATCGCCACGATCCGCGACATGTTCGCCCGCACGGAGACGATGCTCGATCCACACACCGCCGACGGGGTTTTTGCCGCGCAGCACTACGGCTATCCCGCCACGATCTGCATTGAAACGGCCTTGCCCGTGAAGTTCTCTGAGACGATCCACGAAGCCCTCGACCGCGCCCCGATCACTCCCGAGCGGTTCGCTCACATCGAGGACGGGCCGCGGAGAGTCGCCGAACTCCCCAACGATGTGCAGGTAGTGAAGGATTTTATTGCCAAATATACGAACCACTGACAAGGGTGTAATGTTACGCCGGTGATTCACACTCACTGGTGGACACCGACGCGCACCGTCGCTCTCGGTTTCCTCGCCCTCATCGGCGTCGGCACCGGCCTCCTCGTGCTGGGAGGCGACCGGCAGCAGGAGGAGGCCGGTACCGACGTGCTCATCGCCGGGTCTCCGAAGGCGATCGACCGCGCCGCCCGCATGCTGTAGGACTGCGGGATCGCCCACGAGGTCGGAAATCAGTTTTGTGACATGCGTCTCGCATGTAATCTGATTCACACTGTCAGAATCTGAAATGTGATACACCCATACCATATACTTTTGTCACACAGTCTTATCATCTATCATCCTGCACGCAACCGTTGTATCCGAGGAGGATTCCGTGACAGTTCGAGCCACGCCTGTCGCGCGGCTCATCATTGCGACAGTTTTAACAATCCTTGCCTGCCTCACCCCCATCCCCCTCGGTGCCACAGAGGCCGCCGCCCAGTCGGTCTCCGCTGAAACCACAGAACTCGCAGACACTGACCTCAACCTCACGAAGATCTGGGACGATAACAACGATGCACTCGGTGCCCGCCCCGACTCCGTCTCCCCGGGCAAAGCCTACATCGACACCGGCATCTCGCCGCTGGATTACGACAGCCTCGGCGTGGATCTCGTCGCCTCTTTTTGAAGTGCCCCGGGTTTTGTTCCTAGGCATTTGCCTTGATTTCTATTATTCCTTGGGTCGGGTTGGTTTCCCAAAACTCTTCCTCGACCTCAGCTGGTGTGCGATAGCCGAGACTTTGGTGAAGCCGTATCTCGTTCCACC
>JAXFPD010000014.1:0-21642 GCA_034179945.1 Corynebacterium sp. | reverse complement strand
GCGGGCAATCAATGAGTATCCACTTTTCGCGTGGTTCGCGGATACGGCCTAGACCGTAGGCGTTAACGACTTTGACAGGGAAGGGGAGGGGTTCCCCTGCGTCGGCAGCAATGCCCGCCCACTCGGAGGCGGAACCTTGTGAGTCAAGGTCCCAGACTTCAACCTGTTTTCCCTGTTTGTGGAGTGCTGCGGCAAGCATGATGGCGGTGGTCGTTTTCCCAGTTCCGCCTTTGAGATTACTGATTGAAATGATGGGCATTCTATTCTCCTTCTGTGGGGTCGGGGTATTGCTGGCCCGGCTTATGGTTGATGACGAGTTGACACATTTCGTGAGTGACGGCATCGCTTTGATGGAGAGGCTCTTCCCACTTTTGCCCCTCGGGGCTTTCCAGGTCGTTGGGGATGCCGAAGCGGTCAAGGTTGGGTAGTGCATTCATCTCTTGGCTGAGGCGGTCGAATTCCTCCATGAGTTGGTCAAGTCTTTGGCTGATGGTCAGGGGTTTCAATTTGTTCTCCTTAGATGCTGGTGGTTTTCATGAGTTCTTGATTATTGAGGGCTGTTCGCGTGTATCGCTGTGTTGTGGTGATTGACTTGTGTCCCATAGCCATCTGCACTGCGATTAGATCGTGGGGGCCTTTGTTGTATGCGGCGGTGGCAAACCTGTGGCGAAGAGTGTGGAGTGTCCACGGCTTCGGAAGGGCTTTTGTGGCGAGTTTTCCGATCCATCGGGGTGATAAGTGGCCGTCAATGTTTCCGGGAAAACCCACCCCGAATGGGGGGCAATTGGAAAAAACTGTTCCTGCCAGTTTTGGAGAGACGGGCAGCTCTCGAATCTGACCGCCTTTTCCGAATATGCGGACTGTTGCCCACCCAGTTTCGTCACGTATGAAGTCATCGAATCGCAGTGTTGAAATCTCCATTGCTCGGAGTGCAAGCTCGAACCGCCGGAGAGGCTCTTCTCAACCCACCGGAATCGGGTCGAGCCGGTCATTTTCAAAGATAAGCATGAGGAGAGAATCGGGCGTTTCTCCTGTAAAAGCCACTGGTAGCAAGCTAGAAAGCAAGCAATATAACAACCTAGAAACAAAGCTTTGTAGCAGGCTAGAAAGCTAGCTTTATAGCGAAAAAAATAATTCCTAATGAACCAGTAATAAGTCCATAATCCAGAGGCCGTTGGTTCGAATCCAGCCCCCGCTACGAGATGGCCGTCAGCCGAAAGGCTGGCGGCCCTTTCGTCTACAATGTGTTCCATGGCATTGTCACTCATCCGGAGCATCCGCGAAGATATCGCCAACGCGAAGGAACACGATCCGGCCGCGCGCGGCTCGCTGGAAATCTTCCTCGTCTACTCCGGGCTCCACGCAATCTGGGCCCACCGCGTTACCCATGAGCTGTGGATCAACGGCCACAAGTTCTTAGCCCGCGCCCTCTCTCAAATCTCCCGGTTCACCAGCGGGGTGGAGATCCACCCCGGGGCCACCATTGGGCGGCGGTTCTTCATCGATCACGGCATGGGCATTGTCATTGGGGAGACCACTGAAATCGGCGATGACTGCATGCTCTACCACGGGGTGACCCTCGGCGGGCAGGTGCTCACCAAGACGAAACGCCACCCCACCCTCCAAGACGGCGTGGTTGTCGGGGCCGGGGCGAAGGTGCTCGGGCCGATCACCATTGGGGAGGGCTCTTCCATCGGTGCCAATGCGGTGGTGACCAAGGACATTCCGGCCTTCTGCATCGCGGTGGGTATTCCGGCGAAGGTGCGCCCGCGCACCCGGGAGGAGCGCACCAAACTCATCGACCCGGACTTCTACATCTCCCAGGAGTACGGTACGTGGGTGATCTAGCCGAGGGCCTGGTGTTCTAGCAGTCGGCAATTTGGCCACTTTTTCTGCCGCTTTTTCTTTTCCGCCACTTTTTTCTGCCGCTTTTTGTTCTGCAGCGGTGGACTCAAGAGCCAACAGCAGCGATGTCCGCCCCGGGTCAAATGCCTCGGACACCGTCGGCTGCGTCCATCCGTTCTCTTCCCACACGGTGAAGATGTCAGGCACACCGCTTCCGGCGTGTTCACCGATGCCGATGAGATTGAACATTTTCATCAGTGCCTTGTTGCGTGGGTTGGAGATGCCACCCCGCAGCATCTGGTCCTTTCCAGTCCGGATATAGCCGGGGTTGTGAATGGCGATGCGGCTGGGCTCCTTCACTACAACAATCCCTTGTGGCACGTAGTAGTCGGCGTTGACCACCGCGTTGAGGAAAGCTTCGCGCAGTGCCCGGTGGACGGGAGTGTCTTCAATACGGGTGATTCCAGATAGCGCAAACGGGACTTTGATGTCTTGGACGAGTTTGTTGATCACCCGGAAGAAAAAATCGAAGAGGTTGCCAGTCCATTCCCCGGAGGTTGATTGGATACGGTCCGTCCACCGGATCGTGGGGTCGAGCACTTCACGGTAGTCCAGGAAGTATTCGGGAAACTCCTGCACAATGAGGTATTCGTCGGAGAGCATGAGAAGCCCGGCACCGGTGGGGTGGAGTTCGCCATCGGCTCCGCGCCCGGCTGCACCGATGCGTTCCAAATAGGTGGTGTCGTCGAGTTTCTCCCACGGGTGGGACCTACGGTAGGCCATGTGGCGGTTGCGGTAGCTGTGGATGGTCTCCTCATTGAGAGTGTCGAGTCCGAAGACCTCGATGACTTTCATGTCGGCGGTGTCTTCGGGCTCATCGCGTACCATGGCCAAGATTTCGGCGCGTGAGCAGTGGTAGTCGCCCTCACCGTTGCGCCGATACGTCCCGCCAAACAGATTATTGTCAATGTAGACCGGTCGTTGTGTCCGATTAGCTCTGGGAACAGTGATGACAATAATTGTGTCCGCAGTGTCGGTTGAAAGTACCTCGACATCCTTGTCGGTGAGTAGGTTGACCGATACCTTGCGTTGGTCATGAAGGGCATCCCAGAGACTCTTGGCCAGCTTCATCTCGCCCGTCAGTCCGCTGGTGCTCCACGATCCGTCCTCGTTTTCGATGACCCCGAGGATGATCACTCCGCCGTAGCTGTTGACGCGAGGTGGATGAGGTCCCGATGATATGATATGATCGCATATCATATCGAAAGGTACCTGTTGTGAGTCAGATCGGTGTTCATTCAAGAATTGCTCGCCGCCATCCGGAGCTGACCGAAGAAGACGTGCGAGCCGCACTGAAGTCTACGTTTTCATACAGGCAGCGCAGTTCTGAAGAGTGGATTGCGATCGGCCTCGACGGACATCATCGTCTTGTTGAGCTCGTCTACCTGTATGACGAGGAAGCAGACTATTTTTTCGTCTTTCATGCGATGACACCGCCGACACAGAAGATGCTGAAAGAACTCGGCGTAGGAAGGAGCTAGCGATGAACGTCGACGAATTTATGAAGAAGCACGGCCTCACCGAGGCGATGCTCGATGAACGCGCCGCGCCGTATGAAGACGGCAGCTTTTCTAGTGAGCCTGGAGCGCCAAGTCGTGGTTCTCACGTGGATGCTGTCGGCACAAAGCGCGTCACCGTTATTTATCCAGCGCGTGATACGCAAAGAGCGACCGCCTTGGCGCGATCGCGTGGGGTGAAAGTATCAGAGATCTTCCGGGATGCGCTCGCGGATTACCTTCGCGCTAATGCGGCGTGACCGTCCCGTCACGACCGTCCCCTCGCGTAGCCGGGGGCATAAGATGTGCTATCCAGGAATTTTGTGATTCAGCCCCCTCGTGCGCGAGGGGGCTCGGACGAGGGGGCGAAGGCTGAACTTTACCGGTTGAACTCGGCGCGGATGTCGTCGAAAAGCACGGTGGAGACGTAGCGCTCGCCGTAGTCGGTGATGACGGTGACGATGGTCTTGTCCCTGTTCTCTTCCTTGTCTGCCAGCTGCAATGCGTAGAAGACGTTCGCACCCGACGAGATGCCGCCCAAGATGCCCTCTGTGGCGGCGAGCTCGCGGGCGGTGCGGATGGCGTCATCGTTGGTGACGGTGACGATGTCATCGATGACCTTGCGGTCCATCACCTCGGGGATGAAGTTGGCGCCGATGCCCTGAATCTTGTGGGAGCCGGCGTGGCCCTGGGTGAGCAGCGGGGAATCGGCCGGCTCAATGCCGATGACTTGAATGGCGGAGTTGTGGTCCTTGAGTACAGACCCGACCCCGGAGACGGTGCCAGCGGTGCCGAATCCGGCGACGAAGTAGTCGAGGTTGCCCTCGGTATCGGCGAGGATCTCCTGGGCGGTAGTTTCCCGGTGGATCTTTGGGTTGGCGGGGTTGGCAAACTGGTTGGCGAGGATCGCGTTCTCAGTGTTTGCGACGATCTCGTTGGCCTTGTCCACGGCCCCCTGCATCCCCGCCGAGCCGGGGGTCAGTTCGATCTTCGCACCGTAGGCGCGTAGCATGACGCGGCGCTCCATGGACATGGTCTCCGGCATCGTGAGGATGACGGTGTAGCCGCGGGCGGCGCCGACCATCGCGAGGGCGATGCCGGTGTTGCCGGAGGTGGCCTCGACAATGGTGCCGCCGGGTTTGAGGGAGCCGTCGGCTTCGGCGGCGTCGATAATCGCCTTGCCGATGCGGTCCTTGACGGAGTTGGCGGGGTTAAAGGACTCGATCTTCACGAGGACCTCGCCGGGAAGGTTCTTGGTGAGGGTGCTCAACCGCACGAGGGGAGTGCGGCCGATGGTCTCAGTGATGTCGTTGTAAATAGTCATAATTGTTCTCCTTGGATTGATAGGTGACTGGTTGTCACGGACTGCAACGTAACTATAGCGGCGCGTATTCCCAAAGTCCAGACAGAAGCGTCTAAACTAAATAGACAATACGGTCTATTGGGGGGTATTTCGGTAGGCTACAACCATGACTACCGTCCGCGAAATCAGCCGCGACCACACCGTTGAGCTCGACCTCATCCACCAGGCGCTCCTCAACCCCGGGTTCTACCGTTCTGGTGCCAACGCAGACGAGACCACCATCACCGTCACCCCCACCGCCATCGGCAACGTCCTCGTTCACATCGCCAACTCCGGTGCCGAGTTCACCTACACCGTCGAACCCTTCAACACCACCGGGTTCCGCGTCACCGGCCACGGACGGGCCGCCGGGCGCGATGAAATCACCACCCGCCGCACCCACACCTTCACCCCGTGTGACGGTGGCACCACCCACGAGGACATCCACGCCGAATATGACGTCACCATCCCGCTGGTCGGCGGCTTCGCCGAAAAACGGTGGGCCGATCAACTCGACGAAGAAATCGACGGGCGCGCCGCCGGGTTCATCGCCTATCAGCAGTGGGCGGCCAACCGTGACGGGGATGGGGAACAGTCCCAATAAACAGGGGTAAAAAAGACTTTTTTGCCACCCCCGGGGGGTGCGATATACTGCACATCAAGACCAAACCGTTCCCCCCGGGCGACCCTATGTGGGTGTACCAAACCGGGGGTACCATCCAGGAGGTGTCGCGTGGATATTCAACGCATGAAAGAGGATGACGATGTTATTCGCGCCGCCCTGACCTCGCTGAAAGCCGCCACCGGCATCTCCGTCACCATGTATGCGCAGGTCGCAGCCGATAAATCGGCCCGCCTCACGCACTGGCTCGGGCTGAAAACCACCCATCTGAACAATCTCACCATCGCGCCGGGCACCGGCATTGCCGGCCGTGTCATCGAACGCCGCCGCCCCCTCGGCTCCCCGGAATACACCCGCGCCAAAGACATTACCCACGAGTACGACCGCCACGTCCGAGACGAGGGCCTCCACTCCGTCGTCGGCCTGCCCGTCATCCTCCAGCGCGAGGTTGTCGGGGTGCTCTACCTCGGTGTGCACTCCCCGGCCCGGCTCAGTGACAAGGTCATCGAGGAAGCCACGATGACCGGGCGCACCCTCGAACAGGACCTCGCCGTCAACCGCGCCCTGCAGCGCTCGGAGGGACTGCGCCCGGCCTCCCTCAAACAGGGCCGCGCCGCCTCCGGGATGGAATGGGAACAGGTCCGCACTACCCACTCCAAACTGCGCATGCTGGCCAACCGCATCACCGATGACACCCTGCGCCAGGAACTGGAAACCCTGTGCGACCAGATGATCGCCCCGGTCCGGGTGAAACCCACCACTAAGCTCTCCGCCCGCGAACGCGATGTCCTCGCCTGTGTGGCCCTCGGCCAAACCAACGTGGAAGCAGCCAAGCAGCTGCAGATCGGGGCGGAGACGGTGAAGAGTTACCTGCGCTCGGTGATGCGCAAGCTCGGCGCACACACCCGCTACGAGGCGGTCAATGCCGCCCGGCGCATCGGTGCCCTGCCGTAACTAGAACTAGCGTTCCCCGCCGGGAACCCACAGCACCTCATCGCCTGCGGCGACCGTCCGGCACAGCACAAACAGCAGGTCCGAGAGCCGGTTGAGATACTTTGCCGTAAGCGGATTCGTCGTCTCCGGATTGTCTTCCAGTGCCTTCCAGGCGCGGCGTTCCGCCCGCCGGGCCACCACGCGGGCCCTGTGGAGGGTGGCAGTCAAAAGTGACCCACCCGGCAGAATGAAACTGCGCAGATTCTCCAAGGGCTCATTGAACCGGTCAATATCTGCCTCGAGCCGGTCAATATAGGCCTGCTCCACGCGGAGGGGCGGATACTTCGGATTCTCCTCGATTGGGGTGGCCAGATCGGCACCGCAGTCGAACAATTCATTCTGGACCCGCAGGAGCACTGCGGCGACAGCCTCGTCAAGCGAGCTGCTTACCTCACTGCGGGAGAGAGCGAGGACCTCCCCGATAGCGCAGTTCGCCTCCTCCGTGTCGGCGTAGGCCTCAAGCCGGGAATCGTATTTGGGGACGCGGTCGAAGTTGGAGAGGGCGGTCGTGCCGTCATCGCCGACGCGCGTATAGATGCGTGTGATGTGGATAGCCATACACCAATAGTAGAAGGAAAGAGCATAAAAGAGCGGCTGGAGAACCAGCCGCTTGTGAAGAATAGGGACAGTTACAGTTACTGGATGGACTTCTTCTCCAGCAGATCGCGGATCTCGGTGAGCAGTGCGATGTCGGCAGGCACTTCTTCCTCCTCGTCGGTGATGCCGAGGCGCTTCTTGCGCATCTCCTGGGCCTTGTTCATGGGCACCACGAGGATGAAGTAGACAACCAGAGCAACAATGAGGAAGTTGATGATCGCAGTGATGACAGCGCCGAAATCGACGAACGTGGCCTCGTTGCCTTTCTTGAGGAAGAAGCCGAGACCGCTCATGTCCGTAGTGCCGAGGGAGGCGATGAGCGGGTTGATGATGTAGGTGGTGAAAGCAGTGACGATGGCGGTGAAAGCGCCGCCGATAACAACGGCAACCGCCAGGTCAATGACGTTACCGCGCATGATGAAGTCTTTAAATCCTTTAAGCACGGCTATTAAATATAGAACTCATCGATTCAGGAATGCAAAACATGGCCTGTGCAGGTCACCTCAGCGGGGGCGCTTTCCGGTAGGGTGGGAGAGGTGAATGACAAGTTTGTAGTGACCGGCGGCACCCGCCTCCACGGGGCAGTGACCGTCGCCGGGGCAAAGAACTCGGTACTCAAACTCATGGCTGCGGCGCTGCTCGCAGAGGGGACGACCGTGCTCACCAACGTCCCAGAAATTGGCGACGTCCCCCTCATGCAGGCCGTCCTCGAGGGATTGGGCTGCACAGTGCACATCGCCGGCTCCACCGTCACCATTGACACCCCCGCCGAGGTGAGCCCCTACGCCAACTTCGACGCCGTCCGCCAGTTCCGCGCCTCCGTGTGCGTGCTCGGGCCACTGACCTCGCGGGCCCGCCACGCCGTCGTGGCCCTGCCCGGCGGCGATGCCATCGGCACCCGACCGTTGGACATGCACCAGTCCGGCCTGGAAAAGATGGGCGCGGTCACCCGCATTGAACACGGTGCCCTCGTCGCCGAAGTTGATGACCTCCACGGCGCCGACATCCACCTCGACTTCCCCTCCGTCGGCGCCACCGAGAACATCCTCACCGCCGCTGTCCTCGCCCGCGGCACCACCACCATTGACAACGCCGCCCGCGAACCCGAGGTACAAGACCTCGTCAGCCTGCTCAACGCGATGGGTGCACAGATCACCGGGGCTGGCACCTCCGTTCTCACCATCCACGGCGTGGACAAACTCCGCCCCGTCGAACACGCCGTCGTCGGTGACCGGATCGTCGCCGGCACATGGGCGTACGCGGCGGCGATGACACAGGGCGACATCACCGTCGGCGGGATACCCCCCGTTGCTCTGCACATCCCCCTGGAAAAGCTGAAATCAGCAGGAGCCCAGGTGGAAACCTACGACAACGGCTTCCGGGTGTGCCAAGAAACCCGCCCCACTGCCGTGGACTACCAAACCCTCCCGTTCCCCGGGTTCCCCACCGATCTCCAGCCCATGGCCATCGGGCTCTCGTGCGTGTCCCAGGGCACCTCCGTGATCACCGAGAATGTCTTTGAGGCCAGGTTCCGGTTCGTCGCCGAACTGCAGCGCCTCGGGGCGGACGCCACTATTGACGGCCACCATGTGCTCATTCATGGCGTCGACGCGCTCTCCTCTACAGCCGTGTGGTCGAGTGACATCCGCGCCGGCGCCGGATTGGTGCTCGCCGGACTCGTCGCCGACGGGGTCACCGAAGTCCACGATGTGTACCACATTGACCGAGGTTATCCCCACTTTGTGGAGCAGCTGCAGCAGCTCGGTGCCCGCATCGAGCGCGTGAGTGAGTAGAGTTGAACCCATGTGTCTTGGAGTACCCGCGCAAGTTGTCGACATTCCCGAACCGGCGCGCGCAACCGTGTCCATGAGTGGCGTGGAACGCCAGATTTCCACCGACCTGCTGGTGGGGGAGGAGCTCGTCGCCGGCGACTGGGTGCTCGTCCACGTCGGCTTCGCGCTCGCGCGGATCGACGCTGACGAGGCCGCCCTCACCCTCACCCAGATCAAACAGCTCGGCGGGGACACCTACGAGAGTGAACTCGAATCCTTTACGGGGTCAAAGATCTCATGAAATACGTTGACGAGTTCCGCGACCCCCAGCTGGCCAAACAGCTCATTGCCAAAATCGCTGCCGATGCCCAAAAGCTGGAGAAACCCCTGCACTTCATGGAGATCTGCGGCGGCCACACGCACACGATCTACCGCTACGGGCTGGAAAACCTCCTCCCGGAAAATGTCGGATTCGTGCACGGGCCGGGCTGCCCGGTCTGCGTCATCCCGATGGGCCGCATCGACGACGCCCTCTGGCTCGCCGCCCAACCGGGGGTAATCCTCACCACCTTCGGAGACATGATGCGCGTCCCCGGCTCCACCGGCCAGTCCCTCCTCCAGGCCCGCGCCCAGGGCGCGGACGTGCGGTTTGTCTATTCGCCTCTTGACGCTCTCACCATCGCCGAGGAGAACCCGGACAAACACGTTGTGTACTTTGCCGTCGGCTTTGAAACCACCGCCCCCTCGACGTGCGTGACCCTCAAGGCTGCTGCGGCGAAGCACGTGGAGAACTTCTCCATCTTCTCCAACCACGTCACCATCCAGCCGCCACTGCGCGCCATCGTCAACGAGGAAGGCACCGTCGTCGACGGATTCATCGGGCCCGGTCACGTGGCCACGATCGTGGGCACGCAGGCCTTTGAGTTCCTGCCGGCCGAATACAACCTGCCCGTCGTTGTCGCCGGGTTTGAACCCCTCGACATCCTCCAATCCGTGGCGATGCTCGTGGAGCAGTTCGTTTCCGGCGACGTGGCCGCCGGGCGCGCGCGGGTGGAAAACCAGTACGCCCGCGTTGTCGTACCGGAGGGCAACCCGGCCGCACTGGCGCTCATGGAGGAGACCTTCACCCTGCGCGACGAGTTCGAATGGCGCGGGCTCGGCTGGCTGCCGCACTCCGGATATGCCATCGCCGATGCGTACGCCCAGTGGGATGCTGAGAAACGGTTTACCGTGCCTGGCAAACGCGTCGCCGATCCGCCCGCCTGCGAGTGCGGGGCGGTGCTCTCCGGACACATCAAACCGTGGCAGTGCGCGGTGTTTGGCACCAAGTGCACCCCGGACAATCCCGTTGGCACGTGTATGGTGTCCCCGGAGGGGGCGTGTGCAGCCTACTACAATTTTGGCCGGATCGACCGCGAGTTGACGGCCACGATCGCCCGCACAGCGGCACAGGCGCAGGCGTAGCAGAGAAGGTAAGGGACAATTGGAACCGAAGAATCGCCTCCACACTGATGAGGACAAGGTCAACGCGAGTATCGGACGGGTCCGCAGCCGCGGGCACCGTCTCGCCGAGGACACCATCACCCTCTCCCACGGGGCTGGGGGCAAAGCCTCGGCGGCGCTGACGGAGAACGTGTTTATGCCGGTGTTTGGCAATGGTGACGGCGATGCGGCAGTGCTGGCCGGCCTCGCCACCGGTGCCGGGCAGCTGGCCATGTCCACCGACTCCTACGTGGTCAACCCCATCGAGTTCCCCGGCGGCACCATCGGCGACCTCGCCGTCAACGGCACCGTCAATGACCTGGCCATGCTCGGGGTCACCGAGCCGTACCTCACCGCGTCCTTCATCCTCGAGGAGGGCCTGTCCATTGATACCCTCCGTGAGATCGTCGCCACGATGGGTGAGACCGCCACGGCAGCCGGCGCCCACATTGTCGCCGGCGACACGAAGGTGGTGCCGCAGGGCAGCGCCGACAAACTCTTCATCACCACCGCCGGGGTCGGGGTGACCACCGCGCAGCTCGGATACGACCAGGTCGGTGTCGGTGACGTGATCATCGTCTCCGGGCCGATCGCCGATCACGGTATGGCCGTCATGATGGCGCGCGGGGACCTTGCGATCTCCGCGCCCATCGCCTCCGACACCCGCGCCCTCAACGGCGCCGTTGCCGCCCTTCTCGCGCTCGCCCCGGGCTCGGTGCACTTCCTGCGCGACGCCACCCGTGGCGGGCTCGCCACTGTGCTCAATGAGCTCGCCCGTGGCTGCGGCCTCGGCATGGTCATCGAGGACGAGGCCGTGCCCGTTCGGGAAATGACCCGCGCCGCCTGCGACATGCTCGGCATCGACCCACTCTACGTGGCCAACGAGGGCACCTTTGTCAGTGTCGTCGCCGCCGACCACGCCGATGCGGCCCTGTCCGCACTGCATGAGGCCGGTTTCCCCGACGCCGTCCGGATCGGTACTGTCCAGCCGGAACCGGCCGAATCGGTGGTGCTGGTCACCGGGTTTGGCGGCACGCGGATGGTGGATATGCTCGTCGGCGATCCGCTCCCGCGCATCTGCTAGAACGTCCCCGCCCCGTAGGGCCGCCGCGCTTGCCGCATGCGCCGCGCTGGCCGCATGCCCAACCGCGGCTGCCTGGCACGTTACGGACACCGTAGCCTCCGATGGTCATGTTCCCTCCCGCAAGGGGGAGACTCTGCCGCCGGGATTCCGGAGTCAGTTATGCTCCCCCAGTCTGCTACATTTTGTAAAACCCCAGGTCGGATTCTGAGGTAGCACACTCTGGGAGCATAACTGACTCCGGAATCGTGTGTACACGCTGGCTGTCCGGGAGTGAGGGAAGCAGTCGGAGGAGCAATGGGCCCTCGGCGCGGCTAGTGCGGTATGGCAGTGGACCTCGTCCTGGCTAGGCTGGGCCGAGTGAACTCCCTGCGGAAAGATACTCTGCGTATGCCTGGCCGAGGGACAGGCCCCCGTCGCCGGCGGGGATCGCCCGGTGAGTGAGGAGCGTGATGTCCGGTGCGAGCTTCCCGATACTCTCCCGCACCGCGTTCACCAGCAACTGGTTGATCGCGCTGCCGCCACTGACACCGACAACTGGGCTCGACCACTCGCGGGCACAGCGCACCAATTCACTGCCGATGAGCTGGCCAATCTCCCGGTGGAACAGCCAGGCCGCCCCACCGGGACCGACCTCAGGGTCGCGGGCAGCCGCGAGGACGCGGCGGACGATCGCGGGCGCGGAGCCGACCGAGTCGGCGGCGACTTGGGCAGCCGGGGCGGACCCGACCACATCGGCGGCGCGGTCGAGGTGGGCCGTGGCCCAGGTGCGGGCGAGGGCCTCCAGTTCCATCGCGGCCTGGCCCTCGTAGGTGGCCTCGGTCTGGACGAGTCCGAGGAGGTAGGCGACAGCATCGAACAGCCTGCCCAGCGAGGTTGTGGCCACCGAGGCGCCGGGGCGCGCCGGGGCGGGTGCTGTGGCAGTAGGCGGCGCGGTAGCGGGCGCTGTGGCGGGTGCGGTATCGGCGAGACCCCAATCGGTGCGGAGATTCGCGGCGATGGTCGCCGGGTGGCGCACCGCCTGATCCCCGCCGGTCAGGTGGAATTCCGGGAGGTGCCAGGCGCGGACAAACTCCGTGAGATTGGCCCCGAGAACGAGGATCTCCCCACCCCAGATTGTTCCGTCGAGCCCGTAACCGGTGCCGTCGAGGGTAGCCACAGGCAGCGGACCCGCCGTGATCTGGTGCTCAGCGGCCAGCGAGAGGGCGTGCGCGTGGTGGTGTTGGACCTCGATGAGTGGCACATCCCAGCGGCGGGCAAGCCGCTCCGCCAGTGCGGTCGTGGCGTAGTTCGGGTGAATATCGCAGACCACCAGGTCAGGGGTGGTGCGGCGGAGCGCGAGGAGCTGGTCTAAGGCCTTCTCCCAGGCCTGTTGGCTGGCCCACGAGCCCATCTCCCCGACGTGGGCGGACATGTGGGCGAGGTGGCCCTCGACGAGGGTGAACGTGTTCTTCATCTCTCCGCCGACGGCGAGGATCGTGCGGTCCGGTGCGGCGGCGGGCGCGGGGGTAGAGAGGGGCACCGGCACCGGGGCGAACCCGCGGGAGCGGCGAATCGGCAGGTAGGCGGGGGCAGTGGGGTCGGGCGCCGGGGCGGCGAGGACCACGGAGTCCTCCACCGGCAGGTGAATCCGGCGGGTGTGGCCAATGATGTGATCGGCCAGGTGCGCGAGGCCGCGCCGGGGATCCAGTGCCTCGGCATCGTCGTAGATAAGTGGCTCCCCGGACCGGTTTCCGCTCGTGGCCACCAGTGGTCGGGCGGTGGCTTCAAGGAGGAGATGGTGGAGCGGGGTGTACGGGGCCATGATGCCCACCCGGTCGAGGCGGGGGGCCACCCCGGCGGCGATGGGTGCGAACCCGTGCGCCGAAAGGGCGCGATTGACCGCATCCGTGGGGGTGAGGACGATCGGGGAGACCGGATCAGCGGCCGCAGTGGCACCGGCAACAGTGGCGATGACCACCGGCGGGACGAGGACGGCGAACGGCTTGTCCAGGCGGCGTTTCCGCGCCCGCAGTGTGCCCACAGCCTGTGGGTTTGTTGCGTCGCAGAGCAGATGATAGCCGCCGAGCCCCTTCACGGCAACGGTTTTCCCGGCGTCGATCCAGCGCAGACACGCAGCCGCAACCTCGTCCGGATGAGAGAGCGGCTGGTCGGAGAAGTCGCCCGCCCACAACTGCGGGCCGCAGGTGGGGCAGGCGGTCGGCTCCGCGTGGAAGCGCCGGTTCGCCGGATCGGCATACTCGCTGGCACAGGCCTCACACATGGGGAAGTCGCGCATCGTGGTGAGCGGGCGATCGTAGGGGAGATCCTCGATGATGGTCAGCCGCGGCCCACAGTTTGTGCAGTTGATGAACGGGTAGTGGTAGCGGCGGTCGGTTGGATCGTGGAACTCGCGCAGGCAGTCCTCGCAGGTGGCGATGTCCGGTGGGATGAGCGTGCGCGTGCCGGGCACATGCTGCGAATCGACGACGCGAAACCCCTCTTCACCGGCAATAATGGGGAGCTGTTCCGTGGTGGTGGTGAGCACAGTGGCCAGCGGCGGCAGGTGCGTGAGAAGGTGCGCGGTGAACGCCTCAACATCGACCGCGTCGCCTTGCACCTCGCAGAGGAGCGAGGTGTCTGTGTTGGAGACCTGACCGGTGACCGGGAACGCGGCGGCCAACGTTGCCACGTGCGGGCGGAAGCCCACGCCCTGGACGATGCCCGTGAGAGTCAGCCGAATTCTGTCCACGAAATCCCATCCTAGTGAGCCTCAACGCGACATTGTGCGGCTAAGGGTGGCCTAAATAAGTAGAATTAACTCGTGCATGAGGTAGCCTTAAGTGAGCAGTTGGCTCGACTGGTGTCGCGGGCTGCCGGCGGCAAACACGTCACCTCCATTTCCCTGGAGATTGGCGCGTTACGCCAGGTAGTTCCCGAAACGCTGGCCCATGCGTGGAGCTTCGTTTCCGCGCGCAGCGGTCTGGCGGGAAGCGTGCTCGACGTAGCGTACATTCCCGGTGAGGTCCGCTGTGGGCGCGGCCATATCACGCGTATGGCCAGCCAGTTCGATGTTACCTGCGGGCAATGCGCTGCCCCCACGGAGATCCTGCACGGCCAGGAGTTTCGGGTGGTCAGCATCACGGTGAACGAATAGAAAGGGCACGTGATGGGACGTTTTCACCGGCACGCCGATGGCACTGTCCACGAACACCATCACCACCATGACCACGATCACGGTCCGGTGACCATTCACTCCTACACGGAGCGCGAAGAGCTTGGAGATCACTCCGGCTATGAAACCGGCGAGCAGCGGATCATGGTGCTCGAGGATATCTTCTCCGAAAATGACCGGTTGGCCAGTGCAAACCGCGCCAGCCTCGACGGGGCGGGGGTGTTTTGCGTCAACCTCATGAGCTCGCCCGGCTCCGGGAAAACCGAGCTCATGCGGCGGCTGTTGGAGCAACTGGCCGATAAGGAGCGCATCGGCATCATTGAGGGCGATATAGAAACGAGCCTCGATGCGGATCGGCTCGACGGCTTCGGAGCCCAGATTTCCCTGCTCAACACCGGTCACGGCTTCGGGGGCGAATGCCACCTCGATGCCCCCATGGTGGCGAACGCACTGGGCCGGTTGAACCTCGCGGACCTCGACCTCGTCCTCATTGAAAACGTTGGTAACCTCGTGTGTCCGGCCGAGTTTGAAACCGGTGCGCACACGAAGGCGATGGTGTTCTCCATCACTGAGGGCGAGGACAAGCCGCTGAAATATCCGGTGATGTTTGCCTCGGTGGAGGCCGTGTTCATCAACAAGATGGATTTGGCGGACTATTTAGACTTTGACATGGACCTGTTTCTGCGCAATCTCAAGCAGGTCAACCCCACGGCGGAGGTGTTTTTCCTCTCCGCGAAGACAGGCGACGGCGTGGATAAGGTCGTGGCCTGGCTGACTCACGAGCGTGATCACGCCCTCGGGCGCGCGCATTCCCATTCCCCCGAACCAGCCGACATGGAGGCGTAAGGCACGATGACTGGTGATAATTTCGGTCTCAGCGGACCGACCTGGAAAAAGCCAACACTGTTGGAAAACGTCCTGGATGCCGGGTTTTCTCGGCGGGACTTCATGAAGTACTGCACCGAATTAGCCGGTATTTTCACCGTCGGTGCCCCGTTCATGGCGGGTACCGCGACCGCCCAGGAGGCGGCCCCGACCGCGGAGGCCGTGGCCGACGCGTTGGGCAAGGTGACCAAGCCGAACGTCGTCTGGCTGCAGTTGCAGGAGTGCACTGGCTGTATGGAGTCGGTGCTGCGGTCTGGGTATTCGACGATCGAAGACGTCGTCCTCAACCTGCTGTCCGTCAACTACAACGAGTTGGTGATGGCAGCCTCCGGCACCGCCGCTGACAAGGCAATGCGCGACACCTTCGCCGCAGAGCACATTCTCGTGGTCAACGGGTCTGTGCCGACGAAGGACAACGGCATCTACTGCATGATCGGCGGCCACACCGCCGAGAGTGTGCTCAAGGATGCGGCCGAGAACGCGAGCGCCATTCTCGCTGTCGGGGCGTGCGCCGTGTACGGCTCGGTGCAGGCGGCGAAGCCGAATCCGACGGGGGCGAAGGGTGTGGATGAGATCATCAAGGGCAAGCCGGTGGTCAATGTCTCCGGCTGCCCGCCGATCGGTGAGGTCATCACCGCAACCATAACCTACCTGCTCACCCACGGCAAACCGCCGAAGATGGACGCGGAGGGTCGCCCGCTGTTCGCCTACGATCAGCGCATTCACGATTCGTGCCCGAAGCGCGCCCACTACGATGCCGGCCAGTATGTGCGTCGCTTTGATGATGAGGGCGCCCGCAACGGCTGGTGCCTGTACACGGTCGGCTGCAAGGGCCCGTCGACGTTTGCGCCGTGCCCGATTGTGCAGTGGAATATGAAGGCCTCGTGGCCGATCGGTGCCGGTCACCCGTGCATCGGCTGTACGGAGCGGGACTTCTTTGACAAGTTCACCCCGTTCTATGAGGAACTGCCCAATGTGAAGGGTTTCGGTGCCGATGTCAACGCCGAACGCATCGGCCTTGGGCTCATGGGTGTGGCTGCCGCCGGGGTGATTGTGCACGGGGCGGGCACCATCATCACCCAGGTGGGAATGAAGACGAAGGACGGCACGGAGAAGACCGTCGCCGAGTTTGATGGGGTCCGCCAGCCCGCTGCTGCTGGCGCTCCCGCAGATACCCCGACCAGCGGCAGCACCGGAACGGAGGTTGATCAGTAATGGCCGAGAGAGTAGTTGTTGACCCGATCACTCGTATTGAGGGTCACCTCCGCATTGAGCTGGAGGCCGATGGGGGTAAGATCTCCAACGCGTGGAGTGAAACCACCCAGTTCCGCGGCATTGAGGAGATTGTCAAGGGCCGCGATCCGCGCGACGTGTGGGCGTTCGTGGGCCGTATCTGCGGTGTGTGCACCGGCACCCACTCGGCGGCCAGTGTCGCCGCCGTTGAGGATGCCCTCGGCATCACCGTCCCCACCCAGGGGCAGCGGATCCGGGAGATTCTGCTTGCCGCCCAGGAGGCCCACGATCACGTCGTCCACTTCTATCACCTGCATGCACTGGACTTTGTCAACGTCGCCAAGGTGGTGGAGGCGGATCCGCAGAAGGCGGTCGATTTCGCCCACTCCATTGGATCGACGTGGAAGGGCAATACTGTCGAGAAGTTCCAGCAGGTCAAAGACACTGTTCAGCAGATTCTGGACTCTGGCCAGCTGTCCGTGTTCACCGGCGGCTACTGGGATCACCCCGATTACCGGCTGCCCCCGGAGGCGAACCTCATGGCCGTCTCCCACTACCTCGATGCCCTGCAGTTCCAGCGCTCCATCATCCGCATTGTCACCGTCTTCGGCGGCAAGAACCCGCACCCGAACTTCCTCGTCGGCGGGATGGCTGTGAGCATTGATCCGGACAAGTCGGAGACCTTCAACCAGGTCTCCCTCGACCAGATCACCGTGTGGGCGAAGGAAATTCAGGAGTTCGTCCACAGCTGCTACTACCCGGATGCCGTGGCGATCATGAGCGTGTACAAGGACTACTTCGATATCGGGCAGTCCTCACCGAGCTTCCTTGCCGTTGGCATGGCGGGGGCCACCTATTCCGGCTACCCGGATCAGTCCCGCGTGGAGACCATTGAACCGAGTGTCAAGCCGGCGGTCATTCTCGACGGTGACTATGACACCCTCCACCCGTTTGATCCGGACAAGATCGCCGAGTTCATCACCTCCGCCTGGTACACCTACGAGGGTGGCGACGATGCTGGGCTGAAACCCTCGGAAGGTGAGACCACCGTCAAGTACACGGGCCCGCAGCCGCCGTACGAGTGGCTGGCCGACGATCCGAAGTACACGTGGTCGAAGGCTCCGCGTTACGACGGTCGCCCCGTCCAGATGGGTCCGCTCGCGCGCGTGCTCATCGCCTACAAGCAGAATCACCCGCAGACGGTGAAACTGGTCAACGAGGCCGCAGAGAAGCTGGGGATCACAGTGCCGCAGCTCAACTCCACCGGTGGGCGCACGTTCGCTCGCGCCGTGGAGGCGGTGACCGGGGCGGACTATCTTGTCGATGTCCTCCTGCCCGCCTTTGTCGATGGCATCACCTCCGGTGATATCGACGTCTTCGATGGCTCCAAGTGGGAGCCCTCAACGTGGCCGAAGGATACCCAGGGTGTGGCCTTTGAGGAGGTGGCCCGCGGGATGCTCTCCCACTGGGTGCACATCAAGGACGGCAAGGTGGCGAACTACCAGGCTGTGGTGCCCACGACGTGGCTCGGCTCGGGCCGTGGTCCCGGTGGGGACAAGGACAAGTCCCCGTTTGAGGAGGCCCTGTCCGGCACGGGCCAGCACCCGCTGCAGCGCAGTGACCAGCCGTTGGAGATCCTGCGGACGATCCACTCGTTCGATCCGTGTATGGCGTGTGCGGTGCACATCACCGACCCGGAGAACGAGGCCCTCGAACCGTTCACCGTGGTCACCGGCTAGGAGGTGGATGAGATGACCATCAAGGAAACATCCGGCCCCGCCCACTCTGCGGACCTGCCGGGCCGCCGGGTCAGTGAGGTGGTGGATGCGAAGCCGTCGCTTGCCCGCTCCGGCGAGTTTGTTGAGGTCCGGATGTGGTCGCGCGGCCTGCGGATCACGCACTGGCTCAACCTCATCGGCATTGTCGGGCTCTCCATCACCGGCTACTACATCATGTCCCCGTATTTCACGGTCGCTCCCGGCGATGCCTTCCAGGCCGGTTTCCGCATGGGGTGGATTCGCTTCCTGCACTTCACCTTTGCGTTTGCGTGGATTTCCGTGGCTATCCTGCGGGTGTACATGCTCTTCGCCTCGTCGAAGAAGCAGGGCCGGTGGAAGACCCTGTGGCCGTGGTGGTCGAAGGATGACTGGAAGGGGATGTGGCAGACCCTCGCCTACTACCTCTTCCTGCGCAAGGAGGAGCCACGGTATTTGGCGCACAATCCCCTCCAGCGGGTCACCTATTCCCTGGTGTACCTGTTGTGCCTGGTGGAACTGTGCACGGGCCTGTCGCTCTTTGGCCTGCAGATGGGGATTGGCAACCCGATCTGGTACGCGATCTCGGTGCCCGCGATGCTCATCGGTGTGCCGGTGGTCCGCGTCATCCACGTTGTCATCATGTATCTGATCTGGACGTTTGTGATCCTCCACGTGTATTTGGTGATCCGCGATGAGGTGATCAGCCGGTCGGGTGCGTTGAGTTCCATGATAGGCGGCACAAAGTATGTGCCTGCGGATACGGTCATTGTGGACGCGGACAAGCTGGACTGATCTGGTTTGCTCACTGTTATCGGGATCGGTAACCCGATCATGCGTGATGACGGCATCGGCACGGCAATCCTCCGCGCGTTGACCGGCGACGAGAATGGGCTTGTGCCCCTCTCGTCCGACCTCGGCCCCGCCCCCGCCGTCGCCGGCTCCGCGCCCTCCGCCCCCGCCGTTGACTTTATCGATGGCGGGACCGCCGGTATGGAGCTGCTGCCGCACATCCTCGACGCTACCGACCTGCTGTTTCTTGACGCGGTCATCGTCCCCGATGCCCACCCGGGTGAGGTCGTTGTCCTCGAGGGTAACCAGCTGCCGCGCCTGCGCAGCACGAAACTCTCGCCGCACCAGGTTGGCCTGTTGGACCTGCTCTCCGCAGCCCGTGTCCTCGGCCACGATCCGCGTTCCGTCGCCGTCATCGGCATCTACCCGCAGGAAGCCGAACTCGGTGTGGGGCTCAGCGATGGTGCCGCCGCCGCCCTCCCGGAGGCGGTGGCCGCTGCCCGCGACTACATTGCCCGCTTCTGCTGATGCCTAGTCCACGTCGATGGAGGTGAGCTGGAATTCGCGGCCGTGCCGCTGGTCGGCGGTGGGGGTTCCACAGATGGGGCACGTGAGGGCGAAGTATTCGTCGATAGGCTGCTCCTGCGCGCAGGAGGGGCACCACACGGTGGCGGGCTGAACGGTCAGGTTGAGCCGGGCGTTTGCGCATGGTGTACCCGCGCGGGCGATCGGCCAACAGTTCTCGAGGATGTCCGGAACCGCTCCGCTCATGAGCCCGACGGTGAGGTTGACCGCGAGGATGGGCCGACCGGCGGCGGCTGCGGTGGCGGTATCGACGACCCCGGCCAGCAGGGAGAGCTCATGCATACCTATAGTTGTACTAGAAGGAGATGCAATGAGTGAGCTGACCATTGATGTGGGCCTGGATATCAACCCGTTTACGGTGACCGTGCTGGAGGATCCGGCGACGGGGGCGCGCCGTTTTGATCTGTCCACGTTTCCGCGGGTGGAGGGGCTGTTGGTGGGTAAACCGGTGGCCATGATGCCCGATGCGACGAAGATGCTCTGCGGGATTTGCCCGGTGTCGCACTATCTGGCCAGTATGCAGGCGTTGGAAAAGCTGCACGGGGTTGCGGAGATTCCGGCGACGGCGCAGCTGATTCGGCGCGTGACCCATCACGCCTCAACGGTGGATACGCTGGCGATTCGCCTGCCGCGTGAGGTGGCGGTGCTGGCGAAGCAGGCGGCGCGGGCGGTGAACGCGGTGGTGGGGGTGCACGGCCATTTCCCGCAGCATCTCGTGGTTGGCGGGGTGGCTGCAGCGGCAGATCGCAGCCGTGCGGACGAGGCATTGGCTCAGCTCACTACGTTGCAGGAGGCCCTGGCGGGGCTGCCGGTTGAGGCTACGCCAAAGGATCGGTGGACGGGGTTGTCGGTGATGCTGATCGATGCCACGGGCAGGCTCGATCCGCTCGGGGGCACAGTCGCCGTTGTGGACGAGAACAAGCAGATCGTGGAGCGTTTTCCGGCCAACGAGTGGACTGCACACGTGGTGGAATCCCGGCCCGGTTCGGTGGCCCCGCGTCCGCAGGTTCTGTCTCGCCCCTACCGGGTCGGCCCGTGGGCGCGCGGACTCCTCGGCGCAGCCGAGTGGACAATTGCCCAGCAGGTGGGGGTCGCTGCCGAGGAGCTCAGTAGCCTGTTGGCAGGTGACAGGCTCTATGGCAAGTCCCTCACAGTGACTGTGAGCTCGGATGTTGTGGCCGAGGTGGGCACGGGGGTGGTGGATACGCCGCGCGGGATTCTCGTGCACCAGTACCGGGTCGATCCGCCTACAGGGCAGGTGACGGGGGCGCTGATATTCACACCGACCGCGCAGAATGAACTGTGGTTGGCGCAGTTGCTCACTGTGGCCTCCGGCGGGGATGCGGAGGCATTGTCGCGGGCTGTGGAGGTGGCGGTGCGGATGGCGGATCCGTGTGTGTCGGCGGTGAATGCGCCAGCCGGTATGATGGATGTACACGTTGTACCCGATGCTCAGCCGATAAGGGGTGAATAGCTGATGTGCCTGGGAATTCCTGGTCAGATTGTGGATCGGACGGAGGGTCCGCTGCCGATGGCGACGCTCGAGTTTGCGGGCACGCGGCGGCAGGTGTCGCTCATGTATGTGCCAGAAGCGCAGGTGGGGGAGTGGGTGTTCATCCAGCAGGGCCACGCCATGGAGGTGATCGCGGAAGCCGATGCGCGGGCAGCGTTGGAAACGATGCGGGAATTTGATCTCTTGGCTCAGCCGCAAAACCTGGCTTAACCAGTCGGTTTGTGTTTTCTTTACCAATCGTTTACTGTGTACCAAGTCGCCACGGTCGTGGTGATGAACAAGCGCTGTGACAGCACCTGCGGATGCGGGTCTCGTTGGAGCGTGCGTGTTGTGTGAGAACTCGATAGTGTGTTGATGTGTTTTTGGTGTGTTGTTTGTTTTTGTGTTGTGTGTTGGTTTTTTGGCATTTTTGTGGTGCTGGGGGACTGTGGCATGG
>JAXFPD010000006.1:0-21399 GCA_034179945.1 Corynebacterium sp. | reverse complement strand
CCATAGTGATCGGGGCAGCCAGTACGTGTCACTGAAGTATTCCACCGCGCTAGCGGAATCCGGAATCCGTCCGAGTGTGGGAACAGTCGGCGATTCTTATGACAATGCTCTAGCCGAAACAGTCAACGGTCTCTACAAGGCGGAACTGATTCATGCTCAAGGTCCGTGGACGTCGGTCGGAGAAGTCGAACTGGCCACCTTGCGGTGGGTGCATTGGTGGAACACCAAGCGACTTCACGAAGCATTGGACTACGCCACCCCACAGGAAATAGAAACCGAGTACTATCTCACCCAGCCCATCAACACAGGGCCGTAAAAGAAGCGGAACTAAACCCAGGACGCTTCAGTGGTTATTCAGGTTTTACCTTACCCAGCGGGGTCCATGTGGTGCCACTGAGCGCCATGGGGCCAGAACCGGCCAGTGATGCCGTCCCAGATTAGGCCCACGACGAAGGCCCCCCAGTCGGGAGCAGCCACCCCAACGAGATGTCAGCCAGCGGGACCGCACCGAGAAGCGCTAAGAACCATGTTGGCGGGGTCGCCCAGAAGAGCCACTAAAGCCCCACTGCCGTCCCGCCGCCAGCTTTGTTTCATCTTCGGCAGTTGCATAACTACAAACCTGCTGGTAGTGACTTTTTTCACGCCAGCAGGTTGTCTTATGGAACGCAGGCTCCGGAATGATATAGTCATTTTTCCGGAAATCAGATATATCTGTCAGCCTGTCGCCCACAACCCCAGATAGCTATTGACAGTTATTCTGCTGTCCATGAGCGTGCGCTCAACTAAACACGACGTAACCCGATTGCCGCCTGCGCCGACCTGCACTTTGGCAATCCCGCCACGCCCCGCCCAGCCGAGATCATTGAGGATCTACCCGCCGGTGCCGATGCCATCGTTGGGCCGGGCCGATCCGGACCCCCGCCCAATCATCCGTCAGTTCCCCATGATCAAACGCCAGTCAGGTGTATCAGCCCCGGCCCCCGATCGTCTACCCGGGCCGAGGCCACTGGGCAGTCATCAACCTCTAGACCCGCACCCCAGCAACACGGCTGTATCTGCGAGTGGGTGGCTGGGGATCAGGCGTGGATGCCCTTGATCTTGCGGCCCATCTCCCGGACGATCTCCCGCTCCTCAGTGCGGCGCTTAATATCCTGACGCTTGTCATAGTCCTGTTTACCCTGAGCCAACCCCAACTCCAGCTTGAGCCGCCCGTTGGTGAAGTACAACTGGAGGGGAATGAGCGTCTTGTTCCCGTCGCGGACCTTACCCATGATCGAGTCAATCTCCTTGCGGTGCAACAGGAGCTTGCGCACCCGCATCGGACGGTGATTGGTCCACGTACCCAGCGAATACTCGGGAATGTTCAGGTTGCGCAGGAAGATTTCCCCGTCATCAACGGTGGCGAAAGCATCGTTGAGGGAGACGTGGCCCTCCCGGATCGCCTTCACCTCCGTGCCCACGAGGACGATCCCCGCCTCGTAGGTTTCCAGGATCGTGAAATCGTGCCGGGCCTTGCGGTTTGTGGCCACCACGCCGCCACCCTTCGCCTTTGTACCCTTCTTCGCCATCGGCGTCTCCCTACCGCCGCACGTAGAGGCGCAACGTCACATCGGCGGTCACCGCAGCGAACACCACGCCGATGAGGAGCACCCACGGCCACGCCGCCCAAATATCGGCGGTGGTGATCGGGGCGATGAGCCGCGCCTCATAGAGCGAGCCAAGGGCCTTATCCAGCAACAATTCCTTGCCAGCCCACATCCCCAGCACCGCCACCACGGCACCAATCACCGTGGCAAAGACGGCCTCGAGGACGAACGGCATCTGCGTGTACAGCCGCGACGCGCCAACCATGCGCATGATGGACACCTCCTCACGGCGGTTGAACGCGGCGATCTGCACCATGTTTGCAATGAGGAAGATGGCCGCAATCGCCTGGACGAACGCGAGGATGAAACTGGCGTTGCGCACCGAGTCCAGATTCTGTGTCGCCGACTGCAAATCCTGAGCCTGGTCGATCACATCAACCACCTGATCCATCGAGCGCACCCGCTCCAGGGAGGCGGTGTCCATCGGATCCTCCAGCTGCACGTGCAGGGCGGCCGGCAGCGCATCCGGGGAGGTCTCCTGCACCAAAATCGGATCGGTCTCCTGGAACAATTCCACAAACCGCTGGTAGGACTGTTCGCGGGAGCGGAAGGTCACGTTCACCACATCACTGTGGGACTCCAACTCGCTCAACACCTCCCGGCAGCCCGGGGAGGAGCAGTCCCTATCGTTGGCGGAAATGTCCTCATTGAGCTGCACCATCACCTCCACACGGTCGAGGTAGATGGCCTTCGTGTCCGCCGTCATCTCGGTGACGAGGATGCCGGTGGCCAGCAAGGCCAGTGAAATCGCGGAGGTGATGATGAGCGCCACGGTCATCGTGATGTTGCGCCCGAGCCCCTTCACCCCTTCTGTGAGCACGTATCCCATCGCCTAGGCCTCCCCATAGATGCCGTGAGCCTCGTCGCGGACGACGCTGCCCAGGTTCAACTCGATCACATGGCGGCGCATCGCAT
This sequence comes from Corynebacterium sp., assembly GCA_034179945.1. Classification (GTDB taxonomy): domain Bacteria; phylum Actinomycetota; class Actinomycetes; order Mycobacteriales; family Mycobacteriaceae; genus Corynebacterium. The sequence goes on along the minus strand of JAXFPD010000006.1, from coordinate 18,838 downwards.
CCACCGCCTGCGCATTGTGCGTGGACATGACCACCGTCGTCCCCATCCGGTTGATCCGGTTCATCAGGGTCATAATGTCCTGGGAGGTTTCCGGATCGAGGTTGCCGGTGGGTTCGTCGGCAAGCAGCACAAGCGGCTTATTCACCACCGCGCGCGCAATGGCAACGCGCTGCTGCTCACCACCGGAGAGCTCGGCGGGCATGCGCTCGCCCTTGCCCGCCAATCCAACGAGTTCGAGGGTCTTCTCCACCTGGCCGGCGATGGCGTCGCGACGCTTCCCAATCACCTCCAAGGCAAAGGCGACATTGTCAAACACGCTCTTCCGGGGCAGCAGACGGAAATCCTGGAACACATAGCCCATGGTGCGGCGCAGCTGGTTGATCTTCTTCCCGCGCAGCGTGTTCACATGATAATCGCCCACGTACACATCGCCGGAGGTGGGTAGCTCCTCCCCGAGGCAGAGGCTCAAAAACGTGGATTTGCCGGAGCCGGAGGGGCCGATGAGGAAGACGAAGTCGCCCTTCTCAATGTGTACGCTCACGTTCCCCAACGCCGGACGTGTCGATGTCTTATACATCTTGGTTACGTCGTCAAAGGTGATCACAGGCACCTACCCTATCAGTTACTGACCCGCCAGCGAATCCCCGACTCGAGGAAGGCGTCAATATCCCCATCGAGAATGCGCTGCGGATCATTCACCTCTAGATTGGTCCGCAGATCCTTCACCATCTGATACGGATGGAGCACATAGGAGCGCATCTGGTTGCCCCAACTCGCCTCTCCCCCACCACCGAGCGCATCCATCTCCGCGCGCTCCTCCGCGCGCTTGCGCTCGAGCAACCGCGACTGCAACACCGCCAGGGCAGATGCCCGGTTCTGAATCTGGGACTTCTCATTCTGGCAGGTCACCACGATGCCGGTGGGAATGTGGGTGATCCGCACCGCCGAATCGGTCGTGTTGACAGACTGGCCGCCCGGCCCGGAGGAACGGTACACATCGACGCGGATATCAGCATCGGGAATATCAATGTGGTCGGTCTTTTCCACCACCGGCAGCACCTCCACCTCGGCGAAGGAGGTTTGACGGCGGGACTGATTGTCAAAGGGGGAAATCCGCACGAGCCGGTGGGTGCCCTGCTCCACCGAGAGCGTGCCGTACATGTATGGGTCGTGGACGACGAACGTGGCCGATTTGATCCCGGCCTCCTCCGCATAGGAGACATCGTAAATATCCACCTTGTGCTCGGCTTTTTCCGCCCACCGCGTGTACATGCGCAGGAGCATCTGCGCCCAGTCGGCGGCATCCACCCCGCCCGCCCCGGAGCGGATGGTGACGATGGCATCGCGCTCATCGTAGGGCCCGGACAGCATCGTCTGCACTTCGAGGGATTCCACACTCTGCCGGATGGCGGCGAGTTCAGCGTCGGCATCGGCGGTGGATTCGCCAGCCTCCTCAATGAGCTCGTACATGACGGGGAGGTCATCGATGCGCTGGCGCAGCCCCTCCACCTTCTTCACCGTTGCCTGCGTGTGGGAGAGATCGGCTGTGACCTGCTGGGCAGTCTCCGGATCATCCCACAGGGCCGGGTCGGCGGCCTTCTGCTCGAGCTCGCGGATCCGCTCGCGGAGGGCCTCGATATCGAGGACTTTCTCCACGGAGGCGAGGGTGTGGGAGACGGCGGCAATTTCTTGGGAGACATCAGGGTGCACGCATCCAGCCTACATTTCTTCGCCCACTAGGCCACAATGAACCTATGGCTGAACCGAGAAACGAGATCACCCCGGAGATGATTGAGGCAATTGCGAAGACCTTCGCCATTGCCCACGCCGACGACACGGACCTGCACCTGGCGCAGGCGCTGGCCTATAACACGGGCCGACTGGCGTGGCGGATCCGCGAATTGGGGCTCACCGTGGACCAGAAGACGAGTGTGTCCGATGTGGTGACGCAGGCGGACACGATGGCGGAGGCGTTTATCTCCCGCGTGCTCGAGCTCCTCCGCCCCGAGGATGGACTTGTTGGGGAGGAGGGAACCCACACGCCGTCCCGGTCGGGGCGCACGTGGGTGATCGATCCCGTCGACGGCACCTACAATTTCGTTTCCGGTTCTGACTACTGGTGTTCTGCGCTCGCGCTGATCACCGGGCAGCCGGAGAATCCCCAGACCGTGCAGGTGGGGGCGGTGCATCGCCCGGCGATGGGCTACACGTGGGTGGGTGGGGACCTCACGCCGACGCTTCTCGAGGGCGCACCTGTCCCCGGCATTGTCGACGAAGACCCGGCTGAGGTGTCCCTGGTCTCCTATGCCCACCCCCGGTGGATCAACGATGACACCATCCTCTCGGTGTGGCGGGCCGTGTCGAGCCAGTTTGCCACAATCCGGATGCTCGGGGCGGGGTCAGTGGATTTGGCGGGAGTGGCTGCAGGCAACTGGGGCATGTGGATGCAGCATTCAGTGGCCCCGTGGGATTGGTTGCCCGGCAAGGCCCTCGTGGAGGCGGCCGGTGGGTCAACAGCCCGGGTGGTTGCCGGTGGGGTGGAGTGGTTCCTTGCCGGCAGTGCGCGCGTGGTGGAGACCTCGGTGGCCGCCCTGCAGGCAGCCCGGTAGGATGTGCCCGTATGACAGACCTTGAACTCGCCTGCCACCTGGCGTCGCTTGCCGACACGATCACGATGGATCGCTTCCAGGCGACCGATCTGACGGTGGACACGAAACCGGACTTCACCCCAGTCACCGATGCGGACCGGGCCGTGGAGCAGACACTGCGCGCCGCGATTGCCGAGGCCACCGGCGATGCAGTGTTCGGCGAAGAATTCGGGGGCACTGCTCTACCGGAGGGCCGCCAGTGGGTGATTGACCCGATCGACGGGACGAAGAACTTTGTCCGCGGGGTGCCGGTGTGGGCCACCCTCATCGCCCTCCTTGTCGAGGGAAACCCCGTGCTGGGAATGGTCAGCGCCCCCGCCCTCGCCCGGCGCTGGTGGGCTACCCAGGGCGGCGGTGCGTTCACGGAATTCGCGGGGGCGGTCCGCCCAATTCGCGTATCCCAGGTGGGTCAACTCGCGGATGCGTCCCTCTCCTTTTCCTCCCTGAGCGGGTGGAAAGAGCGCGGTAACCGGGAGAGGTTCCTCGCGTTGACCGATGCGGTGTGGCGCGTGCGCGGGTTCGGGGATTTCTACTCGTACTGCCTCGTCGCCGAGGGAGCGGTGGATATTGCCTCCGAGCCGGAACTGTCCCTGTGGGATACAGCCGCCCTCGTGCCCATTGTCACCGAGGCCGGCGGTCGGTTCAGCTCCCTGAGCGGGGAGGACGGCCCGCACGGCGGGAATGCGGTGGCGACAAATGGCCTCCTGCACGAGGCCGTGCTCGCGGCACTGCGCTAGGGCAGGCGCAGGCCCGCACCCGGGTTCTTCGGGTTCTCGTTGATCTCCGTCATCACCGTATCGGCGGTGACCCCGATGGCCGGAGTGAACAGCATCCCCTGGATTGGCGTGCGGCAGGACAGGTCGGCGTTTCCGGCAAGCCTGAGCCCACCGGAGATGAAGCCGACGAGCTGGTCACCGCGCAGCAGCGGGGCCCCGGAATCCCCCTGGGTAGAGCACACCTGGGAATAGGCGTACGCATCCGAGGTCATGAGGTTCGTGCCACACGTCGTACCGGTGCCGATGCCGCGCTTGCAGATCGGTTCGCCGTCCCGCGGCTGTCCACCGATGGAGTTAACAGTCACCCCGTTATAGGTGCGGGTCAGTTCCACTTTCTTCGCATCAAAGAGGATGACGGCATAGTCGTGCACCTTGTTCGCACCGATGATCCGACCAGAGGTGCCCATGTTCTGCGCATCCGCACTCGAGATATAGGCGCCCACCGCACCGCAGTGGGCAGCGGTGATGCCGATGGGCCGACCGGCACTGTCGTAGCCGGCGATGCCGAGGGTGCACAGTGCCGAGGGTGGCGCATCCTGGCTGGCGTGGGTGAAGATCGGGGTGCCGGGCCCGTAGAGGGCCTTGCCGCGAGCTTGCGCGTCAATGGCCTCCTGTGGCATGTCCGGGGCGTGGAAGAAGCTGTTTTCCGCCCGCCGCAGGACGGGACCGGCATGGAGGGCGAGGAATTGGGAGACCGGGTCATTGACCCAGTGATAGTTGTAGAGGGGTTGGTCAAGCGGCGCGGGGGAATTCTGCGCGCTCGCCGGCAGTGCGGTCACCCCCACGATCCCGCAGGTCGCGAGCACCGAAATGGCGCAGCGGAGGAGTGTGCGTGTCGTTGGGAAGCGGAAGGGGTGGAATGCCATGAGTGACATCCTAACAGCATTGGCAAGTTGGCAACAAGAGTGCTCACAAATCACATCAGTCACATCAGTGCGCTCTCCAATCCACACACACCGCCACCATCCGCGTGACGCGCGCGCTACCATCACCCCACCACCCATGAGCCACACACACCGCCTCCACCCCACCATCCGCATGACCACGGCGATTCGATAGTGTATTGGTTTGCAAAAACAATGTATCGGGTACATAATAGTTGAAAGAATTTCTCCCACGACGCATATTTTGGATCAGATATGACGACTCAATACACACTACCCACCCGTCACTGGGGCCGGCGAAGCGGCCTCATTCTCCTGCTCGCAGCCAGCACCCTTGCCGCCTGCGGCACCGCCCCCACCGACCCCGCCGTCACCGGTACGGTGAGCGCGCCTGCCGCTGGTGATGCCGGCGCTGGTGCCGACGTCAACGGTGACGCTGCAGCCGCTGGTGCCGACGCAGCCACTGGTGCCGCTGGTGCCGCCGACGCTGTCGCCGCAAACGGTGATTCTGCCGCTGGTGCCACTGGTGCCGCCACAGCCGCCAACAAACCCGGCACTGCCGCCGCCAACGGTGATTCTGCCGCTGGTGCCACCGCCGGAACGTCACAGCAGATCTCCGCCAACACCGAGACGGGCACTACCGCCACCCCGATCGGCACGGACACATCGACAGGCCGCAGCGGGGATTCCACCCCGCTCGCATCCTCCGACGGGTCCTACGCCATCAACGCCGGCGGGCGAATCTCCAACGGGCGCACCGTGTGCGTCCAAAACGGCGACACCCTCTTCCTCTCCATCAACACCACCGGCAACGCCGGCATGAGCGCCGAAATCAGCACCGCACGCGGACTCATCCTCACCAACTTTGCCATGCAAACAGAGGGACCCGACGGGCAGATCATCACCTACAGCCCTGAAGCCTTTGATGACGGCAGCGTCCCGCCGGCCAACGTCACCCGTGACGGAGCCAGCTTCCGCATCTCCGGGGCCGATGTGGAGGGCTATGGAGACTTTGACGTCACCATCACCTGCCCCTAAACTGCGCCTATGACAGCGTGGACACTAGCCCTGCTTCTGCTGGCCTCAGCGGGAGCAGGGTTTATTGATGCCATCGTCGGCGGCGGCGGCCTCGTCCTCATCCCCGCCCTCATGGCCGTAGCCACCGGGCTCCCCCCAGCCACCGTGCTCATCATCATCACAGCACTGACCATCAAACTCGTCGTCGAAACATTCTGACGGTATGCTTGGGGGCCATGCGTTTACACATCGGACTCGCCACAGCCCTCGGCATCCTCGCCGCCACGGCCGGTACCCTGCCCGCCACTGCCCAACCGGTGCCGCCGGGCATCAGCGAAGCCGACGTCATAGCGGCGATTTCCGCCCCGATCTCCGTCCCCGCCGGGGAAACCATCACCGTGAGCCTCCCCGTCCCCGTCACTGCTTCCTACTCCGGCGGCGGGTGGACTGTCTCCAGTGCCGGCACCGCAGTCACCGTCACCGCCCCGGCGGAGCCCGGGTCCTCGATCTCCGTGCCCGTCACCGCCGCCGGGCGCAGCGCCAGCATCACCCTTACCGCCACTGGGGATACCGCCCCGGCTGCTCCCGGCGAGCAGGAGCGCACCCCTGCCGCCGAACTCGACACCACCACTGCGGAAACAATCAACCTCGAGGCAACGATCTCCGGGAACACGATCACCGCGCAGATGGGTTTGGTCACCGCCGCCCGGCTCTACACCCAGTTCGCCGGCACCGACCGGGAGGGTGTGCACACCCGCTACCTCGATGCGGCCGGGCGCATTATCAGCGACGGCGTCCAGCGCGAGGTGGACAAGGCCACCCGCACCCTCATCCTCACCTACCCGGACGGGGTCACCCCGGACAATCCCTTCACCATCCAGGTGGTCCGCGACGACGCGGAGGTCCTGCTCACCGTCAACCTCATCGACCAAAATCACCCCGCCGATGGTGAGACCGCGCCGACACTACCTGCGGACACAGAGAGTTCCCGCGCTGTCGCCCCCTACCTGTGGGGCGCCCTCGTTGTACTCATCATCCTCGCAGTGGCGCTGCGCTCGCGGCGGCGCTAGACCGCTACGCCTTCGCGGACGGCCCCACCATCACCCCGTGGGCCTGCATCTCCGCGAGAGCCTTCTCCCCCGTCTCCGCAGACACGGCGGCCACGAGGTCAGAGAAAACAACCGTGGACAAGCCACGGCGCACCGCATCGAGAGCAGTCGCCCGCACACAATAATCGGTGGCAATGCCGACAATATCCACATCGGTGATCCCCTCGGCGGTGAGATAATCCCCGAGGCTCACCCCCTCCGCCTCCCCATCAAAACCGGAGTATCCGTCCGCGAACTGGCCCTTGCGGAAGTGCACATCCACGAGGTGCTCCGCCGTGTAGGCAATGTTGGGATGAAAATCCGCCCCTGCGGTCTCCGCGCGGCAGTGAACGGGCCATGTGGTGGCAAAGTCGGGAGTGTCCGAGAAGTGCGAACCGGGATCAATATGCCAGTCCTGGGTGGTGAGGATGCGGTCATACTTCCACCCGTTGCCGGCCACGAATGTGTTGATCTTGGCGGCCACCTCATCGCCCCCGGCGACGGCGAGAGCCCCGCCGGGACAGAAGTCATTTTGTACATCCACGATGATCAGGGCGCGCTTTGTCATAGTGGAATTGTACCGCGATCACTAGGCTGGAGGCCATGAATATTGGTGAGCTCTCCCCGAGCACCCAGGACTACCTCAAGGCCATGTGGAACATTTCAGAGTGGTCTGAGCGCGGCGTGCAAACCGTGGACCTGGCCACCACCTTGCAGGTGAGCATGCCGGCGATCTCCGCACAGGTGAAGAAACTGGCGGCCCAGGGCCTGCTCACCCACGCCCGGTATGGGGCGATCACCCTCACCGCAACCGGGCAGCGCCTCGCCCTGGAGATGGTGCGCCGCCACCGGCTCATTGAGACGTTCCTGGTCAACGTGGTCGGCTGCAGTTGGGATGAGGTGCACGACGATGCGGAACTGCTCGAACATGCCATCTCCGATACCCTCCTCGCGCGAATCGACGCGCTCCTGGACCACCCCACCCATGACCCGCACGGGGATCCGATCCCCCGCCTTGACGGCACCCTCCCCGGGCGGGTGGATCTGCGCCTCCACGAGGCCCCCCAGCAGGTGCCCCTGACCATTGTGCGCGTTCACGATGCCGATGCCACGGCGTTGCGCGCCCTCGCGGCGGCCCACCTCACCGTGGGCAGCACCGTCACCGTGCTCGACTGTGACCCGGTCAGCGGTGCGGTGCAGCTGCAGGTAAAGTGCACCACGCAGCAGTTGGAGGCGGAGGAGGCGGGCCGGATTCGGGTTATCCCGCAAGGACCTGCCACACCAGCACCGCGTTGAGTACCACGATCACCGCTGTGATCACCACGGAGAGCACCCGCAGGAGGGCGGTGTTGCGGTAGCGGCCCATCACGGCCGCACTGCCGGTGGCCCACGTCAAGGGGATGAGGGCGAAGGGGATGCCGAAGCTCAAGATCACCTGGCTGACCACGAGCGCCCACGTGGGCTCGGCACCGAGGGCGAGCACGGCGAGGGCGGGAATGAGAGTGATCACGCGCATCAGCCAGAGGGGGATGTCAATGTCGAGCAGCCCGTCCATGATCTCGGCTCCCGCATAGGCGCCGACGGAGGTGGAGGCGAGCGAGGAGGCCAACAGTCCGATGGCAAAGACGGTGCTGATGCCGCCTCCAAGGACGGTGTCGATGGCCGCGTGGGCGTCGGCGAGGGTGTCGGTCTCCGGGAGGGCGGTGCCGGCGAGAACGAGGAGGGCGATGTTGACGGTGCCGGCGAGGGCGAGGGCGCTGACCACATCGATGCGGGTGGCGGCAAGCATCGGGGCAAGCCGATCGGGAGGGTTGCGCACGAGCGAGGAGTGCAGGTAGATGGCGTGCGGCATGACCGTGGCCCCGAGCATGGAGGCGGCGACGAGGACGGAATCCGGCCCGGCGAAGCGGGGAATGAGGCCCTCGGCGACGGCGGGCAGCGGGGGTGGCGTGACGACGAGCCCGGCGATAAAACCGACGGTGATGACGAGGAGGAGCCCGACGATGATGGTTTCAAAGATCTTCGGGTTGTGGGTGGTTTGGAAGGCGAGCAGCCCGAGGGAGGCAACCCCCATGATCGTTCCCCCGAGCAGCAGCGGCAGGCCGAAGAGCAGGTTCAGGGCGACGGCGCCGCCGACGATTTCGGCGAGGTCGGTGGCGATGATGACGATTTCTGCCTGCGCAAAGTAGGCCCACCGGGCGGGCCGGGACATGTGGTCGTGCAGCAGTTGGGGCAGGGATTTTCCGGTGACGAGTCCGAGTTTGGCGGCCTGGTATTGGACGATGACGGACATCGTGTTGGCGACAACGAGTACCCACAGCAGGAGGAACCCGTAGCGGGCACCGGCGGTGATGTTGGCGGCGACGTTGCCGGGGTCAACATAGGCGACGGCGGCAACGAAGGCCGGTCCGAGTAGCGTGAGCCGCCGCCGAACTGAATTGTTAACCGCGCTTAACATACCGTTGAGTGTACACCATACGAAAAAGCCCCCGAACATGTCCGGGGGCTTTAGTACCGTGGCGCGAGACAGGATCGAACTGTCGACCTTCCACTTTTCAGGCGGACGCTCTACCAACTGAGCTATCGTGCCGCGACCCTGACGGGACTTGAACCCGCGACCTCCGCCGTGACAGGGCGGCGCGCTAACCAACTGCGCCACAGGGCCAGGTGTACGTCGCTGTGACGCACGAGTGGATACTCTACAGGTTGCCCCGCAGCCGGTGCAAATCACCAGACTATCAAGCATCCAGCGACCCTGACGGGACTTGAACCCGCGACCTCCGCCGTGACAGGGCGGCGCGCTAACCAACTGCGCCACAGGGCCATATCAAGTTGCAGTGCCCATCAGACGACAGACACCGTGGAACGAATTCCAGTACTCTCAACGGGATTCGAACCCGTGTTGCCGCCGTGAAAGGGCGGAGTCCTAGGCCTCTAGACGATGAGAGCAGGCCGCTTCCAAACGAAAGCCTCTACAAGGATACAGAACCCAGCCCACGGACACAAAATTTCCCCTTTGCCAGCAGAAATAGGCACAATGAACCCATGGACGCGAGAGAATTCTTCGCCGGCGACCCGCGCACCCACTACGAGTTCCACCTCACCTACCCGGAACTGTTCACCCCAACCCCGAAACTCCGCTGCGACCTCGTAGAAGGCTCCGGAACGTGTGGATCGACGTCGGGGTGACCGTGGTGCGCCCCGTACAATATCCGCACTCGGCCTGTTTGCCGTCACCAACATCGATGACCTTATCGTGCTCGCACTGTTCTTCACCCGCGCGCGGTGGAAGGTGGTGGCTGGCCAGTATCTCGGCTTTTTCGGGATCCTCGCCGCTGCCGGGGTCACCTTTGCCAATGGGGGCGGTGTATGCGCCCGTGTTCTCCACCCAGGGATGGGTCCTCTACAGTGTGGTCTTCCTCATCCTCGTCGCCGCGCTGTGTGCGGCGGCGTGGTACATCGCCACGCGGGAGGCGGTGGCGAAGGTGCTCGAGCGGTTCGAGGCGGTGCTCTTTCCCCTCGTCATGGTGTTGCTTGGCATCGGTATATTGATACTTGCTTAACTACTTTCGAGGGGGTAACCTGGCAGAATGTTCAAACACCGTGAGCGCGGTCACAGTCTGCGCTCGAAGGGGCTCACCGTCGCCGTCGCCGGCGCCCTCGCCAGCACCACCCTCGCCGCCTGCTCTGCAGGACACACCGCCGTGCCCACAGCCACCTCCCAGGGGGTGAACACCCTCGTCGTCGGCACCACCGGCGCCCCGGCGTCCCTCGACTTCACCACCTCCTCCGGGGCGGCGATCCCCACCGCCCTCATGGGCAGCGTCTACGAAACGCTCGTGCGCATCGATGAGACCGGTGCCATCACCCCATGGTTGGCGGAGAGCTGGGAGATCTCACCAGATCAGACCACCTACACGTTCCACCTGCGCAACGATGTCACCTTCTCCACCGGCGAGCCCTTCACCGCTGAGACCGCAGCGTGGTCCATCCGCAATGTCACCTCGGACGCGTGGACAAACGGGTTGAAAGCGGGCATGAAACTGGTCACCGACGCCCAGGCGCTCGATCCCCACACCCTCCAGGTCACCCTATCTCAGGCGTCAACAAGCTGGCTGTGGTCCATGGGCACCCTCATCGGGGCGATGCTCCACCCCGACCACGTGGCCAATCTCAAGACCGAAGCGATCGGCACCGGCCCGTACATGGTGGACGGCTACGCGGTCGGCCAGGCGGTCTCCTACACCGCCAACCCCACCTATTGGGGCACCCCAGCCCACCACAACAAGGCGATCGTGCGCTACTTTGCGGACGCGACGGCGGCCACCAACGCCCTACTATCCGCCGATATCGACGTGCTCTGGGCGGCCCAGCAGCCGGAGTTACTCAACACCCTCACAGACTTTGCCATCTACCAGGGCACCACAAACGGTGAAGTGCTCTTATCCATGAACAACAAGGCGGCCCCGTTTGACGATGTGCGCGTGCGCCAGGCCGTCATGTACGCCGTGGACAGGCAAGCAGTCATCGATACCGCCTGGTCCGGCTACGGAACCGACACCGGCGGCCAGCCCGTTCCCCCCACCGACCCGTGGTTTGAGGAACACAACCCCTACCCATACGATCCGGAGAAGGCACGCCAACTGCTCGCCGAGACCGGGCTCAACGGGACGGAGCTGACCGTCACCATCACCGTACCAAGCCTGCCGTATGCGCAGGCCATCAGTGAGATTCTCGTCTCCCAACTGCAGCACGTGGGATTCAACGCGCGTATCGAGGCCGCCGAATTCCCCGCCGTGTGGCTCAACCAGGTGATGACCACGAAGAACTACCAGATGTCCCTCATCGCCCACGTGGAAGCCCGCGACATCCCCACCCTCTTTGGCAACCCGGACTACTACCTCGGATACGACTCCCCCGCCACCCGGGAAGCACTCTCCCGGGCGGACTCCGGCACCGCAGAGGACCAGGTGGCCGCGATGCGCGATGCAGTCGGCCAGATCATGGCCGATGCCGCCGCAGACACCCTGTTTAACTTCCCCAACATCGTCATCGCCCGCCCCGAGGTCACCGGCATTGACCCGAATGTGGTCACCGAACGCTTACCCCTGGCGGCGATGGACACCCACGAGGAGGCACTGCAATGATCGCCCAGATTGGCCGCATTCTCCTGCGGTTTATCCTCTCTGTTGCTGTGGCCAGTGTGCTCATCTTCATCGCGCTGCGCATCGTCCCCGGCGACCCGGCAGAGGTCGCCCTCGGGGTGACCGCCACCCCGGAACTGCTCGCGGAAACCCGCGCCCAATACGGGTTGGATCAGCCGCTGATCACCCAGTATGCCGCCTGGATCGGGGGTCTGCTACACGGTGACTTTGGCACCTCCCTGACCAGCGGCACCCCGATTTCCCCGCTCGTGACCGACCGGTTCGCCGTCTCCCTCATCCTCATCCTCACCTCCATGGTGCTCGCCGTCCTCGTCGCCGTGCCCCTCGGGGTGTGGGCGGGAATGCGCGCCCGCCACACCGACGGTGCGGTGATCTCTGCCGCCACCCAGCTCGGGATCGCCCTGCCCAGCTTCCTCGTCGGCATTTTGCTCGTCACCGTGTTCTCTGTGCAGTTGGGGTGGTTGCCGGCGAACGGGTGGACCCCACCGGCGTGGGGCTTCGGGTCCTTCCTCTCCCGGCTCATCATGCCGGTGCTCGCCCTCGCCGCCGTCCAGGCCGCCATTTTGACCCGCTACGTGCGCAGTGCGGTGTTGGATATCCTCGGCGAGGACTTCCTCATCACCGCCCGCGCGGGCGGGCTCACCCGCTGGCAGGCGCTCATCCGCCACGGGCTGCGCAATGCGGCGATCCCCGTGGTCACCGTCACCGGTATCCAACTGGCTGGGCTGATCATCGGCGCGGTCGTTGTGGAGCGGGTGTTCGTGGTGCCGGGGTTGGGCAACTACCTGCTCGATGCGGTTGCTGCCCGGGACTTGCCAACAGTCCAAACCGTCGTCCTCGTGCTCGTGGTGTTCACGCTGCTCATCAATATGATCGTGGACATTTCCTATGCCCTCATTGATCCGAGAGTGCGGAGGTAACCATGAACGCACGCAGTAAAACCCAGGTCATCCTCGGCGGCACCGTTGTCACGGTGGTCATCCTCCTCGCCTTCATCTCGCTCGTGTGGACACCATTCAACCCAATCGAGGTGTTCCCCGCCGAGCGCCTCGAGGGCCCGAGTGTGCGCCACCTCCTCGGCACGGACCGCTACGGGCGCGACGTGTTCTCCCAGATCATGGCCGGCTCCCGGATCACCCTTGTCGTCGGACTCATCGCCGCCGGAATTGGTGCGGTGATCGGGGTGCCGCTCGGCATCATCGCCGGAATGCGGCGCGGCTGGGTGGATCAGCTCATCGTCCGTGGCGCCGACGTGCTCCTCGCCTTCCCCGCCCTGCTCATGGCGATTATCGCCGGGGCGATGGTGGGCGCGTCCACCACCTCGGCGATGGTGGCGATTGGGATTGCCTCGATTCCAGCGTTCATCCGTGTCACCCGGGCCGGAACGGTGCGTACGATGAGCTTGGCCTATATTGAGGCGGCCCAGCTGGCGGGACGGCGGGGGTGGGGGATTGCCACCCGCCATGTGCTGCCCAACCTGTGGGGGACGATCATCGTCCAGGTGTCCATCACGTTTGCGCTGGCCATCCTCGCGGAGGCGGCGTTGAGCTTCCTCGGGTTGGGCACTCCCCCACCGGAGCCGTCGTGGGGGCGGATGCTGCAATCGGCACAAACCCTCCTCGGCACCGATCCGCTGCTCGCGGTGTGGCCCGGCGCGGCCATTGCCATCACCGTGTTGGGCTTCAACGTGCTTGGCGACGGCCTCCGCGACATGCTCGACCCCACCCAAGGAGACCGCTCATGACCTCCCCACTGCTCACGGTGACCGATCTCACCGTCACCACCGCCTCCGGGCGCACGCTTCTCGACGCCATCTCCTTTGACGTGGGCCCCGGCGAACGCCTCGGCATCATCGGCGAATCCGGCTCCGGGAAAACCCTGACCACACTGAGCCTGCTCGGCCTGCTCGCGGAGAACCTGACGGCCACCGGATCCGCCCTGTTCTCCCAGGTGGACCTGCTCACACTGACGGAGAAGCAGCTCGCTGAGATCCGTGGCAACGACATCTCCATAGTGTTCCAGGAGCCGCTGACCGCCCTCGACCCGCTGCAGAAGGTGGGGAAACAGATCACGGAGGTGATGCCGGTTGCCTCCCGTACACAGGCCCTCGCCCTGCTCACAGACTGTGACATCACCGACCCGGAGCGCGTGTACAACTCGTATCCGCATGAACTCTCCGGTGGGCAGCGCCAGCGTGTCCTCATCGCCCGGGCTCTGGCCAATGAACCGCAGTTGCTCGTGTGCGATGAGCCGACCACTGCCCTCGATGTCACCGTGCAGCAGCATATTCTCGAGCTCATTGACCGGTTGGCCGCCGAACACAACATTGCTCTCCTGTTCATCTCCCACGATATGGCCGTGGTGGGACGGATGTGCGAGCGGGTGATCGTCCTCGACCACGGTCGTGTGGTCACCTCCGGCACCACCGCTGAGGTGTTGGCCGCCCGTTCCCTTCCCACCCGCACCGTGCCGCTAACCAGCGACCTCGAGGAGGCGGCAGCCCCGGCGATTGTGATGGAGGAGATCACCGAGACCTTCACCTCCCGCCGCATCTTCGGTGGCCGCCGGGAGGTCCACGCCCTGCGCGGGATCGACCTCACCGTGCCCGCCGGGCGCCGCCTCGGCATCGTCGGCGAGTCCGGGTCCGGCAAATCCACCCTCCTGCGCATCATCGCCGGGTTGGAAACCCCCACGAGTGGCCAGGTGCATGTCAACGGCACCGTGCAGTTGGTGTTCCAGGATCCGCGCTCCTCCCTCAACCCGCGCATGCGCATCGGCAACATCGTCGCCGAACCCCTCCACGTGCAGAGGAAACTCTCCAAACAGGAGATTGACCAGCGGGTGACGGAGGCGCTGACGGCGGTGGGACTGGCGCCGGACATTCTTTCTGCCTACCCACACCAGTTCTCCGGTGGTCAGCGCCAACGCATCTCCATTGCCCGGGCGCTCACCGTCCACCCGCAGGTGCTGTTGGCCGACGAAGCCGTCTCCGCCCTCGACCCCTCCGTGCGCGCACAGGTCATCGCCGTCCTCGATGAGGTTGTTGCCGCCTACGACATGACACTCGTGTTTGTCACCCACGACCTGTCCGTGGTGCGCGAGTTGTGCACCCACGTGGCGGTCATTCACGACGGACAGATCGTCGAGTCCGGCACCGTCGCCGAGGTGTACGAGCACCCGCGCGAGGACTACACTCGCCAGCTGCTCGCCGCCGCCCTCATCGGCTAGGCGCGGGAGGCGAAGTTGGAGAGATAATCGGCGTGCACCACCGGCCGGCGCAGCTCCTCCGGCAGCTCGTGGGTGTGCTTGCCCACCATTGCTGTGAGCTGGGCGGAATCGTAGTGGACCTCACCACGGCCGATGATCTGCCCATCTGGGCCGTGGATCTCCACGATAGAGCCGGGCGAAAAATCGCCGTCCACATCGGTGATCCCCACCGCCAACAGGCTCGTACCACCCCGGGTGACCGCCTTCACCGCCCCCGCATCAATGGTGAGCACACCGGAAATATCGGCCGCATACAGGGCCCAGAACTTCCACGCATTGAGGTCCTTCTCCCGGGGCGCAAACACCGTCCCCACACTCGCATCCGAGAGGGCCACACCGATGAGGTCGGCTGCGGTGAGCAGCACGGGAATCCCGGCGCGGGTGGCCAAATTCGCCGCCGACACCTTCGACGCCATCCCCCCGGTGCCCACCTTGCCGCCCCCACCGGCGACAACACCGTCCAAATCCCCCGGCTCGCGCACCTCGGGGACGAATTGGGCGCCGGGCTCGGCGGGGTTCTTGTCGTAGAGGCCGTCGACGTCGGAAAGCAAAATCAGCGCATCGGCGGCAATGAGGTTGGCCACCACCGCCGCCAAGCGGTCATTGTCCCCAAAGCGGGCCTCCGCCGTGGCCACCGTATCGTTCTCATTGACCACCGGCACACAGTGCAGCGCAAACAACCTGGAAATCGTCGCCTGAATGTTGCGCGCCCGATCCCGCTGACCAGCGTCGGAAGCGGTGAGCAACACCTGCCCGATGGTGCGGGAATAGCGCCCAAAACTGGCCCCCCACTCGTAGGCCAAATGCACCTGACCCACCGCCGCAGCCGCCTGCCGGGTGGGTAAATCCGTCGGCCGGGAACGCAACCCAAGTGGAGCCATCCCCGCCGCAATCGCACCGGAGGACACCACCACCACATTGGAGGTGCGCATCCGGGCGGTGACCGCATCGACGATCGTGTTGATCTTGTGCACATCCACAAGGTGGTGGTCGTCGGTAAGCGAACTCGACCCCACTTTCACCACCACGGTGTGCGCGTTCGCGATCGTCGCCCGCAACGGCGACGAAAACCGGGTTACCTGCCTGGGAGCGGGAGGAAATTGGGCACGAGCGCCGAAAGGGGCAGTGGGCAGGACGGGGGCCATTATCCCTGCCACCTTTCTGTCGAGGCCTCCTGGCCAAAGTCCTCTTCCTCGATGAGGCCCCGACGCACCTTGGAGGCGCGTTTGCGCTCCGCAGCCGTCAGACGCGTCCGCCCCTCCAACCGCACATCCGTACCCCGGCCCGTGAGCAGCGGATCCACCCCGGCGGCGGTGAGCGGATCCCACTCGAAGGAAATCTCCCCAATCGTCACCGTATCCCCCGCCTCAGCACCGGCCGCAAACAGGGCATCCTCCACCCCCGCCTTGGCCAGCCGGTCCCCCAAATAGCCGACAGCCTCGTCGTTATCGAAATCGGTTTGCAGAATCCACCGCTCCACCCGGGTGCCGGTGACCAGCCACCCCCCGTCAAGCGGGGTGACCTCAAACCGGTCCGGATGGCGATCAACCGGGCGCGCCACCACCACCGGCTCGGCCTTTGTGCGCGGCTGCGCCGCCCGGTGGGCCGCCACCAACTCCATGAGCTTATAGCTGAACGCCTCCAGCCCCTCGCGGCTGACCGTGGAAATAATAAAGATCGGCCACCCGTAGGCGTCCTCCAACTCCGCGCGGAGGAACTCCGCAAGCTCGCGCGCATCCGGCAAATCCGCCTTGTTCAACGCGATCACCCGCTGCCGTTCCATGAGGTCACTCTCACCGCCGAGGAGCTGCGCATAGGAGGCGAGCTCCTGCTCCATCGCCGCAATATCGGAGAGCGGATCCCGGCCCGGCTCCATCGTCGCACAGTCAACCACATGGACTAGGACAGATGTGCGCTCAATATGGCGGAGGAAGTCAAGCCCCAACCCCTTGCCCTCACTCGCCCCGGGGATGAGGCCGGGAACATCGGCAATGGTGTATGCATCGTGGCCGACCGTGACCACCCCGAGGTTGGGTTGGAGCGTCGTAAAGGGGTAGTCGGCGATCTTTGGCCGCGCCGCCGACAGCACCGCAATGAGGGAGGACTTGCCCGCCGAGGGGAACCCGACAAGCCCCACATCGGCAATGGATTTCAACTCCAGGACCACATCATGCTGCTCCCCCGGCTCTCCCTTCAGCGCAAACCCGGGGGCCTTGCGCGATGCCGACGCCAGGGCCGCGTTGCCCAATCCGCCGTGGCCACCTGCGGCGGCAATGAAGCGCATCCCTACGCCAGTAAGGTCGGCGATCTCCTCGCCGGACTCCGAATAGACCACCGTACCGGCGGGAACCGGCAACACGAGGTCTTTCCCGCGCGCCCCGTTGCGCCAATCCCCCGACCCGTTGCCTCCACGGGAGGCCTTGAGGTGGGGGCGGAAGTGGAAGTCCATGAGCGTGTGCACCTGCTCAGAGACCTCGAGGATGATGTCCCCGCCGTGGCCGCCGTTGCCACCGTCCGGCCCGCCGAGGGGCTTGAACTTTTCCCGATGCACACTGGCCACGCCGTTGCCGCCGTCGCCGGCCATGAGGTGCAGGACTACGCGGTCAATGAAACGGTTTGCCATGGATGACAGTGTACCCACTCAGTAGCCAGCGGCCACATCGACCTCCGCAGGCATCTCCTCCCCGGCTGCAAACGCCGCAGCCGCCTCCACTGCCGCAGCCCCTGTGCGGGCGCGAATAATCGGCAGAGTGTTGGCCACATGCGGGGTGATGATGCAGTTCTCCACCGCCCACAGGGGGTGATCGTCCGGCAACGGCTCCGGGTCCGTCACATCCAATCCGGCGGCGGCGATCTGCCCGCTTATCAGTGCCTCGTAGAGGGCCCGCGTGTCCACAGAGGGGCCGCGGCCGACGTTGATAAACACCGTCTCCGGGCGCATCTGGGCAAACAGGTCCGCGTTGTAGAACCCGCGCGTATCCTCCGTGAGGGGCAGAATGTTCACCACCACCGTTGCCTGGTCAAGCACCTCCTGCAGATCCCCGATGGCGTAGGAGCCGTCAGCACCGGGAACACTCCGCCCGGAGCGGGTCACCGCCAGGGTGCGCGCCCCAAAGGCGGTGAGCAGCCCAATGAGGTACTCGCCGATGCCGCCGGCCCCGATGATCGCCACCGTCTGGTCAAACAGCCACCGGCGCTCCTCCTGCATGCGGCCAGCCACTGAGAAGGATGCCGCCTGTACCGCCAGCTTCGTCTGCTGGAGGCAGTCCAGCAGGAGGGTAACGGTGGATTCGGACACCGTGTCCTTGTACAGGCCCTGCGCGTTGGACCAGCGCACCGGGTCGCGCCCGAGAACCCCGGCGGCCGCCAACCCGTCCATCCCCGCCATGTGCGTGTGAACAACCTGCACACTCGCCGGCAGGCTGTCCGGGAACTGGGCGGGGGTGCCGTTGAAGATGACAAACTCAACGCCTGCACCCAGCTCCGGCACATACTCATGGCCGGCGGCGGTCATCTGGTCGATGGTTTCCTCCCACGCGGTGGGGATGACAGTAAACTTCATGCGGCCATTGTTGCACAGATTGCTGCAGCACCAACTCCCCGGTTTCGTGCTGGCGCTTCGACCAGGTGCGTTTTCCAACACTGAGGGGGATCACGCTTGGGCGGGCTGCACAACTCGGGTACGGGTAATCACTGAGGCCGGTTGAGGGCGCGGTTGATGAGCGCCCTGCCGTCTAGGTTGTGGATGGGCAGGTCGTTGAACTGCAGCGGTGCACCGCGACTGACGGCTGTATCTCCGCTCGGCGGTCTGTCTCGGCCCACGCTGCTGCCTGGTGGTTTCCAGCCGACTCGTTTGGTTAGTGGGTCGCGTTCCATGTGGCCGTTGCGTGGCTTGTCTAGGTCGTCATCGTTGCGGCCGTTGTGGTGCTTACACAACCCGGTCAGATTCTCCTGGGATGTTCTACCGCCGTGTTTGTAGGCGTGCATGTGGTG
>JAXFPD010000012.1:0-56778 GCA_034179945.1 Corynebacterium sp. | reverse complement strand
CCATGCCACAGTCCCCCAGCACCACAAAAATGCCAAAAAACCAACACACAACACAAAAACAAACAACACACCAAAAACACATCAACACACTATCGAGTTCTCACACAACACGCACGCTCCAACGAGACCCGCATCCGCAGGCCCATCAAGGCGCATGAATCTCAACCGCAAGCGCGGTTGCCTGGGATACTCTAAGCGCAGCCGCGCCAAAACACAAATCGCCTGGTTAGAAATAACTTCGGATTCCAGCATCGTCACCGCCGGTGCACAAATTGGAGCTACCGGAACTGCGGCACGTCACCGTATACGTCAGCCCAGTGACCGGGGAAAACACCGAGTATGCGCCGGAAATCGTAGCTGTGGAAAGGTAATGGGCATTCACCGTCTTAAAAATGGCGGCCGCAAACTCATCCGACGTGTGCGCCGCATACCCGGACGAAATCGTATAGTTCAAGCTGGTCGTATGGCGCGGCGGCGGGGCCTGATAGGCCGGGGCGGCTGTTATCGTCACCACCTGCGGCTGCGGCGGTGCCACTGTTGAGGTCATCGTCACCACCTGCTTGTTTGACGCACACGCAGACACAGATGCGGCGACTACAATCAGGCAGGACACAGCGACGGTTTTGATACACTCAGAATACCGCGTCCAAGCTGCTGTAACGCACAGATTGGGAAGAGCGAAGTAGGAAATATGGCTTCCCTTTCTCCCGCTACACTCGTTGCTACCATCGCCGGCGCCCTCGCCGCCCTCATCGGTGTCATCGCGCTCATCGCCGGGCTCGCGATCGGTCTGGCTCCCAGTACCGTGGGAGGAGAGCCGACAAGCAGCGTCGACCCCTGGTGGAACATGGAGGAACCCGACACAACCGGCGCGCGCGCCCGCATTGTCGCCGTCCCCACACAGGCCACGCTCGTGAGCGCCGATCGCTTCGATGCCATCGCCACCGGCACCTACCACGGCGGAAGCGATACCATCACCTTCGGCCCCCGCTTCGGCGAACCGGACTTCACCGGCCCCACCGCCGACCTCTTCACCCCCGGCGTCGAACCGGCAACTCTGCGCAAGTTCTCCCACACCTTTGACTGCAACCTCAACTCCTCCCTGCTGTGGCTCGACGGCGATTATGTGCGTATTGGCGCCACCATCTCCACCAAAATGGGCTGCTCACTCAACCTCGAAGAAGTTGCCCTGCGCAACACTGTTTTCGGCCCCAACGTGCAACTTTTCACCCTCGGGGAGACCCTCTACATGGGCACGCGCGAGGCTGCAGTGGAACTGACGCGCTAGCGCGATGTGCGGCGGACGGGGCCCGGAAACTAACGGGGGCGGCCATTTTTCCGTAGACTGGTTCACACGAACTAGATAAAGGAAATTAGGAGCCATGCTTGAACGCACATTGGTTTTCGTGGACACGTCCTACCTGCTTGCGAGCTTTTACAACTCGTGGGAGATCGGGGCGCGGGCCCAGTTAGAAATTGATTTACCCGAGGTAGTCGCAACCCTGAAAGGAATGGTGGAAACACAACTCAACCAGCCGATACAACGCCAATACTGGTACGACGGGATCCCCGATGCGGGGCCCCACCGCTATCAGCGCGCGCTGCGATCGGCCGATGGGGTGATGCTGCGGGTTGGCCAACTCATCGAATGGGGGGAACGGCGCACGCAGAAGGCCGTGGACACCCGGCTCGTCGCCGACATGGTACTCGCCGGGGTGCGCGGGACCTGCTCGGATGCGGTCCTCGTCTCCGGCGACGCGGACATGATCCCTGGCGTGCATGAACTGTCCAACTCCGGGGTGCGCGTGCACCTGTATGGGTTTGGGTGGGACTCGATGAGTTCCGCGCTGCGCCACGCCTGCGACTCGGTGACAATCCTCGACCCGCGCGAGGCATTCGCCGACTGCATGCAGGTTCACGTGCTCGAAGGCCCGCTCCCCCCGAACGTGCATGTGCCCGGGGAGGGCATTCCCCCGGAGCCAATTGGCGACGCAACCCCCATCTTCGAGGGCGGTTCCACGCCGGTGCCGGGGCCCACTGGCTCGCGTAGCGACGCAACCGCCACCGCGGCGACGGACAGCGCCGAGTCCGGGGAGGACGCGGCTGCCCTAGAGGGGACCCCGAATCAGGATTCAGTGGACGCTGCCAGCGCACCCGGCCCCAGCACCGATTCCCCGGTCGCCCCCAGCGCCACAAGCGACCCCAGCACCCCAGCCGATTCACCGGCCCCCGCCGATTCCCCGACGGCGACCAGCGCAACCAGCCTCGGCGCCCCCGGCACCAGCGCCACCAGCGCCGCCGGCTCCGCTGCGCCGTTGCGCTCACTGCGGCCGGGTGAACCCGCCGAAGACACAGACGTGGTGAGCTCGCTCACCGATCCGGGAACCCATGTGGGCTCTGCCCGCGACGATGCCGACGATGACGGCCAGACCCCCGCCGACGAGTCCTCCCCGGTCCCCGGATCAGCCACTGGTGGCGCCCAGGCATCTGTCGACGGCGATGCCACCGCCACGGGTGCTGACCAGGCATCTGATAGCACTGGCGAGGAAACCCCCGCGAAGCCGAAGCCGAATCCCTCGATGATGGCACCGCGACGGAAACTGCAGTCCCGGTACGTCCCCCTCCCCAATGAGGTGTGGGCCTCCGCAGGCTACCAAACACCCTTTGACGTGGGTCAACAGTACGCCGTGTGGTGGTACGAGAACGCGGCCACCAGTGAGCAACGCGATCAGGCGCACCTGCTCTCCGGCGGCGGTCTTCCTCCGGAGGTGGACCGGCCACTGCTCCAGTTCGCGTGCGATACGCTGCACGAATACACGCTCTCGGAGACGCAGCGCGTGCAGCTTCGCGATGGATTCCATCACGGCATTCGCGGCGTCCTCATCAACCGGCCCCGCTGACGCGCCCGCCTGCCCCCGCCGCCGCGTGCGCACAGGGCCTTCAACGATCGAGTTATGCTCCCCGAGTCTGCTACATTTCGCAAAACCCCAGATCGGATTTTGAGGTAGCAGACTCGGGGAGCATAACTGCGAGTCGGCAGGGTGAGTCAGGCCCGGGCGTCGTCGGCTGGCGCGGCGTCGTCGGTGTCAGCATCAGCGGAGTCGGCATCAGCGGCAGGATCAGCATCAGCGGAGTCGGCATCAGCGACAGAATCAGCGTCGGCGGCGGTGATTTGCGCCTGTTGGGACTGCATCTGTGCACGAATCTCAGCCAACCGGGCATTCGCCTTCATGTCGGTTCCGGCGCTGGTCAGCTCCGTCATTTGGGCCTGCAGGGTGGACTGGGTCAGCTCCTGCGCCCCGAGGGCATCGGCATACCGGCGCTCAATCTTCTCCCGGATTTCATCCAACGTGGGATTGTCCGACTCGGTGATGACAGGTGCCTGCATCTCAGCCATCTTCGCCTGCGCGGCCTGCGCCTGCAGCTGCCCAACCTGGTTCAACTGCTCCTGCAGATGCGCCTGCGACTGGGCGGCCTGCGTCTTCGCCTGCTCAGCGGCCGCAGCGGCCTGCTCATAGTGGGCTTTGACCTGGTCGATCTGTGTTTCCACGGCGACTAACTGGGTGGCGAGCACCTCAGCAGCGGTGGCCTTCTTCGCAGCAGCGGCCTCATCGCCGGAGGCGGCGGCTGCATCGGCGGCCGCGATGGCCTGCTTGGTCTGTTCCTGGAGGTTGGCCTGGTCCTTGAGGAGGCGGTTGAGCTGCATTTCCAGCTGTTTCTTGTTGCCGATCACCGCCGCAGCCTGTTCCTGCACGGCCTGGTTCTGTCGCTTCGATTCCTCAGCGGCCTGGTGGATGAGCACGTCCGGGTCGGCATTGTCCTCGATTGCCTTGTCTGCGGCAGAGGTGAAGAACTTCCACCCCTTCTTAAACGGGTTGACCATGGGAATCCCTTTCGTCGCTGGCGTGACGGTTCGACAATGCCGGGGGTGGCAGTGCCGATTGTTCCCGGTCAATTGTACCCGCTTAGCAGACGGCTTGCGCGGCATAACGCGGCAGCGAGGGCGCAGGCGGGCGCGTGTGGCGGGGTGCAGGCGCAGTCGGCGGCCCGGCGGGTGCCGGTGGAGCAGTTCCCGCACCCGACCGCAGGCGCAGTCGGCGGCCCGGCGGGTGATCGAAACGGGGGCCCACAGGGTGGGGGCCCCGGCGGGCGGATTCGTCCAGTTGAACCCGCCCGCGCACACTCCACTGTGCATGGGCCGTTGTCGAACGCTCTCCCCCCTCGGAATGATTGAGGTCAACGCAAGTTTTTGACTCTCACTCACCACCGAAGGGGGATCTCGTGACAACCACTCCATCTGCTCCCAGCGACGCCACCGACCTCGCCCTCATTCAGCGCTACCGGGGCGGCGACAACCAGGCATTCGCCGAGCTCATCACCCGGTACTACGACCGCATCGTGGGATATTCCCATGTGTGGACACACAACCGCGCCGACGCGGAGGACCTCGCCCAAGAGTCCATTCTGGTGATGCTCGGCAACGCCCCGAAGTTCACCGGCCGCGCACAGCTGTCAACGTGGCTGTACCGGGTGGTGGCGACGACGGCGGCGAGCCATTATCGACGCTCCCGCAAGCAGCAACCGCAGTTCATCGCGGGCTGTCTGCCCCTGGATCCGACGACGATCGATCCGTTCGAGGCCCTCGCCGGGACCTTGGATCTGCGCTCGACGCTGCACACGGCGCTGCGCACCCTGCCCCGGGAACAGCGGGCCGCCATCTTCTGGGTTGATCTCATGGGCATGCGCGAGGTCGAGGCCGCGAAACGCCAGCGTGTCCAACCGGGGACGGTCCGCTCGCGGCGCTTCCGGGGGCTGCGGGACCTGCGGGTGCAGTTGGAGAGCGAGCACGCCGCCGGCCTCGTCTAGCCCGGCCGCTCGCCCCCCGGCTGCTCCCGCTCAGCGCTCGCCCAGGCCCCCCGACGGGGTGGAATAGAACACGCAGCGGGCGCGTTCGGTACATTGAAATAGACACGGAAGTAGCTAGCAACAAGGAGTACCGATGGCAGGCGAGTCAACACAGACCGGTCTCGAGGAAGCAACCGGGGGACCCGGGGTAGGCCTCGGCGCCGCCCCCGGCATCGGCAGTGAAGCCCTCGGGGGCGTCGGTGTCGGCGGGGTCGGTGTCGGCGGAATCGTCGGTGCCACCCTCGGAGACCTCGTTGGCCTCGGCAATGAGGACGGGATCGTCAGCGGCCAGAACAACGAGTCCGAGGCCACCCTCGACCCTACGATCCACAACGTCATCATCGTCGGCTCCGGCCCGGCCGGCTACACCGCCGCCCTGTACGCCGCCCGCAGTGAACTCAAACCCCTCGTCTTCGAGGGAATCGAGGCCGGTGGCCTGCTCATGACCACCACACTCGTGGAGAATTTCCCCGGCTTCCCTGAGGGGATTCAGGGCCCCGCCCTCATGGAGAATATGCGGGCCCAGGCGGAACACTTCGGTGCAGACCTGCGGATGCAGTACGTGGACAAGCTCGAGCTCACCGGTGAGATCAAGCGCGTCCACTCCGAAGGCGTGATCTACCAGGCAAAAACCGTCATTCTGGCGATGGGTGCGGCACCGCGCTACCTCGGGGTGCCCGGGGAAGACGAGTTCAAAGCGCGCGGCGTCTCCGCCTGCGCCACCTGTGACGGCTTCTTTTTCAAGGACAAGAACATCGCCGTCATCGGCGGCGGGGATTCCGCCATGGAAGAGGCCATTTTCCTCACACGATTCGGGAAAACAGTGACACTGATCCACCGTCGCGAACAGTTCCGCGCCTCGGCAGTCATGGTCGCCCGCGCCCGGGAGAATGAGAAGATCACCTTTGTCACCAACGCCACCGTCAACCGTGTGCTCGGAACTGACCACGTTACCGGCGTGGAAATCACCCACAATGGGAATGTGGAAACCCTTCCCATGGACGGGATTTTTGTGGCTATCGGCCACGATCCCACCAATGAGCTCGTGCGCGACCAGCTGGAGCTCGACGAGCAGGGCTACGTGGTGGTTCAGGGGCACTCCGCCCACACGTCGATCCCGGGCGTGTTCGCCGCCGGGGACCTCGTGGATCCGACATATCAGCAGGCCATCACCGCTGCTGGCTCGGGATGCCGTGCCGCTCTCGATGCAGAAAAGTACCTGGGCTAGAATGGGCGCTATGCTGGAACTGACGAAGGGCAACTTCGACCAGGTCATCGGCAGTGCCGAGGGGCCTGTCCTGGTTGACTTTTGGGCCGACTGGTGCGGACCGTGCAAGCAACTCGCCCCCACCCTTGAGGAGATCGACAGCGAAATGCCGCAGGTCACCATCGGGAGAGTAAATGTGGATCGCGAGCGCGAACTCGCCGCCACGTTCCATATTATGGCGATTCCCACGCTGCTGATTTTCTCTGGTGGGGAGAAGGTGAAGCGGCTCACGGGTGTGAAGAGGAAGCAGGCAATCGTCGAGAAGCTGCAGAAATACGGAGGATAGCGGATGCCGCCCGAGGTGAAGGTAGGTGAGTCGAGTCCGCGCGTTGCGGAGGCGCGCGCGGCGCTGACCCGGCTCGGCTACTTTGACAGCACTTCTGCTAGTGGGACGCGGAAGTACCGGGCCGAAGACACCTACTTTGACGACCAGCTCGCCGAGGCCATCCGCGCCTTTCAGCAGGACCGCGGCATCCTCGTGACCGGCACTATTGACGATGTCACCCTGCGCACCCTCCGCGAAACCTCCTACACCCTCGGCGCGCGCGTGCTCAGCTTCATTCCCGGGCGCGAATACGTCGGCGACGATGTCGTCCAACTCCAGCGTGAACTGCAAGAACTCGGGTTTTATACGGGCCATATTGACGGCCACTATGACGAGATCACCTACAACGCGGTGCGGGATTACCAGTTCAACTATGAGCTCACCGCCGACGGTATCTGTGGCCCAGAAACCGTGCGTGCGCTTGGGCTTTTGGGGCGTCGCATTGCAAAGGGCGGCTCGGCTGCCGCGCTGCGGGAAAAGGAGCGCGTGCGCCTGGCCGGCCCACTGCTCGCCGGGAAACGCGTGGTCATTGACCCGGGCTTTGGGCTCAACTATCCGGGGATGAGCGTGCGCGGGCCGTATGGGCAGATCACTGAGGAGGAGATCCTGTGGGATTTGGCCTCGCGCGTGGAGGGGCGGATGGTCTCGGCCGGGATTGAGACGATCATGTCGCATCCCCGCCAGCTCGACCCCACCCCCCAGGAGCGTGCCGACGTTGCCAACTCGTTCGGGGCGGATCTCATGATCTGCCTGCGCAGTGACCATTACAAGAATGAGAAGGCGCACGGGGTGGCCACGTTCTACTATGGCAGCGAGTCCGGGGCGAACTCGATCACCGGGGAGATGCTGTCCGGGTTCGTGCAGCGGGAGATTGTCGCACGGACGCCGCTGACAAACTGCTACACGCATGGGCGGAGTTGGGATGTGCTGCGGCTGTCGAAGATGCCGGCGATTCAGGTGGTGGTTGGCTATGTCACCAACCCGCAGGATGTGACAATTCTCACAGATCCGGACATGCGCAACACGATCGCTGAGGCGATCGTCGTTGCCGTCAAGCGTCTCTACCTGCTGGATCAGGATACGCAGCCGACGGGCACGTACTCCTTCAACTCACTGCTCATCGAAGAACTCAGGGGCTAAGGTTTCTCAGCTGTTTCTTTCTTTCTTCTCAGAGTGTAGAGTGTCCTCTAATAGGTTCGTTAAGTGAACAAAGGACCAGATATGAACCGGACCCTCGTCACCTCGGCGGTAGTAGTCAGCCTGCTCGGCGCCCCTGTCGCGCATGCTGCTGTCAGCGCCTATAGCGACTACGGCGGCACCGTCTGCACCATCACCGGTGTCGCTGGCCTCGAGCTGCAGGCCCGCCAGCAAGTGCTTTCCCGCGCTGCCGACTATCTGGCCAACCAGTATTCCGGCCTCAACAACCCGACCACTGTGGAGGTGCACACCGGTGGATCCGACACGGGTGCTGACGTGAAGAAGACGTGGGTGACGGTTGCCCAGCCACTCAACGAGTATGTTGCGGCAACGGTGGCGAACCTTGGCGGTGCGGTCACCTCCGCTGCGCGCAGCAACATCAACCTGCTGGAACAGGGCCTGTTCCAGGCGTTTGTCGCCGACGGGGTGAGTGGGGCGGCCGCTCAGCAGCACATTGACGTGCTCAATCAGCTGTACACGCCACTCATTGTCACCGGCATTACAGACGTCCACGGCACCGTTACCGACCCGGACGGGATCGACGGGGTCAACGCAACCCTCGCTCAGCACTACATTGACGTTGTGTCCACGCAGGTGCTGGACCGCGACGGGTACGTTGAGTCGAAGGCCACGTTGGCCGCCGGACTCGTTGACTTTATTAACACGGAGCTGAAAGCGACCACTGCGGGCGCGGCCCTGATCGCCGATTTCAACAAGTGCCTCGACCAGATCGCGGCAGCCCAGACGAGTGCCGATCCAACCCCCCCGCCCGAGCCGCGTACCCCGGCTGAGCCCACCGACCCAGCCGACCCTGCTGAGCCCACCGACCCTGCTGAGCCCGCTGAACCCGCCGAACCTGAGCCTGCTGAACCCGTTGAGCCCACGGCTCCCGCTAAGCCCACGGCTCCCGCTAAGCCCACGACTCCCGCTAAGCCCACGTCCGCCGATAACGCCGCCGCTGGCAGCTCCGACGAGGACAACATCGGGGCCATCGTCGGCGGCATCGTCGGCGCCCTCGCAGCAATCGGCGCCATTGTCGGAATCCTCGTCAGCCTTGGACTCGTGTAGAGCGATGACGTGCGAAAACTAAAAACTTGGCCCGATCGGAGGCCAACAGCCCAGCTGTGAATTCCGATCACGAATAACCGGCCTTTCTCTCATCTCAGGGCAGGTATTCAGTTCCGCAACGCGGGACCGGATACCTGCCCTGATTCACGTCCTGCTCCCAGCACCCCGCTTCCGCCCCTCCCCAGCAGGGAGGCATCACGGGAGGCCATTGACGCTCGGCTCCATGAAGCAGCCCCAAACGGCGGTCCAAAGCGACCACCCATAGCGGCGGCCTCCGGAACGCTATAGTCATTTTTCCGGAAGTCAGATATATCTGACTGCTTTCGCGGCGAATCCCCAGGAAGCCCTGACAGATATATCTGTCATTCCCCGATGCGACTATCCTTCTTCGGCCTTCTCCTCACTTTGAAGGGGGTGTGGATTGCATTTACCTGCGATAGCAGGTTTTATGCCCCCTCCAAATTGAGGGACTCATCGGCCCGGGCGGAGCGGCGGCATTGTCATGCGATAGATTCACCCGGCGGAGCCCACGGGACCCGGCGGAGCCCACGGGACCCGGCGGAACCTGGCGGAATAAGACTACGGCAGGAGAAGGTTGATGAAGACCGTGGTCAAGATGACGATGGTGATCACGAGCGCAGTCACCAATCCGGCGATGAGGAACTTCGCCCAGTTGGAGTAGCCGCGCCCGCCGAATCCGTGCGTCGATTCAGGAATGCGCAGGTCATCCCATATCGCTGCTCCTGCATTCGCATCCTCACCGACGGCGGACGTGGAGGCGGCGGTGGGCTCAGCGCTGCTAGCGGCCGCTGACTCGTCAGCAGCGGCGGCTTCAGCGGAGGCGGTGGGGGAATCGGTGCCAGTGGCGGCTTCAGCGGAGCCGACCTCAGTATCAAGGCCGAGGAGCTGGGCAATTGGCGTGGGTGTGACCGTCTTCTGGGGCCACTCCGCGATCGCGAGATACCCGGCGCGGTACGGAACAACTGTGATGCCAGCCAGGTCGGCGGGGCGGGTTGTACCGGCGGAGCCCTGGGGAGCGGTGGGCGCGGGAGCCCCGGCGGAGCCCTGGGAGTCGGCGGGGCGGGTTGTACCGGCGGAGCCCTGAGAAGCGGTGGGCGCGGGAGCCCCGGTGGAGCCGGAGGGGACCGTGGGGTCGGTTGCGGTGAAGAGCAGGGCAACGGTGGCCTTCGAGGCGGTGTCCTGGGCCAACCAGAGGTCTGCAAGGTCGCTCGACGCGCCGGAAGGAAGGCCCGCAGCAGCCGCGCCGGAAGGAAGGCCCGCAGCAGCCGCGCCGGAGGCGGGCGAAAAACCGCCGACAACAGGACCGGTGAACTGGTGGGCGATGAGCCGGAACTGCCCCGACAGGATCGGCGCCCCGGGCACCAACACGGGCCGGGCCACCTCACCGGCAGACATCGGCGGCAGATGCGACAACGTCGAGGTCAACAGGGCCGACAACTCCGCCGCCTGGGCCTGAGCCAACTCCTCATCCGTCGGTGTCCCCCGACGCAGCAGGTGGCGGACAAACTCCGGCTCCGCCTTCACAATAATCACCCCGGTCACCGCGAGGAACACGATTCCCGCCACCATCGTGCGAATAAGCCACACCACGGTCGCATCCGCAGGCGAATCCGTCGCCACGGCAGGATCCCCGGCAGTCGTCCCCAGCACCAGCCGGAAGAGTGTGAGCACAAGCCGATCCACCCCGACGGCGACAAGCGCCCCAACAAGGGAGGCACCGAACGAGGTCACCGAGGAACGACCCACCGCACCGCCACCGAGCGAGCCGAGTTTCCGTTTCAGCAGGATCGCGCCGATCAGCGCACCGGCGACAAAGCCGAGCCCATTGGCCAAACCCAACAGTGGAGCAACCCACTCGGCGGGGGCCACCAACGGCGCCAGGAGGGAGAGGATCACCTTCGTCGCCGTGATCCCACCGATGATGTAGGTCGGTGTCCACGCCTCTTCGCGGGCATAGAACACCCGCAGGTGCAACAACACCGCAGCATAGGGCAGCAGGGAGAACGCGGACATGGATACGGTGATCCCAATGAGGGAGGCTGTGGCACCGTCGAAACGCCCCCACGCGTAGAGGGAGCGGCCAATGTGCGGGCCGAATGCGGTGCAGAAGATGACGATCGGGATCATCGCCATGAACGTCAACCGCGTACCCAACCCCAGGTCACGGACCACAGCGGCGGTGTCACCGTCGGCGGCGTTGCGCGACAGGCGCGGCATGATCGCCGTCAGCAGGGTCACCCCAATAATGCCGTAGGGCATTTGCAGCAGCAGCCAGGCCTGCTGGTACACGTTCGGCGCTTCCGGCGCGGCGGCGGAGGCGATGCGCAGCGTCACCATGTATCCGAACTGGGAGATCGCCACATAGACGACGATGGCCAAGGCCATCCACCCGAATTGTTTCAGCCGTGGATCGAGCCCCCACGCAGGGCGCAGGGAGATCCGCAACCGCCGCAGTGCGGGGAGCATCACTGCCGCCTGGATCACCACACCGAGGGTGGTGCCAAGACCCAGGATGAGCACGTGCGTGTTGGTCAGCCGCGCCTCATGAATCCCGAGGGTGCCGGGGACCAGCCAGTAGAGGGCGAAGGTGGCAAGGCAGACGAGGTTGTTGATCACCGGCGCCCACGCCCCAGGCCGGAACACGCCCTTTGTGTTGGCGATGGCGAGGAACAGGGAGAACACCCCGTAGAAGAAGATCTGTGGGAGGAGGAGGTAGGCGAATGCGGTGGTCTGTGGGACGGAGACGGTGCCGGTGCCGATGGTCAGCCAGCTCAGCAGCGGGGCGAGAACGACGGCGAGGACGGTGACGGCACCAAGGAGGGTGATGGTCAGGGTGAACAGTCGGCGGATGAAGAGTTCGCCGTGGTCGGCATCTTCTTTTTCGGCGCGGACGAGGACCGGGACGACGAGGGCAGTGAGTACAGCACCGAGGACGATTTCGGTGATGAGGTTGGGCAGGGTGTTCGCGGTGTTGAACGTGGAGGCGATGATGGGCCCCAGGGTTGCCCCAACGGCGACTTGCCGGAGGAATCCGGTGATCCGGGAGACGAGGGTGGCTACCGCCATGGAGCCGGTGTCTTTGACCACGTCAGCGTCGGAGTTGGTGGTTTCTACCGGTGTGGTTGTGGCGGGTGTGCCGGTGGTTGCCCGTTTGAGCAGGTGTTGTTTGGTTTCTGCGGTGGGCAGGGGCATGGGGGCCCGGGGTTTCACGATGCGGGCGCGGGTGCCCTGCCGGTTCGTCATTCTGCTCATTGTACCCGGCGGGGTGGCTTATCTGCGCCGCCGGATGAGCCAGCGCACCACCAGCGCCAACACGAAGATGGCGACGAGTGGCCAGACGAGCCAGCGGGCGGAGGTGGTGAGCACGGTGACGGTCACCGGTTCGGAGATCATCGTCCCGTCGGGGGCGGCCAGCCGCAGGGTGATGTCGACGCCCTCGCCAGTTGTGGCGGGGATCTGGGAGGTCAGTTGGGTGGTGATGGAGCCGCGGGCGGGGATGGTCAGTTCTGTGTTGCCAAGGCGGACATCGCCGGCGGTGTCGTAGACGACGGTGGCGGCGACCGGAAGCGGCAGTCCGTTGCGGGCGACGACGGGCAGCGGGGAGTTTGGTGAGGTGCGGGTGTAGACGTTGCCGGGAGGCAGGAGGCTGACCGAGGCACGCAGGTGGTCAATCATGGCGTCGACGGCGGCGAGTCGGGCTTGCCCGGCGGCGAGCACGCGCTGATATTCGTGCAGGGAATCCCGGTTGTAGGTGGTGAATGTGCTGGCCAGGCACCGGTAGAGGGGTTCGGTGAACTCCTGCGGGGTGAGTGTGATCGACGGGCTGGGCTGCATGATTTTTTCCACCCCGCCGATGTAGGTGATTTGGTCGGCGACGGCGGCGCGGTCGGCGTCGGTGGGTGCGGCGGGGTTGGGGCCGGGGTTGGCCACATCGGCGGAGATGACTGCACGGGGGGCGGCACCGCCGGTGGGATTAGTGGCGGCGGCGAGGTAGTCGGTGGCAGGGTGCGCCTGCGGGAACGGGTGGGGACCGGTAGTCACCTGAGCCAGCATGGCGGCGTCTGCGGCCTCCAGGAGCGGCGGGGGAACGACGACGGCCGCGTCCGCAGGAGAATCCGCCCCGGCCCCGGTGGCGCCCCGCGTGAACGCGAGGAGTGCTTCACTCGTCGCCCGGCGCGCCACCGGGGAATCGAGCGTGTAATCAAACCGGAAGCTCAGCGGGGTCGAGGCCCCGGTGACCGGGTGCTCCCCCAGGTAGGTCGTCGCCGGGGTGATCCCGACCGGATCGACGATGACCTCGGAGTTCACCGGGGTGCCGAGGATCTCTTCTACATGGTGGGGGGCGAAGGTGTGGGCGAGCAGCCCGTCGATGGAGGAGACCGCGTCGAGGTCGGCCCCACCCCACGGGTAGGTGAGCACACACTGCCCGGCGGCGACTTCTTTCAACTGGTCAAGCCACGTACGGGCGATGTCGGAGTGGGCGCCGGGGGTGAGGTTGGCCGACTCCGGCTGCTGTGTCCACTGGTCGCGCAGGCGCGGGGCGGGGTCCGTGATGCTCGGGCGCTCCGTACCGATCTCGTAGCCGCGGGCCATCCGGTCGACGGTGTCGATGAGCTGCGGGTCCACCGCCAAACACGCCCCCTCGCCGGGGTAGAGGGTGAGCAGGTCAGTGAGGCGGCCAGCGAGGTCGTCGGCGAGGGATTCGTTGGCAAGGATGAGCGTGGGGGACTCCGGGGCGGTGCCGGTTTCCCCGGCGACGAGGGGAATTTCCGCTGCAAGCGGCCAGATGAGGGAGACGGGCGCACGGTCGGCGGGCTCATTGTCAGCGGGGACGGTGACGAGGAACCGGGTGGTGGCCGGGCCCGCCTGGAACATGATGGCGTAGATTCCCGGCTCGGTGAGGCCGAGATCCGCGTCGGTGAAGGAAAAGGTGGCGTGGTCGTTGTCGACGGGGATGACCGGTCCGGGTGCGGTGAATGCGGCCGGGTTGAGGCCGAGGAGTTCGGTGGCCACGGACGAGTCCTGGGTCACCGGAGAGACGAACACCTGCACCTGTGTGGCGGTGATGGAGGTGTCCCCGGCGCTTAACGCGCGCGGGGTGAGGGTGAGCGAGCCGGAGATGGTGGGTGCGGCGAGGCTGAGCTCGTCGAGGACGATGCCACCGGGGTCGCCGTCGCGCAGGATCGGGTTGACCCACGCCGGATCCTCGGCCACAACCGCACCCGGTGCGGGTTCTGCCTCGGCCACAACCGCACCCACAAACACGGTGGCGGCGGCGCACAGTCCAACGGCAGCAGCACGCAGATTCATCGCGGCGTCACCCGCCCCGCCCGCTTCTCCGCGCGCGCCACCTCCGGCACCCGAGAATAGGCGCGCCGGGCGAGCTTGCGCTCATCGGAATACGCCAACCGCTGTACCAAACCCTCCAGCGGCACCCACGCGACCTCCGTCACCTCGGGGTCTTCGTCGTTAAGCTCGCCGTCGCGGTAGCGCATGAGGTAGTGGTGGACGGTCTTGTGGATGCGCACACCGTCGGAAACGAACCAGTAGTCGATGGTGCCGAGGTCCCCGCAGACCTCCCCGCTCAGGCCAGTTTCCTCCCACACCTCCCGTTCAGCGGTGGACTCATCGGTTTCACCGGGCTCCACGTGGCCCTTCGGGAAGGACCAGAGGAGGCGACCGCGCTTATCCACCCGCCCGATGACGGCGACATAAATCCTGCTCACATCCACCGTGTCGGTGTCGTCGACAGCTTCGGCGAGGCCGGAGAGCACGAGACCGCCGGCGGAGCGTTCCTTTGACACCGGCAGGGCCGCAGCCGGGCGCGGGGCAACCCGGGGCCGCATCGCCGCAGGCGTAACCGGCTTGGTGGGCCCTGACCTGCGGCGGCGGTGCCATCGGCGCGGATTCGCAGTGTCGCTCATGGGGTAATTGTACAATCAGTGGCGTGCGTGAACTGACTGGCCTCGATCCCTACCGCCCGCTGCTCGACGAGCTCGCCGGGCTGCTCCACGCCCCCCTCTACCTCGTTGGCGGGTCCGTCCGCGATCTTGTCCTCGGAAAAGACATCTCTGACCTGGACTTTACCACTATTCTGCGGCCGGATGAGGTGCTCGACGCCCTCACCGCATGGGCGGATGCAACGTGGGAGACGGGGGTGGAATTTGGCACCGTCGCCCTGGAAAAGAACGGGGTGAAACTGGAGATCACCACGTTCCGGGCGGACCTCTACGACGGGGTGACCCGCAACCCGGAGGTGCAGTTTGGCACCACCCTCGATGACGATCTCGTGCGCCGGGATTTCACCGTCAACGCGATGGCCCTGGAGATCGTTCCCGGTGGTGAACCGGTCTTTCACGATCCACTCGGGGGACTATCCGCATTGGCAGCCGGGGTGTTGGATACCCCGCAGGCGCCGGAGGTGAGTTTCCGGGATGATCCGCTGCGGATGTTGCGCGCCGCCCGATTCCTCTCCCAACTCGGCGGCTATGGGGCCACGCACGCCGGGTTCACCGTGGCTGAGCGGGTGGTGACGGCGATGACGGCGATGGCCGGGGAGATTGAGCGGATCACCGCCGAGCGCATCCAGGCTGAATTGGACAAGATGATGCTCGGGGTGCGCCCGGAAGCCGGTATTGAACTGCTGGTTTCCACTGGTCTCGCGGACTTTGTGCTGCCCGATGTTGCCGCCCTCAAGGCTGTCGGCGATGAGCACGGCCAGCACAAGGATATCTACCAGCACTCGTTGACGGTCCTGCGTCAGGCGATTGATCAGGAGGAAGAGCCTGACCTCATCCTGCGGTGGGCGGCGCTGCTGCATGACATCGGCAAGCCAGCAACACGGAAATATGTCGATGGTGCGGTGACCTTCCACCAGCATGAGATCGTTGGGGCGCGGCTCGTGCGCACATGGATGAGGCGGCTCAAGTACCCCAAGCACATGACCGGGGATGTCAGTGAGCTTGTCGCCCTCCACATGCGGTTTCACGGATTTGGGGATGGCGAGTGGACGGATTCGGCGGTGCGCCGCTACGTCACCGATGCCGGGGAGTTGCTGCCCCGGTTGAACAAGCTCGTGCGGGCGGATTCGACAACGCGGAACAAGCGGAAGGCGGCGTGGATCCAACGCTCCTACGACGAGCTAGAGGCCCGCATCGCGGATTTGAAGGCGCGGGAGGATTTGGCGAAGGTGCGCCCGGATCTGGACGGCAACGAGATCATGGAGATCCTCGGGGTGCCGGCGGGCCCGATTGTTGGTCGGGCGTGGAAGTACCTCAAGGATGTGCGGCTCAACCGGGGCCCGCTCGACCACGATGAGGCGATCGCCGTCCTCCAGGCCTGGTGGAAGGAACAGCAGTGATCAACGGACTGTTTAGTGACCCAAACCCCGATGTCGATTTTTCCGACGGGAAACTCCTCGTCGCCGCACCCCTCAACTACTACGGGTTCTTGCAGCGTTCGGTGCAGCTGATCATTGATGCGACCGAGCAGGCGCTCATCACGATCATCCTCGGCCGTCTCACCGATCGCCCCCTGGCGGAAGGTGTGGACGAGTGGAGTGAGCTGGCCGGCAACCCGAAGGCCTATTTCCAGGGTGGGGTGCACGAACCGCAAGGCGTGTTGGCGCTGGCCACCCGGGGCCCGCAGGCGGATACCTCCCCCATCCAGTGGTTTTCTGCGCTTCCGAGTGTGGGGCTTGTGGCCTTGGAAAGCGGGGTGGAT
Source organism: Corynebacterium sp. (assembly GCA_034179945.1). Classification (GTDB taxonomy): domain Bacteria; phylum Actinomycetota; class Actinomycetes; order Mycobacteriales; family Mycobacteriaceae; genus Corynebacterium. The sequence continues at coordinate 40,273 of JAXFPD010000012.1, read as the reverse complement.
GAGGTGCGGGAGGCGATCGGGCAGATGCGCTTCTTCCTCGGCTATAACGCACTGCCAACGGATCAGGTGCGCGAGGGGATTGCGGCGGGGAATTGGCGCCTCGTCTCCGGCCTCACCGATGATGTGTTTGCCCCGGTCACTGCGGACGTGTGGGGCTCGGTGCTGCGCCGGATGCCCTCCCCGGCTCCGCTGTGGGCGACCTACCCCAGCAGTGGCGAAAATTAGTACAATCAGCGTCAATAGTGATCACACCCAAAGGAGATAATCGTGCTACTTGAGCGTATCTATGACAGTGACCTCGCCCAGGCCAGCTACTTCATCGGCTGCCCCACCGGGAAGGAGGCCATCGTCGTAGATCCGCGCCGCGATATTGACGTCTACCTCGACCTGGCCGCACTCAATGAGATGGAGATTATCGCGGTCACCGAGACGCACATTCACGCCGACTACCTCTCCGGCACGCGCGAGTTGGCCGCCGCCACCGGCGCGGAGATCTACATCTCCGGTGAAGGTGGTCCGGATTGGACGTACGAGTACGAGGGCACGCTGCTTCACGACGGTGACATCATCCCCGTGGGCAATATCCTCCTCGAGGCCTCGCACACTCCCGGCCACACCCCGGAGCACCTCTCCTTCCTCGTCACCGATGCCTCTGCAGCCCCCACCCCGGCGTATATGCTCACCGGGGATTTTGTGTTTGTGGGCGACCTCGGTCGGCCGGACCTGTTGGATGAGGCAGCTGGCTTTGAGAACACCCGGTTTGCCGGGGCGCATCAGCTGTATCACTGTCTGCAGACGAAGTTTTTGACCCTGCCGGACTATGTGCAGGTGTATCCGGCGCATGGGGCGGGTTCTGCGTGCGGGAAGACACTCGGGGCGATTCCGTCCTCCACCGTCGGCTTTGAACGCCGTTTTGCCTGGTGGGCGCCGTACTTGGAGCGTGGCGATGAGGAGGGTTTTGTCACCGCGCTGTTGTCCGGTCAACCGGATGTGCCCCTCTACTTCGGGCGGATGAAGCGCCAGAACAAGCAGGGCCCGGCGATCCACGGGCAGCTGCCGCAGCTGCGCGAATACAGTGTGGACGAATTGGAGGGGACCCTTGTTGTGGATACGCGCAGTGAGCAGTTCATCCACTCCGGCACCCTCGGGCATGCGCTGGCGATTCCGGATGGGCTTGCCCCGAATTCGAAGGCCGCATCGTGGGGTGGTTGGGTGATTGACCCGGAGACCGACGACCGTCCAATCGTCGTTGTCGCCCCGGATGAGGCGGCTGCGGAGATATTCCGCACCCATGCGATGCGGGTGGGGATCGACTCCGTGGTGGGGTTTGTTCGCTCCCTCGAGGGCGCCGAGTTGGTGACCCCGCAGGTGGTGAGCCCAGCACAGTTGAAGGGCTGGGTGGCCGGTGAGGACTATGCGGCGATCTGGGATGTGCGCAACCAGGGCCAGTATGGGGCCGGGCATATTCCCGGCGCGGTCCACGTCAACGCCGGGAAGCTGCTGTGGCAGTTCGATCAGACTCCACAGGCGGCGGCTGGCCCGGATGGGCGGCCTGTGGTCATCTACTGCGAGTTTGGGCCCCGGGCAACGGTGACGGCCGGGTTGCTGCGGGAGCGCGGGTATCAGGCCTGTGAGCTTGAGGGATCCTACGGTGCGTGGTTGAACAGCGGCTACGATGTGGAGGCGTAGCGGGCGGCGAGCCACGCGCAGATAATCAGCTGCACCTGGTGGAAGATCATGAGGGGAAGGATGAGGAGGGCGATCGGGCTGCCGGCGAAGATGACGGCTGCCATCGGCAGCCCGGTGGCCAATGATTTCTTGGTGCCGCAGAATTGGATGGCGATGATATCCGGCTCGGAGAAACCGAGGCGCACGGCAACAGCCCGGGTGAGCCACAGCATGAACGCGACGAGCGCGCAGGCAAAGACAACGAGGCCGACGATATCGATGACGCCAACGGAACTCCAGATGTGTTCGACCATGCCCGCAGAGAACGCCCCGTAGACGACCATTCCGATGGAGCCGCGGTCGATGATTTTGGTCCAGGAGCTGGCGGCGAGGCGGTGGGTCCACGGGCGGGAGAGTTGGCCGAGGACGAAGGGGAGGAGCAGTTGGAGGGCGATGTTGCCAAAGACGGAGGCATCAATACGCACACTCGTGCCGTGCAGGAGTGCGGCGACGAGGAGGGGGGTGGCGACAACGCCGAGGAGGTTGGAGGCGGAGGCGGAGACGATGGCCCCGGCGACGTTGCCGCGGGCGATGGAGGTGAAGTTGACGGAGGATTGCACCGTCGACGGTACGAGTGTGAGATAGAGGATACCCAGGTAGAGGGCGGGATCGACGACGGTTTTTAATGGCGTGAGCGCCAGCCCAATGAGGGGGAAGACGACGAAGGTGAAGGCGAGGATGGTGAGATGGAGGCGCCAGTGGGTGAGCCCGTTGAGCGCCTCGCGCGGGGAGAGGCGCGCCCCGTAGAGGAAGAAGAGGGCGGCGATGGCGATGGTGGTGGCCACCCCCCACACGTCGGCGGCGGTGCCACGGACCGGGAGAACGATCGCGATGGCTACGGCGACGAGGATGAGGACGATGAGGGGGTCGGGGCGTATGACCCGCATTACGGGTTGATGGTCAGTGTCGTGCCGTCGTTTGCCGTCACCTGCGCGGTGAGTCCGGTTGTGGCGGGGGCTTGAACGACGGCGCCGGTGGTGAGGTCAAACTTCGACCCGTGGGCTTCACAGGTGACGGTGCCGTCATCGTTGATGGTGCCGATCGGGTACCCGGCGTGCGGGCACTTGCTGGAGTAGGCGACGAAGTTGCCGGCGGTGGGTTGGGCGACGATGAAATCCTCGACGATGACGGCCCCGCCGACGGGGACCTCGGCGGTGGGGATCGTCGCCGCTTTCGCCGCATCACCCCCACAGGCCGCGAGAACGGCACCGGCGAAAGTGGTTGCGGTGCCGAGGAGGAAGGTTCTGCGGGAGCATGTGAATGTCATAGTTCTACCGTAGCCGGTTCGCTCCGCTCGCGGGCACTCTGGGGGTGATTGCCGCATTTGTGCTACTCAGGGGTCCGTTTTGCTCTATGCATCACCCCGCGGCCGTTTCGTCACTGTGACGGTTGCCGCGTCGCCGCCTTCATCTCCGCGACAAACGCGGACACCTCGCCGAGCAACTGCTCGCGGTCGCGGACCGTGCGCGGCTCCGGATGTTCACCAGAGAGATGGCGCGCAATAATGTTCACGATCGCCGACCCGGCAATCGCACCGCGCGCACCCGCCGCGATCGCATCGTGCACATGCTGCGGAGTGGAGATGCCGAAGCCGAGCACCACCGGAGCTCCGCCAAAGCGGGCAATGTTGCGCACCACCTCATCGAGGCCCGTCGTCTCAGCGGCACGCTCCGTACCGGTGACCCCGTCGCGGGAAATCGCATACACATAGCCCTTCGAGTTGTGGGCCACCCCCTCGAGGGTGGATTCCTTCGCCCGGGGTGGGGCAATGTAGATCGGCAGAATACCGGCCCGCTGCGCCGCTGTGGAGAACGGATCGTGCTCGCGGATGGGGACATCGGGAAGCAAGACGGAGTCGGCACCGGCGGCGGCGACCTCCTCGTAGAAGGCATCCGCGCCCTTCACCACCGGCATATTCGAGTACACGAGCAGCCCAATCGGCAGGTCCGGGTGGCGGCTGCGCACATTGCTCACCACGGCAAGCGCACCGGCCAATGTCGAGCCGGCGTCGAGGCCGCGGATGTGCGCGTTTTGGATGGCCGGGCCGTCGGCTATTGGATCGGAGAACGGAATCCCGAGCTCAAGGGCATCGGCTCCGGCGTCGATAAGCGCCTCAATGATCGCCTCGCTCGTCGCAGCATCGGGATCGCCGAGCATGACAAAGGGAATGAACGCGCCCTCGGTGTCCGGGAGGCGGTCGAAGAGCTGCTGATAGCGGTCGGGTGTTGCCATGTTATGCCTCCTTGGCATCGGTAGCGGGCGCGGCGTGATTGTGGGCGGGCTCCCCGAGCGGCTGCGGGAACGCGTCACCGGGCTCCCACACAAACTCCGGATTCTCCTCCAGGTTCTGCATCACCCATTCGAGGTCCTTATCCCCGCGCCCGGACAAGGTGACGAGGATATTCTGCTCCTCCTCCGGGTGCGCATCCGCCCACAACAGGGCATAGGCGAGCGCATGGGAGGACTCGAGGGCCGGAATAATGCCCTCGTAGCGGGAGAGCATTTGGAATGCCCACAGGGCCTGTGCATCGGTGATGCCGAGGTACTCGGCGCGTCCGATATCGGAGAGGTGCGCGTGCTGTGGGCCAACGGCCGGATAGTCCAGGCCAGCGGAGATGGAGTAGGACTCGAGCACCTGGCCGTCCTCATCGCGCATAAGGTAGCTCTTCGTGCCGTGCAGCACGCCCTGCGTGCCCACGGTGATGGCGGCACCGTGCTCACCGGTGTGGATGCCCTTGCCGCCGGGCTCACAGCCGATGAGACGAACGTCAGCGTCATCAATGAAATGGGCGAAGGTGCCGATCGCGTTGGAGCCGCCGCCGACACAGGCGACCACCTGGTCCGGCAGGCCGCCGAGCTTTTCGACGATCTGTGCACGCGCTTCCTCAGAAATGATCGCCTGGAAGTCCCGGACGATCGTCGGGAACGGGTGCGGGCCCGCCGCCGTCCCAAGCAGATAGTGCGTTGTGTGGTACGAGGCCGTCCAATCGCGCAGTGCCTCGTTGACCGCGTCCTTGAGGGTGCCGGACCCGTTGTCCACAGAGATGACCTGCGCCCCCATGAGCCGCATCCGCTGGACGTTTGGCTGCTGCCGCATGATGTCCTTTTTGCCCATGTAGATGACGCACTCGAGGCCCATGAGGGAGCATACGATGGCGGTGGCCACGCCGTGCTGGCCGGCCCCGGTCTCCGCGATGATCCGGGTCTTGCCCATCCGCTTGGCCAGCAGCGCTTGGCCGAGCACCTGATTCGTCTTGTGTGCACCGCCGTGGACGAGGTCCTCGCGCTTGAGGAAGATCCGCGCCTTCCCCGTCAGCGGGAGGTTGGTGCACTCGGTGATCGGGGTGGGCCGACCGAGGTAGTCGGAGAACAGGGTGCGCAGCTCGGCATCAAACGCCGGGTCATTGAGCGCGTCCACGTAGGCCTGCTCGAGTTGGTCGAGCGCGGGGACGAGGGTCTCCGGGACGAACTGGCCGCCATAGGAGCCAAAGTACGCCGGGAGAAGAGTGTGCTGATCAGTCATCGATGTGGTTCCTTATGGTCGTGAATGCCGCGCGGATTTTCGCAGCATCCTTGTGGTAGTCGGCGTTTTCCAGCCCGGAGTTGAAGTCGAGTCCGGCACACCCCTGCGCGAGGGCCTCGGCGGTACTTTCCGGGGTGATGCCTCCTGCGAGCAATGCCTTCTGCTTCACCTCGGGCGGGATTGTTGCCCAGTCGAAGGAGGTGCCGGTGCCCCCCTCCCCAGCGTCAAGCACGAGCTTGTCGCAGAACGGCGCAATGGCCACGGCGATCTCTGGGCCATTCTCGGCGGTCATGGAGACAGCCCGCCACAGTTCGATTCCAGAGCCCTCGAGTTCCGCGCGGACGGTGGCGATGAGCTTGCGCTCGGCGGCGACCGTTGCACGCAGCGGGGCTTGCACCTGCACGGCGACACAGCCCTGGGCAATTTCGCGGTAGCCGTCCTCCCGGCGCGACACGGCGACGTATTTCAGGCCCGGCTCGGCCTCCCGGATGACGCGCGCTGTTTCACGTGAAACGTTGCGGGGGGATTTGCCCTCGAAGATGAGGCCACCGTACACCGCCCCACAGGCCCGTGCGGCCTGGGCGGCGTGGCCGGTGCGCAGGCCACACACCTTGTTCTCACCAAAGATGAGGGCCCGGGCGGCGAGATCGACATCGGGCTGACTGGTCAATGCCGAGCCGACGAGGAAGCCGTCGAGAGGCCGCCCGGCCGCAATGGCAAAGTTCCCCGCCACCTGGCGGATCCCCGCGTTCGTCGTGATCCCCGACTCGGCAATGACAGCGACACCGTCGGGAATGTGGGCGGCCAACCGTGCCGATCGCGTCAGGTCGATGGAGAGATCGTTGAGGTCGCGGTGGTTGATCCCAATGATCTTCGCACCCAGTTTCACGGCGCGTACGACCTCGGACTCGTCGATCACCTCGGTGAGGATGTCCAGCCCGAGCGCATCAGCCACCGTGTTCAGCTGCGTATACGTGGCATCGTCGAGGACCGAAAGCATGAGCAGGATCGCATCCGCCCCGAAGTAGCGGGCCGCCCGAACCTGAACCTCATCGATGATGAAGTCCTTACACAGCACCGGCAGATGTGTTGACGCGGCCACCGTGGCCAGGTGGTCATAGTCACCATGGAAACGCTCCGGCTCACACAACACTGAAATTCCCGCCGCATAGCGCGAATAGATCGCGGCCAGCTCGGCGGGGTGATAGTCCCCGCGAATGAGCCCAAGCGTCGGCGAGGCGGATTTGCACTCCATGATGAGGCGGATCCCCGGCTGTGTCAGCGATGCATACAGCGATCGCGTCGACGGTGCGAGCGGGTAGTCCGGATCGGCTGCAGCCCCGAGGCGCTCCCGGATGCCCCGCAGGTGCGTGCGCCGCGTGGCGACGATATCCCTCAGCACGGATGGCAGTTCTGACATGTCATTCATAGCGTCTACCTTAGTTCTTCCGTGGAGATCGGGCCTAGTTCTGCGCACCGCACTCTGTGAGCATCTCGATGGCGTTGCGCAGGATGAGCGGTCCCTTCGGCGTGAGGATGGACTCCGGATGGAATTGGAGCCCGATCGCGCGGAGCGGATCAGTCGCCTCGCCCTCTCGTGCAGTCCACGGCGCGCCCCTCCCGAACGCGGCCGCCATGACGACGGGGCCCGCCTCGGAGTCGCACTCCCCCAGCACCGTTATCTGCCCAGGGGCAACCTCAGCCACGGGCACGCCGAGCGAGTGATACCGCGCCACCGTGACGGTGCCATCCGGGTTGCGGGCACCCCGGAACAGCGCATCCACGAGGCGTGTTTCACGTGAAACCCCACCGGGCACCCGCATCGTATCCGAAGTCCCGTGCACCGGTCCGACCGGACGGACCGTCAGCGAGGCCTCAAGGAGCAAGGCCTGAAAGCCGAGGCAGATGCCCAACATCGGCACCTGCGCACCGGCGATGAGCTCCATCATGCACCCAGCCTCCGCCGGATGGCCCGGGCCTGGACTGAGCACGATGAGATCCGGCTCGGTGGCCACAATGTCTGCGGCCGGGACGTTGTTGCGGAACACGGTGGGCGCGAGACCGAGCCCGACGAGCTCATCGACAAGGTTGTACACGAACGAGTCCCGGTTATCCAGAACCGCAACGTTGACAGACTGTGACAGGTTAGACATGGCTGACCTCCTTCTGTGCAGCAGCGGCCCGGGCAATAGCAGCGAGCGTGGCACGCGCCTTGTGGCGGGTCTCATCGGCCTCCGCCTGCGGGTCGGAGTCCCGGACCACACCGGCACCCGCCGCCACATGTGCAAGACCACGCTGCGCAAACGCCGAACGGATGACGATGCACGTGTCCAGCTCCCCGGCGGCGGTGACATAGCCCACCGCTCCCCCATAACTGCCGCGCCGTCGCTTCTCCACACTGCGGATAAGCTCGGCGGCCTTCAACTTCGGGGCACCGGTGAGCGTGCCCATGGTCATGCACGCGCGGAACGCGTCGAGGCCATCCAGTCCCTCAGCGAGGTCGGCCGAAACCTGGCTCACCAGGTGCATGACCGCACTGTAGCGATCCACCTGCATGAGCCGATCCACCTGGCGGGTACCAGGCGCCGCCACCCGGGCGAGGTCATTGCGCGCGAGATCGACGAGCATCGTGTGTTCAGCGATCTCCTTCGCATCCGTACGCAGCTCGAGCTCATTGCGTGTATCCAAGGCTGTGGTCTCCCCGCGCGGCCGCGTGCCGGCGATGGGATAGAGCTCAATGTGGCGATTCTGCGGGTCGAACTTGAGGTTCGATTCCGGCGATGCCCCGAACAGCTCAAACTCCCCGTCCGCTGTGCCGTGCAGATAGAACATGTACGGGGATGGGTTGAGCTCGCGCAACTCCCGGTACGCTGCGAACGCATCCGGGCACGGCAGGGTGAACGTGCGCGAGGGCACCACCTGGTAAATGTCACCGTTATAGATGTGCTGCTGGAGATCCATCACCGCCGCGCGGAACTCATCGTCGCTCAGAGAGGCCGTCACCTCATCGAGGCCGGAGCCAGTGGGCCCAGCCGTTTCACGTGAAACATCACCCCCCACCTCCGCGAGCGCATCCGCGTACTCCCCGAGCGTCGCCCACTCAAACCCGTGCAGCGCTGCCGTCTGGTTGACGTGGTCGACGGTGAGCAGCACCTCCGCGAGGAGGAAATAGTAGTCCGGGAACGTGTCACTGCCCGGCTCCACCGGGGGCAGGTCCTCGAAGGTGGCGAGGTAGTCGAAGGCGAAGCCCCCGCCGATGAACGGAAATGGCGCAGCCCCACTCGCCCCATCCGGTCCACCGGATACCTCGAGCGCCGCCCGGATCACCGCGATAGAGGACGGCTCAATGAGCCGTTCGCGCTCATCCGTCGCGGTGGCACGCGGGAACCGGAAGGTGAATGCGTCCACACGGTACTCCGCAAGCCTCTCCGCAAGCCCCGCAGCCACCGTCTCCCCGAACGGCGTCAGTGGCGTAACCGTCACCTCCTCCCCCAAACACGTCAGCCGCAGCGCGGAGCGCAGAATCGCCAGCGACTGGATACCCGTCTTCTCGTGGATGTCCGCCGATTCCAACAAGAGCGTATCCATACCCCCGCTGCCCTGGCTAAATGCCTCCGCCGGCGCGGGTAAGTACGGAATGGAGAGGGTGTGTGAGGTGATCATTGTCGGGTCTTTCTGGAATAGGATGTGGGGCGCTCAGAGGGCCCGGACACGACAACAGCCCGCGCCTTCTGCGCGAGCTTTGTTCTGAAACAGCGACATCGTGGCCCGCGCTACGCAGGCCACCACCAGTTCTGGGTGCGAAACGTCGTCGTTTTCATGGGCTGAACCCTAGCACACCGCCTGCTGGCTTGTCCAGCACTTCCTCACCCATCAGCGATCCAGATACCGAGCCGACGCGGTAGGCTAAGGATATGAACAAAACCACCTCTGACATTGTCTTCTTCACCGGCGCGGGCGTGAGCGCAGATTCCGGACTTGAGACGTACCGCGATGAGAATACCGGCCTGTGGGAAAACATTGATCCGCTGGTCATGGCCTCTATTGATGCCTGGGAGGCCGACCCGGAACCGATGTTCGCCGCCCAGGCGGGGGCCGAGATTTGGGAAGTCTCCACCCAACCGACGGAACTGACCCGACTAGCCAGTCGGTTTATTGAGGCCCCAGCGGAAATCGGTGTACCGCAGGCCCTCGCCGAGATCGCCGCTAGTTCTTCAGGTGCTTGATGGCCTCACCGAGGCCGGCGACGTCAACCTGAACCGGCTCATCCGCCGTAGCATCCTCGTGAGCATCGGTGTACTCGTCCTCCTCCGCCGCGTTCGCCGCAGCTACCGCCGCCGCCCGCGCCCCCACTGATCCCCCAGCCCCGAGGAGCACCACCGCCACCACAAGCGCAATCACCGCAAACACGGTGAGCAACCACGACCCACCCCGCATCGCCACCAGCGCCCCAAAGCCGAGAGCCACAGCGCTGACCAACCAGAGGGGCCCGGCAGCCCGGTGCGCGAGCACCCACAACTCCCGCGAGCGGCGCGTATCCGGGGTGTTGATGCCCACCCACCCGTTGCCCGGGTAGTGCCCACTCATGGCGGCCAGGGCAGCCACGAGCACGAGTACACCGAGAACAGCGAGGATAATCCCAAAAATCATGCCCCCAACTATACCCACGCGGCGATGTCGGTTTCCAGTTGCCACCACAGTGCAGCCGCCTGATCCGCGTTGCGCACCGGGGCCGACACAAACCGAGAACGCACCCGCGTCACATAGAAACTCCCGTTGAGGGCGGCGGGATTGTCGGCGAGGGCGATATCCACCGCAGACTATCGTTTTCGCAAACGTGATAACCTCGCGGATTATTCCCCACGCTCCCAGCTATACTGTCTCCCGTGCATCGGTATATCCGCATTGAGCTTGCCCTCCCCGAGGTCACCGCGCCGACATCGGTGGCGGAATTGGAGATTATTGATTCGGCCTCCGCCCGCGTCCTCCGCCTCGTTGAACTAGTAGATACTGAAGTCACCGGCTACATCGACAATGGGACCGTGGTGGGCCAGCCAAATCAGCCGCTCGAGGTGGTCCCCCACCCCGATACGTACGCCACCTACACCGACATCACCGTCACCGAGCTCACGAGCGCCGAGTTCGCCGCCCTGTGGGAGCAGGCGCAGTATCTTTTCAGCCCGCACTCGACGGACACGGGTGTCTCAACCCGTCTACACTAGGTTCATGGCCTCTAACCCTGCCCCCGCCGCTCGCGCTGAGCATCTCACAAAAACCTACGGCGCAAAGGATACGCTAGTCACTGCGCTGAATGATATCTCTGTAGCGTTTCTACGCGGCCAGTTCACCGCGATTATGGGACCCTCGGGGTCCGGCAAATCCACGCTCATGCACACGATGGCCGGACTGGACTCCGTCACCGCCGGGAAGGCCTTCATCGGGGACACGGACCTGTCCACTCTCTCCGACCGGCAGATGACGACCCTGCGGCGCGACAAGGTCGGCTTCGTCTTCCAAGCCTTCAACCTGGTACCCACTCTAACAGCCGCAGAGAACATCACTCTCCCCCTCGACATTGCCGGGCGCTCACCGGATCCCGGCTGGTTTGATGAGGTGGTCACCCGCCTCGGCCTCACCGATCGCCTCTCCCACCGGCCCGCCGAGTTGTCCGGTGGCCAGCAGCAGCGCGTCGCCGTGGCGCGGGCGGTGGTCGCGCGCCCGGAGATCATCTTCGGCGATGAGCCAACCGGAAATCTCGATTCAATCGCATCCACCGAGGTCCTGGAGATTCTGCGGGCGGCGGTGGATGAGATGGGCCAAACGGTGGTCATTGTCACCCACGATCCGCGCGCGGCCGCCTTCGCCGACCGCGTCATTTTCCTTTCCGACGGTCACATCGTCGACGAGCTGACCCACCCGACAGCTGAGCAGATCTTTGCGACGATGCAGTCCATCGAGTCTGCCCCCGCCCGGACCGACGAGGAGCTGAGGGCATGAGCGCCCCCGGCGGCGCCATGACGCGGGTAGCCTGGCGCTCGATTCTCGCTCACAAGCTGCGGTTTGTCCTCACCGTGGTGGCGGTAGTTCTGGGGACCGCGTTCATCTCCGGCTCCTCCATCCTCACCTCCGGACTCTCCTCCACGTTCAATCAGCTGACCACAACGTTCTACGCCAACGCGACGTGGGTGGCGTCCTCCCAGAATCCGTTTGTGGAGACCGTCCCGCTCGCCGCCGTCGATACGCTGCGCGAATCCGGTCCGCCGGGGCAGAACCTCGCTGTCGAGCCGGTCGCCGCCAACAGCGGGGCTTTCGTTCTTGCTGGTAAGGACGGCAAACCGCTCCGGGTGTCGGCGTCGGGGATCAGCTTCGCCCAGGTGTGGATGCCGGACAAGGGTGAGATCACCGCTGGCGCCGCCCCCGCGCAGGGGCAGATCCTGCTCGACACCGACGCCGCCGATGCAGGCGGCATCGAACCCGGCGACGTCCTCGACATCGTCACCAAGGAGGGCAAGGAGCAGGTCGAGGTCTCCGGCCTCTTCACTCCCGCCCTCGCCACCTCCGGCATGGTCAACGTCGCCTTCGATGAAGCCACCTACGTCCGCCTGTTCACCAACGGGCAATCAGTATTTCAGCTGCTCATCACCGGTGACATCACCGAGGAGCAACGCCAGTTGCTCGACACCGCCGGCCCGGCGGTCACCGTGCGCCCGGCGAGCGAAGTCGCCTCCATGATCACGGAGATGATCACCACCTCGCTCAGCTTTGTCAACTACTTCCTCTGGGCGTTTGCCGCCATCGCCCTCCTCGTCGGCTCCTTCATCATCACCAACACCTTCGCGATGATCGTCGCCCAACGCACCCGCGAATTCGCCCTGCTCCGGGCCATCGGCACCGCCCGCGCCCAGATCACCCGCTCCGTCCTCGCCGAAGCCGCCATCGTCGGAGTCCTCGGCTCCGCCCTCGGCGTCATCGCCGGGTGGGGTCTCGTCCAGGGGCTCTTGGGCATCGCCGAATTCCTCGGCGCAATGATCAGCCGCTCCCTGTTCGCCCTCACCATCCAGGCCGTAATCGTGCCGCTCCTGATCGGTGTGGCGGTCACCGTGTTCGCCGCCTGGCAGCCCGCCCGGCGCGCCGGGGCGATCCACCCCGTGCAGGCGATGCGCTCAGGCGACCAGTCCTCCTCGGATTCCCTGCTGCCGCGCACAATCGCCGGAACGGTGCTCAGCGGCGCCGGGGTGGTCGCTGCCGTCGTTGGCGCACTCAACCCCACCGGTGATTTCTCCGCCGCCACCCGGGCGTGGTGGGTCGCCGCCGCAGCCGTGCTCATTATCTTCGGCACCATGTTCGCCGGACCGGCCCTGGCCAGGGTGTTTACCCGCGCCCTCGGCGGTGTCGTGGGGGCACCGTTCGGGGCGATCGGCCGGTTGGCGGCGACAAACTCGACGCGCAATCCGCGCCGCACCGCCACCACCGCCTTTGCGCTGACGATCGGGCTCGCCCTGGTGGCAAGCATGGGCACACTTGGGGCGACGATGAAGGACGTCCTCTCCGGCCAGCTCTCCACCACCGTGAGCGCAGATTTTGTCGCCACGTCCCCGGACATGCAGTTGCAGTTGCCGTTCGATATCACCGAGCACCTGTCCCGGATCGAGGGCATCACCGGCGTGGTGGAAGTGGATCGCGCACCGCTCCTGCTCAATGAAACCCCCATGTACGATGGCCCCGCCTTCGCCTCCCCCGTCGCCGACGGGGAAGCGCTTGCGCAGGTCATGAACATTACGATGGTGGAGGGCGGATTTGGTCCCGGGGTTGCCATTGCCCAGACAACAGCCGAACTGTTGCACCTCACCGTCGGGGACACGGCTCGGCTGACCACTCCCCTCCGCGACGCAGCCGAGGTCACCGTCACCGGCATCTATGAGAACACCCCGGCAATCGGTCGGGCGATCATCGATCCGGCAACAGCACGGGAACTGACCCCGGACGTTGTGGTGGACACCGTGTTTATGACCTCATCCCACCAGCTCAGCCACCAGGAGATGCGGGAGCGCATCCAGGAAGTCACTGACCCGATGCTCGTGGTGCAGGTGAAAACCGCCGGCGAATACGCGAACTCGTATGCGGACATGATCAACCAGATGCTCATGATCCTCTACCTACTGCTTGGGCTGGCCGTCCTCGTCGCCATCGTCGGCATCATCAACACGCTCGCACTCTCGGTGATTGAGCGCCGCCGGGAGATCGGCATGCTGCGGGCGGTGGGTGCGCAGCGCCGCCACATCCGCATCATGATGTATGTGGAGTCGGTGACGATCGCCGTCTATGGGGCAATCGTCGGTGCCGCCATGGGTCTGTTCTTAGCCTGGGCGTTTGTGGCCGCCTTGGAGGAGAAGGGCCTCGGGGATGGGGTCTTTATCCCGTGGGGGCAGGTGGGTCTCATGCTTGCAGCATCGGCCGTGGTTGGGTTGATCGCGGCGGTGTGGCCGGCGATCACCGCCTCCCGAACCTCCCCGCTCGAGGCCATTGCCTCATAGCCGGTTACCAGGCGCACCTCTCGAACACCCAGGGCTGGCGCGGCACCTGCGCCACCGACCAGCAGTCCACCAACTCCGCAACACTCTCCACGCTCTCACCGGCGGACACCAACCCCAGTGACCTGCCCAGGTAGGTGACAACCTCACCGAGGGTGTGCTCGGCGAGCAGCTCGGGCAGGGTGGTCCCGTACGCCTTCTTCGCCGTTCTCTTCGCCAGCCGCTCCCCCTCCGCCGTCACCACCAGTGGGACGTGCACAAACGCGGGCGGTGGGGTATCGGTGAGTGCCTGCCAGATCGCCACATAGGTGGCGGTGTGCGCGGCCAGATCTGCCCCGCGCACCACGCGGGTGACCTGCGAGTAGATGTCGTCGACGACGACGGCCAGGTTGTAGCCCCACTGCACGGGCTGGGCTGCAACAATTCGCGCGAGCACGGGCATGTCCACCCGCGTGCCCAATTGGCCCATCAGTTCATCGGTGACCAGCTCGGACGCCACCACCTCCGGCCCAGCAAAGCGCACCGCCATCGAGTTCTGCACCATGAGCCCGAGATTCCGGCAGGTCCCCGGATAGAAATCCGGCGGCGTATGCGGGGCGCGGGCAGCGTCGCGCAGGTCCCGACGGGTGCACTGGCAGATAAACGTGGACAGGCGATCAAGCGCGGCAGCGTACGCATCAAACCGGTCGTGCTGGAAGTACACCTCATCCCAATCCAGGCCAAGAACCTCAAGGTCACGCAGCTGATCCGCAGCCATCTGAGGGGATGTCCGTTCGCGGTCAATGTCCTCAATGCGCATCACAAACCGCTCCCCATGGGCGCGCGCATCCAACCACGCCGCCACACCCGTGCGCAGATTACCCAGGTGCAGGTGCCCGGACGGGGTGGGAGCGAAGCGGCCAGCAGACATATTCACTACGATAACACCGTGACAAAATCCTACTACCCCATCTTCTTCGCCCTCTTTGCGGCGACGTTCCTCATCTCCAACATCAACGCCACCAAAGGCGTGGTCATCGGCCCACTCATCACCGACGGTGCCTTCTTCCTCTTCCCGCTTGCCTACGTCATCGGCGACGTTCTCTCCGAATGCTACGGCTTCGCTGCCACCCGGAAAGCCGTCTTCACCTCGTTCTTCATCGCCATCCTCGCGGTGCTGAGCTTCTATGTAGCCATCTGGCTCCCCCCGGCCGATTTCTACACCGGCCAAGAGGCGTTCACACAGGTCTTGGGGCTGGTGCCGCAGATCGTCATCGCCTCGCTCGCCGGGTATGTTGCAGGCCAACTCCTCAACTCGTTCGTGCTCATCAAAATCCGCGAACGCACCGGTCAGAAGCAACTGTGGGCGCGGCTCATCGGCTCGACCTTGGTCGGCGAGTTTGTCGATACCCTCATCTTCTGCCTCATTGCGGCCCCGGTCATCGGCATCACCGACGTTGCCGGCACCGTCAACTACGTGATCGTCGGGTTCCTGTGGAAGACCGCCATGGAGATCGTGGTCATGCCGATCACCTATGCGGTCATCGCGTGGGTCAGGCGCACCGACCCGGTCCTCGCCAGCAGTCCGGTGTGGTCACCTCCTCGGTCACGGTGACCACACCGGACTCCATGTCAGGACCGGCGGGTACCTGCACCGTCACACAACCGGACAATCCGATCGCGCCCACGGCGCAGGTTCAAACGGTGAGGACAGATCGCCCAAGGTGACGCATAGGCACAGGCTATCGCACTTGCTAGTTTGCGTAAACTACTGGAGGATCTCATCCTCAAACGGCGGCTCATCGGTCTGGTAGTCCAGTTCCGAGTGGCCGTCGAGCTCACCAGTGCGCTCGATGGAGCCACGGGCCATCTTGTTCACGACCATGGCGATCGCGCCGTCACCGGTGACGTTGCACGCGGTGCCGAAGGAGTCAATGGCGATGTAGGCGGCGATCATGAGCGCCACCTGGGACTCGTCAAAGCCGAGGGAGGACTGCAGCAAACCAACGGCAGCCATGATGGCACCACCGGGCACACCGGGGGCGGCGATCATGAAGATACCGAGCATGAGCACGAACCCAATGGCCTGACCGAAGGAGACGTCCATGCCATCCATGTAGACGATGGCGAACGCGAAGAGCGCAATCTTCTGCATGGACCCGGACAGGTGGATCGTCGCACACAGCGGGATGACAAAGCCAGCCACCTTCTCCGAGATGCCGTTCTTCAGTGCGGACGCATAGGTGACGGGGATGGTTGCCGCACTGGAGGAGGTGCCCAGGGCTGTGGCATAGGCGGGCAGCATGTTGCCGATCGCCGTGAACGGGTTGCGGCCCGTGTAGGCACCTGCAGCGAGGTACTGGAGCAGCAGCACGACCCACGTCATGATGATCGCCAGCACGATGACCTTGGCAAACGCGGAGATTGTGTCGAGGAGTTTGCCGTTCATGCCCAACCCCATGAACACGGCGAAGATGTAGATGGGCAGCAGTGGGATGATGAACTTGGAGATGACCTTCATGATCACCCGCTGCAGGTCTTTGGCGCCCTCATAGAGCGTGTCGGATTTCACCGCTGTCATTGCCACACCGATGGTGAAGGCGAGGAGGAGGGCGGTCATGACGTCAAGAGGCGCGGGCATTTCAATGGAGAAGTACGCCTCGAGGGCCCCTTCGTCGATGTCGCCGACGTTCGCGCGGACGTTGCCAGCCAACAGAGCCGGGTAAAGGGCCTGGGAGAGTGCGTAGGCGATAAACCCGGAGATGATGGTGGAACCGTACGCGATGGCGGTGGTGATGCCGAGCCACTTGCCGGCGCCGCGCCCGAGGGAGGCGATGGCCGGGGTGATGAGGGCGAAGATGAGCACCGGCACGAAGAAGCCGAGGAAGTTGGAGAACAGGCCCGCAAAGGTGGTGAAGATGCGGGCGATGACGAGCCCTGGTGTGTTGTCGTTGATGCCGAAGAGCCAGGCGGCGATGATGCCGAGGATGATCGCAATGATGATGCGCACCAAGAGGTAATCGGTGAGTTTCTTGAGGTTCATAGCGTAGAGTATACCGACCCCGTTTTTCGCTCCCCTCCCCGCCTCAGGCAAAGGGGCATCCGAACCGACAGCAGTGCGGCGGGCTAAACCAGCCCGGCGGCGCGGAGAATATCCAACGAGGGCTGAGACTTGTTGAACGTGAACATGTGCACCCCGTTCACCCCGTAGTCGAGCAGGTCGCGCACCAGTTGCGCGCCGATCTCCACGCCGATGGCGTGCACCTCCTCCTCAGTTGTCCCCGCAGACAGCCGCTCGACGAGCCACTGCGGCGGTTTCACCCCGGACAGTTCCTCGGCTTTGAGCACCCGCCGCATCTGCGTGGGCGGCATGATGCCGGGCACGATGGGGATACTGACACCCTCGGCGCGGGCCTTCTCCACAAAGTTGACGTAGGTGTCCGCACTCCAGAACAGCTGGGTGATCGCAAAGGTGGCCCCCATCTCCTGTTTCTTGAGCAGGTTGACCACTTCTTGGTCCACGGTGGTGCCGGTGATCCCGTTGCCGTCCATGAACGCACCCACGGCAATGGTGAGGGGGCGCAAGGCACGTCGCAACGCGGCACCGGGGATGGCTTCTGCCTTCTGCTTTTCGACGCTGCGGATGAGTCCGATGAGTTCGGTGGCATCGTGGACATCGGTGCCGGTGGCCACCCAGTCCGGATCGGTCACCGGCGGATCTCCGCGCACGGCGAGGAATGTGCGCACCCCCGTGTCCAGGTAATCGCTGATCACGTCGGTGACCTCGGCGCGGGTGGCGGCGACGGATGTGATGTGGGCGATGGGGGAGACGGGGGTGTCGTTGACGATGTGTTGCACAAGGGCGCGCGCATTGTTGCGGTCTTTGCCGCCGGCCCCGTAGGTGACGGAGACAAAGTCGGGCTGCACGGCGAGGATGTCGGCGAGTATGGCTGCGAAGGGCGCCTGGGCTTTCTCACTGCGCGGCGGCATGAGCTCGAAGGATAACAACACGTCACGGGGGGTGTACGACATGGTGGTTAGGTTACCACGCCGGGGCTGAGTTCCCGCGCCAACTGCCATGGCTCGTGCTCGGCGCCGACGATCGTGCCAAACACGGCGCGCCCGGGCCGGATTCAACCGGGCGGTGACCTTGTCGCCTGCGGATTCCGCGCGCCCGGGCCGCCCACACCGCCTCATTGACCTCGGCGGTATCGAGGTGATGAGCCGCTTTTCCCGCGCGAGGAAGGTATCTTTGCGCAGTTCATCGGCTTATCTGTCAACTTCTGCTGTGGCGGCGAGCCCGTAGTGGCCGAGGATGAGGAACGGCAGGAGCAGGTCCACCTTTGACCCGGCGCGACGGCCGGCAACAGCGTATTTCGCGCGGATCCGGTTGACGTAATCTTGCACCGTATCCACGGTGATATCCATGATGGTGGCCAGCACCCCTCAAGTTTGCTGGGTTAGGTCTCGAGCTACGCCCGTTGTGCAGCGATTTCATGCCCCCATTTTCTGGGGCTAGACCGCTGCGGCGACCATGTCGGTGAGGGCGGCGACGGAGAGGAGCCCGTCGGCAGGGGGCAGGGCGATGCGGTAGCGGGGGACGAGCGGATGGTCGGCGACGAGGTGGAAGCCGTTATCGTCCAGGAATTGGGCGGGGAAAAACCCGGCAGCCCGCGCCACCTGCGCCGACGGCACTGTTCCCGGCCCCGTCGCATCGGCCCCACCCGCGCGGTCGCAAACGTACCCAAACGCCTCCGCTGCGGCATACCCGAGCAGCGTCATCTGCATGAGCGCAGCGTGCAGGAGCGCCACATCCACCCCCGTTCCCTCATAACCAGGGTCAATGAACAGGGACGATAGCAACAGCGCATCGGCGGACACGGGCCCAGTAGGCAACACCGCCGCAGCCGGGGCTGCCGCAGGTGGGCAGTAGAACACGGCCCCATGGCCGAGGAGGAACCCACAGTCAGCGAACTCGGCGCACATCGCCGAGACCCACGCCTCCTTCTCAAACTCCGCCTCCGCCCCAGTGAGGTGGAAGGAATCGGGCACCTCCCACCACACCGAACGCCGCGCTGCAAACGGCAGGTCGGCGAAGGTAACTGGGGTGATGGGGGTGAGCCGCATGGCACCTATCCGATGATCTCGAGAATCCGATCCAGATCATCCTGACCGGCGAATTCGATTATCACCTTGCCCTTCTTCTTCCCCACATTCACAGTCACCTTTGTGTTCAACGAATCCGACAGCCGCCCCGCCGCCGCACTGGCATACTCCGGCAGGGGAGCCCGCTGCGGACGCTGTTTCCCCCGCGTCAGCTGGGCCCCCGCATTGAGGAGTGTCACCGCCTCCTCCGTTGATCGCACGGAGAGCCCCTCGGCTACCACCCGCTCCGCTAGGGCATCCATCTGGGCGTGGGCTGCAGCCGTCGACTCCGCATCAGAAGCGTTCCCGAGCAGGCCCAACAGGGCGCGGGCGTGACCGGCTGAGAGGACCCCGGCGGCGACTTTCCGCTGCACCGGCAGCGGCAACTGGAGGAGGCGAATCGTGTTGGCGATGAGCGGGCGGGAACGGCCCAGCTTATCGGCCAACTGCTGCTGGGTGATCCCGAATTCCTGAATGAGCTGCTGATATGCGGCAGCTTCTTCGAGCGGGTTGAGGTTGACGCGGTGAATGTTCTCGAGGAGAGCCTCCGAGAGCAGGGACCCGTCGGCGGTTTCGCGGACGATGGCGGGGATCGTCGTCAAGCCAGCTTGCCGGGATGCCCGCCAGCGCCGCTCGCCCATGACAATCTCATAGTGATTGCCCACCGGACGCACCACAATAGGTTGGAGCAGGCCAAACTCCTTGATCGAATGGGAGAGCTCGGCGAGGGCATCCGGATCGAACTCTGTGCGCGGCTGCTTCGGGTTCGGGCGTACCTTGAGGATGGAAATCTCGTGGTAGCTCGCCCCCGGAGTATCCGACCCGGGAATTGGGCGGGACGCCTGCTCAACGCTGGGCTCGCCGGACTTTACCGGGCCGATGATGATATCGGCTGCAGTGGAGCGCAACCCGGGGTTTTCCGCCCGCTCGGGGATAAGCGCCCCAATGCCGCGGCCGAGCCCGCCCTTCTTCTTCGCACCTGTCATCGCCTAGGCTCCCTTCTCTGCCAACTCACGCGCCGCCGCCATGTATGCCGCAGCCCCCGGCGAGCCGGGGTCATAGTCGAGGACGGTTTGCCCATAGCTCGGCGCCTCGGAAACGCGCACGTTGCGGGGGATGACGGTGGTGAGCACCGCGTCCCCGAAGTGCCCGCGCACCTCCTCAGCCACCTCGTTGGAAAGGTTCGTGCGACGATCATACATGGTGAGCAGAATAGCGGAAATTGTGAGCGTGTCGTTGAGATTATCGTGGATCATCTGGATGTTATTGAGCAGCTGTGACACCCCCTCCAGCGCGTAATACTCGCACTGAATGGGCAAGAGCACCTCATGGGCGGCGGTCATCGCGTTGATCGTGAGCAGGCCCAATGAGGGTGGGCAGTCAATGATCACGTAGTCGTAGGCGCCCACGGCGCCGAGGAGAGCGTCGTGCAGCCGATATTCACGCCGAACCATGGAGACGAGTTCAATTTCCGCGCCGGCGAGATCGAGGGTCGCCGGAACAACCTCGAGATTCTCACTGAACGTACTGGTCACCGTGGCCATGGCGAGGGGAATCTCCCCGATGAGCACCTCATAGATGGAGTTCGTGCCGGAGGTGTGGGGGGCACCGAGCGCGGTGGAGGCGTTGCCCTGCGGGTCGAGGTCAATGGCCAGCACCTTCATCCCGCCGAGCGCAAGCCCGGCCGCCAGGTTGACGGTGGAGGTGGTTTTACCCACCCCACCCTTCTGATTAGCGACGGTGATAATCCGCGTCGTGGCCGGTTTCGGGAACGGCTTCACGTTGCGTTCGCGGATGGCAGCAGCCTGTTTGGCGGCATTGGCGATGGGGGTGTCAGGCCACTGGTTTTCCATAGACCCCTATGCTACCCGTCCACCCTCATCGATGTGTTTTCCCCTGCATCGGCTTGCTGCTGCGCCTGCGCAACGACAAAGTCGGCCACATCCTCAGCCTCACTCGCCCACGCATCGGTGCCAATCCCTACGGCCAGTATCGGACATCCTCGCGCGTCCCCGCGCCTCAACCGGGGTTCGAGCTTCTCAAAGTTGGCCGTGGTGGACGTGCCAAACGGATCGTTTGGCAGTTTCCTCATACGCTCGGTCCACGCCGCCGAGGCAAAGGGCAGGCGCTCAGTGGTCTCTTTCACCTCTTTGATCACGTCCCGAACGCGATATCGAAGTTCATGCGAACGAATGACTAAGACACCAACGTTAATGATCCCCGCATCGTAGAGGGCCGTGTAGTTTGCCAGGTCTCGGTCGAGATTCCCATCCTTGGGATTCCATTCCACGTCGAGAGCTGCTGAACCCTTGACATTGTCAACCTTATGGCCCTCGTAGTCTGTCGAAGTCATACGCGAATATGCTGCCTCGTCTGTTCGCCACGGGAAGACGTGGAGCGTTGTTTCCAGTTTCTGCTCAAACCGCACCTCACGCCATCCGAGCTCACGAAACGCCTCATCGAGCTGGCGTGAGATAATACTTCGCGATCCCCCCGGGCGGGTCACGAGGTCGGTGGTCAACCGGAAACCGGCGAGGACCTGTTGGATATCGGCGAACTCGGAGGGGCTGGTTGCCGCGAGGATTTCCGCCGCATTGCGGGTTTCTGCAAACTTGAAGCGACCGAGCAGACTCGGTGTGAATACGTGCTCGTAGGATGTCGTCATTTCCACAGCTCCATTAAACACCTCGTGGGTTGTTACAAAAAGATCCGTCAGTTATACTCTCTAAAGATCCACCAGGTGTTCACCCAACACCGTGAGCGAAAGGCCCATCGATGACACAGTCACTCCGGGAAAACACTGAGATTCTTCCACTCCCACAGATCGATGGTGGATTCAAAACGATTCTGGCCGATCCACCCTGGCGTTTTGCCAATCGTACGGGGAAGGTTGCCCCTGAGCACCGGCGCCTTGATCGCTATTCCACGCTGTCGC
Organism: Corynebacterium sp.; assembly: GCA_034179945.1. Taxonomy (GTDB): domain Bacteria; phylum Actinomycetota; class Actinomycetes; order Mycobacteriales; family Mycobacteriaceae; genus Corynebacterium. Next base: position 18,432 of record JAXFPD010000012.1, on the reverse strand, counting down.
TCGATGAGATCAAGGCCCTACCGGTAGACTCCATCACCGCCTCCGACGCGCACCTGTATCTGTGGGTTCCCAACGCTCTGCTTCCCGATGGGATTGCGGTCATGGAGGCGTGGGGGTTCCGGTATGTGACGAATCTGGTGTGGGCTAAACGGCGCAAAGACGGCGGGCCCGACGGACGAGGAGTCGGTTTCTATTTCCGTAATGTCACCGAACTCATCCTGTTTGGGGTGAAGGGCCGCATGCGCACGTTGGATGCCGGTCGGCGGCAGGTCAACATGATCGAGACCCGCAAGCGAGAGCACTCTCGAAAACCCGACGAGCAGTACCCGCTGATTGAGTCCTGCAGTCCAGGCCCCTACCTGGAAATGTTTGCCCGCTACCCGCAGCCCGGGTGGAGCGTGTGGGGCGATGAAGCGCCTGCAAACGTGGCACCGCGCGGGATTGTCCACAAGGGTTACGCCGGTGGAAAACTCGCTCCACCCGAGAAAGAACTCGAGATTCCCGCCATGGCCGTGTCAACATCAGTGGCCCACGCCTACGAGTCCGGGAAATCGATCCGCGATATTGCCGATTCCACTCAGCTTTCGATTCGCAAGGTTCGCTCAATCCTCAAAGACGAGGGCATTCAGCTCCGGTCCCGCGGGCGCGCCCCGGAAGCGTAAGACCAACCGAATTCACGCTACGAAACTCTGACCACGCGGACGATGCGGACGGGTTCTTCCTCGATCGCAATCGCACCACCGGCACCGCCGACGGGGATCTCCACCAACTTTGGTGCGGACCCGTGCATCGTGCGAATATCGCGGGCATCGCGGGCGATCTCCTCGGCTGCCGAGGCCCCCTTCATGGCGAGCATTTCCCCACCAACGCGCAGCAGCGGCAGGGACCACCGGGTGATCTGGGCGAGAGAGGCGACGGCACGGGAGGTGGCGAAATGGAATCCGCCCTCGGCGCGCAGCTGTTTCATAACCTGTTTGTCCTCGGCGCGCCCGCGCACCACGGTGACGTTGGTGAGCCCGAGCTCGTCGACACATTCCTGGAGGAACACGGAGCGCTTGAGCAGGGGCTCGAGGAGGGTGACGGAGAGGTCGGGGCGGGCGATCGCCACCGGGAGGCCGGGCAGGCCCGCCCCGGATCCGATGTCGATGACGCTGGCGCCACGGCGCAGAATCCCGGCGAGGCTTGCGCACGGGAGAATGTGGCGCGACCAGAGGATGGGGAGCTCCCGCGGGCCCATGAAGCCGCGCTCGTGGCCGGGACCGGCGAGGAGTTCCCAGTACCGGCACGCCTGTGCCAGCGCATCGGCGGCAGAAAAGAGACCGGTCGCGGCAGCTTGCACTGCCGCTGACCGGTCCCACTCAGTATCGGGAAGACTCATTACTGCTGCTTCTTGCCCTTTGACTGCTTCTTCGGATTGTTCGGCTTCTGGCCCACCTTCGGCTTCGAGGCGGCGTTCGCAGCCTTCTTTGCCGCAATCTCGGCCTCTTCCTCGGCATCCATCTTGTTGAAGACGTAGCGCTGCTGGAAGAACGTCCAAATGTTGTTGCTCATCATGTAGGACAGCAACCCGATGTGCCACACGAACCCGGTGAACAGGATGGTCAGCGGCATGAACCAGAGCATCATCTTGTTCATCATGTCGCTGGTCATCTGCATCTGGTCACCCTCAGGCGCCTTCTGCTTGCCACTGGCAATGCGCATCTTCTGCCGTTCCACGCTGATGCGTGCGTTCATGTGCGTCGCAAAGGCAATGATGAGGATGAAGGGGGCGGCGACGACAGCAATGCGGGTGCGGGTGAGGTCTCCGCCGAAGGCCGCGTACTGGTCCGTCGGCATCGAAATGTAGGCCGACAGGGGCACCCCGAAGAAGCGCGCATCCAGGAAGGATTGGACGTCGGCGGGGGAGAAGAAGTAGTTCGCGGTGTTGCGGTTTTCCTCCACACTCATGCCGAGGGCGCCCGGGCCAGTACCGGTCCGGTTAAACGAGCGTAGGACGTGGAAAAGCCCGAGGAAGACGGGCATTTGCACGAGCATCGGCAGGCAGCCGCCGAGCGGGGAGGAGCCGGATTCCTTCTGCAGTTTCCGGGTTTCCTCCGCCATCTTCTGCGGATCGTTCTTGTATTTCTCGCGAATCTCCTGCATTTGCGGGGCGAGCTCTTGCATCTTCCGCATGGACCGCATGGAGTTGATCGTGGGTTTCAGCAGGAGTGCGCGGATCGTAAACGTCAGCAGCACGATCGCTAAAGCCCAGGTCACCCCCCAGTTTGGGTCCATCACAAAGCCGAGGACTCTGTGCCAAAACCACAGCACAAAAGAGATCGGCCAGTAAACAAAGTTCAGCACATCTATTCCTTATACGGGGTCCGTTATACCGGATCGTAGCCGCCGGGATGCCAGGGGCCACATTTCAACAATCGTACAAGAGCTTTCCCAAGCCCAACAACCGCCCCGTACTTCCGCACCGCCTGCACAGCGTATTCGCTGCATACAGGGTCGAAGCGGCAGGTGGGGGCGGTTTTCAGTCCGCTCAATCTGGCTTGGTAGAACAGCAGTGCCCGCTCAACCCAGCCCGGCGATGGCGTGTTCGACATCCGCACGCACCTCCTCGTAGGTGGCGTGTGCGATGGCGGGCAGGGCGCGGATCACCCATTCGGTGTCACGCGGCTGCTTCTCGTTGATCACCCGGCGGCACACCTCCCGCAGGATGCGGGACACGCGATGCCGGGTGACGGCGTTACCGATCGCCGTGGTGACGATGAGCCCGTAGCGTGGCCCACCGAAAGTCACTGCAACCGGCCCGGAGTGGGCAATGCGCTCATTCCGGTACCGGTAAACAATGCAGTAATGGCCTTTCGCCTTTGTTCCACGGCGAGTGATTGCGCGGAATCGCGCCGAGTTGACGAGCTTATGCGCGTTTGTCGGCCCGCTCATGCTCGTTCACCAGCTCGCTCACGCGGTGAGGCGAGCACGCCCCTTCCGACGACGGGCGTTAACGATGGCGCGACCGGCGCGGGTGCGCATACGGGCGCGGAAGCCATGGACGTGGGCACGATGACGGTTGTTCGGTTGGAACGTCCGCTTTCCTTTAGCCACGGTGTTCTCCTTACATGTGAAGTTTACAATTGCAGCGTGCAGCTGTGCGACGGTTCGACCGCAGAGCGCACGAAACACACCTCCCGGTGCGATAGACCCGTCTAGATTACGCGCCGAACACCGCGTGACCAAATTGGGTTGGTTGCCTCATCCGTGCGGTGGAAATTTTACCCCCTAATTACAGGCGTGTTATTTTGTGCGGACACTCGCCCTTTTGTCAGCACAGTATGCGTATCTGCGAACATGAGTGGAAACTCACATCCCGGCGGGGGTGCACCGGGCGGGTGGATTGGGTGAGTATTTTTCTTTCCAAGAGGGCTGCGACAGGGTAAAAATTAGGGGGATGCTCCCCGGCACCCGGGCTGTGGATAACCGTAAACTTTCACTTGAAGGTTTGCCCCATCACCCACCGTTTGTGCTTGTCAGAAGCTATTTCTGGAAAACACAACGTTTTCCACAGGCCTGTGGATAACTTGGGGATTGTGTTGTTTGTACTGGGAGTTCAATGAAAGGAGACGCCCCGTGTCCACCCTCCCCGCCTCGCCGTCCCCAGCCGACACGGACCCCCTCTGGAAAGAGGTCACCACTCTCGTCACCGACCCCGCACACAAACCCCCTTTGACGGCGAGCCAATCCACCTATCTGCGGTTGACCAAAATCGTCGGGATGCTCGGAGATCATGTCCTCCTCGCCGTGCCCCACCAGGTGGCCAAGACCGCTCTCGAGCGCGAACTCATCCCCACCCTCACTGAGGCATTTGCAAAGGTCACCTCCGTTCGCGTGCATATTGCCATCTCCGTGGATGATTCGTTGGTCACCGATTCCCTACCGGCGGAGGCCTTCGAGGACACCTCCGACGAGTGGGTCACCACCCACGCCTCCGATCCAGCTCCCCCCGGCGAGATCCCAACGATCGCGCCCGATCCGGAGGTGGCTAACCCGCTTGAGCAGGAGGATCCGGGCAAGCCGAAGTTGGATCCGAATAATCCGAGCCTGCGCACTCTCAACCCAAAGCACACGTTCGACTCGTTCGTCATTGCCAAGAGTAACCAGCTCTCCCAAGCAGCCGCCGTCGCAGTGGCGGAAAACCCCGCTCAGAAGTACAATCCGCTCTACATTTGGGGCGGCAGTGGGCTGGGGAAAACCCACCTGTTGCACGCCACCGGGAATTATGCGCTGGAGCTCAATCCGCAGTTGCGCGTCATGTACGTCTCCAGTGAGGAATTCACCAATGACTACATCAACGCCGTGCGTGACCAGCGTCAAGACGAGTTCAAGAAGCGCTATCGCTCCCTCGACATTTTGATGATCGATGACATCCAGTTCCTGCAGGGCAAAGAGGGCACCCAGGAGGAGTTCTTCCACACCTTCAACACGCTCATCGAGTCCGGCGCCCAGATTGTCCTCTCCTCCGACCGTCCACCGAAGGAGCTGAAGACCCTCGATGCGCGGTTGCAGACACGGATGGGGCAGGGGCTGACTACCGACGTCCAACCTCCAGATCTGGAGACCCGCATTGCAATTCTGGAGAAGAAGGCCGAAGTGGAGGATGTGACGATTGACCGGGAATCGCTCATTCAGATCGCAACCCCGTTTACCGGCTCTATCCGTGAGCTTGAGGGCGCACTCATTCGCGTCATCGCCTACGCGTCGCTCAATCACAATCAACAAATCACTCCGGACTTGGTCACCGACGCACTGAAGGACCTGCGCCGTTCGGAGGAGAATATCGAGGTCATCATCCCCGATATTCTCCAGGCTGTCTCCCAGTACTTTGATGTGCCTGAGTCGGAGATCTGCTCGACCTCGAAGCTGCGTTTGGTCGCCCATGCCCGCCAGGTGGGGATGTATTTGGCGCGTGAGCTCACGCAACTGTCGCTGCCGAAGATCGGTGAAGCGTTTGGTAAGGACCACACGACGGTCATGTATGCCGAGCGCAAGATCTCGAAAGGCCTGAGCCAGAACAAGGAGTGGTTCGCGGAGGTTCAGGCGCTCACGAAGAACGCCCGCATTATCGCCGCCGCCCGCGCCGTCCCGGCCTAACTCCAGCCCGCCTCCCGCCCTACTCCCCGCACCCGCGGCTCCGCGAGAACGGGTCTGGGCACAGGTTGTCGGCGATGAGGCCCTACTCCCCGCACCCGCGGCTCCGCGCCCGCAGCCTGTCTACCTGCGCCGTCTTGCTCGGCTACACACTGTTTTCCCCACAAATCCCACAGGTTATACCCACTTTTATACACAGGCAAATATAGCCTATGACCTCATGTTACTGTAATAATCCCCCAATCTATCCACAGTTGTGGATAGATTGTTGTGCACTATTCCACAAATCCCACAGCTTTACTCACATCTGTGAAATTCCATGAATGTAACTATATGAATTTACTCACACCACCACGTCCAGTTCTCCCGATCTCACGCCACAAATATTCCACAATTGCCAGGTCAGCACTGTGGAAGACACCCCGCCCCGGTGTGGAATTCCTGTGCACAAATCCGGCCATTCTGTGGATAACTATTCTGTATCCCCAACCTCCCGAAAAATATCCACACTCTATCCACACCCCTATGCACACCCACTCCGCCGACCCGGAGCAGCCACAATCACCCTTCATCCCCAATTTCCACAGGACCTATTACCCCTACTAAGAAAGTTCTTCTAAAAATACTCAGAATAAAACAGGCGCACCGTCCACCCCGCACCCCGTCCGGACTGACAATCAGTCCCGCCCGGAACACCCATCTGTGACCCCAGTGCGGTAGGTTGGCTATCAAACACGGCGCACGCCACCTCTTCGTGGCGCACGCCCACAGGAAAGAACGTAAAGGAGCAGGTCATGGAGTTTGATGGTGTGACAGATACCACGGAGGATTCGACGCGCGTATCGTTTCGGGTCGCTCAGGATGACTTCGCCGATGCCGTGAACTGGGTGGCAAAGAACCTTCCCCAAAAACCTGTTCAACCTGTTTTGCGCGGCCTCGTCATCACTGCCACCGATGAGGGGCTCACCATTGAAGGCTTCGACTACGAGGTGTCCACCCGCGTCCACGTCAACGCCCACGTGTTGGAAACGGGACGGGTGGCCGTTGCCGGGCGGCTCCTCTCTGAGGTTGTCTCTGTCCTGGTGCCTGGCACTATTGAGGTAATTACGGACGATAACGCCACGAACCTAGAGATTCACTCGGGTTCAGCGAACTTCACCCTTCCGCTCATTCCACTTGAGGATTATCCCAAGCTTCCGTCGATTCCGGCCCCGTCGGGCACAGTGGATCCGCACGAGTTCACTGTTGCTGTCAGCCAGGTTGCCGGCGCTGCTGGCCGCGATGATGCGTTGCCCATGCTCACTGGTATTCACGTGGATATTCAGGGTTCGGAGCTGGTGATGGCAGCCACCGACCGGTTCCGTCTGGCCATTCGCCGCCTGCCGTGGCAGCCGCAGCTGTCTGAGGCCGTCAGTGAGCTGCTTATTCCGGCGAAAACTCTGCAGGAGACTGCCCGCTCGTTGGATACGGGCATCAATGATCCGCTGACTATCGCCATCGGGGAGAACCTCGTGGGTATGGTCACTGATAGTCGGCAGACCACGACGCGCCTGCTTGATACGGATTTCCCAAATATCAAGCCCTTGTTGCCAAAGACCCACAATTTCATCGCCACCGTGGATGTCAATGAGATGCTGCGGGCGTTGAAGTCGGTCTCCATTGTTGCGGACCGTTCTGGCCAGGTGAAGCTCACGTTCAGTGCACACTCTGTGGTGTTGGCTGCCGCCAATACGGATACGGGTGTGGGTTCTGTTGAGGTTCCGGCGGCTTTTGTGGGCAGTGAAGACACCCTCGAAATCGCTTTCAACCCGGTGTATCTGCGTGAAGGTCTCAATGTTATGCACTCGGATCGGGCGATGTTTGGGTTCACGGATGCGCACCGCTCTGCAATTCTCATCCCGGAGCCGGCGGAGATTCCTGAGGCCCAGGCTGATGGGAGCTACCCTGCCCCGGAGTCGGAGTTGACGTACTTGATTATGCCGGTGCGCCTGCCTGCGGCCTAGTCGGATGTTTATCTCGCACCTTCAGTTGACCGACTTCCGCAGTTGGCCTGAGCTGACGGTAGAGTGTGGCCCGGGAATTACTGTTTTCGCTGGCCCGAATGGGTTCGGCAAGACCAATATCATCGAGTCGGTGGTGTACTTGTCGCAGTTATCGTCGCATCGGGTGAGCCGGGACGAGGCGCTTGTGCGTGCGGGTAGCCAGTTCGCCCGTGTGGAGGCAACAGTGGTCAACGGGGATCGCCAGCTCACGGAAGCGCTGGTGATTAAACCGCATGCCGCGAATGTGGCCCGGCTCTCCAACAGTCCGGTGCAGCCGAAGCAGTTGCTTGGGGTGGTGCGTGCGGTGTTGTTTTCTCCGGAGGATGTGTCGCTGGTGCGCGGGGATCCCGACGGTCGCCGCCAGCTTATCGACGCAATCATCGCGCAGGTGACTCCGCGTCTTGGGGGTGTGCGTGTGGATTATGATCGGGCGCTCCGTCAGCGCAATGCACTGCTGAAGACGTTGCAGAATCAGCGGCGCGCTGGGGTTCTCGATGATGCTGCGGTCGCCTCCCTCGATGGCTGGGATATGCAGTTGGCTCGTTATGGCAGTGAGCTAGTGCACGCTCGTGCTCGTCTGGTTGAAACCCTCTCACCGTTGTTTACCAGCAGTTATGGGCAGATCGCCCCGCATTCGGTGCCCGCCAGTGTCAGTTACATTACCCGCGATATTGGTGCGGATTCCCAGGAGACGGAGGCTCTGTTGTTGACGGCGTTCGCCGATCATCGCCGCGCGGAGATCGAGGCCGGGCGCACGCTCATCGGCCCGCATCGCGATGATGTGGCCGTGCAGTTGGGTTCGCAGCCGGCGAAGGGGTACGCCTCCCATGGGGAGACGTGGTCTCTGGCGTTGGCGTTAAAGGCGGCAGTATTCCGCTCCTTGCCGGGGCCGCAGCCGATCTTGTTGCTTGATGATGTCTTCAGTGAGCTCGATGTACAGCGGCGCACTGCTCTGACCGGGCTGATGGAGGAGGCAGAGCAGGTGCTCATCACCACCGCCACCCCTGAGGATCTCCCCTTCTCCGCCCCCGCCACAGCCGCGTCGCTGGCGTACCGCCGCTTCGATGTGGACAAGCGCGACGGCATCTCGCGCCTCGCTGCCCCGGCTCCCGATTCCCAACCCGCGCCCACCCCTGCGGAGGACGCGAATGGGTGATCTTCTTGGCGATGCCTTCGCCCACCTTGAACAACTCGGCTCCGCAGCCCCGCGCCGGCGCCGCACACCTCCCGCCGCCGCACACTCGACCTCTGCCGCCGACCCTGCAAACACGCAGGCCAACGCATCTGGCCCTGACCCTGCGACCGATCGTGCGCGCCGCACCAGTCTGTGTCGCAGCCATGCGCGCCCCTCCGGTCCGGACGGCCGCGCCCGGCCCCGCCGGATCGACGTGGACTCCCTCGGCAGTGTCCTCGGCCGCGAGGTAGACCGTCGCCAATGGCGCTACGACCTCGCCCTCGCAGACCTGGAAAACCGTTGGCCACAGATCGTCGGTGAGGATGTGGCCGGCCACGCGTCCATCCAGTCCGTGCAGGATTCCACCCTCGTGCTCACGTGCACGTCCACGGCCTGGGCGGCGAACCTGCGGATGATGCAAACCCAGCTCATCGCCACCATTGCGGCGAAAATCGGGGACGACATCATCACCAAGCTGAAGATTTACGGCCCCACCGCACCGAGCTGGCGGAAGGGCCGGTTGCACGTGAAGGGCCGCGGGCCCCGCGACACCTACGGATAGGCTGTGCCGGTTCGGCGGGTCAGTGAAAGAAACACTGCGGAACCGTGTAGAATGAAAGGGTTGAAAACTGTCACCGAAAAACCGGGAGAAGTGAACGCCTGTGGCCACCCAAGCTGCTGAAACGCAAACCACTGAACACGATTATGACGCGAATTCCATCACCGTCCTCGAGGGACTCGAGGCGGTGCGCAAGCGCCCGGGTATGTACATCGGCTCGACGGGCTCCCGCGGCCTCCACCACCTCGTGTGGGAGGTTGTTGACAACTCCATCGACGAGGCCCTCGCCGGCTACGCCTCCAAGGTTGACGTCACCCTCATGGAGGACGGCTCCGTCAAAGTCGTCGACGACGGTCGTGGCATCCCGGTGGAAATGCACGCCACCGGTCGGCCCACCGTTGAGGTTGTGATGACGCAACTCCACGCTGGCGGCAAGTTCGACAACGAGTCCTACAAGGTCTCCGGTGGCCTCCACGGTGTGGGTATTTCCGTGGTCAACGCCCTGTCCACGCGTGTCGATGCCGACATCAAGCGCGATGGATACCACTGGTCACTGCAGTTCTTTGACCAGCAGCCGACGGAGCTGACACAGGGCGGCAAGGCCCGAGGAACCGGAACAACCATTCGCTTCTGGCCAGACCCCGCCGTCTTTGAGACGGTTGAGTTTGACTATCAGACGATTGCGAAGCGCCTCCAGCAGATGGCCTTCCTCAACAAGGGTGTCACGATCACCCTGACGGACCTGCGCCCGAATGCGCACACGGAGGACGAGTTCGACGGGGATGCCTCGATTCTCGATGCGGAAACCCTCTCCCTCGACGATATTGACGCCGATGCCACGGACGCTGTGGAGGCCGATGCTGAGGCCGCCGCTGACGGCGACAACACCCCTGCTGACGGTGCTGCTGTTGACGGTGCCGAGACGACCGACGCTGGGGACGAGACCTCGCCCAGCGGCCCGACGACCGTCACCTACCACTACCCGAACGGGTTGGTCGATTACGTCGAATACCTCAACAAGAAGAAGACCGAACTGCACCCCTCCATCATCGGCTTTACCGATGCCGGCGGCGAGGACGGGGTCAGCGTCGAGATCGCCATGCAGTGGAACACCTCCTACAAGGAGAGTGTGTTCACCTTCGCCAATACCATCGCCACTGTTGAGGGAGGCACCCACGAGGAGGGGTTCCGCGCCGGGCTGACCTCCATCATGAACAAGTACGCCCGCGACCACAACCTCATCAAGGACAAGGACCCGAACCTCACCGGTGATGACTGCCGCGAGGGTCTGGCGGCCGTTGTGTCGGTGAAGATCGCCGAGCCGCAGTTTGAGGGGCAGACGAAGACGAAGCTCGGCAACACCATCGTCAAATCCTACGTGCAGAAGATGATGAACATGCACGTCACGGACTGGTTTGAGGCCAATCCGGCGGAGGCGAAGATCATCATCCAGAAGGCCGCCTCCTCTGCGCAGGCGCGCATCGCCGCCCGCAAGGCGCGTGAGCTCGTGCGCCGGAAGTCCCCCTCGGAGATGGGCAGCTTGCCCGGTAAGCTGGCCGATTGCCGCACAAAGGATGCCTCGAAGGCGGAGATCTACATCGTGGAGGGTGACTCCGCCGGTGGTTCCGCGAAGGCTGGCCGTGATTCCATGTTCCAGGCGATCCTGCCCCTGCGCGGCAAGATCCTCAATGTGGAAAAGGCCCGCTTGGACCGCGTGTTTAAGAACGCTGAGGTGCAGGCGATCATCACCGCGCTGGGCACGGGCATTAACGACGAGTTCGATATGGCGAAGCTGCGCTATGACAAGATCGTCCTCATGGCCGATGCCGATGTTGATGGCTCGCACATCGCAACCCTGCTGCTCACGCTGTTGTTCCGGTTCATGCCGGAGCTCATCGCGGACGGTCACGTGTTCTTGGCCAATCCGCCGCTGTACAAGTTGAAGTGGGCGAAGGGTGAGCCGGGTTATGCGTTTAGTGACGCTGAACGCGACGCCCTGGTCAAGGAGGGCCTGGATGCGGGCCGCAAGATCAACATGGAGGACGGTATCCAGCGCTACAAGGGCCTGGGTGAGATGAACGCCTCCGAGCTGTGGGAGACCACCCTCGATCCGACGACGCGGACGCTGTCCCAGGTCACCGTTTCTGATGCGGAGCGTGCCGACGAGCTATTCACCATCCTTATGGGTGATGACGTGGTGGCCCGGCGCACCTTCATCACCCGCAACGCGAAGGACGTTCGCTTCCTCGACGTCTAGCCCCCGGTGGCCCCGCCGCGCCCCGCCCCCGCGTCCGCGCCGGCGCCCGCGCCTCGCCCCGCGCCCGCGCGACCAAAGTTATGCTCCCCGAGCGTGCTACATTCTTTAAAACCCCAGGTCGACATCTGAGGTAGCACGCTCGGGGAGCATAACTCTTTATGGCAGCTGTAGGTTCCCCGCCTGCAGGATCCCGCAGGTCGGGCCGGAGAGGAGGCGCCTACTTCTGCGACGAGTTGTTGCGCTGATTGGCGGGATCAGCGTAGTCATCGTAGGTGTCCGCCTTTGTCAGCCGCACGGTGTTATAGTCGGATTTCTGCGTTGAGCCGGAGAAGGTCGGCGCCGAGGAGGTCAGCTGGTCAACGTTGCTAATGCACTTGGCGGCGTAGTCGTATTCCAGGCCGAAGGTCAGCGCGGTGAGTGGAACAAATACGAGCGCATCAACGAGCTCCCGCTTCTTTAACTGCTCGGGTAGGTCCTTCAGTGGCCCGTCCAACACAGTGGCGGAGGTTGGCAGACCGGCTTGCGCACGGAGGTTTTCCGGCACGGCGGCGTAAATGGCCAGGGCCAGCAGGATTGGCCCGAGCACCACGGCGGGGTTGAGCCGCTCGGATCCGTCCTGGCAGACATCGGAGGAAGTCGATGTGGCAATGTCGGCGGTTCCGGTTTGTGCGAGCGCGGGCTGGCTGCTCACCGCGATTCCGCCGATGGTCACGCTCACGGCGGTGGCCAAAGTCATTGCTTCCTTCATGCGCGGGTGTTGGGTCATTTCATTCCTTACGTCGGTCGCTTCTCTCTCGCATTGTAGTTCACCGCGTCTATCGCTTTGCGAGGCCCAGACGGTTACATTTCAACAGCCACGGGCCTGGGCCCTATGGCCGTGCCAGGTGTTCCTGCACTGGTTCTCAATGGGCCGACCCTGCTGCAGTGCAGTCCGGGGGACGAAAGGTGAACGCCCCCGCCGGAGCGGGGGCTGTTCGGGGTTGACGTTGTAATTCTTCCGCCGCAGTTTCACGCAACGACGCTTCTTCTCACGAAAAGAAGTCACAGAAGTTAACTGCAATCACAACCGTTAACAAGAGTATACTCCTGTAACATCTCATGCAACAAGTTTGGAGCTTATTGTGGCCTGAGGTATCTCGCTGGCCGCATCAGTCGACCGCATCGCTGGCCCAGCCCCACTGCCGCATAGGTAGGCAGGATCGGCTGGCCGCATCGCTGGCCTCTAGCCGTGAAGGAAGGATTCGATCTCCGTGCCGAGCGGCTTCAGGGCACCCGCCGCAATCGTCGCCGCCCTCTTGCGCAGTGGACCGTAGAGTTTCTGCACGGGACCGGGCATATTCGCCTGCTGGCTATCGGCAACACCGACAAGGGCATCGGTCACCTCGTCGGAGCGGGACTCCAGGTATGCGCCAAAACCGCCGACGGCAGCAGGTGAGGACCCGGCGTAAGCCTCCCAGAACGGGGAGAGCGCCTCAGCAACCTGCGGCAACGCGGCATCGATGGCGACGGGAACCGCGTCGGCACGCACGGATTGGGCGGCCTTGAGCGCCCCCTTCAGCGCCATCCCGGTCATCCCGCCGGTGGAGGCAACCGTGTTCACAGCCACGGTGGAAAGAGCAGCAACAATGTCGGCCCGCCGGGGGCCCAGAAACTCGTCAGATAGCATGACACAGAGTTTACAGCCCGGCCATGTGGGCGGTGAGTTCTTCCAAGCTGATCTCATCGTGGCCCACCTGGCGCGCCACCTGACCCAAACTGAGCAGCACAAACTGGTCGCCCACCGCGTAGGCGTGCGCGGGATTGTGGGTAATCAAGATCACCGCCAACCCGCGCGAGCGCGCCTCACGCACAATGTCAAGCACAGCTTGCGACTGCTTCACCCCGAGTGCGGCAGTCGGCTCATCCAAGATGAGCACCCGCGCGCCAAAGTGGACGGCTCGGGCGATCGCAATAGATTGCCGCTGACCACCGGAGAGTTTCTCCACATCCACATCCACCGATCGCACGGTCACCCCCATGGATTCCAGTGCGGCAGCGGCAATGGAGCGCATTTCACCGGCCCGCAAGAACCCCCGGGAGAGCCCCGATCCGGTGAGCTCCTGGCCGAGGAAGAAGTTGCGCCACACACTCATCTGGTCCACGATCGCCAAGTTTTGGTACACCGTCGAAATCCCGGCCTCGTGGGCTTCGCGCGGGGAATTGAACACCGTGGGGGAGCCGTCGATAAGCAGCGTGCCGGAGGTGGGTTTGTGCACGCCAGCAAGTATTTTGATGAGGGTGGATTTGCCCGCGCCGTTGTCACCTAAGACGCACACCACCTGCCCGGAATCGACAGCCATGGACACGTCGCTCAGCGCCTCAAAGTAGCCGTAGGATTTGGAGACGTGCTCTAACTCAATGAAGCTCACTGGTCCTCCTCTCCACGGACGTGTTCATGAGGACGGCGCCCAAGAGCATCACCCCGAGGAAGAATTTGAACCAATCCGGATTCCAGCCAGCGTACACAATGCCCTGGTTGACCATGCCAAAGATGAGCGCGCCAATCATTGTGCCCACCACCGAGCCGCGCCCGCCGTTCATGTTCACCCCGCCGATAACGGCGGCGATGATGTACAAAAACTCGTTGCCCACGCCCTGACCAGCTTGGATGGAATCGAATTGGAAGAGGGTGTGCATGCCCACAAACCACGCGGCGAACCCGACGATCATGAACAAGAACACCTTCACCCGCCACGTGGGCACCCCGGAGTCGCGCGCGGCCTGTTCGTTACCGCCGACGGCGAAAATCCAGTTGCCGAGCTGCGTCTTCGTCAGCACAACCGCGCCGAGGATGACAAACAGCACCCACCACAGCACGGTGATGCGCACGTTCACCCCAACAATGCTTATCGAGGAAGCGAACACCGCCCGTGCAGCAGAAAACCCCGCCATATCGGAGATCGGGCGGGTGGCCACCTGGTTGGTGATTGCCTTGGTCACAGCCAGGTTTGCGCCCTGGAGCATGAGGAAGGAGGCGAGGGTGATGAGGAAGGAGGAGATGTGCTTGCGGGTGACAAGAATCCCGTTGAACACGCCGATGCCGATGGCCAGTGCGAGGGCCAGAAGTGCCCCCACCCACACGTTGAGGTGCAGGTAGTAGCTGAACATGGAGGCGGAGAGGGCCGCGGTGGTGACGGCCACCCCGGCGGAGAGGTCGAATTCACCGCCGATCATGAGCAGGCCCACCGCGATGGCCATGATGCCGATGGTGGAGGAGGCGTAGAGCACGGTGGCGAGTGCCTCCCACGAGCGGAACGCGGGCGCAACCACCATGAACAGAATGAAGACGGCGATGGCGCCGGCCAGTCCGGGCAGTTCCCGCTTCATCTGTTCTCCATTCCTGTTGTTCTCCGGCCCGCGCCGCTGTTACTGCAGCCCAGCGCCCCTAGCGCAGCCCCTCGGCCGCCGCCGACGCGATCTTTGCCACGTTGGTTGCATCCACAAAGCTGGGGCCGGTGAGCACGGGCTGGCCGCCGCCGACGGTTGACCCGTTGCGGGTGGCCATCCACAGGGCATCGACAGCCAAGTATCCCTGCACGTAGGGCTGCTGGTCGACGGCGAATAGGACTTTCCCATCCTCGATGGCGGTGACCAGTTCCGCGTTGGTGTCAAAGGTGGCCACCTTCGCGGTGGAATTCGCGGCCTCGGCGGCTTGGACTGTGGCTAAGGCAACGGCGGCCTGCAGGCCCAAAATCCAGTCGATGGAGGGGTCTTGGGCGAGTTTCGCCTGCACCGTGGACTGCACCTGGGTGAGGTCCTGGCCGTTGACATAGAGGGTTTCCACCTGTGTGCCGGAGCCAGCGCCGGTCTGTGTGCCCGCGCAGCGCGCCTCCTGGGAGGAGTTGCCCTGCTCGTGGATGACGCAGAGCACGTGCTTGGCGCCTTCCTCGCCCAAGCGCTTGCCCACAGCTTCACCGGCGACCGATTCATCCTGGCCGAAGAACCCGCTGAGCCCGTAGTCCTGGTAGGCCGTCATGCCGGCGTTGAGGCCGACGACGGGGATGCCTGCGTCCACGGCCTTCTGCGCAGCCGGACCGATGGCTTCCGCGTTGGGGAGGGTGACGGCGATGCCGTCGACCCCGGAGTCAATTGCCGTTTGCACGAGGTTGGCCTGGTTGGGGGCCTGCGGATCGGAGGAGTAGCGCAGTTCCACATTGTCCTGGGCGGCGGCATCCTCCGCGCCCTTGCGCACGAGGTCCCAGAACGTATCCCCGGGGGCTCCGTGGGAGATGAGGGCGATGGTCACCTGTTCGCTGTCCAATCCCCCTTGACCTGCGCTGGAGCCGGATACGGACCCGGAACCCCCCGTCGAGGAGCACGCCGTGAGCGCCATGCCGGCGGTGACGACGATTGCAGTAATCTTACCGAGCTGCATTTTATTCATCCGTCTAGAGTAGTCGATGACGGGCCAATATACACAATTATTTTGAGTTATGCTCCCCGAGCGTGCTACCTCAGAAACCGACCTGGGCTTTTGCGAAAGGTAGCACGCTCGGGGAGCGTAACTCCTACAGCAGCTCCCCCATATACAGCGGAACGTAAACCAGGTCCCCCTCGACAACCAGCTGCTTCGGGTGCACCACATACCGCCTACCCACGCGCCCGGAAAACTCCATCGTGAACTTGGTCAGGGAGCTCAGCCGGTAGCGCGAGGTGGACTTCACCTCAATCGGGCTGACCCGCGGTTTTCCAGCCGCACCATCGTATCCAGCCGTGATGAGGAAGTCGATTTCCATCCGTTCCTGCGGGTTATCGCGGCTGTAGGTGGAGTAGTAGTAGAGCTGGTGGCCGGAGGAGACGAGCATCTGCGCCACAGCGTTCTCGGTGAGCATCCCCTTGTTCAGTGAGATGTCGCCTGCCAGCACGGCCCGGTACACCGAACTAATAGCGGCTCCGCCCTCGGAAAAAGCCTGTGTGACCAGCAGTCCCGTGTCTGCCATATAGACCTTCACGGCTCCAGTTTCGCGGTTGAGCCCTAGCCCCACGTGCGGGTCGGTGGAGGCGAAGCACAGGTTGGCGATCCGCGCGTCGCTAAGCCAAAAAAACGCATCCTCCCAGCTCCGCATGCGCGCGTGCGGGTCCAGCGTGGTCAGCGTGATCTTCTTCTCGCCCTTGGAGAGCGCGCCGGGGATTTCATCGAAGAGCGTGACGACGCGCGCCCGCACCGCCCCCGCATACTTGCCGGTATCCTCGCGGTAGGTGGCCAGGATGGAGCGTTTGATCTCATCGACCTCGGCCAGGTTGTGGCTGGTCACGTACTCTTCGACGGCCTGGGGCATGCCACCGATGAGGAGATACTCGTTGAAGTAGCGCAGGGCGGTGCGGTGGAGTCCGTCGGGGAGTGGGGTGAGCTCGCAGAAGCTCGTCTCGATGAGTTCTGCCAGGGGTTTTTCACCTAACGCCCAGAGAAATTCGGTGTAGGTGAGGGGGTTGAGCTGGTAGGACTGCTCTTCGGAGGGGATGACGATATCTTTGACGTTTTCCCTGATAGATAGCAGGGATCCGGTCTCGATGTAGTCGTAGCGTCCGTCGGCGACGAGGTATTTGATGAGGCCGCGGGCGAAGGGAAAGGCTTGGACCTCGTCAAAGATGATGAGGGATTCGCGCTCGTAGAGCGTGATACCGGTGGCGGCTTGGAGGTACATGAACAGTGTGTCCAGCTTGGTGGCATAGTCGCGGAAGTAGCCTTTGATCTCCTCGGTGGCGGTGAAGAAGTCGATGACCATGACGCTGCGGTATTCACTGCGGCCGAAGTGGGTGGCCAGTGTGGATTTGCCCACTCGCCTAGCCCCTTCGATGAGGAGTGCGCGTCGGCCCTGGACGGTTGTTTTCCATTCCAGGAGGTCCTGATACGCCTGGCGTTCCAGCATCCCTACCACCTACTTTCACGATGCACGAGTATAACCCTCCCTCAAATATACACGATGCACGAGTATGTCACCCCAATTCAGTTACGCCCCCCGAGCGTGCTACCTCAAAAACCGACCTGGGCTTTTGCGAAAGGTAGCACGCTCGGGGGGCGTAACTCGAAACCCACAGGTTTTTGCAATGACGTTTGCAATGATGTCGGATCATAGTAAAAGAGCCTCGTTGCGGAATCGGCTTGCGGGCCGAGGACGGAGTCCAGCTCATCGCTAGGAAGGTCCCGATCTGCCCGTCCCGCCACCATTTCCCCCGGATTGTTAGCAACTCTGCAGCCCAAAATCCTGTTACCAGCATATATGCGAAACCGGTAGCACTTCTGTCATCAGATCTGGGGGCATAACTCACTCAAAACTTGCACTAGACCAAGCTGTCTAGTATGCTGGCGCCAGATCAAGAAGGCTGGCCCTAAGCCCTTCGGCAGGTCGCCTGGCAACCGCGCATCGCGCACGGTGCCCCCGAAGGAAGATCAGCCGCCGGGAAAAAGCCCAGGAAACCCCAGGAAACCCAGGGAAAAACCCGTGCGGAAGAGCGACAATAAGGAGCAATCATGTTCTATCGATGCGGCCACTACGGCCTCGGCCACGATAACCACCCCATCCGCAGCCTCCACGCGATGAATGACCGCACGTATGTGCCGTGCACCATCATCGGCATGGATGGCGATTTCGTCGTCTTCCAGGTGGGGGAGGAGGTCCATCGCGGCTGGCATCACGATCCGGCCGCTTTACGACGCGCAGCCCTGCTCACCGTTGAGCACAATTCCCCTGCTAGGTGGAGCGAGCAGTTTCACATGATCCGCCTGGGGTCCCTGCCACGTGTGGTTTCTTCCTCAAACGCGAGTTCGGGCTGGACACGAAGGAGGACTGGGACGGCTGCCACGGACAGGCCACCGGCGGGGCGATGGTCCGCATCGGCCCGGACACCACCGAGGAGGAGCTGGAACAGGTGATTCAAAGCGTGCTGGGATAGGTTAATCTAACCTCCCTAGTAGCCAAAGCAGCCGAGTATCCAGACTTGTGTTCATCGGGGTGGCAGTACGCTCAAGAGGGACTTTGCGGAACTCTGCATTTAGACAAGCTCCGATACCGAGGTGGGTAAGGTGCGAGCTTGTTTTGCTGTGCGGTGCAGTGTCAGTGACACGTACTGGCTGCCCCGATCACTATGGTGAATTAACTGGTTTCCATGAATTCGCCCTGCAGTCGTTAACGCATGCTCCAAAGCCTCCATAGGCAGCGCATCGGTACGCATCGTCGAGCGTGTAGCAACACCAACAATTTTTCGGCTGAAGACATCCACGACAAAC
>JAXFPD010000001.1:0-12941 GCA_034179945.1 Corynebacterium sp. | reverse complement strand
AGGCCTTCATCCCCCACACGGCGTCGCTGCATCAGGCTTCCGCCCATTGTGCAAAATTCCCCACTGCTGCCTCCCGTAGGAGTCTGGGCCGTATCTCAGTCCCAATGTGGCCGCACACCCTCTCAGGCCGGCTACCCGTCGACGCCTTGGTAGGCCATTACCCCACCAACAAGCTGATAGGCCGCAAGCTCATCCCAGACCGAAAAAACTTTCCACCCACCACACTAAAGGCAGGTCCTATGCGGTATTAGACCCAGTTTCCCAGGCTTATCCCACAGTCCAGGGCAGATCACTTACGTGTTACTCACCCGTTCGCCACTCGAGCACCCTGCAAGCAGGGCCTTTCCGTTCGACTTGCATGTGTTAAGCACGCCGCCAGCGTTCATCCTGAGCCAGGATCAAACTCTCCAACAAAAAATCAGAAAAACTCGAAAACAAGCTCTCAAAAACAAAAAAACGATTTACAAAACATAAAGAAAAACAAAAAACAAACAACAACACCCCACGGGGCGGGGCATCATCGCACGCATCATCCATCTCCACATCGTGCAAACACAGCACATCCAGCCAACAACCCCAAAAACAAGGCCATCAACCTACAGAACCATGCCACAGTCCCCCAGCACCACAAAAATGCCAAAAAACCAACACACAACACAAAAACAAACAACACACCAAAAACACATCAACACACTATCGAGTTCTCACACAACACGCACGTCTCCTCCGCCGTGTTCCCACGGTTTTGCAAGACGGAACTTTGAACCTAGTTGACTGTGTTCGGGATGTCAAGACGTTTTCCCTCATCACAGGCGTGTAATTTAACCTAGATTCCTCCGACCTCGAGTTTTGCAACCCCTGTCTGGGGTGCCGCCTCGCTGTCGGTGTGATTAAGTTACAACACGCCCCTCTGCAAAGGCAAATCTGCTGGTAATCGGCAAAACATCGGGCGCGTCAGGCGGTGAAAGGGGTAAAGTTGGCACTATGTTTGGACGCACCGCCATTGCACTCTCCTCGGCTGCGGGTTTGGCCGCCGGCACGCTGCTCGTCGCAGGCCCCCTCGTTCTGCCCGTCCCGCCCGCTCACGCCAGTTACGCGGGCGCCCCGGTGGATGCAACACAGACCCCGGGACAGTTCCTCGACAGTGTCTTCTGGTTTGACCTGTCCACACTCGCCTCGGGGCAAACGGTGACAAACGCGGACAAACCCACAGACAAGTTTGGCAAGCTCATTGCCGTCGGCGATAGCTACACATACACCGAGGCAGATGGGTTACCGGCCGGGTACGAGATCACGGTGACCGCCTCAGCCGGCCAACTCGGCGATTACACGTACTCCCCCGGGGAGATCACGCACATGGCCACCCGGCCGATGGATACGTGGTCGGGGGCCACGAGCTACACGTACTACAACACCGGGGAGGAGCAGCCCGCCGTCGGCAATGTGCTCGCTGGCAGCACGCTGCCAACGGATCCGTCGCAGCGGCCCGTACTGTGGGCGGATCAGACCACCGTCCCCGCCGACGCCTACACCGCAACGGACCTCCACACGATCACCTTTACCATGGAGGCAACCTACGCGGGCAACCCGATCCCGCTCACCGCCGTCGTCACCGATGCCGAGTCCACCTCCGGCGAGGCCCCCCGCACGGAGGAACTCTTTGTCAGCACCGATGCCACTGCGCAATGGCAGCTCATGGAACTGCTCACCGCGCCCGGCTCAACAACGAGCGCACCCCGGCTGACAGTGCACAATCCCGGCACCGTCTACCCGGACTCCGGCGGCTGGGCAACCAACCGCATCGGCAACTTTGACACCCAAGATTCGCTCGCCTCCTATCTCGCCGCTGCCGCAAATGTCACCGAGGTGACCGGGGAAATTCGCCTCTCCTCTCCCGACGGCGCCCAGGCGTTCGCCCTCGGTGCTGCGGTAGCCGTCGACACCGGCGATGCCCCCGCCACGTATGGTTCGGCCACCCACCTCGTGCCACTGGTTCCCGGCGGTCTTGCTGCCGATCCAGCCATCTACCCCAGCCTCGGCGCCCCCGCCGAGCTCAACCGGGGCGGACTCACCGGTGAGACAGACCCCGAGGAAGACCTGTCCCCGGCGCTCTTCGGCCCGGTTTTCCAGCACGGCAGTCTCGGCTCCTATACGGTGACCATCCCCGCCACCGGGGAGTCGGCGGCGGTGGCTGGCTGGATTGATGCCAACGCGGACGGCACATTCTCCGATGCGGAGAAGGCCACAGCGACCGTGTCGGACGGGGCGGCCACCCTCACGTGGGCGATACCAGATCCGATTCCGGCCACCGCCACGGTCCTGCAGGCGCGGATACGCACAGCCACGCAGGCAGAAGACATCGCCACCCCAACCGGGCCAGCCCGCGATGGGGAGGTCGAGGACCTCCTCATTCCGGTGATCGCCCCGGTCAATCAGACCTCGAAGCGCATGCAGATTCAGGCGCAGTCGGTGCCGCTGACAGCGATGTTCCCCGCCGCCCCCGCCACCGCAACGTACTCCTTTGACCCGGGCAAACCCGCCACCCAGAAGATTGTCCCCGGGGAGGGCACCTACACGATCGTGGGAACCGCCCTCCTCTTCGACCCGGAACCGGCCTTCGCGGGCACCGTTCGCACTCCCCCGACGGTGTACATCCACACCGCACAGGGCGCTACCGGTGCGGCAACATACACACCCACCGTCACCGCAGTCGCACAGGCAGCGCCGATCATCGCCACTGCACCAGGGCAGGACCAACCCACCCAGTTCGACGTCTCCGACCAGGTCCATGCCGGGGAGACCCTCGGGGTGGCGAATACGGAAACCAGTCAGGGCCGCTGGGTAGTCGGCGAGGACAACACCATCACCTTCTACCCCACTGAGGGCTTCGGCGGTGTCGCGGCGAACACGTACACCATCACCGATGCCAACGATGCCACCCGCACCGGACAGATTTCGGTGATCTATCCGGACGTGGAGCCGATCTCCGCCCAGATCGCCGGGGTCACAACGGTCCTGCCCACCCGCGTCACCTCCGGCGATCCGTCCACCGTGCGGCTTGTCGACGCTGCCGGCACCCTCCAGTCCTACATCGTCACCGATGAGGGCAACTGGCAGGTCACAGACGATGGTGCCACGATCACATTCACCGCCGCCGTCGGATTCTCCGGTGTCCCCGCCCCGATCCGCTACACGGTGGGCATTGATGCGCACTCCGCCACCGCCACACCGGCCACAGTCACCATCACCGAGCAACCTGTTGCCCCGGTGGTCACCTCCGTGTTTGTCACCGGTGCGCCCGGTGTGGAGATTACTCTCACCCCGCAGGGCAACACCATCGATCCGGAATCGACGGTGTTTGCCGCCCAAGGGCAACCGCGCGGGACAACCCGGTCCGCCGACGGTATGACACTCACCGTCGCCGGTGAGGGCACCTGGCAGGTGCGCGAGGGGGGAACATTCGTGTTCACCCCGCAGCCGGGATTCCTCGGCGATCCCACACCGGTGCTCTACACCGGCACGCGGGACGGGGTGTCCGCCCAACCAGCCCGGCTGGATATCAGCTACCTCACCGACACAGTCACCGATTCCGCAGATACGCGGCTCACCTCCATCACCACCGTGGACGTCCTCGGCCAGGTGCAGCACGCGGAGGCCTCCGCCCTGTTTACCCGGTTCGGACAGATCGTCCCGGCGGTCGAGTACTTCCTCGTCGATGCTGCCGGCCAGCGCGAGGCCGACACCACCGTGATCATCGAGCAGGTGGGAACCTACACCATCGATCCGGTAACGGGGACGCTCACCTTCACCCCGGCGCCCGGGTTTATTGGCATTCCGCCGGCGATGACACTCGGGGCCACGATCGACGCAACGGAGGTCACCGGCGCCCGCTACCAGCCAGTTGTCACTGACAATGGTTCCACCCGCCCAGGAGCTATTCAGACGGTGATCATTCGGCCCGTTGCCACGGTGGGTGGGGAAAACGAGCTCCAGCGCTCAACTGATCAGGATAGTTCCGACAACGGCCTGCCGGCAGCGCAGATTTTCACGGGCGCCGGTCTGACGGGGGCGACGTATTGGATTGATCAGCCCGGGCGCACGGAGTTCCTCGCCGAGGGCGAGGGGGTCTATACCGTGGACACGACCACCGGGATTGTCACCTTCCTACCCAATCCCGGCTACACCGGCACCGGCGAGGGTGTCACCCTCGGGGTGACCACCCAGGCCGGTGGGGTGTACACGACGCACTACCTGCCCACAGTTCTGCCCATTGAGCCCCCGGAGCTGCCGCCAGTACAGCGGCGTCCGGTGCCGTTGACCACTGTGGCCATGCGCGGTCAGGTGCAGTATTCCACCGACACGAGCGTCGGCGACAACGGCCTCAACCCGGATGAGGCGTTCCCCGCTGCCGATCTCACCGGGGCGACATTCTGGCTCCGTGAACCCGGCACCACATACGTGGATACAGGTGCTGAGGGGACGTATCGGGTGAGCCCGTCGGGGGTGGTGATCTACCTCCCCGCTGCGGACTTCGTCGGCATTGCTACTCCGCTCACCGTCGGTGTGACCACCGCCGATGGGCAGACGTTCCGCACCTCGTACACGCCGATGGTGATGCCAACAGGCGTGTATGAGCCAACGCCCACCACAACCACCCCTCCCCCACCCCCCGCGTCCAACGGCAGCGCCGACCCGGCAATCGTCGCCCCGATCGCCATCGCCAGTGCCGTGCTCGGCGGGCTGCTCACCTGGGCGGTGATCACCGGGCTTACCCCGCAACCTCGGGAGGCGCCCACGGTGATTGTCAACGATCCCGCCACACAGCCGCAGCGGGTCCTCGCTGTGACCGGCCCGACGGCGCTCGAGCAGATCACCGCAGCAGCAATGCTCCTTCTGGTGACTGGTGGGGCCATCCTGCGCCGCCGGTTAGATAAAGATGATCTGGGCTCCCTCGGAGAGCTCGATGAAGTCCGTCGCTGAGATGACCTTCTTCACCTCGGGGATGAGGTTGGCCTCCTTGATCTGCATCATCTCCACGGTGAGCCGACACGCCCACAGGTTCGCCCCCATCGCGGCAACCTGGGTGATCATGTCGCGCACCGGCGGGATGTCGATCTTCTCCAGCTCCCGCTTCATGTAGGCGGTCCCACCGGCGACAACACCGGGCACGGAGGCGAGGAACTGCGGCATTGACTTCGAGCCGAGGCCGCCCTTGATCCGTTCGAGGGCCGGGAAGTGCATCGCCGTGTTGCCCGCGTAGGAGAACTTGAGGTTGTCCACGGTGCGTTCATCAATGAGGTCGAGCCCCCAGAACGTGAAGAAGATGTCCACGTCGATTCCCTCACCGAGGGCCGCGTTGGCCATGATGAGAGCCGGGTAGGCCATGTCGAGGTTACCCTTGGAGCAGATGAACGCCATGTGGCGCGGCCCGGTCGCGGTGGGGGCGGCGGCAGGTGCCTTCGGAGCATCGCCGAAGTCGGGGATGATGTTGCCCTGTGCATCGGTTGGCATAGTGATCAGTCCTTTCGTGAACGCTTAGACGCAGGCCACCGGCTTGGTGCCGCCAGCAATGTAGGCAATTTTCTTCGCCGGTTTGCCCGGGAACAGCTCGAAGAGGTGCTTGATGTTGAAGCCACCCTCCTGGTTGAGGCGGCGCAGGGTCGGCGCTTGCCCCCGGTCGCGGTAGTCCTGGTGGGCGAAGCGGATGACCGCCCACTGTTCCTCGGACAGTTCGTCGATACCGGCGTTCTTGGCAAGGACAACGGCGAGTTCCTCATCCCACTGGTCGGGGACGGTGAGGAAGCCCTCGTCATTGACCGTAATCTCGCGGCCTAAAAAGTGGTTGACAGGCATGATGCTCTCCTTCTCCTGCTACAGGTTCTTCCCGGCAGTTTGCATGTCCTTGGTGAACGGCAGCGGGCAGCCGCGCACCAACAGGTTCCAATAAATGTACTCAAAAGCCAGCTT
Organism: Corynebacterium sp.; assembly: GCA_034179945.1. Taxonomy (GTDB): domain Bacteria; phylum Actinomycetota; class Actinomycetes; order Mycobacteriales; family Mycobacteriaceae; genus Corynebacterium. Next base: position 6,974 of record JAXFPD010000001.1, on the reverse strand, counting down.
AGACACATGGTTGAGAACAGAGGGCGCCAACAGCTTCAGTGGGCCTACCCCCGGGATCGGGAACACGCCGGTGACCGGCTCCTGGTCGTAGTTAAAGTCGAGCAACAGTGCCTGGCCCCGGCCGGACTCGATGAAGCAGTTGGCGTGGCCGTCGAACCGCTCCGGGGCGGGTGCGCCCTCGAGGTGGGCGAGGAAGTTGGGCACGAAGTTGTCGGCCATGAAGTGGACAACCGATCCGGCCTTCGAGGTGGGGGCGTCCCCGGCGTCGCCGATGACCCAGATGTCGTCATCGACAAGCGATTGCAGGGTGTGCTTATCCACGGGCACAAACCCGGCCTCATTGCCCAACCCGGAGTCCACGATGACCTTCGCCCCCCGGTTCGGCGGCACGGTGACGGCGAGGTCGAAGTCAATGCGGCGGCCATCGTAGGAGACGAGCTGCTGGTTGTCATTGTCGATGGATTCGATCTGGAAGTCCGTCTCCAGTCCAATACCGCGCTCGCCGAGGAGGTGGCCGAGGGTCTTCGAGGCGGTCGGCTTGGTGAAGGCTCCGTCGAGCGGGGTGACAAACGTCACGTCAACATCGCGGTTGCGCCCGTGTTTGCGCATGTAGTCCTGGGCAAGGAGGGCAAATTCGAGGGGGGCGACCGGGCACTTGATGGGCATCTCGGTGACGTGGACGACGAGCTTGCCCTTCGTGAAGTTTTTCAGCGCCTGGCGCAGTCCGGCAGAGCCTTCGAGGGTGTAGAAGTCCCACACTGTGTCGTGCCACAGTTTCCCGTCGGCCATGCCGGGGATCTCCTCGGGGGCGGGTGCTGTGCCGGTGGCGATGATGAGCTGATCCCACCGCAGTTCTCTGCCCGATTCCAGGGTCACGGTGTGGGCGTCCTTATCAATGCGGACGGCTGGATCGATGAGGAATTCCACCCCGTCAGCCTTCGGAAGATACCGGTCGCGGGGTTTGACTACCTGTTTCGGCTTGTAGATCCCGAACGGGATGAAGAGGTATCCGGGCTGGTAGTGGTGGTTGTTGTCGCGGTCGACGACGGTGATGGCCCAGCTGTCATCGAGTTCCTTGCAGCCGGTTGGCCAGGAGTGTTCCTCCCGTGCCTGCGCCGAGGATGACGAGCTGCTGCGGTGCATGTGAATCCGCCATGATGGAAACCTTCCTAGTCGTGTTTTCGGACGTGTGTCTCTACGGCCCAGTGTAGCCCGGAAATACCCCCCACGGTATATCTGATAGTGAGAGGTTAATCACAAAACAGGCGTTTTACGTGCACTGTCGCGACATCATAGAGCACCCCGGCGCATGAAAACCGTAAACCTGCGCCGGGTAGCCAACAGGTCTACACTGGGGTGCATGTCAGATACATCAGGGATGAAGATCACCGTCACCGCTGACGGCCCCTTCAAGGTCGAAGGAAATGTCCCCCTCATCCGCCGCTCCATCACCCCCCACGAGCACGGTGTGGAGTGGTCCAAGGGCGAGACCCTCAACACCGACGAGACGTACTACCTGTGCCGGTGCGGAGAATCGGGCAACAAACCCTTCTGCGACGGCTCCCACACAGCCGCAAACTTCGACGGTGAAGAAGTCGCCTCCAAGGTCGCCTACGAGGAGCGCGCCGAACTCTTCGAAGGCCCCGACGGCGGTGTCGACCTCGCCGACGATGAGCGCTGCGCCTTCGCCCGCTTCTGCCACTCCTACTCCGGGTCCGAGGTGTGGACACTGACGAGCCACTCCGGCGACGAACACGCCAAAGAGGCCGTGAAATTCCACGCCACCCAATGCCCCGCCGGTCGGCTCACCCCCTACGAGAAGGACGGACTGCCCATCGAGCGCGACCTCGAACCGGCGATCTACGTCACCGAAGACCCCACCAAAGGCGTCTCCGGCAGTCTCGCCGTCGAAGGCGGCATCCCCCTCGAGGATGCCCACGGCGAACCGTATGAGGTCCGCAACCGCTACACGCTGTGCCGCTGTGGCGGCAGTGAAAACAAGCCGTTCTGCGACGCCACCCACGTGGTCAAGGGCTTTGACGACGGCCACATCGACGGGTAACCCGTCACTACAGCACAAGCCCGACGACAAGGACACACGCCGCCGCCCCCAACGCCACGGTGATGAGGGAGCGGCGGCTCAACGCTAACCCCACCGCTGCAACAAACCCACAGGTCGCTGTCACCGGCGAGGACGTTGCCGTGAACACACCGGGGATCACCATGGCAGTGAGCACCGCCCACGGCACATAGTAGAGAAACCCCTGCAACCAGCGCGAAGAAATCCCCCGCCGCAGGGACACCACAGGGATCACCCGCAACAGGTACGTCACCAGCGAGGTAAGCGCGATCGCCGCCCACATGTACATCATCGCTCCACCTCCGAGCTCGCCCCTGCTGCAGGCACCGGCAGGAACGTCGCCCCGATACCGGCAGCCACAACCGTGGCGATGATAATCCGCCACCCATAGGCCAACCCGCTCACCACGAGCAGCGTCGATACGGCAGCAGCAACACCCACCACCACCCGCACCTCAGCGTGCTCCACACACGGTGGGATGACAATGGCCACAAACATGGCATAGAGCAAGATGCCGGCAGCGTCGACAAGCGAGGCAGGTAACACACCCCCCACCAACGCCCCCACAAGCGTGCCGGACGACCACCCCAGAATCGGCACCACCATCGAACCGACATAGTGGCCCACCGTCAACTGCGGACGGGAAATATTCACCGCATAGATCTCATCGGTGATTCCCCACCCAATGAGCGCGCGCCACCCCACCCCGACCGACTGCGGCAGCCGCGCCGCCACCGACAACCCCATGAGCAGGTAGCGCAGATTCACCAGCAGCGTCGTCACCGCCAACTCCACAAACCCACCCTGGATCGCCATGATCGAAATACCCGCAAACTGGCCGGTTGAAGACAAATTAAACGCCGAATACGCAAACGAAGCCAGCGGCGAAAACCGGGCCTGCGCCCAATACAAACCCACAGCCAGGGCAACGGCAAAATAGCCAAGGCCGACGGGAATCCCGGCCTTCAACCCCGCAGTAAATTCACCAGCACTCACCCCGTACAATTTACAACCATGACTCATCCCGTCGATCAGGTCCCCCCAGCACCGAAACTGGCTCTCCTCTCCCTCCAGCACGTTCTCGCGTTCTACGCCGGGGCCGTCATCGTCCCCCTCCTCATCGCCTCCTCCCTCAATTTGGATGCGGCAACAACCATCCACCTCATCAACGCGGACCTGTTCACCTGCGGGATCGCCACCCTCATCCAATCCGTCGGCATCACCACACACGTCGGCGTGCGCTTCCCCATCATCCAGGGTGTGACCACCACCGCCGTCGCCCCGATCATCGCGATCGGCCTGGCCACCACCGGTGGCGCCGGCGGTGTGGCGGGACTGCCCGCCATCTACGGCTCCATCATCGTCGCCGGTCTCTTTACGTTCTTTGCCGCACCCTACTTTGCCAAGCTGCTGCGCTTCTTCCCCTCCGTCGTCACCGGCACCGTGCTGCTGGTCATGGGCACGAGCCTGCTGGCAGTCTCCGCCAACGACTTCATCAACTACGCCGAGGGGATCCCCGCCGCGAAGGACCTCGCCTACGGCTTCGGCACCCTCCTCGTCATCGTCCTCGTGCAACGGTTCTTCCACGGCTTCATCGGCACCATCGCCGTCCTCATCGGACTCGTCGGCGGAACCGCCGTCGCCTATCTGCTCGGCGACGTCAACCCGGACAATGTAGCCGCCATCGGCACCTCCGCCCCGATCGGGATTACCACCCCCTTCTACTTCGGCATCCCCGCCTTCACCGTCACCGGCATCGTCTCCATGATCATCGTCATGCTCATCACCATGGTAGAAACCACCGGCGACGTCTTCGCCACCGGGGAAATCGTGGGCAAACGAGTAACAAAGAACCACATCTCCGCCGCCATCCGCGCCGACGGCATCTCCACCCTCCTGGGCGGCATCTTAAACTCCTTCCCGTACACCATGTTCGCCCAAAACGTCGGCCTCGTGCGCATGACCGGGGTGAAGTCACGGTGGATCGCCACCGGCGCCGGAGTCATCATGATTATTCTGGGCCTCATTCCCAAAGCTGGGGCCGTCGTCAACACGATCCCCTCCCCCGTGTTGGGCGGGGCCTCCCTCATGCTCTTCGCCAACGTCGCCTGGGTGGGTTTGCAGACCATTGCCAAGGCGGACCTGCGCGACGGGCGCAACGCCACCATTGTCACCACCTCCCTCGGCCTGGCCATGCTCGTCACCTTCAAACCCGAAGTCGCCCAGGTCTTTCCAGCGTGGGCGCAGGTGTTCTTCTCTGCCGGCATGGTCGTCGGCTCAATCACCGCAATCCTGCTCAACCTGCTGTTCTTCCACCTCGGAGGCCACAGCACAGACACCACAGCGGTGGCCCGGGTGGGTGAGAGAGTAGTCACCCTCGCGGAGGTCAACGCGATGGATGCGGACACCTTCACCTCCACCTTCGCCTCCCTGTTCAATGACCAATCGTGGCCACTCGCGGCGGCGTGGGCACAACGCCCCTTCGCCGATGTGCACGAGTTGCGGCTGGCCCTCCAGGCAGGTGTTCTCGCCGCCCACCCCGATCAGCAGCGCGACCTCATCGCCCACTATCCCGACACGTTCCTCCTGCTCAACGCCGATGAGGAGGATGCTGCGGCAATCTCAACAGACGCCGGATCCTTCGCCCTCGACTCCTTCAATGTGGATCAGCTCGAGGAGCTGAAAACCATGACTGAGCAGTATCAGGAGCGCTTCGGACTGCCGCTGGTGACCCGCCTGGAGCAGCGCGACACCCCGGAGATCATCCTCACCACGGCCGCGCGGCGGCTCTCCAACTCCCCAGAGCAGGAGCGCATCACCGCGCTGAGCGAGGTCGTCGAGATCGCCAACGAGCGCCTCGATATCCTACTCAAGGAGGCGAACCCCATCCAGCGGGAGTACACCGCCGGGTAGGCTCAAAATGTGCTAAAAAGGGGACCATGCTAGCTACTCTGGTCCCCTTGGTCATCATCATCGCCGCTGTCTTGGCCTCGATCATCATCGTCAAACAGCAAAACGTGTACATTATCGAGCGCTTCGGCAGGTTCAACCGGCTCGCCGATTCCGGCCTGCGGTTCCGCATTCCCGTCATCGAGAACGTCGCCCACGTCGTGGAGCTGCGCATCCGCCAACTCGATTTGACCATCGAATCAAAGACGAAGGACAACGTCTTTGTCACCATCCCCGTCTCCGTCCAGTTCAAAGTCTCCGACCCGTACAAGTCGTACTACTCGCTCGAAGCCCCCGAGGCGCAGATTTCCGCCTACGTTTTGGACAAGGTGCGCTCGGCTCTCTCACAGCTCAACCTCGATGAGGCCTTTGAGGCGAAAGAACAGATCGCCCAGTCCGTTGAGACCGCCCTCATCAAGGAGATGACCGATTACGGTTTTACCATCGTCAATACGCTGGTCACAGACATCAACCCGGATCCGACGGTGCGAGCGTCCATGAACGAGATCAACGCCGCTCAGCGCAAACGCGACGCCGCCGTCTCCCTCGCCGAGGCGGAGAAAATCCGCCTCGTCACCGAAGCACAGGGCCAAGCAGAGGCGAAGCGCCTCCAGGGTGAGGGTATTGCCCAGCAGCGCAAGGCAATTGTTGATGGCCTCGTCGACCAGTACACCTCCCTGCGCGATGCGGGCGTCGGCGATGCTGCCCAGGAGATGCTGCTCATGACACAGTACTTTGACACCCTCGAGTCGGTGGCGAAGTCCTCGACCACAAAGACCCTGTTCTTGCCCTCGAATCCGGGTGGTTTTGAACAGTTCATTGACCAGATCCGCGACTCCATCGTCGCTGCCACAGAAACTGGGGGCACCACTGTGTAACGTTTCCCAGCGCGAGGGCGTAATACCAAGCATGACCAAACTCCGGCAGTGTATGTGTGCAGCCCTCGCCACCGCCTCCATCGCGACGGCATCCGCTGGTACCGCATCTGCTGATGAGACCGTCACCACTGGTGACGACACGATCGTCTCCTGTATTTCAGCATCGGCAAATGAAACGAACACGGTTGCGTGCTCGGCGGCGAGCACATCCTCGCCACAGAAGGAAAGCTCGGGGACCGGTCCAGCCCACGAGGGCACGGGTGCTGATGAGAAACCCGTACCCGATTTCCCGGCACCGGCACCCAGCGAGAAGACCGATGGCGCTGCCGACAAGACCACCCGGGATGCGGACGGGGCACCAGCGCCTGAGACAGTACTTGCTCAGGCGATGCCCCGCCTGCCGCAGCTGCCCTCCGTCGGCAAGATCATCGGCACTGTACTCGCCGTCATCGCAACGATCGCCACGCTGGCAGCCACCCTCGTCACCTTCGCCGACGGCTTTGGCCAGCTCGCAACACTCCTCCCCCACCTGTAGGGTGCGGGTGGGTGCATTGTTCCGCACTAGGGGGATAACCCTCGGGCAGCTGGGGTTGGCTGCACAACTCGGGTACGGGTAATCAGTGAGCCCGGTTGAGGGCGCGGTTGATGAGCGCCCTGCCGTCCAGGTTGTGGATGGGCAGGTCGTTGAACTGCAGCGGTGCACCGCGACTGGCGGCTGTATCCCCGCTCGGCGGACCATTTCGCCCGGAACTCTCGCCGCCTCCGGGCGGTGCACCGCGACTGGCGGCTGTATCTCCGCTCGGCGGTCTGTCTCGGCCCACGCTGCTGCCTGGTGGTTTCCAGCCGACTCTTTTGGTTAGTGGGTCGCGTTCCATGTGGCCGTTGCGTGGCTTGTCTAGGTCGTCATCGTTGCGGCCGTTGTGGTACTTACACAACCCGGTCAGATTCTCCTGGGATGTTCTACCGCCGTGTTTGTAGGCGTGCATGTGGTGAACTTGTCCGTCTTTGATCAAGTTGTGGCATCCCGGCCACCCACAGGTAATCTGCTCAATAACAGCCGCCATGCG
>JAXFPD010000005.1:0-97034 GCA_034179945.1 Corynebacterium sp. | reverse complement strand
GGGATAACAGGCTGATCTTCCCCAAGAGTTCATATCGACGGGATGGTTTGGCACCTCGATGTCGGCTCGTCGCATCCTGGGGCTGGAGTAGGTCCCAAGGGTTGGGCTGTTCGCCCATTAAAGCGGCACGCGAGCTGGGTTCAGAACGTCGTGAGACAGTTCGGTCTCTATCCGCCGTGCGCGTAGAAACTTGAAGAAGGCTGTCCCTAGTACGAGAGGACCGGGATGGACGTACCTCTGGTGTGCCAGTTGTTCCGCCAGGAGCATGGCTGGTTGGCTACGTACGGACGGGATAACCGCTGAAAGCATCTAAGCGGGAAGCCCATTCCAAGATAAGGTTTCACTACGAGGTTCCCCCGAGACCAGGGGGTCGATAGGCCAGAACTGGAAACACCGCAAGGTGCGAAGGCGACTGGTACTAATAAACCCAAACAAACCAACAACAAACCACAAACAACAAACCCAAAACCCAAAACAACAATCAAAACCCACAACCGCAACCACTATACAATCTCAGACACACCACACCACAAACAAAAAACGTGGCCACAACAACAACAAAACCCCACAAAACGTGTCGGTGGCAATAGCAGTTGGGAAACGCCCGGCCCCATTCCGAACCCGGAAGCTAAGCCAACACGCGCCAATGGTACTGCACCTGGGAGGGTGTGGGAGAGTAGGACACCGCCGACCAAAAACCACCAAACCCCCCGACACCACAACAGTGCCGGGGGGTTTCACCACACCCACACCCGTTGCAGCCGAAGATTCACCGAATTGTCATCACGCGTTTGCATCAATGTTGCTGCACCGTAACGTTACTGTGGTCGGATAGTGAACATGAAAAACTATGCCTCCACGATTGCTGCTGTGTGCAGCACCGTTGTTCTTTTCGCAGTAACCTGCGGTCAACCCGCTCTCGCCCAACAGGCCACCAGTGATCCGGGCTTCAATTCCCCAGCCACCTGTATCACCACGGATGCCAGCGGTCAGCTGCGCGCCCTCAAGCCGGGCGATTGCGCCCAATTTGGCACCGTTGGCCAGGGAATTTCCACGGAGAAGGCGAAGAACGTCATTCTCATGATCTCCGACGGCGCTGTCGGGATGGATGTGGCGGGAAATCCCGTGGCCACGCTGGCAGAGTTGGGCCGGGCCAAGGGGATGAAGGTGGGTAATGTGACCACCAGTGAGATCCAGGATGCCACCCCGGCGACCTTTGCCACTCACGCCCGGGCCGTAGCAGGCACGATCCAGGGCGTGAGTGGCTTTTGCTGGCAACTGGGCGATGGTCGTCGCCCGGTTTGCTGCCGCAGTGTGTGCGGCTGTCCTCGTCGGGTGGCTGTGGATTACGTTCAACGGGGATACCGCAATGGCCCACGATCACGACCACGCCCACATCGGTGCGACGAAGTGGGATATTTTCCGTGCAGCAGCGGTGGCTGACCTCATGAACGCGGGCGGGTTCTTGGTCCTCGGCGCGATGGCGTCCGCCCTGATCAAGGTGGCGGTGCCGCAGGCGTGGTTCACTGCGATGGGCCGCTACCCGTGGTTGACGGTACTGGTCATGGCGGCATTGGCGGTGGTGCTGTCCCTGTGTTCTGAGGCTGATGCGTTCATCGCCGCCTCCTTCACGCACGTCTCGCCGACTGCGCAGCTGGTGTTTTTGACCGTCGGATCGATGGCGGACATCACACTTATGCTCATGCAGTATGGGGCCTGGGGGAAGAAGTTCGTGGTCCTCTTTGTTCCCACTACGGTGATTATGGCGATCCTATCGGCGAGCCTGTGGGGGAGTCTGCTCGGGTGAGCACGTTGCCGATGATCGTTTCGAGCCACCGTTCGGCGAACTCGTCGCCGTGCAGGCCGTCGATGGCGTAGCCTGCGCCGTCGAAATAGGAGATGTGGGTGTTGCCGAAGTCTCCGGCAATGGTGAAGGCCTCCACGAGTTGGGCGTTGGCGGGATCTTCTACGGCGGGTCGCGTCCCGGTCGCGTCGATAATCGCGGCAAGGATCCGGCGGGCCGCATCACGGGCGGCTTCCTGCAGCAGGTGGCGCGGAGTTGCGCCGAGGGCGTACACCGTCTCCAGTGTGGTCAGCGCATGATACACCGCAGCGACAAGCTGGAGGAGAGCCCCGGCGGTGGCGTCGATCGGTTCGACGCGGGCGGCGAGGTCATCGAGGGCGGGCCCGAAGAGGCGCGGGCTCGTTCCGGTGTAGGCGAGATTGGGGGCGGCAGCAGCGGCAACGAGCGCCAGCAACTGGGGCAGCGGCAGTTCCGGGCGGGTCGCGGCGGTGACAATCCGTGAGTACCCTATCGCTTCCAAGGCGGCGGCAGCCAGGGCTGGGAGTTGCAGCACGCTCACCCCGGATTCGGCGATGGCCTGCTGTGCGGGGACACCCCGGCCGACTGCGTCGAGGAGGGCACTGATCTTTCCGGCACTGACCGCATCGACGGGGCCGTTGATTTCCACCCGATTTGCATAGTCGGCGAGTCCGCGAATGAGCGGCTCCTGCGGGATGGAGCAAGCCATGTCGGAGGCGTGGCAGAGGGAGAGAACCTTCCCGTAGAGGGGAAGCAGGCTGGTGGGGCGCGAGCCTGTCAGTCCCACCCGGTCGGGGAGTTCCCCGCTGCCGCCGCCGTTGAGGATCTCTCCACCGCTAGCCGGTGTGCCCGGCGGGATGGGCCCGTAGAGGCGGCTGGTGGCCACCGGTGGTGGGGTTGCCGGATCGGGGAGTGGGGAGCGTCCGGGGTCGGCGATGAGGACGACGGCGGCGACGTCATCGGCGGATACCCCGGCGACCTGCCCGGCCCCGATGCGGGCGGCCACATCCCCGATGATCGAGGCACCTTGGGAGTAGCCGATGAGCACAAACACTGTTCCCGGGCACGTGCGTGCCCGACGGGTGAGGTGATCGACGGCGGAGTTCACCCCCGCGGCGACGGATTCGCCGTAGGTAGTGGTTTCCCGGCCCATCGGGGTGCGCGTAAACACGTTGAGCCGTCCGAGGGAGGCGGGGTAGGCAACGGAGTAGGTGCTCACCCGGTGGACGGTGAACGCGGTGGTGAGGCTGTCACCGGGGTTCCACGCATCCGTATACAGGGCAGTGGGGTCGGTGGCTGCGTCGCGGGTGGAGTAGCCGGTTCCAGCGGCCTGGACAACGTGGACGGGCGTGCACCACAGTGGTACCGCAGCGGCCGGGATGACACACCCCTGTGCGGCAATGGCCAGGGTGAGGCAGGCAACAGCAGTCCGGGGCTTCCGCATGCTCTCAGTATGGCGGAAAAGGTGGGAAAACGCCCATATTTTTAGCAGTCGGGGTCTACTGTGATACCTATGGGTAAGAAGCAGAAGAAGAACCCGAATAAGCCACCAAAACTGTCAACACCAGCCTACGAGGCGGAGTTGAAGCGGCTGCAGGCGCAGCTGGTAGAGATGCAACAGTGGGTGGTGGAAACCGGAGCCCGCGTGGTCATTGTCATGGAGGGGCGCGACGCCGCTGGCAAGGGCTCAGCGATCAAACGAATCACCCAGTATCTCAACCCCCGGACGTGCCGGATCGAGGCGTTGCCGAAGCCGAACTCGCGGGAGCAGGGGCAGTGGTATTTCCAGCGCTACATTGAGAAGCTGCCGACGGCGGGGGAGATCGTCATCTTTGACCGCTCGTGGTACAACCGGGCGGGTGTGGAGCGCGTCATGGGCTTTACGACGACCGAGGACTACCGCAAGTTCCTCCACCAGGCCCCGATCCTTGAGCGTCTCCTCGTGGAGGATGGAATCCTGTTGCGCAAGTACTGGTTCTCCGTCTCCGACGAGGAACAGTATCGGCGGTTCCAGTCCCGCCGGAATGATCCGCTGCGGCGGTGGAAACTCTCGCCGATGGATTTGCAATCCATCACCCGCTGGGAGGATTACTCCAAGGCGAAGGATGAGATGTTTGTGCACACGGACATCCCCGAGGCCCCGTGGTACACGGTGGAGTCAGAGGATAAGAAGCGCTCCCGCATCAACGTCATCTCCCATCTACTCTCGTCCATTCCGTGGGAGAAGGTTGACCATGAGGTTCCGGCGATCCCGGCGCATCCGCAGCAGAGCCCGCAGTATGAGCGTCCCCCGCGGGAGGAGTTTATCTACGTTCCCGATGTGGCGGCGGAATTGGAGAAGTCCAAGCACAAGCACAAGCACTAGGGGAACGTGACGGCAGGTTACAGGGGCAGCAGATTGAACTTCGTCTGCTGCACCTCAGTGACCTTCTCCCGGTTCTTGTCCAACCGGCTCCACTGATTCGACGGAATCGCCTTTATCGCCGCAGCGATGACATCCTTATCCTCGGTGGCCCACCCGATCGGCATCGGGGAGATCTCATCCCACGTGTCCTGGTGGAACGGGGAGCGCGATCCGGCGACGGCGACAACCGGCAGCCGGGCCCCCACCTTCTTCTCCACCCCGGGAATGTTCATGACGGTGCGGGTGGCCAGGGCCCACTGGTGCCCGGTATCGGGATTGTCCGGGTGCACGGAGCGATCGACGAGTGCCATGATCGTCAGCGAGCGGGGGTTGACCTCGGCGATGATGGCTGGGGCGAGGGGAAATTGGTCGTACATGGCCTGTGCGTTGCCGGTCTTCTTCGGGATGACGAAAACGATGGCGAAGGCGATGAGGGCCATGACGATCATGCCAACGAAGAGGAGGTTGCCCACCGCACCCCGGTAGAGGCGGCTGGCGCCAAAGCCGATGGCGAGGAGGATGAGTCCGAAGACCACGGCGGAGATTTGGAGTTTCCGCACATCCCGGTCGAGCTCGTTGTGTTGCTTGTTGAACGCGGGGTCGACGGTGAATGAGAACTCGCTCATGACAGCTCCTTACTCGATATCTGCAGCATCGATAATACGATACCCGTACCCCTGCTCAGCGAGGAAACGCTGGCGATGAGCTGCATAATCGGCATCGATGGTGTCGCGGGAAACGATGGTGTAGAACGTCGCCTCGGCCCCGGATTGCTTCGGCCGCAACAGGCGGCCGAGCCGCTGGGCCTCCTCCTGGCGGGACCCAAAGGTGCCGGAAACTTGGATCGCGACGGCGGCTTCGGGCAGATCGATGGAGAAGTTGGCCACCTTGGACACGACGAGGGTGGTGACCTCACCGCTGCGGAACTGGTTGAACAGTTTCTCGCGTCGGGTGGTGGAGGTTTTTCCGTCAATAAGTGGGGCGGAGATGGTCTCGGCGATCTCGCCGAGTTGGTCAATGTAGGCGCCGATGATGAGGGCGGGTTCTCCTGCGTGGCGGGCGAGGAGCCGACCGACGACGCGGAGTTTGGATCCTGCGCATGCGGCGAGCCGGTAGCGGTCGGCAGATTCGGCGGTGGCGTAGGCGAGCCGTTCCGACTCGGTCAACCCGGTGCGCACTTCAACACAGTCGGCGGTGGCAATGTGCCCGCTGGCTTCGAGGTCCTTCCACGGGGCGTCGTAGCGCTTCGGCCCGATGAGGGTGAACACGTCATCCTCCCTGCCGTCCTCGCGCACGAGTGTGGCGGTGAGGCCGAGGCGGCGGCGGGATTGGAGGTCGGAGGTCATCCGGAACACGGGGGCTGGCAGGAGGTGTACTTCGTCGTAGATGATGAGCCCCCAGTCCCGGGAGTCGAAGAGTTCGAGGGCGCGGTATTCCCCCTTCGTCTTGCGGGTGACCACCTGGTAGGTGGCGATGGTGACGGGTCGGATTTCCTTCTTTTCCCCGGAGTATTCGCCGATGTCGCTGGCGGTGAGGGTGGTGCGGGCGAGGAGTTCATCGCGCCATTGGCGTCCGGCGACAGTGTTGGTGACCAAAATCAGTGTCGTCGTCTTCAGCTCGGCCATTGTGGCTGCTCCGACGATGGTTTTCCCGGCCCCACAGGGCAATACCACCACCCCGGATCCACCGGTAAGGAAGGATTCGACGGCTGCGGTTTGGTAGTCGCGCAGCTGCCAGCCTGCCCCGGCAAGCTCGATCGAGTGGGCCTGGCCGTTAACGTAGCCGGCGGTGTCGGCGGCGGGCCACCCCACCTTGATGAGCTCCTGCTTGAGACGGCCGCGTTCCGAGGGTGCGATGGCGTTGGTGTGGGCATCGATGGGGGTGCCGAGGAGCGGGATGATCCGTTTGTGGCGGCGCAGTTCCTCCATGATGGGCTGTTCATCGGAGTGGAGAATGAGCCCGTGTGCGGGGCTCATGGATAGGCTCACCCGCCCGTAGCGGCTCATCGTGTCGGTAAGGTCGATGAGCAGGGCCGCGGGGATGGGGAATCGGGAGTAGGTTTCGAGGACGTCGACAAGCTGTTCGGCGTCCTTGCCGGCGGCGCGCGCATTCCACAGGGCGAGCGGGGTGATGCGGTAGGTGTGGATGTGTTCGGGGGCGCGTTCGAGTTCGGCGAAGGGGGCGAGGTGGGAGCGCGCTTCGCTCGCGCGGGGGTGGTCGACGTCGAGCAGGACGGTCTTATCAGATTGGACAATGAGTGGCTGGTCCGCCATGGGAGTTACTCCTTGGTGTGCGGGGCGACGAGGGCGATGATGCGGGAGAGGGGGATGCGGCGAATCTGCCCGGTGGCTGGCTCGCACCCGTCGACATCCCCGGCGGACAGGGTCAGTGGTTGCAGGGTGAGCTCACTGGTTTCTCCGTGCAGTCCAGCGTAGCGGATGGTCAGTGTGGACCGCGCGCGCTGGGCAGCGCGCAGGGCAGGGACGATCTCGGTGGAGGCCGGCTCGGGAGCCTCCCGTGCCCGGAGGAGATCGATGATGCGGGTGAGTTCGGATTCCGTCAGGGTTCGGCTACGCCTGTGGGGTGTTCGGGTATGGGTGCCGATCCGCGATCGGGGTGCGGTCACAGTCATGAGCTCACCGGCGGCGGTCTCGGCGAGAGGGGAGAGACCAGCCTCGCGGAGGAGGCGGATCAGGCGCGGGACGGGGAGGTCCGTCAGGGCCACGGTGGGGGCGATGAGGCGTACTCCCTCGATGGTGCGGGCGGCTTCGGCGAGGAGGGCGGGATCGTCACTGCGCAGATAGGAGGTGGCGGCCCCAACCCGGAGGAGCCCGTGGCGGCGGGCGACGTCGGTGACCAGGTAGGTGAGGGAGGCGGGAACCTCCCCGAGGACGTGGGTGGAGAGAAAGCCGGTGATATCGTCGGCGCTGAATCCGGTGCTCAGGCCGCGCTGGAGGGAGCGTTCGCTGACCCGGTAGACGGCGGCCAGTCCGGGGGATTCGAGGTCGGCGATGGCCTCGAGGGGTGCCAGTGTTGCTGCGTCGAGAGGGCCGGTGGCCACGAGGGTGTGATCGGATTGGGCGATGAGCGTGTCGGTGGTGTCCGGGATGAGTGTGGCGGCGACGGTGACCGCAGCTGCTTCCGTGCCGTTCACCAGGGCGGTGAGGAGTGGGGTGGGGATGACCTCGTCGCCGGTGGTGGCGATAAGGCCGAGCCAGGCGGCCTCTCCCAGGAGCTCGGTGAGGGTGCGGGTGGGGGCGCGGTGAGTGAACAGCGGGTGATCGTAGAGGAGGATGGCGAGCAGGTCATCGCGGCTGACGGCGGTGTTGTCGGGCACGCGGGTGAGGGCGTGGGCGAGGAGTGTGCGCAGTTTCGCCAGCCGCGGGGTGATGATGTCGGAGCTGAGGAGGCGACCGGTGCGCCACGGTGCGTGGTCACTGGCCAGCCAGCCTGCGGCGAGGGTGACCCACTGGGCGGCGAGCTCACTGTCGAGGAAGTCGTCGGCGGCAGCGGTGGGGGCGATGTAGTTGCCGCCGGTGTCCTCGGCGGGGACGGGGACGGGCACCCCGGTGGCGATGAGCCCGGCTGCTGCAGCGAGGCTGACGAGGCGGCGCAGCGCGGTCTCGTCACAGCGGAGCTGGGTGGCCAGCTGGGATTCGAGGCGGCGGGGGAGTCCTCCCGATTTGAGGGTGGGCAGGGGTGTGGTGGCCAGGGTATCGAGCAGTCTGCGGGTGAGGTGGATGATCTCGGCGCCGGTGGCTGCTGTGGCGGCGATGAGCCGCTTCGGGTATGGGAGCGTGGCGCGCAGGGATGCTGCCGGGTCGGTGAGTGGGAGTGGGGTGGCGGTGGGGTCTGTGTGCTCGTCGGGGAAGAGGTGGGTGGGCAGGAGCTGGTAGGCCTCGTCGATGAGGAGGTAGCCGGTGTCCTCATCCCCGTAGAGGATGGCGAGGTTGACCAAGTCGTCGATGGCGGCGGTAATGGTCGAGGGGTCGGGGAGGGGGAGCCCGAAACGGCGAATTTCCTCCACCACTTCGGGGGTGTTACAAGGGTTGATTTCCGCGTGGAGGTGTCCGGCGGCGGTGATCACCGCACACATCGGGGCAGTGGCGTGGGTGAGGGCGGGAACGAGAGACTCTCGCAGTCGCAACCGTGCACCTAAGCTGCGGAAACTCGGAGGAGGTGGGGTGGCTGCGTCGGGTCGGCGTGCGAGCAGGGCGCGCAGTTGGGCGTCGTCGCGGTGGGCGAGCCAGTGGGAGAAGGTGGGAGGGCGCATAACTTAGCCCATCTTAGTGAAACTTGTCGCGTGGTTTTTTTGGTGTGTCTTTGCCAGAATAGGGACTATGGCTAACACTAAGAAGCAGGTAACCAAGGCCCCGTCCGCGAAGGGCTATGTTGATCCAGGTTGGCACACCTACGGCGATGCCAAGCATGCCGTCACGGAGTTGATCTCCCATACCCCCGGTGCCAACAGCCCGTTTGGGGATTCCTTTGTCGATCCGCACAACATGCCCTCCTATGAGGAGACCGGCTACGTGCACCCGTACACGCGGATTAACAAGTAAGAGTCACCCGTGTGGGTGTGGGCTGCGGCCCGGCCATCATCATGGAAAAAAAGACCGCCCCGTAGGGCGGTTTTTTCTGTTCGAGATCGGTGTGGTTACTCGGCGATCGTGTGGGGGCCGAGGACCTGGTTGATCACGGTGGCGTTGGCGGCGTAGAAGCCCTGAATATCGCCACGGTAGTAGTTGTAGGAGTCGAGGATCTCCTGCGGCATCGGCAGATCCCAGTAGTCGAGGGCGCCCTGGAGGCGGTCGAAGAGGATGTCGACGGGGAGCTTCTCCTCGGCGGCGGGGGCGGCTTCCTCCACCACCGGTGCGGGTGCGGGGGCTTCCTCGCGGTGGAAGGAGGCGGGGGAGCCGAGGCCGTAGCGGGCGGAGCAGGCCGGCCAGGCGCCCCAACCCTGGGCGGCGAGGACGTGCTCAGCAACCATGATCTGCTGCTCGCGGGTGGCGAGGTTGGCGGTGGGGGCGTACTTCTGGCCGCCGTAGGCGTTCCAGGTGCCAGCGGCGAACTGGATGCCGCCGTAGTAGCCGTTGCCGGTGTTGATTGCCCAGTTTCCGCCTGACTCGCACTGAGCGAGGAGGTCCCACTCGCGGTCGGTGGCCGCAGAAGCGTTCGGGATCACCACGGTGGTAGAGGCCGCAACGACTGCGGTGGCGGTAGCAGTCTTTGCGAAGGTGTTTTTCTTGGGCGCAGCATGTCGTGCCATCGACACAATCCTTTCAAGCTCTTTGGTTACGGGACACTGTAGCGGTTTGTAACGATTTAGCCACAATTCCCACGCCGTTTATAACGATTTGATTACGGCGCGGTGGTCCTAATGCCCTGGTGAGTGGCGACATGGGCGCAATATGTGATATTTATCACACTATCGGTTTCCTGGCCCTGGCTCTCCCGTGTACAGTAGAACCCAGTGCCCAACAGACGAGAGGAGACAACGTATGCCCATCGGGAAAGTGAAGTGGTACGACCCTGAACGCGGCTTCGGCTTCGCGTCTAACCCGGGTGAGGCCGATGTGCGCATCACCAAACAGGTCCTGCCCAAGGGAGTCGAGGAACTCCATTCCGGCCAGCGCATCGAATTTGACTTCGCCGACGGCCGCCGCGGCCCTCAGGCGCTGCGCGTCAGCGTGCTCGACGGCGGTCGCCGCCCAGAGAAACCCCAACACAAGTACAACCAGGAGGAGCTCAACTCCATGATCTCCGACGTCATGACTGTGTTGGAGACGGTGATCCAGCCCGAGCTCGCCCGCGGTCGGTGGCCCGAACGCAAGAACGGGCGCAAAGTCGCCGAGATTCTCCGCGCCGTCGCCCGAGAATTGGATAAGTAAGCCCTACGCCCCCGTGTCAGCGACCGACCAGGTCACTGACAC
The DNA here is from genome assembly GCA_034179945.1 of Corynebacterium sp. Classification (GTDB taxonomy): domain Bacteria; phylum Actinomycetota; class Actinomycetes; order Mycobacteriales; family Mycobacteriaceae; genus Corynebacterium. The sequence goes on along the minus strand of JAXFPD010000005.1, from coordinate 86,875 downwards.
GGGGTTTTCTTCACCCGTCTCCGTCGTCTCAATCTGCAGCGAGGTAATCTCCACCACCTGCAACCGCGGACGCTGCCCGGCAGCATCGGGATTGTCCGTCGGATCCTTCGTCACCGGCACATCCACCGCCGTCGCCTGATTCGACGTAAACGTCTGTTCGGCGTTCGCCGCCGGGTCGTCGTAAATGGACAGCAATGTAAACGAGTGATCGTAGACCTGCTTGGGCAGGCTGATGCGAACGGAGCCGTCGTCACCTGCGGCAGCAAACTCCAACGTCGGCACGGTGGAGGCATCCGCCTCCTCACTCAACGCTGCACACGGCTCGTCGAGCGCACACACCGCATACGGGGTGAGCTCCGCAGTGGCCTCACCCGCAGTCACCTGCAGGGTAATCGCGGCTGGTTCGGCCACCTCGCGATTGTTCAGGTAGCGCTGCACACCCACGGCCAGTGCGGCAACGACGATAACGGCGACGAGAAGGAACGCGACGATCCATCCCGCCGTAAAGGTCTTCTGGGGAGTATTCGGAGCAGGAGTCGGTTGAGTCATAGCCCTAGCTTAGGCGGTGACAAACTCCACCTCATACATAACCGTCCAATCCTTACCCGTCACATAGAATCGATCCGTCCCCGGAATGTGAGCAATCCCGTTGAGTACCGCGTTGATGTCGCCCTTCGTCTCCGCTGGGCGCAGCGCCGAGGCGTCGATACGGGCGAGAACCGCACCACTGGTCGGATCGATCTTGAGGATCCAGTCAGTTAAGAACACGTTGGCGTAGAGGGTGCCGTCCGGCGCGCAGGAGAGCTCATTGATCTTGGTCACTGGCGTGCCGGATTCGGTCACTGTCACCCGCGACTGCTCGGAAAAATCGGCCGCATTGAGCACACGCAGCTCGGCGGTCCCATCGGACATGTACATCGTCGCCGGATCTGAGTCATTGAAGGAACACAGGCCCCAGCCCTCCCCGGTGTAGTGGGCCTGCCCGGTGGGGGCAAAGGTCTGTGCGTCATAGCGGAAGGCGATCCCGTCCTGGTACGTCATCTGCCAGATCGTGTCGCCGACACGGGTGATCCCCTCCCCAAAATACTGCGGGTCCAGATCCACCTGCTGCACCACCTCACCGGTGGCGATATCGCGCCGGGAGAGGGAACTGCGGCCCTTCATCCCGGCGGAGACGAGCAGGTAGTCTCCGTCGACCACAAGCCCCTCGGTGAAGGTCTGCGGGGCGTAGGGCAGTGTCTTCACCACCTTCACGGTCAGCTGCTCCGGGGTAGGTGCAGCCGCTCCCGAGTCGCCCGCACTACACCCGGCGATGAGGGCGATCGTTGCCGCCAGCGCCAGGATGATGCACAGGGCCGAGAGGAGTTTGTGTTCAACGACGGTAGGCATAGGTTCATTGTGCCCGATGGCTGTCGTTGGTGCATCTGGTTGAGTTAGTACAATAGGGCCCGTGCGAAAATCAACACAGCCTCACCGTCACACCACCACTGGGGAAGATGACGGTCTCCTCCGCAGTGCCCGGGCAGAGGAAATCGCCCGCGCCGCCGCCGTTGAGATGGGGGAGGGAGATGTCGGTGCTCACCTCGGAACCCAGCGAGTGGGGGCGAACACGGCCATTCATCGCTTCGCCGCAGACGTCGATGGCTACGGCGGATGGGAGTGGAACGTCGTCCTCGCCGCCGTGCGCGGCCTCGGCCACATCACCGTCAATGAGGTGCTGCTGCTCCCCGGGAGCGGGGCCCTGCGTGCCCCTGAATGGGTGCCGTATGCCGACCGCATCCAGCCGGGCGATCTCAAACCGGGGATGATCCTGCCGCCGGACAAGGACGATGAGCGGTTGACCGAGGAGGGCGGGGTGGAGTTCACCGGCCACTCCTCGTCCACCCATCTCACCCACTCCGGCCTCGATGCCGCCCTTGCCCGGTGGCGGAAGGGCGAGTTCGGTCCGCGTTCGGCGTCGGCGAAGAAGGCGGATCTGCACTGCCACACGTGTGCCTTCTTCGTACCCATTGAGGCGCTCGGTGGGTTCGGGGTCTGTGTCAACGAGTTTTCCGCCGATGGGCGAGTGGTGGATACACAGTATGGGTGTGGTGCCCATTCGGACACACCCCCGGCAGCGGGGTTGGGTCAACCTGTTACAGTAAGGTCATGACTCAAACCAGTGCCCCCGCTGCAGCCAGCACATCCATTGGCTCGTGGCTTGATCGCTACTTCCACATCACCGAACGCGGCTCCACGGTGGGGACCGAGATTCGCGCCGGTGTGGTCACCTTCTTTGCGATGGCCTACATCGTCATCCTCAACCCGCTCATCCTCGGGGTGACGGAAGACTTCACTGGCCGCTCGCTGGGGATCCCCCAGGTTGCTGCGGCTACCGCGCTGGCCGCCGGGGTGATGACGATCGCCTTCGGTGTCATCGCCCGCTACCCCTTCGGCATCGCCACCGGTTTGGGCATCAACACCATGGTGGCCGTCACCTTCGTCGCCGGAGAGGGTCTGACCTGGAGCGAAGCGATGGGGCTTGTTGTCATCGACGGCATTATCATCGTCCTGCTCGGGCTATCCGGGTTGCGCACCGCCGTGTTCGTAGCCATCCCTAACTCCCTCAAAGCGGCGATGAGCGTGGGTATCGGCCTGTTCATCACGATGATTGGGCTTGTCGACGCCGGATTTGTCCGCCGCATCCCCGATGCCGCCAACACGACGGTGCCCGTGCAACTGGGCATCGGCGGGTCCATCGCCTCCCTGCCAACCCTCGTCTTCGTCATCGGGCTGGTCATCTGTGGGGTGATGGTGGCGAAGAAGGTGCCGGGCGGACTCTTCCTCGGTATCGTCATCACCACCGTGATCGCCATGATCCTCGAGGCGGTCCACCCCTCCGGTCCCTCCGTCGTCGACGGTGAAGCCAACCCGGCCGGCTGGTCCCTGGCCATTCCGGTCCTCCCCGATTCCCTCGGCGGCATCCCCGACCTGTCGCTGGTGGGCAATGTCGACATCGTCGGGGCGTTCTCTCGCATTGGTGCACTCACCACGGCACTGCTCGTCTTCTCGCTCGTTCTTGCGAACTTCTTCGATGCGATGGGGACGATGACCGCCCTCGGTAAGCAGGCCGACCTCGTCGATGCCGACGGGATCCTCCCGAACATGCGGCAGGCCCTCGTCGTTGAAGGGGCTGGGGCGATCGTCGGCGGGGCAGTGTCCGCCTCCTCCAACACCGTCTATGTCGACTCCTCGGCTGGCATTGCCGACGGCGCCCGCACCGGCTTCGCCAACGTCATCACCGGGTTCCTATTCCTCCTGGCGATGTTCCTCACCCCGCTGTATGAGGTCGTCCCGATCGAGGCGGCTGCCCCCGTCCTCGTCGTCGTCGGATGCCTCATGATGGGGCAGGTCAAAGATGTCGATTTCACCGACTTCACCGTCGCATTGCCCGCCTTCCTCATGATGATCGTGATGCCGTTCACCTACTCCATCACCAATGGTATCGGCGTCGGCTTCGTCGCCTACGGTGTGCTCCGGCTCATCACCGGCAAGGTCAAGGACACCCACTGGCTCATCTGGGTGGTTTCGGTCCTGTTCATCATCTACTTTGCGATGAACCCGATCATGGCGGCCATCTCCGCGTGAGTGAGCCGATCCGCATCACCGACCCGCGCGATGAACGGTTGGATGCCTACCGCAACCTCAACCGTTCCGACGCGCGGGGGCACGGCCCGATCATCGCCGAGGGGCCGCTCGTCATTCCCCGCCTCCTCGCCTCGCGCTACCCGGTTGAGTCGATCATTGGTTTTCAGCCGAAACTCGCTACCCTCCTCGACAACCTTGAGGCCATCGCCGCCCACGTGTCCACCCAGCCGCCCGCGCTGTCTCCGGCGGGCTCCATCGCCGATGTCGCTGCCTCCCTGCCCGATGCGATGACGCCCCAGCAACTATCCCGGCTCGCCGACCAGCTCGCCCGCGTGGCCGTGTGGGAGGTACCCCGGGAGGTCCTCGCCGAGGTCGCCGGTTTTGATGTGCACCGGGGCCTCCTCGCCGCCGCCACCCGGATTCCAGCCCAGCCCGTCGAGGAGGTCCTTGCCACCGCCACCCGCCTCGTCATCCTCGAAGGTGTCAACGACCACGAGAACATCGGTGCCATCTTCCGCAACGCGGCGGGCCTCGGTGTCGATGGGGTCCTCTTCGGGGCCGCGACAGCCGACCCCCTCTACCGGCGGGTCGTCCGCGTGAGCATGGGCCACGTCCTGCGGCTGCCGTTCGCATTCCTGCCCGGCACCCCCACCACGTGGCAGCGCAGCCTCGAGATGGTCAAAGCGGCCGGATTCCAGGTTGTTGCGATGACCCCCGCACCGGATGCCGTCCACCTTGCCACCGCCCTCGACCCGACCCGCAAAACCGCACTCCTCGTCGGGGCAGAAGGACCGGGACTGACCATCCACGCCCAGCGCGCCGCCGATGTCCGCGCGAAAATACCGATGCTGCCGGGCACGGACTCCCTCAACGTGGCAACGGCTGCAGCCATTGGGATGTATGAGGCGGCGCGGCGCAGTTAGGTTTTCCGGTCGAGGTGGCGCAGTTTCTCCTTGAACGCGGCCAACCCCTCCGTACCCCTCGTGCGCGCCGTCCGGAGGGTGCGCGTGAACGCCCGCTGTGCGCGCCGGGACCAGTTAATAATCTCCATCCCGGGGGGATCATCCGTGCCGTCGGCATCCCCAGGTGCCGCATAGTCGTCGTACGGTGCGCTTGCCGCTGAGATCCCCAGCTTCGCCGAGGAGGTGGCGATGAGTTCGCGGATACTCGGGGATGGGGCCCGGGAGGTCACCTTCGGTTCGGGGCGCCCATCGGTGGCATAGCCAATCACCTGCACATCGGGGTTGGCCAGTCCGAGCCAGCCGAGCTCGGCGGCGGGGATGAGTTCCTGCGGGGCGAAGGGGAGTTCAATGCCGGATGATTCGCGCGACCACAACTCCAGCTCGAAGCTCTCCGGGAGCCCTGAGTTTTCAAACACGTAATCGGGTGTGGCAGAGAACACCCGCCGGGGTGCCCCCGCCGTGAAGTGGGCAATGCCCCCGAGAGGGGACTGTGTTCCCCGCGCAAACACATACACCTCGGGTGCACCGACCGCACCGAGCAACTCCGCTGGCAGATTCGAGAGGGTGCGGGCATCGGCAAGGCACGTGGAGATCACCGACACACCGGGGAAACCCCCGATGTAGTATTCGCTCGCGCCGGGATAGGTGGACCGACCGAGGGGGAAACTGCCGATCGTGGTGATCGGCCTGCCGGGGTAGAGCTGGCCGAGGAGTTTGCGCCCGAAGCCCCGGTCCGGCGCGGGGGTGCTGGTCAGCGCGGCGGCGGGGTCCGAGGCGGAGACAAACCACATGGTGACGATGGCCGGGATGGGCTCGCTTGGGGAGGTATAGGGTGAGCTCGGTGCCGTCATGTCACTGCTCAGTTCGCTCCGGCTTGGCGGTGCGGACTCCGAGGAGCACATCCTCCCAATGCGGGGTCACCGCCTTCCGGCGGCGCCGCCGGTGGCGGGGAGCCTCCTCCACCGGTTCGGCCTCACCAGCCTTGTCCACCTCGGGTTCTACCGGGGTGGGGTCGACAGCGATGACCCGGACGGACTGGAGAAAGACGGGGTTGATGAGGTCGGAGGCCTCCCCATTGCGGGCGGTGACGCTGGCATCGGCGGTGGAGCGTCCGGACATCGTCCACTCGGCAACATGCTCCTGGTAGCCCTGCGTCCACGTGAGGGTGATGATCCATGGCCCGGCGGGGGAGCGGTAGGCATCCCACGTCGCCGTGGCGAGGTCGTAGTCGTGGGCGGCGAAGGCGGCGGCGACGAGTTCGCCGAGGGTGAGCTGGGAATCGGAGCCGTCGTGGCTGGGCCGGGTGGCGCGGGCCATCTCACTCATCCGCGTCCGTTCCATGAGGACCGGATGGGCGAATGCTTCAATCCTGCTCACCGGCACATTCATCTGGTCTGCGATGGCCTCTGCGGATTCACCCTGGCGGATGCGATCTTGAATCTCGCGGGGCCGCAGGGGCAGCGGTTTGACGTACGGGTCGGAGTCGAGATCACTGGCCTTCACTTCGCTGTCCGGGGTGGCGACCGCCTCCCCAATGGCCTCGGCGTTCGTGTCCGCGTCCGGCTCGAGCTCCGTCATAGCCGGGAGAAGGAAGTTGCGGAATTCCTCGGTGACGGTGAAGGTGAGCCGGGTCGGGGCGGGCTCGGGGAGAGCGAAGAGTCCGTCGCGTGGTGGGGTTGCAGCATCGTCCGGGTCGCGGTGCGGCAGCTCGAAGACGAGCATGTCCGGCGTTGACTCCTGGGGATTGAAAAACAGCTCTCGCACCACAACTCCTCAAAAAAGCTAGGTAGTGTCGCGTCTGTACTGTGCGACACTACCTAGCTTAACCCAGGATGGGTGTTGATTTAGTGATCGAGGACGTAATCGATCGCCTGTGTCAGCTTCACAATATCCTCGGTGTCGATGGCCGGGAAGAGGCCGATGCGCAGCTGGTTGCGGCCGAGCTTGCGGTAGGCCTCGGTGTCGAGCACACCGTTGGCGCGCAGCACCTTGGCAATCTCGTTGGCATCGACGGAGTCGTCAAAGTCGATGGTGCCTACGACGAGGGAACGGTCGGCCGGATTGGTCACGTAGGGGTGGGTCTCCGGGCGCTTTTCGGCCCACTCGTAGAGGGCCTGCGAGTTGGCGGTGGAGCGGGCGACCATGGCGTCGAGGCCACCCTCGCTGTTCATCCACTCAATCTGGTTGTTGAGCATGACGAGCGTGCCCACGGCGGGAGTGTTATAGGTCTGGTTCTTCCGCGAGTTGTCCAGCACCGTCTTCAGGTTGAGGAAGGCCGGCTGGAAGCGGTCGCTCTCGGCGGCGAGCTTCTCAATGCGCTCGATCGCGGCGGGGGAGAAGAAGCCGATCCACAGGCCACCGTCGGAGGCGAAGCACTTCTGTGGGGAGAAGTAGTAGGCATCGGCCTGGGACGCATCGACGGGCAGGCCGCCGGCACCGGAGGTGGCGTCGATGACGACGAGGGAGCCTGCGGAGCCTTCCGGACGCACAACCGGCACCATGACACCGGTGGAGGTCTCATTGTGGGCCCAGGCGATGACATCGCAACCCTCCATGGCCTGCGGGGCCGGGGCAGTACCGTAGTCGCTCTCGACGACGGTCGGCTCATCGAGCCACGGAGCCATCTTCGAGGCCTTGGCAAACTTGGAGGAGAACTCGCCGTAGGTGAGGTGGCCGGACTTCTTCTCAATGAGACCGAAGGTGGCGGCATCCCAGAATGCGGTTGCCCCACCGAGGGAGAGAAGGACCTCGTAGCCGTCGGGCAGCTGGAAGAGGTTGGTCAACCCCTCCTGGATGCTGGCGACGGTGTTCTTCACAGCCGGCTTGCGGTGGCTCGTACCAATAATGCGCGGCTGTGCGGAGACGATGGCCTGGATTTGGCCATCGCGAACCCTGGACGGGCCGCAGCCGAAGCGACCATCGGAGGGGAGAAGATCGGCGGGAATCGTACCGGTAAACATAGACAGTGCTCCTGTATGAAAAAAAGGGGGTTGGTGCCACTTACGGTAATGCAGGGGGTGGGATAAGTCCACATCATGCGGGGGTAGTCCGATGGTTGTGGAGCTGAAATGGGACCGACATGGGAAAAATCTGCGAACCGGGGTTATTGTCATATCTTTTTCAACCGCGTTGCCCCGAGGCTTTTGCTAAACTGTCCGACGAGGGAACGAAATTCCATCTACCTAATTTCATTAACCCGCGTCGGACAGATCCTGAAAGTGGTCACCTCGTTCGGCATTGTTTGAAAGGGATTAACAATATGGCTAAAGCTTTGGAGACAGACGGCAAGGCGAAGCTCATCTACCCCGGTGGCGAGTACGAGATGGACATCATCAAGTCCACCTCCGGCAACCAGGGTATTGATATTCGCAAGCTCCGCTCCACCACCGGGCTCGTCACCTTTGACCCCGGCTATCAGGCCACCGGTTCCACCGCCTCAGAGATCACCTACATCGATGGTGAAGCAGGCCAGCTCGCCTACCGTGGCTATGACATCGCCGATCTGGCCGAACACGCCACCTTCAACGAGGTCAGCTTCCTCCTCATCTATGGGCATCTGCCGACGCGGGCGGAGCTCGATGAATTCAACAATACGATCCGTCACCACACGCTCATTGACGAAGACTTCAAGCGCCACTTCTCCATCTTCCCGCGGCACGGCAATCCGATGTCCACGCTGGCGGCCTCGGTGAACATTCTGTCCACCTACTATGACTCCGTCGACGATGTCGTCTCCGATCCCGACGTCATGGATCGGGCCACGATCCGCCTCTTGGCCAAGGTACCGATGCTCGCCGCCTATGTACTGCGTGCGCGTGACGGTGACCCGTACATGTACCCGGACAACTCTCTGCACGCCCGCGCCAACTTCATGCGCATGATGTTTGGGTTCCCGACCGAGCCGTACGAGGTCGACGAACTCAAGGTGAAGGCCCTCGACCAGATCTTCATCCTCCACGCCGATCACGAGCAGAACTGCTCCACCTCGACGGTCCGTCAGGTTGCCTCGGCGGGTGCGAACATGTTCGTCTCCATCGCCGCCGGTATCAACGCCCTGTCCGGCCCGCTCCACGGCGGCGCGAACGTGGCTGCTCTGGCGATGCTGCGCCGCATCCAGAAGGAGTTCGACGGCGACGCGAAGAAGTTCATGGAACTGGTCAAAGCCAAGGCAGACGGTGTCCGCCTCATGGGCTTCGGTCACCGCGTGTACAAGAGCTATGATCCGCGTGCCTCCTTCCTCAAGAAGACGGCCCACGAGATCATCGAGAAGTTCGGCTCGGACGAGACCCTCGATCTGGCTATGCAGCTCGAGGAGATCGCCCTCAATGACGATTACTTCGTCTCCCGCAACCTGTATCCGAACGTGGACTACTACTCGGGCATCATCTACACCGCCCTCGGCTTCCCGGAGGACTTCTTCACCGTCCTCTTCGCCATTGGCCGTCTGCCCGGCTGGATCGCCCAGTACCGCGAGCAGGTCACGAACCCGGAGGGCAAGATCTTCCGGCCGCGTCAGATCTACGTTGGTGACATGGGACTGAAGGTCCCGCCGCGCGATCAGCGCTAACACGCACCGAGCGTGACATACACCCGCACCACCCTGGTGCGGGTTTTTTCTCGCTACAATGGGGCGGCGGAAAAACCTCCGCTCTCAACCACACGAAAGGGAGAACGTAACACTATGGCAGACAAGAAATTGGACAAGCCCGTCATCGAGGCTCCGCAGGGCCCGAAGCCGGAGGACCTCGTCATCGAGGACATCATCGTCGGCGATGGCGCCGAGGCGACATCGGCAGGTCAGGTCACTGTCCACTACGTCGGTGTTGACTACGACACCGGAGAGCAGTTTGATTCCTCGTGGGATCGCGGCGAGTCCATCGAATTCCCCCTCACCGGCCTCATCGCCGGCTGGCAGGAGGGAATCCCCGGCATGCGTGTGGGTGGGCGCCGTCAGCTGATCATTCCCCCGGAGGCGGCCTATGGGCCCGCCGGCACCGGTCACCCGCTGGCTGGGCGCACCCTCATCTTCGTCATCGACCTGCTCGCCGCCCGCTAAGGGAGAAACAGAAAGCTCCCCGGCATGCCGGGGAGCGCGGTTAGAGCACCTTGGAGAGGAAATCCTGGGTGCGCTGCTGCTGCGGGTGGGCGAGGACCTCGGTCGGGTCTCCCTCCTCCACGACAACACCGCCGTCCATGAAGACGAGATGATCGGCAACCTCGCGGGCAAACCCCATCTCGTGGGTGACCACAACCATCGTCATCCCCGATTCGGCGAGGCCCTTCATCACGCCGAGTACATCCCCAACGAGCTCGGGATCCAGTGCGGAGGTCGGCTCGTCAAAGAGCATGAGCTTCGGATCCATTGCCAGGGCGCGGGCAATCGCCACACGCTGCTGCTGGCCACCGGAGAGGTGGGCGGGGTAGTGGTCGAATTTTTCGGCCAACCCGACCTGGCTGAGTAGGTCCATCGCCCGCTCCTTCAATTCCGCCTTCGACCCCTTCTTCAGCAGGGTCGGGGCGACCATGACGTTTTCCAGGGCGGTCATGTGCGGGAACAGGTTGAACCGTTGGAACACCATGCCGATATCGCGGCGTTGGCGGGCGGCATCCTTCGGCTTCATTTCATAGAGTTTGCCGCCCCGCTCGTGGTAGCCGACGAGTTCGCCGTCAACAAAGAGTCGCCCGGCATCGACTTCTTCGAGGTGGTTGATGCACCGCAGGAAGGTGGACTTGCCGGAACCCGACGGGCCGATCATGCACAACACGCCACCGCGAGGTACCTCCAAGGAGATGGACCGCAAGACGTGGTTGGAGCCGAAGGACTTGGATACGCCCTCCGCTTTGACCATCGGAGTAGCGGCTGCAGTTGGGGTGGTCATTGTGTGTCCTCCTGAGTCTGGGCGGCGCGTTTGGCGGCTCGGCGGGCTTGTGCCTCCGCGTTGGACTTGGCTTTCAGCTCGGCTTCGTCGTTCGGGGTGAAGGAGCCCATGCCGCCGCCGGTGGCCGGGCCGGGCACGGTGCCGACGGCATTGACTGCCGTCTCCGGGCGTTGGCCAACACCTTTGGCGAAGTAGCGTTCCAGGTAGAACTGGCCGACCATGAGGATCGACGTGATCACGAGGTACCAGATGGAGGCGACGATGAGCATCGGTACCGGCTTGTAGGTGACGGCGGCGATGTCGCGCGTGCGCACGTACAGTTCCTGGGTGAACGGGACGGCGACGACGAGCGAGGTGGTCTTGAGCATGGAGATGAGCTCGTTGCCGGTCGGCGGGATGATCACCCGCATGGCCTGGGGGAGGACGATCCTGGTCATCGTATGCCACCAGCTCAGGCCGAGGGCTTCGGCGGCCTCGTCCTGGCCCTTGTCCACCGAGAGCAAGCCCGAGCGGACGATCTCGGCCATGTAGGCGGACTCGTTGAGGGCGAGGCCGATCGTTGCCAAGGCGAAGGCGGGAAGCAGATCGTCGGTGGCGATGGTAAACCATGGGCCGAGGCTGATCTGCTTGTAGATCACCCCCACCAGGCCCCAGAACACCAGCTGCACGTAGATCGGGGTGCCGCGGAAAATCCACAGGTACACCCAGGCAACCGCTTTCACCACCGGGTTCGGGCTCATCCGCATGACAGCGAGGATGACGCCGAGGATGACGCCGATGACCATCGAGTAGATGGTCAACTGGATGGTGTAACCGATGGCGCGGATGACCCGCACATCGAAGAGGTACTTGCCCACCTCGGCCCAGTCATAGGCCGGCCGGTTGAAGGCGGTGTCGTAGACGAACGCACCGGCCAGGATGATGAGGATCACCGCAAAGATGATCCGCCCGGGGTGCCGCAGCCGTACCGCTTCAATCGGTTTCGACTCGTAGGCGGTGGGGGTACTGGGGGAGGTAGGGGAAGTATCCATATTCTCGCGAGGTTATTCGGTTGCGCCGTTGATAGTGGCCTTCTCGATGGCGCCTGCTTCCACACCGGCATCGGTGAGAATCTTCAGGTAGGTGCCATCGTCCATGAGGGATTGGACGGCCTTCTGGATCGGCTCCTGGAGGCCGGAATCCTTGCCCACGATGAAGCCGTACGGTGCGGTATCAAAGGCGGCACCCACGGCGGCGAGCTTGCCGTCGGAGGCGGCGACAGCGGAACCGGTGATCGGGGAGTCGGCGCTCATCGCGTCGGCCTTGCCCATGAGCACGGCGTTGGTGGCATCGGCCTGGTCCGTGTACTTCTGGATGGTGATCGGCTCCTTGCCGGCCTCCTCGCACTTCTGGCTACGGGCGGGCAGCTCGTCGGTGTCCTCAATGGTGCCCGTCTGAACGGCGACGGTCAGCCCGCACGCATCCTCCGGATCGATTGTTGCGTCGGCGAGGGCCGCCCACTGGATACCGGCCTCGTAGAAGTCGATGAAGTCGACGGAAGCCTGGCGCTCCACATTGTCCGTGAAGGACGAGGAGCCCATATTGTACTTGCCGCCCTGCACGTTGGGGAGGATTGAATCGAAGCCGATAATCTCCCAATCAACCTCGAGGCCGAGCCTCTTCGCGGTGGCGTCGACGAGGGTGACGGCCCAACCGGTCGGCTCCCCATTCGGGTCCTTGTACTCATTCGGCGGGTACATGGCGTCCGTGCCCACGAGGAGGGTGCCAGCGGAGGCGAGGTCAGCGGGCAGGAGTGCGGCAGCAGCCTCATCCACCTGCACGGCGGCCAACAGGTCGGTGTTGTCGGTCGCTCCGGAGACGGCGGCCTCGTCGGCGGCGTTGTTGGTGCATCCGGCCAGCGAGAGGGCTGTGACGGTGATGAGAGCGGGGAGAGCGAACGTGATGCGCATGGGTTTCTCCTAATTGTGCGAAGGAGGATAGGTTTTACAGGGCGTTCAGCGGGAACTCGGAGACGGCACCGCTCTCAACACCCCAGTCAGCGAGGATTTCGTCGTAGGTGCCGTCGGCCTTGAGGGAGGCGAGAGCTGCCTGAATCGCCGGGGCGAGCTCGGAACCCTTGGCCACGGCGTAGCCGTAGGGGGCGGTGTCGAAGGTTTCGCCGGCGGCCTCGATCTTGCCTTCCATCTGCTTGATCGCATACCCGGTGACCGGGGAGTCGGCGCTGAACGCATCGATCTTGCCGAGGGCAAGGTTGTTGGCTACCTCATTCTGCGAGTCGTAGGTGAGTATCTCAATCGGCTCCTTGCCGGCATCGACGCACTCCTGCGACTTGGCGGGCAGCTCATCGGTCTGCTCGAAGGTGCCCATCTGCACGCCGACGGTGAGCCCGCACGCGTTCGCCGGGTCCACATTGCCGCCGGGGGCCTGGGCCCACAGCACGCCTGCGGAGTAGTAGTTGACGAAGTCGAAGGACTTCACCCGCTCCTCGTTGACGGTGAAGCTGGCCGCACCCATATCGGTGTTGCCACCGGCGAGGTTGGGCAGTAGGGAATCAAAGGTGCCGATCTCCCACTCCGGGGTGAGGCCGAGTTTCATCGCAATGGCCTCTGCGAGCTGGACATCCCAGCCGGTGGGGTTACCGGCCGGATCCTTGAACTCGTTCGGGGAGTACTCCGGGTTCGTACCGAGGCGGAGAACACCCGACTCGGCCACCTCCGCCGGGACGAGGGCAGCAGCTGCATCGTCGACGGCGATGGTGCGCTCCTGGGCGGTGGAGCTGGGGCCGCCCGCGGCAGCGGTCTCGGTGGCCTCATTGTTGGTGCAGCCGGTGATGAGGAGGGCGGCAGCCGTGAGGACGGCGGGAGCAGCGGCTAGTTTGAACATTCTCACTCGGGTCTCCTTTGTGATTGATCTGCAATTGTGTGCATAATATACACAGACGTGATCAGTCTAGCCTCTCCCTCCCGGGAAATGGAAACGACCCCGTAACCACTTCCATCGACCGGCGTGCGCTGCGGCCTACCGCTGCAGCTGTGCAACCTGTTCGTAGTGCACAAACCGCTGCTCACGGCCGACGCGCTGGGGGGCGGTGTGGAGATCCTCGAGTGCCTTATGGATGGCCGTGAGTACCCGATCGATAAACTGATCGGGCTCATCGGCAGCATTCGGCAGTTCGGGAATGATCCCGTCGATGAGGCCGCCATCGAGCAGATCCGTTGCCTTCACCCCATCGGTCTCCATCATCTCCGGGGCGTGATCGGCATCGCGGTAGAGAATCGCCGAGGCGCCCTCCGGTGGCAGCGGAGACAGCCATCCGTTCTCCGCGCACAGCACCACATCGGAGGGTAACATCGCCAGGGCGCCGCCGCCACAGCCCTGGCCGAGGATGACAGAGACAGTGGGTACGTCGGCGTCAACAAGCTCGCCGAGGGTGCGCCCGATCGACCCGGCAATCCCGTGCTCTTCCGCATACTGGGAGAGCTCCGCCCCGTCCGTATCAATAATGGACACGAGTGGCAGGTTGAAGGACTTGGCCAGGGCGATGCCGCGGCGGGCCATGCGCAGGGCGTTCGTGCCGAGGGGTTCGTCACTGGCGCGATTCTGTCCGATGAGCATCACCGGCATCCCGGCGATCTGGGTGATCACCACGCGCACTGCATCGGAGCGGCGCCCGTCGCCAGAGCCGTGCAGGCGGACGGTGTGGGCGGGCAGGTGCGCGAGCAGTTGCTTCAACGTCGGTCGCGCGGGGTCGCGGGTGAGGGTGATGGCCTCCCACGCGGACTTCTCCCGCATCTCCTCGGTCGCCTCGGTGAGGATGACCTCCTCGGTGATCTCGGCCGGGGCGCTCGGGGCGGCGGGAGTGAGCACGTCGATGAGGCGAGCGACCGCCGGAGCGAGCGCATCGACAGGAACGACACCGTCGATAACGCCGGCGTGGACGAGGTTCTCTGCCACCTGCACCCCCTCCGGCATGGGGGTACCGGTGGCGACTTCCACCACGCGCGGGCCGAGGAAGCCGAGCAGGGCACCGGGCTCAGCGAAGGTGATGTGGCCGGCCGAGCCCCACGAGGCCATCACCCCACCCATCGTGGGATCGCGCAGGTAGACGAGGAACGGCAGTTTGCGGTCCTTGTGCCGGTAGACGGCGGTGGTGATGGAGATCATGAGGGCAAACGCCTTGGTTCCCTCCTGCATTCGGGTGCCGCCGGAGGAGGGGGAGATGAGCAGGGGCAGCCCCCGCTCGGTTGCGGTGTGGATGCCCTGGATGATGCGGCGGGCGGTGGCTTCCCCGATGGAGCCACCGAGGAAGGAGAATTCGCTGACCACATAGGCGATGGGGCGTCCCCCGATGGTTCCCTCACCGATGGTGACTGCCTCGTCGAGGCCGGAGCGCTCTTTCGCGCGCTCGAGGGCGGCGCGATAGTCATCGGAGATGTCGCCGTATTCGGGTGGGGTGTCCCAACTGATGGCAGAGCCATCGTCGAGAACGCGGTCAATGAGGTCACGGGCTGAAGTACGAGTCATAGTTTCATCTTGACATGTTTTCACCCCTGGCGGACTGTTTTCGTGTTCAATGGAGGCATGAATGCACCCATGATTGCCTTTGCGCACGGTCACTCCGGCGCCCACCAGGTTCCCCAGTTGGGCTTTGGAACCTACAAGCTGCGTGGTGAGGAGGGCTACACGGCGATCCGGCATGCGCTCGCCGTAGGCTATCGCCACCTCGATACGGCAGCGATGTATAAGAATGAGGCGGAGGTTGGCCGTGCGCTCGCCGATGCGGAGAAGGCAGGAGATATCAGCTCGCGGGAGGACGTGTTCGTGACCACAAAGCTGTGGAACGACCGGCACGAGGATGCGGCAGCGGCCTTCGATGAGTCCCAGCGGGCATTGAACCTCGATTATGTGGATTGCTACATGATCCACTGGCCGTGGCCGAGTCACAATACCTATGTGGGGGCCTGGGAGGTGCTCCTCCAGTTGCAGGAGGCGGGGAAGGTGCGCGCGGTTGCGGTGGCAAACTTCAATCCCGACCATATTGCCCGGATTGTTGAGGCTACCGGCCAGGCGCCGGTAATGAACCAGGTGGAACTGCATCCCGGTTTCTCGCAGGCGGATCTGCGGCGGGCGAATAACGAGCTCGGGGTGGTGACGGAGGCGTGGTCGCCGTTGGCGCGCGGGGAGAACCTCTCCGATGCCACCCTCACCCGGATTGCTGAGGAGGTGGGTGCGACCCCCGCCCAGGTGTGCCTTGCCTGGCATCTGGCGCTTGGTGTGGTGGTGATTCCGAAGTCGGCGCAGCCGCAGCGCATTGAGGAGAACTACGGTGCCCTCGAGGTGAGCCTGACGGAGAAGCACATCGCGGAGATCACCGCCCTCGACCAGGCAGCCGGGGCGGGTCGGATGTTCGTCGACCCGCTTTCGTGGCCGGAGCCGGTGGCATGATGGACAATCCAGCAGCCGACGGCCTCCAGTTGTGGGTGGATGAGGAGGGGATTGCCCACATTGTTCTCGACCGCGATGAGAAGCGCAATGCGCTGTCGCAACCGATGATCGAGGCAATTACCGCCTTTATTTCCGGTCTCGACCCCGCCTCGGCGGGCGGTTTTGTGCACGTTGTGCTCATCACGGCGCGGGGGTCAGCCTTTTGTGCGGGGGCGGATTTGGGTGTGGTGCGCGGGGACTCGCACGCCTACCATGCCGCCCTTGAGGCGATGGCCGCCGCACTCGTCGCCTGTCCACTGCCGGTGATGGCCTCGGTTCAAGGTGCTGCGGTGGGTGCAGGCGTCGAGCTCATCCTCGGCTGTGACCTCGTCATTGCTGCCCCAACAGCATGGTTCCGGGTACCGCCGGCCGTGCTCGGCTTCGCCCTCGACGAGTGGAGTGTGAGCACCCTCGTGGAGATGGTGGGTCGGCGCATGGCTGCGGAAATTCTCCTCAGTGCGGCGAAGATTCCGGCTGAGCGGGCGCAGGCGGCCGGGCTCATCTCGCGGATTGGATCGGACGCGGACGCGCTCGCCTGGGCGCGGGAGGTTGCAGCATTGGCGCCGCTGTCACTCAAGCAGCTCAAACAGCTCGTCCACGGTGAGCCCTTTGATCAGGAGCTCTATGACGAGGTGTGGCGCCTAGCCCAGGGCTGACGAGAGATTCTGGCCGCTGGTGATGAGGTTGAGCACCTGGTTACCGGTGACGGAGACGGACGTTCCGGGAATGGTGAACGGTCGATTCATATCGATCAGTTCGGCTGATCCGAGGGCTAGTGGTGCGGGCTGGCCGGGTGTCCACTGCCCCCAGTTGGTGGCGTAGACATCACTGACATCACAGGTCACCCCGTCGACGACGGGTTGGTATCCGGAGCGCTGATGGAGAGTGGTGCGGGGGTGAATCTTGCCGCTGGACCCCCAGTCATGCTGCCAGAAGAACTCCCCGATGCCGTCGGCGATGGCCCAGTCGATGACGTTGTAGTTGCCGTAGATCCCGAGCTTGAGGCCGGCGCCGGCGAGGCGGTCGCGGAAACCGGTGAGGTAGGGACGGATCTGTGCGTCATACTGGGCGCGGGTGGGGTTGTCGTCGATGGCGGCATAGATGGGAACGCCGCGCGGACCGCCGGCGGCGGTGTGGATCGCGATGGCCTGGGGGGCGTGGGTGGCGGCCCCCTCACTGCCGGCGAGCCAGTCGGCGGTGGGGCCGGAGCCGAATTGGTACACGGAGGCCACACCGAGCCCGTGGGCGGCGAAGTCGTCTGTTTCGGCGCGGAGGAGGGGTTTGCCGATCATCCATCCCTCGGTGCCGGGGCGGCGCTGGGAGACGTAGCGGACGGCTCCGAGGTGACCGGCGGCCTTTACCGCTGCTGCGGAGGGGACTCCGGCGGCGTAGTCGAGGACGGTGCCGAGTACGGGCCCGAGCGCATGGGCGGGGGCGGGGGTGGTCAGGGAGAACCCGGCGGCGGTGAGGGCGGCAAGCCCAGTTGCAGTGAGGAAGTGACGGCGATCCATAGGACCATTAAACCACAGAAGTTAACAATTGTAACAGGGGTAATTGTCTGTGGGGATCGGTGGGGAGGTGCAGTGAAAAAAGCGCCCCAGACAGGAATCGAACCTGCGACACCGGCTTTAGGAGAGCCGTGCTCTATCCACTGAGCTACTGGGGCGAACTGCGGCACACAGCTCACAGTAATGTACATCACACGGTGGTATGGGGGGAAATTCTGCGCACAATATCCGTGGTTTTTGGGAAATATGGGCTAAAAACCTCTAGGCTAGATTACGAATATCGATCGACACAGAAAGTTGAATCCATGGCAAATCCGAACTTTACTGACGTAAACCGCCGGGCCTTTTCCGTGTATGAGCTGAACAAGGACGGTGTCCACGTGCTCGCCGTGGACCGTGTTTACGAGGATGGCACATCCAAGCGTGTCATGTTGCTCAACAAGTACGACGCGAAGAAGCTCTCCAGTGCCTGTGAGCTGTACCTGCAGCAGATCTTCTCTGAGCAGTTCACCTCGTCCAACCTCTCCCTCTCTCCCGATGAGATGGCCGCTCTCTTCGGCACGGACGACGAGTAAAAAGACCTTCCTAGCAGCGCCGGTGTAGCTCCACGCGGAAGCGCACCGGCGTTTGCCCTGTCACCACGCTGCCGGCGGGGGATTCCTGCCACGGACCGATCTCGTGAACCGCAAAATCCGTCAAGGATGGAGCCATGACGGGGGTGGGGACGGAGGGGCCTAACTCCGCGTCGATCCGCGTCACCACCGCCTCGGTGATGAGAGGCAACAGCCGAGTGAACAACTGCCCCCCGCCGATGAGCCACCCGTCAAAGTCCGCCGGAATCTCCTCCACCCCACGTAAGGGCACTAACCCCGCCGGGAGATCCGCTGCGGCGAGTGGCTCCCCGCTCGGTGAGAGAAAGGGACGGTGGGTGAGGACGAGACTGCGCCGCCCCGGCAGCGGGCGACCGATCGAATCATAGGTCGCCCGCCCCATGAGGAGGTCCGCCCCCATCGTCGTGGTCTTAAAATGGGCGAGGTCCTCCGGAAGATGCCACGGCATATCCGTGCCGTCCCCGATCACCCCGTCGCTCGACTGTGCCCAGATTGCGCGCATACGTCACTCCTCTCGCCCGCGACGCTACACGGCAACCGGGGCTGAAATCGTCGGATGTGGATCGTAATCGTGGAGCACCACGTGATCGAAGGTGTAGTCAAACATCGACGCCGCCGGACGCAACTGCAGGGTGGGGTAGGGGCGCGGCTGCCGCGAGAGCTGCTCTGTCACCTGCTCGATGTGATTGTCATAGATGTGGCAGTCCCCACCCGTCCACACAAACTCCCCGAGCTTCAACCCTGCCTGCTGGGCAAACATCGCGGCCAACAGGGAATACGAGGCGATGTTAAACGGCACCCCCAAGAACATGTCACACGAGCGCTGATAGAGCTGCAGGGAGAGCGTGTCATCGGCCACATACAGTTGGAAGAGGAGATGACACGGGGGCAGTGCCATCGACTCGAGCTCGGAAACATTCCACGCGGAGACGATATTGCGCCGCGAATCCGGGTTCGTTTTCAACAGTTCCACGGCCTTCGCAATCTGGTCAATATGCTCCCCATTCGGGGTTGGCCAGCTGCGCCACTGCACCCCATACACCGGACCCAAATCCCCGTTCTCATCGGCCCACTCGTCCCAGATCGTCACCTTGTTCTCGTGCAACCAGCCAATACTGGAGTTGCCCTGGAGGAACCACAGCAGCTCCCCGACGACGGAGTGCCACGCCACCTTCTTTGTCGTGATGAGCGGGAAGGACTCGCTCAGATCAAAGCGCATCTGCTTGCCAAACAGAGATCGCGTCCCCGTGCCCGTCCGGTCATCCTTATGGGTTCCGGTTTCCAGAATCTCGCGCAGGAGATCCTCATACGGGGTGGGAATGGCAGAGGCGGCAGAAGTAGTCATAGTAGCCATCCTAGGCCCAAACCACTGGGCCGGTTGCACGGGCCTGAGGGGACCCGTCAGTAGCCGCCGGTGCTCTCATGAAATGCGGTGGCCAAACCGATGAGCTCGGCGGCCAATTCGGGACGGCAAATGAGCAGATCGGGCAGGTAGGTGTCCTCATTGTTATAGGTCAAGGGGGAGCCGTCGAGACGCGAACAGTGAAGTCCCGCCGCCCGCGCCACCCCGACCGGAGCCGCCGAATCCCACTCGTACTGGCCGCCAGCATGAATATAGGCATCCACATCCCCGAGGAGCACCTTCATCGCCTTCGCACCAGCGGATCCGAGCGGCACGAGCGTGCGCTCAGTGGACTCGGCAATATGGGTGGCCACCCGAGGCGGCCGGTTCCGGGAGACAGCGATCTTCCCCGTCAACGGACCGTGCACGGCGCGGGAATCCTCCGAGGTAAAGATCACCCCGAGATCGGGAAGGCCGACTGCCGCCTGAATCACCTCATGGTTCTCCACCAACGCAATGTGCACTGCCCAGTCCTGGCGGCCCGTCGCAAACTCCTTCGTGCCGTCAAGCGGATCGATGATCCACACCCGCTCCTTGGCCAACCGGGCCGGGTTGTCACCGGCCTCCTCGGAGAGCACCCCGTCATTGGGACGATGCTGATGGAGGACGCGCGCAATCCAGTTCTGCGCCAACTCATCGCCAGCATCGCCAAGGTGGCGGCCCCGCAACAGACCGACACCGCGCACCCCCTTGAGGATTTCCGAGGTGCCGAGCGCAAGCCGGCGGGTCAAACGGGCATCATCAACCTGAGCAGTCATAGAACTCATCCTATGGCATAGTTGAGGCATGAGCGAAACGATCCTCAGCCGCTTCCACCCGCAGGTGGCCGCCTGGTTCACGGACGTCTTCGCCGCTCCCACCGCCGTCCAAGCCGCCGCCTGGACGCGCATTGCCGCAGGTGACAATGCCCTCGTTGTTGCCCCCACCGGCTCGGGTAAAACACTCGCCGCCTTCCTGTGGGCCATCAACTCCCTCGTCGATCGCCCACCCACCCGGGGCGTGAAAGTCCTCTACATCTCCCCGCTCAAAGCCCTCGGCGTGGACGTGCAGGAAAACCTCCGTGCCCCGCTCACCGGCATTGCCCGGATGAGTGAACAGCTCGAGCTCACCGCCCCCACCGTAACGGTGGGAGTGCGCTCCGGGGATACCCCCGCCGCCGAACGTGCCCGCCAGTCGCGGATGCCGCCGGACATCCTCATCACCACCCCCGAATCGCTCTACCTCATCCTCACCTCACAGGCAGCAGAGATCCTCACCAGCGTGGAAACGGTCATCATTGATGAAATCCACGCCGTCGCCCCCACCAAACGCGGCGTCCACCTTGCCCTATCCCTCGAGCGCCTCGACGCCCTCGTCGGCCACCCCATCCAACGCATCGGCCTGTCCGCCACCGTGCGCCCCCTCGAACGGATGGCCGCCTACCTCGGTGGATCCCACCCCGCCGCGATCATCGCCCCACCGGCGGAAAAACAGTGGAACCTCGCCATCCACGTCCCCGTCGAGGACATGGCCAACCTCGCCGATGCCGCCGCCAGCGCAGAGATCGCCACCTTCACCGACTATTCCGCCGACGATGCCCTCTCCGCAGGCACCTCCATCTGGCCCTTCCTCGAGCGCGACCTCTACACCGAGGTGATGAGCCACACCTCCACCCTCATCTTCGTCAACTCCCGCCGCCTCGCCGAGCGCGTCACCTCCCGCCTCAACGAGCTCTACGCCGCCGACCACGATCCAGACGCCCTCGCCACCCCCACCCGCCGCCCACCCGCACAGGTCATGGCCGCCTCCGCCGTCGCCGGCGGGGCCCCACCCCTCATCGCCCGCGCCCACCACGGCTCCGTCTCCAAAGAAGAGCGCCGCCACACCGAAGAAGCCCTCAAAGCCGGAACCCTCCGCGCCGTCGTCGCCACCTCCTCCCTCGAACTCGGCATCGACATGGGGGCAGTCGACCTCGTCGTCCAGATCGAAGCACCCCCCTCCGTGGCGAGCGGTCTGCAACGCGTCGGCCGCGCCGGACACGCCGTCGGTGCCGTCTCCACCGGCTCCTTCTACCCCAAACACCGCGCCGACCTCCTCCACACCACTGTCACCGTCGAACGGATGCGCGCCGGGGCAATCGAAGAACTGACCATCCCCACCAACGCCCTCGATGTGCTCACCCAGCAGACCATCGCCCAGGTCGCCCGCGCCGACATCACCACCGATGCGTGGTTTGACATCGTCACCCGCGCCTACCCCTACCGCCACCTCGACCGCACCGTCTTCGACGCCGTCATCGACTTGACCTGCGGCGCCTACCCCTCCACCGACTTTGCCGACCTCAAACCGCGCCTCACCCTCGACGTGCGCACCGGCACTCTCTCCGCCCGACCCTCCGCCCGCCGCATCGCCGTCACCAGCGGCGGCACCATCCCCGATCGGGGGATGTTCGGTGTCTTCCTCCTCGGTGGGGAGGGCCAGCCGCGCCGGGTCGGCGAATTGGATGAGGAGATGGTCTACGAGTCCCGTGTCGGCGACGTCTTCACCCTCGGGGCCTCCAGTTGGCGCATTGAGGACATCACCCGCGACCAGGTCATTGTGAGTCCAGCTCCCGGCCACACCGGCCGGTTGCCGTTCTGGAACGGGGGAGTAGCATCCCGCCCCGCCGAGCTGGGGGCCGCCATCGGGGCGTTCTCCCGAGAAATTACTGCGGGGGCGGACTCCGCAGCCGGGCAGGTGCGCCTCGAGGCAATCGGATTGGACCGGCGGGCCGTCACCAATCTCCAGGGCTACCTCGCCGAGCAGGCGGCGGCGGTGGGCCTTGTTCCCGATGAGAAAACCCTGCTCCTCGAACGCTTCCGCGATGAACTCGGCGACTGGCGGGTTGTCCTCCACTCGCCCTACGGGCGCGGTGTCAATGCCGCCTGGGCGCTCGCCGTCGGGGCGCGGATCACCGAAGAAACCGGCATGGACGCCCAGGCCGTCGCCGGGGATGACGGGATTGTGCTGCGGCTCCCAGCCACCGACAGTGGAGAGGATGAACCGGGTGGGCTGGTAGAGCCCTCGGCCAGCCTCTTCCTCTTCCGCCCTGAGGAGATGGAGGACCTCATCACCCGCCGGGTCGGTGACTCCGCGCTCTTCGCCTCCCGGTTCCGCGAATGCGCCGCCCGCGCCCTCCTGCTGCCCCGGAAGGATCCGGGCAAGCGCGCCCCGCTGTGGCAGCAACGCCAGCGCGCCGAGCAACTGCTTGCGGTGGCCAAACGCTACCCGAGTTTCCCGATCATCCTGGAAACGGTGCGCGAATGCCTCCACGATGTCTATGACCTGCCCACCCTCCTCCAGCTCCAGCGGGATGTGGCGAACCGGTCCGTGCGCATCGCGGAGGTGACCACCTCCCACCCCTCCCCGTTCGCCGCCACCGTACTGTTCAACTACACCGGCGCGTTCATGTATAACGGGGATACACCTGCCGCAGAGCGGCGCGCGGCCGCCTTAGCCCTCGACCCGAGCCTGCTGGCAAAGCTACTGGGCACCGTCTCGCTGAAACAACTCCTCGATGAGGACGTCATCGCCCAGGTCACAGCCGAGGTGGGGCGGATCGGCATGGCCGGAGACCCCGAGCAACTCTTTGACACCCTGCGGATGGTCGGCCCGATCCCGGTGGAGGAACTTGACCGGTATGTGAGTTTTGCCGACCCACTCGAATCGACCCTCACTGCCCTCGGCAACCGGGTCATAGAAGTGCGCTTTGCGGGGGTGAGCCACCTCGCCGCGAGCCTTGATATGGCGCTGTTGCGCGACGGTCTTGGAGTGCCGGTCCCACCGGGCATTGCGGTGCGCCCCGACCCCATCGCCGATGCCGTAGACCAGCTCATCCGCCGCTGGGTACGCACCCACGGCCCGTTTACCGTCGCCGATATCGTTGCTGCCTTCGGTCTGGGAAGCTCCGTTGTTGACCTTGTCGTCGCCGCGCTTGTCAGTGACCGCACCGTCACCGTCATTGCCGAGGATACCGGGGGGAAGGGCAGCAGCCCGGTGCGCGAGTATTGCGCCACCGGTGTGCTGCGCACGCTGCGGGCGCGCTCGCTCGCGGCAGCCCGCAGTGCCGCTCAGCCGGTGAGTCAGCGCGCCTTCGCCCGCTTCCTGACCGAATGGCACCACGTTGCCCCCGTCGGTGAACGCCCACCCCTCCACGGGGTGGACGGCGTCTTTGAGGTCATTGAGCAGCTGGCCGGGGTCCGTCTCACCCCCGCCGACTGGGAAGAACGAGTGCTGCCGGCGCGTGTGGCAGACTATTCTCCCCAGCTCGTGGACTCGCTCACCGAAACAGGGGAGGTGGTCATCCTCGGGGCCGGGGCGGGCACCGTCCTCTTGCTGCCGACCGACTATGCCGCCCAACTCGCCCCACCCCGCAGTGACACTCCTCTCAGTGACCTCCAGCAGCGCATAGTCGAGCTGGTGAGCTCTGCGTCCGGTCACGCGGGATTCTTCTTCGCCGATCTTGATGCGGCCCTGCCCGCAGTGAGCGTGGAGCAGCTGCGCCAGAGCCTGCGGGAGCTGGTGGATATGGGCTACATTTCCCCAGATACGCTGGGTCCCTTCCGCTATGAGAGTGGTCGCGGGCGGACGTCCCGCCGGACAACCACGCCGCGCCGCAGCCGGAGTCGGCGCCGCCTCGGGCGCACCCGCTTCACCCAACCCGACCGCACCCCACCGGATATGCGTGGCCGCTGGGCACTGGCGGTGCCACCGGCAACCGAACCGACGGCGCGGGCCGTCGCCCATGGGGAGGCGTGGCTTGACCGCTACGGGGTGGTGACCCGGGGCAGCGTCGCAGCCGAGGATGTTGTCGGCGGGTTCGCCCTCGCCTATCAGGTGCTCAGTGGTTTTGAGGAGAACGGTCAGGCAATGCGCGGCTACCTCGTTGAGGACCTCGGCGCCGCCCAGTTCTCCCTCTCCGCCATCGTTGACCGCCTGCGTGGTTTCGCCGTTGACCCGCCCAGCGGGGAGGCCAACACGTATGTGCTCGCGGCTACCGATCCGGCGAACCCCTATGGGGCGGCGTTGCCGTGGCCGGAGGGGATGCGGGTGGCCCGTACGGCGGGCAGCCTCGTCATCATTGATGACGGTGAGCTCCTCGCGCACCTCACCCGGGGTGGGAAGTCGCTCACTCTCGCCCCCGGCCACGCGGCGGTGGATCGCGTCGTGGCGGCGCTGAGCCATCTCGCCGAGCAGACGGGGGAGCGGTTGGTGATCGAGAAAATCGGCGGGGAACCCGCGTTGACCTCACCGCTGCGCAGTGCGTTCCAGGAGGCCGGGGCGGCAATCACCCCGAAGGGGGTGGTCATCCGTGCCGGAAGGTGATTCCGTCTACCAACTCTCCCAGCGCCTCCAGTTCCTGGTGGGCCAGCAGGTCACTGCGACCTCCCTGCGGGTGCCGCGCTACGCCACAGTGCGCTTTGATGGGCTCACCTGCCAGCGGGTGTGGCCGTACGGCAAGCACCTGTTCATGGAATTTGGGCAGGAGGATACAGCACCGCCGGGATCATGCCCCCAGATTCTGCACACCCACCTGAAGATGGAGGGCGTGTGGCAGGCCTACCGCACCGGTGAGCGCTGGCGCAAACCCGGCTACACCGCCCGCGTCGTCCTCGAGTTTGACGCAGTCCAGGTGGTGGGGTTCTCCCTTGGCCTCGTCGAGGTCTTCCCCTCCCGTGACTACGCAGACCGGATGAGCTATCTGGGGCCAGACCTGTTAGGCGAATGGGGGGAGACCGAGCGGGCCACCGCCATCGCCAACATCGCCGCCCGTCCGGAACGCACCATTGGTCAGGCGCTGCTCGATCAAACCAATCTCGCTGGGATTGGCAACGAATACCGTGCAGAAATGTGTTTTCTCCTCGGGGTGCATCCGGCCAGTCTCGTGCGGGCCGTTGATGTGTCAGCCGCTGTCGATCTCGGCCGGAAGCTACTGTGGGCGAACCGCAATGAGCCGATCCGCTCGGCAACGGGGTCGCACTACCGTGGTGAAACCGACTACGTGTTCGGCCGTAACCATCATCCATGTCGGCGCTGTGGCACGCTCATTGAGAAGTCAGAGCTGGGGGAGGACAGCCCGGAGCGGATTATTTGGTGGTGTCCTCACTGTCAGCCGCTGCTGAAGTAGGTTCGTGCGCCCCATGGTGCTGCTCATAGCGGCCAGCCGCCCGCTCCCGCAGGGCCCGGCGGATGATGAACCACAGGAAGACGACGACGAGCACGACGATGAGGATCTTCAGTACGAGCGAGTATTTATCGGCATACTCGGTGACGATGTGCCAGTTTGCGCCCAGGTAATAGCCGAAGCCCATGAGGACGGCGTTCCAGATCGCCGAGCCGAGCAGTGTCCACAGGGTGAAGGCGGCGAAGTTCATCTTGTCCACGCCGGCAGGCAGGGAGATGAGTGCGCGAATACCGGGGACGAAGCGGCCGAAGAACACCGACGGGGAGCCGTACTTGTTAAACCAGATGACGGCCGCATTCACGTCATCGCGCTTGAGCAGCGGAATCTTATCCGCCCAGTCGCCGAGCCGGGAGACCCCGATCCAGGCGCCGAGCCAATACAGCAGCCAGGCGCCGGCGACAGCACCACCGGTGGCCCACAGGTAGGCGACGATGATGTTCATGCGCCCAGTGGAGGCGGTGAACCCGGCGAGCGGGAGCACTACCTCGGAGGGAATAACCGGGATAGCTGTTTCCAGGAAGGAGAGGAAGCCGAGACCCGGGGCGCCGAGGGCGCCCATGATCCGGGTGGCCCAGTCGATGACAAATTGAATCACGGGGCCCTATCCTACACAGGGGGATACCAAACACCTAGCTAGTACACGCAACCCTAAGCCGATTGCTAGGCAATCACACCGCAGCGTGGGAGCGGAACCAGGTAATGAGCGCGTCCGTGGAGCCGTCCCCGGAGTCCGGTTGCGCCTCCCCGGCCACCGCCGGGAGCAGGTCCTTTGCCTGGGCCTTGCCCAATTCCACACCCCACTGGTCAAAGGGGTTGACACCCCAAATCCAGCCGGAGGTGAACACGATGTGCTCGTAGAGGGCGATGAGGGAGCCGAGGACAAACGGGGTGAGCTCCTCGGCGAGGATCGTCGTGGACGGGCGCGAACCCGGCATCTCCTTGTGGTTGACCAAGTCGATCGGGGTGCCCTCGGCGGCGATCTCCTGGGCGGTCTTGCCAAAGGCGAGCACCTTCGTCTGCGCGAAGAAGTTGCTCATGAGCAACTCGTGCATGGAGCCGGTGCCGTCAGCGGTGGGAAGATCGTCCGTGGAGCGGGCAAAACCGATGAAGTCGGTCGGGATGAGCTTCGTGCCCTGGTGCATGAGCTGGAAGAAGGCGTGCTGGCCATTCGTGCCGGGCTCGCCCCAGTAGATCGGGCCCGTCTGG
Source organism: Corynebacterium sp. (assembly GCA_034179945.1). Taxonomy (GTDB): domain Bacteria; phylum Actinomycetota; class Actinomycetes; order Mycobacteriales; family Mycobacteriaceae; genus Corynebacterium. The sequence goes on along the minus strand of JAXFPD010000005.1, from coordinate 59,994 downwards.
GTGGTCACGGCGGTACCATCCTTGTGTACGGACTTGCCGTTCGACTCCATCGTCAGCTGCTGCAGATAGGCGGGGAAGCGCGCCAGATCCTGGTTATAAGGGAGCACCGCATGGGTTTCCGCGTTGAGGAAGTTGGTGTACCAGACATCGAGAAGGCCCATGAGGACTGGAATGTTCTCGGCGAACGGGGCGGTACGGAAGTGCACATCCATGGCGTGGAAGCCGTCGAGGAATCGCATGAAGTCCTGCGGTCCGATAACGCACATGAGGGAGAGGCCCACGGCGGAGTCCACCGAGTAGCGTCCGCCGACCCAATCCCAGAAGCCGAACATGTTCGCCGTGTCGATCCCGAACTCGGCGACCTTCTCGGCATTCGTGGACACGGCCACGAAGTGCTTGGACACTGCGTCCTCACTGCCGAATTTCTCAACAAGCCAGCGCTTCGCGGCGTGGGCGTTGGTGAGAGTCTCCGAGGTGGTGAAGGTCTTCGAGGCGATGATGAAGAGCGTCGAATCCGGATCGAGCTTGTCCAGAGCCGCAGACATGTCTGTCGGGTCCACGTTGGAGACAAAGACACCCTCGATACCGGCTGTGGCATAGGGGCGCAGGGCCTTCGCCGCCATCGCCGGACCCAAGTCCGAACCACCGATGCCGATGTTCACCACCGTCTTGATGGTGTGCCCGGTGTAGCCGAGCCAGGCGCCGGAGCGGAGTGCGGAGGCGAAATCGCGCATCCGGCCGAGCACCTCATGGACATCGGCGGCGATGTCCTGTCCATCGACAGTGAGATTGTCCTCGACGGGCATGCGCAGGGCGGTGTGGAGGACGGCGCGATCCTCCGTGTTGTTGATGTGTTCACCGGTAAACATCGCCTCGATGCCGTCGCGCAGCTGGGCCTCCTCCGCGAGGTTGAGCAGCTCAGTGAGGACGGGAGTGTCCACAAGGTTCTTGGAGAGGTCAACATGGAGCCCTGCTGCGTCAATGGTCAATGTGTCTACCCGCTGTGGGTCAGCGGCGAAGATATCGCGCAGGGTTGTGTTGGTGATGGAGGAGACGAGACCGTCGAGCTTCTTCCAGGCCTCGGCGGATGAGATGTCGTATGCCACGGGGTGCTCCTTTGCTGATGTACTGGCACAAGTAAGTATGCACCCCCTAGCGTAGTGGTCTCGGCCTAGAACTTCCCGGCGGTGTGGACAGTAATTTGCGGCTGCGGGGCCGGTGGCGCTGCCGGAGTCAGTGGCTGAGGGACCGTAACGGGGTAGGGCACCTGCACATACTGGGTTTGGGTGTGGATCTGGGCCGGAGCCGGGGCAGGATCTGGAGCTGGTGCCGGGCGCGGGGCGAAAGTACCATTGTTCCACACGTACACCGATGCCGCCACGAGCAGACCGAGTAGGACAAGTCCGCCGACGACTCCGCCGATCGTGGCACTGATTTCCTCGGCAGTATCCAACTCCGAGGACATTGTGTCAGCCGGGTATAGGGAGGTGTCGGACGATGTGGAATCGACCACAGCGTAGATCACGGCAGCGTGCGCGGAGGGAACCGCCGCCACGAGCGGGGTGACAGCTGTGGCACCGAGTGCGAATGAGAGTGTAAGTGCCGTCGGACGGCACAAGCGTGCGTGCGACCGGAACTGGCTATCCATGTGGGAAAATCCCCCCTTTGTGCATGTGGAATCGTTCGCCCCCCGATTGTAGCGAGAAGGCTAGAGCAGGAAAAATCACGGGGGACTAGGGTGGGGGTATGACCTATCTCAACCAACTGTTTATCGCCGGGAAGTGGGAAAACGCCTCCGATAACGGAACCTTCGCCGTGACGGACCCCCACGATGGTTCCGAGATCACCCAGGTTGCCTCGGCCACCCGAGATGATGCACAGCGCGCCTTCTCCGCCGCGTGTGCCATCCAACCGGATTGGGCGGCAACCCCGCCGCAGGAGCGAGCCGATATTTTGTGGAACTCCTACCGGGAAATCCTCGACCGGAAGGACGAATTCGCTGCGCTGATGACCCGGGAACTCGGCCGCGCCCTGCCCGATTCCGTTGCGGAATCGGTCTATGGGGCCAACTTCTTCCGCTGGTTCGCTGGGGAAGCAGAGCGACTGCGCGGAGATTATCGGATTGCCCCATCCGGGAATGCCCGCCTCATGGAGGTGCAGCTGCCGGTGGGGCCGGTGCTGGCGGTCACCCCGTGGAACTTCCCGCTCTCGATGGGGACCCGCAAGCTCGGGGCTGCCTTCGCCGCCGGGTGTGCGGTGGTGTGGAAGCCGGCCTCGAAGACGCCTCTCACTGCCCTCGCCCTGGCCGACGTATTACAGCGCAACGGTCTGCCCGCAGGTGTGCTCTCTGTGATTCCCTGCTCCGGCGGGGTCACCGATGTGATTTTGGAGGATCCACGGCTGCGGAAGTTCACCTTCACCGGGTCGACCCCCGTCGGTGAGGCGCTCGCAGCGAAGGTGCCGCTCGTGCGTACCTCACTGGAATTGGGTGGGAATGCGCCCTTCGTTGTGCTCTCGGATGGCGATGTCGATACCGCCGTGGAGGCGGCGAAGGTGGCGAAGATGCGTGGGGCGGGGCAGGTGTGTATCGCCGCGAACCGCTTCATCGTCCATGTCGATCTCATTGCCGAGTTTACAGAGAAGGTCGCTGCCGCCATGCAGACAGTTGAGTACGGTCCGCTCTCTGGGGATGACCAGGTGGAGACTGTCGCTGAGCTGGTCAATGGGGCGCTTGTCGACGGCGCCCGCATCGTCTGGCAGGACTGTGTGTCAGACGTTGGTTCGTGGTATCCGTTGACGGTGCTCGATTCCATTCCGCGCACCAGTGCGATCTGGTCGCACGAGATCTTTGGGCCCGTGGTGGCGATCTACCCCGCTGAATCGGATGAGCAGGCGATTGAGCTGGCCAACGATACGCAGTTTGGGTTGGCCGCCTACGTTTTCTCTAAGAATCTTGACCACGCTCTCAGCGCTGCCGAACGCATCGAGGCGGGCATGGTTGCTGTGAACAAGGGGGCGCTCTCCGATCCAGCCGCCCCGTTCGGTGGGGTGAAGGATTCCGGGATTGGCCGGGAGGGCGGCTTTGAGGGGATCCACGAGTACCTCGAGCCGAAGTTCATCGCCCTGCCCCGGTGAGCTGATGGCCGCCGTGCCGCCGCGTTAGCGTGATCGCTGCCCCTGCGGGCGGAGGACCGCGAAGGGGTCGGTGACGGTGAGTTCCCGGTGAGTGAACCGGTACATCATGGCCGGTCGCCCACCGGAGTGAGGGGGAGTGGACTTGCTACCCGTCGGGGCGATTTCGCCGCGCCGGGTGAGGATGCGCTGGAGATTGGTGGGGGCAACGGGGTGTCCGAGCACGGCCGTGTAGGCATCGCGCAATTCAGCGATGGTGAATGTTGCGGGGGCCAGCCCGAAGGCAATGTTCGTGTAGCTGAGTTTGCCGCGCAGGCGCTGGAGCGCGGTGGTGACGATGCTGGAGTGGTCAAAGCCCATTGCTGTGAGCGCAGTTGGGGGCTGCCACGTGAGCTCGCTCGGCACATCGAGTGCAGCGGTCCACGGAACAAGGACGAGGTAGGCGGTGGCAATGGTGCGGTCGCAGGGGTCACGGCCGACGGTGGAGAGCGTCTCCAGCTGCTCGGAGTATCCCGGTGCAATGTAGGGGATGTGGCGGAGGACGGATTCCCCAATGGTCTCGTCGATCTCGACGGGCCCCGAGGGGAGCGTCAACTGGCCTGCGAACGGGGTCCGTGTGCGGCGCCGAACGAGGACAAGCGGCGAGCGTGTGGCGAGGTCAACGCGGATAACGCAGGCAATTGCCTCGTGGCGGAACTTCGCCGTCCCGAAACTGTCGCGCAGTGGTCCAGTCATTGTCAGTGGTGTGTTGGGGGTGTGTTGGGGGCAGGGGAGTAAGGTCAGCCGAGTTTGCCGCGCCCCATCCGCAGGAGGAGGGCAGCTAAGACGGGGCCTTCTTCCCCGAGTTCATCGCGGAAGTGGTTGATGATCTCCACTTCGCGGGTGTTCACCAGTTTCACACCGCCGGTGGAGCGGCGCAGGCGGCCGATTTCTTGAGAGACCGCAGACCGCTCTTTCACCGCCGCGATGATGGTGCGGTCGAGGCGGTCAATGTCCTCGCGCAGTGCTGCGATCCGGTTGGAAGAATCTGGGTTGTCGGTTCCGGTTCCGTGCGTCATGGTCTCATTCTGCCATAGGGGCCGAGCGCTGCGTCAACGCGTTCTGTGACGGGGGGTGAGTATTGTTGAGATTCATGGAATTGAACCCGCAACAGCGTGCCGCAGTCGAACACAGTGGAACTCCGCTGCTTATTGTCGCCGGGGCCGGCTCCGGCAAGACAGCAGTCTTGACACGTCGGATCGCCTATCTTCTTGAGCATGAGGGGGTGAAGCCGTGGAATATTCTCGCCATCACCTTCACCAACAAGGCTGCGCTTGAGATGAAAGAGCGGGTCAGTGCCCTGGTTGGGCCGCAGGCCGAGCAGATGCTCGTGGCCACGTTCCATGCGGCGTGTGTGCGGATCCTGCGCGCCCACGCCCACCTTGTGCCGGGGTTGAGTGCGAACTTCACCATCTACGATGCTGACGATGCGCGGCGCCTCCTTCAACAGATTGTCAAGGATCGCGGCCTCGACGTGAAGGAGTACTCTCCACGGCGCCTCGCCACGCTGATCTCGCGGTGGAAGGACGAGCTCACCGAGCCGGAGGGACTGAGTGGGATTGTTGCGGACGTGTACGCGGAGTATCAGTCGCGGCTGCGGCGGGCGAATGCGGTGGACTTTGACGATCTCATCGCGGAGGTGGTGCGCATTCTGCGCGATCACCCCGACATCGCCCAGTACTACCGCAACCGGTACACACACGTGCTGGTGGATGAATACCAGGACACCAATATTGCCCAATACAACCTCGTGAAGTTGCTCGTCGGGGACGGGTCGGGGCTGTGTGTTGTCGGCGATGCCGACCAGTCCATCTACGCGTTCCGGGGAGCGACGATTCGCAACATCGACCAGTTCGAGCACGATTTCCCGACCGCGACGACGATCGTGTTGGAACAGAACTACCGCTCCACGCAGAACATTCTCACGGCGGCCAACGCGGTGATTTCCCGGAATGAGAACCGGCGGGAGAAGCGGCTGTGGACCGATCAAGGCGATGGCCCGAAGATCGTCGGCTACGTCGCCGATGATGAACAGATGGAGGCGCGCTACATCGCCGACGAGATCGATCGGCTCACCGCTGCTGGAGTGCCGTATGCCGATATGGCCGTCATGTATCGCACCAATGCGTCCTCCCGCGTCATCGAGGATGTCTTCATTCGGACTGGTCTGCCGTACAAGGTCGTCGGGGGTACCCGATTCTACGAGCGGATGGAGGTCCGTGACATCCTCGCCTATCTCAAGGTGGTTCTCAACCCCGCCGACGAGGTGTCCCTGCGGCGCATTGTCAATACTCCGCGCCGGGGGATCGGGGACACCGCAATGGGCCATGTTGCCGCAACGGCACAGAGCCGGGGGATCAGCCTGTTTGAGGCGATGAAGGAGCCGGACGGGGTGCGCGGTCCCGCTGTGAAGGGGCTCAGCGGGTTTGTGGAGCTCATCGAGTCCCTGCAGAGTCGGGATCTGCTCGTCGGGGATCTGCTCATGGCCATTATCGATGAGTCCGGCTACCGGAAGTCCCTGGAGGGCACGCGCGATCCCCAAGATGAGGTGCGTTTGGAGAATCTCGAGGAATTGGTCGCAGTGGCGCGGGAGTTCTCCGCCCAGGCGCTGGCCGAGGATGTCGATGCTTCTGCTGAGGCGTTCATGGAGCGGGTGGCACTGGTGGCGGATGCCGATCAAATCCCGGATTCGGGTCAGGGAGTGGTGACGCTCATGACGTTGCATACAGCGAAGGGGCTGGAGTTCCCCGTGGTGTTTTTGCCTGGGTGGGAGGACGGTCTCTTCCCGCATGTGCGGTCGTTGGGCAATGAATCCGAGCTCTCCGAGGAGCGTCGTCTCGCCTATGTCGGGATTACTCGGGCCAAGCAGCGGCTGTATATTTCCCGCGCCCTGCGGAGGTCAACGTGGGGTGCGCCGATCACGAATCCGCAGTCGCGGTTTATTGGGGATCTTCCCGATGAGGTGGTGGAGTGGGTGCGCACCGCCGATGACGCGGTGTTGTTTGAGGATGAGGAGCGCAGCTGGGGTGGATGGTCGAGTTCGGGGTATCGTGCCAACCGGACGAGTTCCACACCGCCCCAGTCAGTGCCGAAGCGGGCGCAGCCGCGTCCGCTGGTGGATGTACAGCCCGGTGAGCGGGTAGTCCATGACAAGTACGGGTTGGGTACGGTGAAGGAAGTCACCCCGACGGGGAAGTATATGTCTGCGATGATTGACTTCGGTTCCGCTGGAACGGTGCGCCTGATGTTGGTGCCGGGAACCCCGATTCAGAAACTGTAGGGGCAGAAGCGGCCTTAGAGGGAGATACCCTGGGAGGCGAACCACGGGACCGGGTCGATCGCGTCGCCTCCGTCCGGGTGGTACTCAAAGTGGAGGTGGGAGCCGGTGGAGAAGCCGAGGCTGCCCATTCCCGCGATCTCCTGGCCGGCGGTGACGTGCTGGCCAACGGTGACATAGAGGGTCTGCATGTGCCCGTAGAGGGTGATGGAACCGTCATCGTGCTTGATGCGGATCCAGTTGCCAAAGCCGGAGGCGGGCCCGGAGTCGATGACGGTGCCGTCCATGGCGGCGAGGATCGGGGTGCCGAGCGAGTTGGCGATATCCACACCGGGGTGGAGGACCCCCCAGCGCATCCCGAATCCTGAGGTGAGGATGCCTTCGGCGGGCTTCACCAGTTGCGGGGCGCGGGCGGCGAGGTCGGCGGCGACGCGCTCGGACTCGTACTGGATGGCCTTGGAGACCTGGTCGTCGACGCTGATGTCCGGCTTGAATTCGGCGATGGTGAGAATCTGAGGAGTGGTTTCTTCCGCGGCATCGTCGGCTGTGGCGGAGGCTGCAGTGTCCGCAACGAGCTGCAGAGGAGCCTCATCGGCGGGCAGCTGGGCGGCGAGTGCGCCGCTGACTCCTGCGGTGGATGCGATTCCGGTCGACATTGCCAGGAGGGTCAGCCGTCCTGCGGGGGCGGGTTGTGCCGTCCGGTGTTTCGCCATTGTCGTAACTCCTCGGTCGAAGGCCGCGATGCGAGGTATTTATCGAATCGTGACCGTTTCGTTATCTAACGGGAGTTTACCCTAGCGAAGGGCTGAGGTGGATGCAAGCCGCTTTTGTCGAAATTGGCGTAAAAAACGTTACGTGTGTCGCGTGGTGCACACAATCGTCCGGGAGTTCTGGCACAGTGGTTTCTGTGAACCGCCAGATGGGACCCGGACGGAAAACTGGGAAAAAGCTTAATAACCTTAAATTACGCAAAGAAAATCCGAGAGATTCTCAGGAGGATCACGGACTGCGATCGAATCTCGTCGCAATGCTCGCGATAAATGTGATCTTCGTCACGCTATCTGTTGCGCTTTCACTTGCTTCACTTCTGTTTACTGACACCACTCTCGCTGCGCTCCCCGCCGCCATCGCCCAGACCTACCTCGTCGTCAACGGTGCGCCCATCGCCAGCGATGCCGTCACCATCGGAGCCATCCCGCTCCTCCCGGTCCTCCTCGTCATCACCGTGACCGCCCTCAGCGTCCACCGCCTCATCAAAGATCGGGCATCGCTGCGGCAGCTCTACTGGCTTCTCGGCATTGTCGTCGGCATCCCCCTCGCGCTCACCCTCACCGCTGCCGCCATGCTGCTTGACGCCTCCCAGGTCTTCACCGTCACCCCGCCACCGTGGACCGCCTACCTGCGCGTCATGGGTGTCCACGTTGTCGCCTACGGCCTCGGTCTCGGCCCGCGACTGTGGCGTGCACTGCTCAAGCACTGGGGACTGCCGAGCTTCCTCCTCCCCAGCGCCCTCCTCGCCCTCCGCCTCATCGCCGCCTGGGCCGGACTTGGATTCGCCTTCGTTACCATCCTCCTCATCGCCAACTGGCATACCGTGATCGCTCCGGGCGCGGCTGTCCTCCTGCTCCTTCTCTATGCGCCCAACGCCGCGCTGGCGGGCAGCTGGATTCTCATGGGTGGCGACTACCGCTTCGGCGCCTCCAGCTGGTCCCTGTTCAGTGTCGATTCGGTCCCCATGCCCGCACTGCCGTGGCTGACCGCAGTTCCCGGCACCGTCCATACCGGTGCGTGGCTCCTCATCGGGCTCCTTGCCCTCGTCACCGCCATTACTGTGCGCCGGGTGCCGACGTACGGCCTCATCGCCGCCGTCTTCTGCGGCCTCAACACGGCGATCCTCGTCGCCCTCTCCAGCGGCACTGTCGGCGTGTACGGATACGTCGGCCCCACCTGGTGGCTCGTCATCCTCCTCGCCTGTGTCTGGCCCGCCGCAGTCGGAGCGGTGGCCATGGGGCTCACACGAGTGAGCAGTCCGCGTGGCGACGGGGCAATTGGGACAAATACACCCGAACCTCCTACAGTTACTGTGTCAGAAGATACAGTGTCAGAAGACAAACCAGAGATAACGGAGGACAGTCTCAATGAGGGTAGTGGTGCTGGCATCGGGGACGGGGACACTCCTGCAGGCCATACTGGACGCGCGGACAGCTAACGGCTACGACATTGTCGGCGTCGCCGCGGACGTCGACTGCCCCGCCGTCGACCGAGCACAGGCGGCAGGAGTTCCCACCGCCGTTGTCGCCTTTAACCCGGATGACCGGGCCGGCTGGAGCAGCCAGTTGGCCGACGTCGTCGCCGCGTGGAATCCCGACGTCGTCGTCTCTGCCGGGTTCATGCGGATCCTCAGCCCCACCTTTATTGACCGGTTCGACACCATCATCAATACCCACCCCGCCCTCTTGCCCTCCTTCCCCGGCGCCCACGCCGTCCGCGACGCCCTCACCTACGGGGTGAAAGTCTCCGGCTCCACCATCCACATCATGGATGCTGGAGTCGACTCCGGGCCAATCATCGCCCAACAGCCCGTCCCCGTGGAATCCGGCGACGACGAAGCCACTCTCCACGAGCGGATCAAGGTTGTCGAACGCGAACTCATCGTCGGCGTCCTCGCCGACCTAGCTCGCCGTCACACCTCGGCAGCCACAACCTCACCCACTACCAGCAATGAAGTAAACGAAAACAAGGAGCACTTTCATGAGTGAGACCACCCAGCGAATCCCCGTTCGGCGCGCCATCATCAGTGTGTTTGATAAGACCGGAGTTGTCGAACTCGCCGAGGGGCTCGCCGCCGCCGGCGTCGAGATCGTCTCGACGGGCTCGACAGCAGCGACGATCCGTGACGCGGGAGTCGAAGTCCAGGAGGTCTCCGACCTCACCGGCTTCCCCGAAACCCTCGATGGGCGCGTGAAAACGCTCCACCCACGCGTTCACGCCGGCATCCTCGCCGATACAACCAATCCCGAGCACGTCGCCCAGCTCGACGAACTCGGCATTGCCCCATTCCAACTCGTCGTCGTCAACCTCTACCCCTTCCAGGAGACCGTCGCCGCCGGCGGCACCCGCGAGGAGATCATTGAGAAGATTGACATCGGCGGCCCGTCCATGGTGCGCGGCGCGGCGAAGAACCACAACGCTGTCGCTGTCGTGGTAAACCCTGCGGAGTATGGCGATGTCCTCGCTGCGGTCCAGGCTGGAGGCTTCACCCAAGAGCAGCGCGTCGCGTTTGCCACGGAGGCCTTCCACCACACGGCGATCTACGATGCGGCCATCGCCCACTGGATGAGTGACGGGCGCTACCTCAGCCTCAACTACACCCGCTCCCACGACCTCCGCTACGGGGAGAACCCCCACCAGCAGGCCGCACTCTATGTCTCCGAGGGGGCGAACTCGCTCGCCGAGGCACAGCAGCTTGGCGGCAAGGAGATGAGCTACAACAACTACACTGACGCCACCGCCGCCTGGCGCAGCGCCTACGACTATGCCGACCCGTGCGTGGCCATCATTAAGCACGCCAACCCGTGCGGCATCGCCACAGCGGACACCATCGCCGCCGCCCATGCGAAAGCACACGCCTGCGACCCGGTCAGCGCCTACGGCGGTATCATCGCCACGAACCGCGAAGTCACCGCCGAGATGGCCGCACAGGTCAAACCCATCTTCACCGAGGCCATCGTTGCGCCGAGCTATGAGGAGGAGGCACTGGCCATCCTCCAGGAGAAGAAGAACCTCCGCATCCTCGTCTGCGATGCGCCCAACCGGTCCCTCAACCACGAGCTCAAGCCGATCCCCGGGGGCCTCCTTGTCCAGGACATGGACCAGTTCCAAGCCGACGGGGATAACCCGACGAACTGGCAGCTCGTCTCCGGGGAACCGGCCGACGCGGCGACCCTGCGCGATCTCGAGTTCGTGTGGCGCGCCGGGCGTTCGGTGAAATCCAACGCCATCGTCCTCGCCCATGACACGGCCACCGTCGGCGTGGGGATGGGGCAGGTCAACCGGGTTGACTCGGCGCGGCTGGCGGTATCGCGGGCCGGTGAGCGGGCGCGCGGTTCGGTCGCCGCATCCGATGCCTTCTTCCCGTTTGCAGATGGCCTGGAAGTGCTCATTGAGGCCGGGGTGCGCGCCGTCGTGCAGCCGGGTGGTTCGATTCGTGATGAGGAATCCATCGCCGCCGCTCAGAAGGCTGGAATCACCATGTACCTGACCGGGGCGCGGCACTTCTTCCACTAAAACCACCCGGCAGGGTTCACCAACCGGTTAAGATCGGGGCTCATGAGTATCATCATGGGCCCCGCTGTCATGTTCACCCCAGCCAACCGCCCCGAGCGCTTTGCTACAGGCGCGCAGCGCGCGGACATGATCATCCTCGATCTCGAAGACGGAGCCGGACCGCACGAGCGGGAGGAGGCGCGGGCGAACATCATCGCCAGTAACCTCGACCCGGCGTACACCATTATCCGCACTGTGTCGCCGGACACGGACGGCTTTGCCGATGATGTTGCAGCCGTCCGCCAGACCGCCTACACCACGGTGATGGTGCCGAAGGTGATCGATACCATTCCCGCAGAACTTGACGGCTACAACGTCATCGCCATGCTGGAGACCCCACAGGCCGTGGTCCATCTGGAGAAGCTCGCGCAGGTGGACAACCTCGTCGGATTTTTGTGGGGGGCCGAAGACCTCACGGTCCGCCTCGGCGGGACGCATTCGCGGTTGCGCGATGATGAACTGGCAGCAACGGGCTACGATCTCACCGCCAAACACCGCCCCTATCGGTCCTCGATGACCTATGTGCGCGAGCGGATGCTGTTGACGGCGGCCGCCTACGGAAAGTTCTGCCTCGATGCCGTGTTCGCCGACTTCTCCGACCTTGACGGGCTCTATGTGGAAGCCCTCGATGCTGCGCGCTCCGGATTCATTGGGTCGGCGATCATTCACCCCGCCCAGGCGGAGACTGTGCGGCGGGCCTACGCCCCGGAACCAGCGGCGGTGGAGTGGGCTGAGCGGGTCGTCGCCGAGTCTGCTCATCACCCCGGTGCGTTCCAGCTCGACGGAGAGATGGTGGATGCGCCGCTCATTGAGCAGGCCCGGATTGTGCTGTCGCGGGTGTGTTAGGGCGGCGCCAGCACGGGCCGATCTGCAAAAACCCGCCGCACCCGGAGAGGATGGGCGGGTTGTGCTGCGTGTTATCTGTTACCGGCTGGTGAACGGCAGGAGAGCCATTTCACGGGCGTTCTTCACGGCCGTGGCCACCTGACGCTGCTGCTGCGGCGTCAGACCGGTGACGCGGCGAGAGCGGATCTTGCCACGATCAGAAATGAACTTGCGGAGGGTCTGAATATCCTTGTAATCGACCTTCTCAATACCTTCAGCCTTGAGCGGATTCTTCTTCGGGCGACGAGACTGCTCGATCCGCGGCTTCCTGTGATTATTGCGCTTCACTTGTCTTACTCCCTCGATTTACCAGCTGGACTTCCGAACACCGGGCAGCTCACCACGGTGAGCCATCTGGCGCATGCGAACACGCGACAGACCGAACTTCCGCAGATAACCGCGGGGACGACCGTCGGCCGAGTCGCGGTTGCGCACACGCACGGCGGCGGCATCGCGCGGCTGACGGTTGAGTTCGAACTGTGCGTCCAAACGCTCGTCGTCGGTGGAGTTGGGGGACTTGATAATGCGCTTCAGCTCGGCGCGACGCTCCGCATAACGGGCGACGATGGCCTTGCGCTGCTCATTCTTAGCAATCTTGGATTTCTTGGCCATGGATTAACGCTCCTCGCGGAATTCGACGTGCTTGCCCGCCACCGGATCGTACTTCTTCAGCGTGATGCGGTCGGGGTTGTTGCGCTTATTCTTGCGGGTGACATAGGTATAGCCTGTGCCAGCCGTGGACTTCAGCTTGATGATGGGACGAATATCGTTCTTAGCCATCTGTTACACCTTCTCTCCACGGGCGCGGATCCGGGCCACCACAGCTTCGATGCCGTCGCGGTCAATGACCTTGAGGCCCTTGGTGGACACCGTCAGCGTGATCGTCCGATTCTCCGAGGGGAGGAAGAACTTCCGACGCTGAATATTGGGATCCCAGCGGCGATTGGTCCGCCGGTGGGAGTGCGAGACGGACTTGCCAAAGCCTGGCTTGCGTCCCGTTACCTGGCAAATAGCCGACATGGTAGTAAATCTTTCTCCTAGCCGCCACCAATAATCGGGCTTTGATAAGAGCATGACAAAACCGGCTATCGGGGCGTTTGCTTAAAACTTAGACAACAGCGTTGGGATACCTTACCGGGTGGACGCCGAAATTCCTAATCGGGCTGGATCTCCTCCCTCAGTGGGCTGGGAACCGGGAGAATCACGGGAAGGATTTAGACAAATGAATGAAACCGTGTACAATCCTCGCCCGTACCCAACACTGGCACGACCGATCGCGGTAGATGTCGATCGGGACGACCAGTGTCCATCCTCCGGGAACGAAAGATAGAAGAGTATGAAGAGTGACATTCATCCTGACTACCATCCGGTAGTCTTCCAGGATGCGGGCACAGGTCACCAGTTTGTGACCCGTTCGACCGCGACCAGCGACCGCACCGTGCAGTGGGAAGACGGCAATGAGTACCCGCTCATCGTCGTCGATGTGACCAGCGAGTCGCACCCGTTCTGGACCGGTGCCCAGCGGCTCATGGATACCGCTGGCCGAGTCGAGAGATTCCAGCAGCGCTTCGGCGGCATGGCTCGTCGGAAGAAGAGGGGAGCATAAGACAATGGCAACTCCGAAGTTCCGGATGTCGCGGGCGAACACCCACATGCGGCGGTCCCAGTGGAAGGCGAAGAACGCCGGTCTCGTCAACGTCACCATCGATGGGCGCGAGGTGCAGATTCCGCGCCGTCTCGTGAAGGCTGCGAAGCTCGGCCTCGTTGACGTTGAGCAGTTCTAGACTCGCGAATGATCTAAACCCTGTGGCAGCACAGGTTTTCTCGAAAAATCCTCAGGGTTGTTCCAATCCTGAGGATTTTTGCGTTATCCTTATAGGCAACTATTGGAATTGTGACAGGACAGAACTGGTACAGAACTGATCTCTGGTACAGAACTGGTCTAGAGAAGGTAGTAGATGAAAATTCTCGTTGCTGACGATGAGCAGGCCGTCCGCGAATCCCTGCGCAGGTCGTTGGGGTTTAACGGCTACGATGTTACCCTCGCTGAAGACGGTCAGCAGGCCATCGATCTCATCGGTGAGGTCCAGCCGGACCTCGTTATCCTCGATGTGATGATGCCGAAGATGGATGGGCTTGAGGTGTGCCGCACGCTGCGCGCAAACGGTGATACGCGTCCGATCCTGGTGCTGACTGCCCGCGATGGCGTGTCGGACCGTGTTGCCGGCCTCGATGCCGGGGCGGACGACTACCTCCCCAAGCCCTTCGCGCTGGAGGAGCTCCTCGCCCGCGTTCGGTCCCTGTTGCGACGCGGATCGATCGACGAGGCAGCAGCATCGACAGGTCCTGTGAAGGAACTGACCTTCGACGATTTGCGGCTCAATCCGGAGACCCGCGATGTCTATCGAGGGGAGAATCAGATCACCCTCACCCGCACCGAGTTTGCGCTCCTCGAGCTGCTCATGAACAATCCGCGCAAGGTTCTCTCCCGCGCCACTATCCTCGAGGAAGTCTGGGGCTACAACTTCCCCACATCGGGCAATGCCCTCGAGGTGTACATCGGTTACCTGCGGCGCAAGACTGAGGTTGACGGACATTCCCGGCTCATCCATACCGTGCGCGGTGTGGGATACGTGCTGCGAGAGACCGCACCGTGATCCTCGGCCGGGCTTCTGGAGCGGGAGGCCGCACGCCGACAGTCAATCGGGAATGGCGGCGGAAGGCGCCTCTGCGCTGGCAGCTGTCGTTGGTGACAGCTGTGATGGTGACGATTGCTGTCGCCCTCATGACGATCGTGGCCTACTGGACGGTGTCGACCGCGCTGACCCGCAATGCTGACGTGCAAATGCGCGATAAGGGCACCTCGCTCCTGCAGGAGGTCATCGACCCGGGATTCATGGCAGATCCGAGTGCCGGTATCGCCGCGTTCAAGGCCTACAATCCCGACATCAAGGTGCAGTTGTATGTGCCCGGCTCGCAGGACCCCGTCGGCGATGCCATCCAGCTGTATCAGGAAATTGACGTCATCCAGGGGCTGCAGCAGCTGTCCACCCGCAATGCCGGTGACCAGCGTGTGCTCGCCATGCGCAATGACGCTGGCGCGGCAATCGTCCTGGCCCAGGACATGACCAACACCTACGACATCATTCGTTCCCTCGGCATCGTCCTCCTCGTCATCTCCCTGGCCGGGGTGCTCATGGCGATCGCAACGGGCATGGTTGTCGCATCGACGGGTCTGCGCCCCATTGCGCGGCTCCAACAGGCGGTGAACTATGTGGCCCGCACCGATGAGCTGTGCCCCATGGCGGTGGTCGGCAACGACGAAATCGCCCAGTTGACGCGGAGCTTCAACGACATGCTTGCGGCGCTGCAGGATTCTCGGACGAAACAGGCCGAGCTCGTCGCCGATGCGGGCCACGAGTTGAAGACCCCCTTGACCTCCCTGCGCACGAACGTTGAGCTGCTCATGATGGTGGCGAACTCCGATTCGATGATGATGTCGAAGGAGGATATCGCCGACATTCAGCGTGATGTTGTCGCCCAGATTGATGAGATGTCCACGCTCATTGGTGACCTCGTCGATCTCGCCCGTGAAGACGGCGGCGGCAAGGGTGCGGCGATGGAGAATCTGGACTTCGTCGACGTCATGTATACCTCGCTCGAGCGCGTGCAGCGGCGTCGCCCGGATGTGGAATTCCACTTCGAGCCGGTGCCGTGGGAGATGCGGGGTGACCCCTTTGGGCTCGGGCGAGCCACCCTCAACATTTTGGACAATGCGGGCAAGTGGTCGCCGAAGGACGGCGTTGTGCGGATAAAGATGCGCTACCTCGACGACGGTCTCATGGAGCTGACCGTCGCCGACTCCGGCCCCGGTATCCCTGTGGAGGATCGGGAGCGCATCTTCGAACGGTTCTTCCGCTCGCCGGAGGCGCGAGCGATGCCCGGTTCCGGTCTCGGGCTTTCCATCGTACAGAAGGTGATTATGCGCCACGGTGGGACGATTATGGCCGGAGAATCCAATGACGGTGGTGCCCTCATGACGGTGATCCTGCCTGGTCATTCCCCGCTCGACGGGCCCAGCCGAGGTGGGGGAGATGAAAAACTCCCAGCCAACTCTCAGGCAAAGTCCGACTTTTTTGCCCAACTGTGGCGGAATCAGAAGAAAGCTTAGGGGGCTCTTCCAGCAGTCTTCCAGCTGGTGTGGTCTACAATTCGGACCATGACATACCCCATTGATCCTTCCGAGGATTCTCTCACCCCGTCGGCGGCCACTGGCTACGGCCAATCCCCGTGGGGATCGCCCACCGAAACTGATGCACCGCTCGGTGCCACCACCGCGCAACCGCCTCGTCAGCGCACATCCGTCCCTCTGGGTGGCGCGGTGGCGATGGCGCTTGTCGCTGCGATCGCTGCCGGTGGGATCACCGGAGTTGCGGCAGTGAAGATGACCGATAACGCCGGTCCGGTTGTCAGCTCGCTCGAGCAGGGCCAACCGGCTGCCTCTGTCGTACCGGCCCAGCCGGGCAGTGTCGAAGAGGTCGCACAGAAGGTGCTGCCGGCAGTCGTGTCCATCCGGGTGGTCACCGGTAATGCGATGGGGGAGGGGTCGGGGTCGATCATCACCTCCGATGGCATGGTGGTCACCAACAATCACGTCGTCGAGGGCGCCCAGGCGATGGAGGTCACACTCAACAACGGTGACATCTATGAGGCCGAGTTGGTGGGCCGGGATGCCTCCACCGATGTCGCGGTGATCAAGCTTCAGCGCGCGAACGGGCTGCCCACTATCAGTATGGGCAACTCCGAGGAGGTGCGCGTCGGCCAGCAGGTTGTGGCTGTCGGCTCCCCGCTCGGGCTCACCGCGACGGTCACCTCGGGTATCGTGTCGGCGCTCAACCGCCCGGTCCGCGCTGCCGGGAGTCAGGCCGGGGAGAGCTCGCTGATTGACGCCATCCAAACCGATGCGGCAATCAACCCGGGGAACTCCGGTGGCCCGCTCGTCGACATGGCCGGCAACCTCGTGGGAATGAACTCCATGATCGCCTCGATGTCGAATCAGTCCCCGTTCGGGGGCGCGCAGGAGGCCGGTTCGATTGGTCTCGGTTTCGCGATTCCGGTCAACCAGTTGCGCCGCTACGCTCAGCAGTTGATCGATACAGGCAAGGTCACCCAGCCCATGTTGGGCATCTCCCTGTCCGATGACAACCGCTATGACGGCGCGCTGGTCGCCCAGATTGACCCGAATGGCCCGTCTGCTGATTCGGGGCTCAAACCCGGCGATATCATCACCCAGTTGGGGGACCGGCGGATCGACTCGGCCGATGCGCTCATCGCGGCGGTGCGGTCCCAGGAGTTCGGTGCCACCGTCACCCTCCACGTGCGCAGTGCCGATAGTAAGGAGACGCACGCGGTAGAGGTAACCCTGACGAGCGAGTAAATTGACAACCATGGAAACTCCCGTCACCGACTATTCTCGTTCCTTCGAGGGCCCTGATTTTGCCGAGCCGGATGCCTCCGATCTGCTCGCCGTCGAACGCGAGTCCCGCGCCCACCAGGCAATGATCGTCCTTGTCACGGACGATCCCGACAGTGAGGCGGCGACCGCCGATGCCGAGCTGTTGGCGGAACTGCTCGAGGAGGGGGAGTTCGACATCGATGGCTGCGTCGCCGTCGAGGCCAGTCAGGCGACTATCCGGACCGCCCTGCAGACGGCGATCGTCGGCGGTGTCGATCTCGTGGTCACCGTCGGTGGCGTGGGTGTCGGCCCGCGGGATAAGACCCCCGAGGCCACCCGGGGCCTCCTCGACCAGGAGCTCCCGGGTGTCTCCCAGGCCATTCGCAACTCCGGCCTGGTTGCCGGTGCCCTCGATGCGGCGGTCTCGCGGGGGATCACGGGACTGAGCGGGTCCACGCTCATCATCAACCTTGCCGGGTCGCGGGAAGCGATCCGCGACGGGGTCTCCACCCTCAAACCGCTCGCCCATTTCGTCATCAACGGGATGTGAGGGCGCAGCCGATGGCCAGTGAGGGAGGGCGTCG
This sequence comes from Corynebacterium sp., assembly GCA_034179945.1. GTDB lineage: Bacteria > Actinomycetota > Actinomycetes > Mycobacteriales > Mycobacteriaceae > Corynebacterium. Next base: position 42,296 of record JAXFPD010000005.1, on the reverse strand, counting down.
GCCTCGGCGCCGCGCGGTGCGTACCCCGGTTGAGGACTACGACCGGGAGGCCGATCGGCCCCTCTCCGGGGCGGTGAACCGGCGCCTTCACGAGGGTTTTACTGAGGATTTTTGGCGCGAACAAGCCCCGCCCCACTACGCTCCGCGGTCGCGTTCCTGAGCCGACAGTACGACGGTGAGCGCACCGTTGAGGGACGCGGCGGCCACCGCGTGGGCGGCCGCCTCGTCGAGTGCGAGGAGCACCGTTCCCGGATCATCGGTGGAGGTGACAACCACATGCGCCCCGGTGGCGATGACCTGCCCATCGGTGGATACGACATCGACGATGAGCCCGTGCTGGAGCAGTGGTGTGACGGCTGGATCGGCCAACCGGATTGGCACCATCGTATCGGCCTCCTGGAAGAGTCCCTCCCCAGTGAAGGAAGCCGTGGTGAGCATCTGACCGCGTGTCAGACTGACCACGGTCGCCTTTCCAACAGCGGCGTTGGGGTCGTGAAGAGCGGCTCCGGGGATGAGATCACGGGGTGCGTGGACGGTGGTGAGATCCCCGGCTGCCAGAATTGTGCCCACCGGGATGTCTCGGGTGAGCGTGACCACCGCATCCCCGCGGACGGTGATGGTGCTGAGGAGTGCGCTGAGCACGAGGGTGGCGGCCAGCAGCCGCCGCACGAGGAGGGTGCGGCGGTAGCCGGGGCTGTGCAGAGTGTATAGAGAGGGTACCTTCATACCCTCTTAGACGTTTTTACTCTGCCCTTTCGTTCCCGCATAGGCCAACAGCAGCGCAATCACGATTCCGATGAGGGCGACAACGCCACCGGTCGCCGGTGCGATGCCACCGGTGTGCGGCAGCCGTGTCACCGTTGTCGGATCGATGGCCGGATCACTGGTGCTCGTGCCATTGTTACAGGCCTGGAGGGCCTTGTCGAGGGCGGTGAAATTGCCATCGGCGGTCACCGCCTCCATGCGGGCCTGATAGTTGGTGAACACCTGGTTCATCACCTCCACGCCAGCCTCGGAGAAGTCCTGCTGCTGGAACCCCATGGACAGAAGCATCGTCCAGAAATTGGAGGTGGTCAGTGCATCCCCGATGGTGCCGTCCTGGTAGGAGAGGATCGGCTGCGCGTCGGCCTGGAGAACCGGCAGGCCGTCGAGTTCGATCGGATACATCGTTGCGGCCGTGAACTCCGAGTAGGTCATCTCGGCGGCCTGAGCGGCCTGGGTGATCTCACCGATCACGCTCTGGTAGGCGACCTGGTCCTCGGGGGTGGTGGTCTGCTTGGTGGCCAGTGTGTCGAGGGTGGAGAAGTTCTTCTGCTGGTTCGGTAGCAGGGTGCGCAATCCGTGCCGGACTTCGTCGTAGAGCCGCTGGTTAACCTCAATCATGCGGGAGAGACCGGAGTCTGCTTCGCTGTCCGAGCTGATGATGCAGAGGGGAATCTGCTGGTTCTCCGGGCTGATATCAACGGAGTAGGCGCCCGCGAGGGGGGACACGGTGGCGGTGAGGATCCCGGCGAGAGTACCGGCATAGACGAGACGTTTCATGCCCCTTACCGTATCACCTACCCGCCAGCGGGCACATCCTCGCCACCGTCGGTAAGGATCGTGTCACAGCGTGCATCGTGAGCACAGACGGGCAGCTGCTCGTGAATCTCCCGCGACCAGACGATGACGGCACTGGGCAGAGTGTGGTAGGAGGCAAGGAGGCGGTCATAGTAGCCGCCGCCCTGGCCAAACCGAACCCCGGTGGGGGTGACTGCCAGGGCTGGGGCGACGATGAGTTCCGCCCCGGTCTCCTCGAGGTTCTTGACGCTCGGTGTCGTGGGTACTGGAATGTGAAACGCCCCCTCGCGCAGGTGATCCTCACCGGCATAGCGGGACCAGCTCAACCTTCCGCCCGGCAGACTGTGCGGCAGCCAGACAGTTAACCCGGCTGCCGTAGCCGTACTCAGCAGGGCCCGGCCTCCGGGCTCGTGGGCGAGCGGATAGTACGCGGTGAGCGTGTGCGCGTGCAGCTGCCGGGCATGGTCGACGAGGCGCATGGCGATCTGCCGGTCCCACCGGGGGCGCTGCGGGTCGGCGGCGAGGCGCGTGCGGGCGGCGCGGAGGCGGGTTCGCGTGGCTGAGACATCGTCCATAGGTGCAACTGTAGACTAGGACTGAATTACGCTACATCACGTGGAGTAGAAGGAGTCCGAGTGCGCACCGTCGAAGCCCAACAGGAACTGTTGACCGCCCACGCCGTAGTCCCCGAACCCGTGCGGATGAGTATCACCGAAGCGTTGGGTCTGCTTTCGGCCGAGGAGGTCACGGCGACGGTGGCGCTGCCGGGGTTCGCCCAGGCGGCCATCGACGGGTACGCGGTCCGTTCTGTCGATGTCGGTGGCATCGCCCCCGTCGGCGCGCATCCAGCGCCCCTCCCCGAACGGCTCCCCGTCGTTGGAGAAGTACCTGCGGGTTCCCAGCAGCCTGTGCGCCTGCAACCCGGTCAGGCCGTGCGCATCCATACGGGTGCCCCGCTGCCCAACTTCGCCGATGCGGTCCTGCCGCTGGACTGGTCGGATCGCGGGGTGGAGCAGGTGCGCCCCTCCCAGCCGGTGCGTCCCGGTGGATTTGTGAGGCAAATCGGCGACGATATCCAACCCGGGGATGTGGCCGTTCCACTCCACACGATTCTCTCCCCAGCCCACATCGCTCTCCTGGCGGCCGCAGGCCACAACAAGGTGCTCGTCCATCCGCGCCCGCGCGTGTCCATCCTGACGGTGGGCAAAGAATTCGTCGATATCGACCGGGTTCCCGGACCCGGCCAGGTCTTCGATACCGTCTCGTACGCGCTCGCGGCGGCCGCCAGTGAGGCGGGGGCGGAGGTCCATCGTGTTGGAATTGTTCAGGGGGAACCGGCTCGCCTCGCAGATATCATCGACACCCAGCTGCTGCGCAGTGAGCTCCTTGTCATCGCTGGGGCGGTCGGGGGCAAGGACGCCGATGAGTTCCGTGAGCTGCTCGGCGATATTGACACGACGCGGGTGGCCATGCATCCGGGCAGCGTCCAGGGATTTGGTCTCGTGGGCGATTCCCAAACGCCGTGCATTGTGGTTCCCGCCAACCCCATCGCCGCCCTCGTTATTTTCGAGGTGATGGTCCGTCCGCTCATCCGCGCCGGCTTGGGTAAGGCTGCTGTGCAGCGGCGGACGGTGGTGGCCCGCTCGGTGCGGGAGGTGCGTTCGACCGTGGGGCGCCGCGGCTACATTCGCGCCCGCCTCATGCGCGACATGCAGACCCAGGACTACCTTGTGGAGGGGCTGGCTGGGGCGACAGGGGCACCGTCGCATCTGCTTGCCGGGTTGGCGGAAGCGAACGCCTACATGATTATTCCCGCAGAGGTGGAGCGGGTTCGCCCCGGCGATGAGGTCGAGGTCCTCTTCCTCGGCGCGTAGCGGCGCCCAGGAGATCGGCTCCAGGTACACCATGTGGAATTCGCTGTTTATGCCCGCCCCACGCGGATGGCCGGAGGTCACCCCCACTGTGGAACTACCCGGCGGGGGGCGTGTCCGGCTACGGCCACTCACCCGCCGCGACGGTGCCCTGTGGTCGCAGTACCGGCTGTCGGATCGCGCTGTCCTCCAACCGGTGGAACCGACCGTGCACGACTGGGAGGAGGCACACTCGCTCGCCGGATGGCGGCGGACCTTCCCCGTGCTCAAGGAGCAGGCCCGGGCCGGAACCCTCCTCCCGTTCGCGGTGGAACTGGATGGGACGTTCGTGGGCCAGCTCACCGTGGGCAATATTCAGCGCGGGGTGGTGTGCGAGGGCTGGATTGGCTACTGGCTCTTCTCGCAGTATTGGGGGCGGGGAGTGGCAACGGCGGCCGTCGCCCTCGGTGTCGATCACGCCTTTGGGCGGGCTGGTTTGCATCGGCTCACCGCAACCTTCCTGCCCGACAATGTCGTCTCCCAGTCGGTATTGCAGGCGAATGGCTTCCGCGAGGAGGGGTTTCTACGGGAGGCGCTGCATATTGATGGCCGCTGGCGCGATCATGTCCTCGTCGCTCTCAACCGCAATGATTTCCCGGTGACCGCTGTGCGGCGGCTTGAGGAGGCTGGGAAGCTGCGCCTGCGGTAGGCGTGTCTACCCGGGGTCGGGTGAGCAACCCCGTAAAGTTGAACCAGCACATATTTCAGCTCTACTCTCACGAGTTACCAAAGGTGGTCTGACGTGTCCGGGAATCTCCCCATCATCCTCATCGTTGTCATGTGGATCTTCGTTCTCGCCCCGCTCTTACTACGCGGCCAGCGACCGATCCAGCGCACGAGTGAGGCACTCGATGAGACCCATGTGGTCTACACTGGCGGTTCCGGCCCGATTCCCACCCCGCGCACCCGGGCTCAGCTGCTCGGCGCTCGGGCGCATGCGGAGGCTGCATCGGTGGGGGATTCCGGTGCTGAGGAGGAGTTCGAGCTTGTCGACGATCGCCCGGCTCTGACCCTGGTGACGAAGGAGACAGGCTACCGGGAAGAGGTCTGTGTGCCCGAGGTCGTCATCGATGTGGAGACTCTGGCAGCAGACACTGAGACCGACGGCACCGAGGTGATCGATGGGGAAATCGTCCCCGACGAGCCTGTTGCCGCTGATCCTGCTGCCACGGAGGGCGGCGAGGCCGCCGCTGACCCGGTGACTGCGCCCGCAGCGGATGTGGAAGCGGTGGAGGAATCCTATCTCACCCCCGTCGATCTGCTCGCTGAGCAGCCGAAGCAGGAGGAGGAACTGGTAGCTGAAGCCAGTGACACCGTGGCCGAGGAGAGCGTGGCACCAACTGTGAGCGAGGAGTCCCTCGAGGTGGACGACGAGACCGCACTCACCGATGAGGACATGGAGTTTGCGGCGAAGCGGCGCGGGCGCGGTGGATTCGATCCCGCCGCCGACGCCGCCAACAGCAGTACGCGCTACCAGCGTCGCCAACGTACCTTCCTCGCACTCGTCGCACTGTTCGTGGCCGGACTGGTCCTCGGCGGGATCAAACAGGGCATGTGGTGGATCGTCCCCGTCCTCATCGGAACCCTCCTCGTGTGCTACCTCTACGCCCTGGCCAAGCAGGTCCAGGCCGAGAAGGCCCTGCGTGCGCAGCGCATCCGACACATGCGCCGCGCCCGCCTCGGGGTGCGCCAGAATAACGCCGACGAGCTCGGGATTCCCGAGCGCCTGCGGACCCCTGCCGGAGTGGTGGTCGAACTCGACGACGACTCCGCAGACTTTGCCGCCCTCCCTGAGTACGCCGCACACGTGCCTGAGGCAGACGCCCTGCTTCAGAAAGTGGGATAGGCCGGTCGTAGTGTAGGGTGACGGGTATGGATCGTCCAGTCATTCGTGAGGGAGCCCTCCTCCTTGCCCGCCTCGTCGTGGGCATTGTGGTGCTGGCACACGGCTGGGACATCCTCTTCATCACCGGTGTCGCCGCCACAGCGAATGACCTGGCAGCCCTCCCCGTACCCTCCCCAACGCTGACAGCGTGGGCGGTGGGGAGTGTGCAACTGGTGGGGGGTTGCCTCATCATTGTCGGGCTGTTAACCACAATCGTGGCGGGCATTCTCGCAATCGGTGAACTGGCTGCCCTCTACGTCACTGGACAGTGGGCACACCTGTTCCTTGCTGACGGCGGCATGGAATACCGCCTCATGGTGCTCACCGTGCTCCTGCTTATCCTCGTCTTTGGTGCTGGCCGGGCCAGCCTCGATGGGGTGTTTGCCGGTGATTAGTCACGTCCAGGTGCAGGCGGCAATCTCCGCCATGCTCGACCACGAACCAGCTGACCTTCCCGCCGACATCGTCGAGGCCCATGTTGCCGAATGCAGCGAATGTCAGGCCTACTGGGCGCGCTCCCAAGCGTTAAAAGCACAGCTCGCCCCTGCCGCAACCGCCTCGGATGCCCACACACTGGCCCCCTCGGCCGATCTCACAGCGGCGATTATTGCCACAGTGGAACCGGAGTTTGTCCGCAGCGAACGGCAGCGCCACGTCTCCCTCGCGCTCGCCCGCATCGGGTTGGTCATCGTCGGTATTTTCTACATCGGCTGGGCCCTGTCCACCTTGGCCTCCACGGCCCGGTTGGAACTGTCCAACCCGGACCTCATTGCCCAAGCGGACCCAGAACTCTTCCGGCTGCGCATCGCCATCGCCGCCCTGCGCGTCGCCCTCGGATTCGGGCTGTTCTTCGCGGCGTGGCGCCCCGCCTCCTCAGCAGGGATGCTTCCGATCTTCGGGGCCCTGTGGACGTTCTCCTTCGGCTTCTTCGCCTTCTCCGTGGTCAACGGGTTCGCGGTTGCCGCCGACGGTATTCACATCGTGCTCACGACCGTGGCCATTCTCGCCCTCGGGTGGACGTGGTTTGCCGGGTTCTCCCGTACCCGGCGCTAACGCCAGCTCGGCAACACCATGATGGTGTTGTACAACTCCTCCGGGATGCGGAATCCGTACAGAATCGGGCTGAACCACACAAAGCTGACAATGACGGCGGTGAGATAGCCAAGCACGAGATAGTGGGCGAGCTGGGTGGACCCACCGAGGTTGCGCACCACCGTCGGAAGCACGCCGAGTACGAGGGCGATGCCGACAATGGTGAACCCGATCGCAGGCACCGCGTAGAAGAAGTACATCTGCCGGTCATAGACGGCCAGCCACGGCAACCAGGCGGCAGCAAACCCGACGACGGGAAAGGAGAAGCGGAGATCGCGCCGGGTGATGAGCCAGTAGAGGCAGAACAGGAGAACCGGGACGGTCAGCCACCAGATGATCGGCGTACCAAAGAGGTAGATGCGGTTGTTGCAGTCGCCCGGGCCGATTGCGCACGCGGAGGCCTCACCGGTGGAATAGAGGATCGGCCGGGTTGCGGCCAACCAGCTCGGGGGTTTCGAATCCCACGGGTGGGAATGGCCGGAGGAGGTGGTGAGGGAGGAGTGGAATTTGAGTACCTGCTGGTGATAGTAGATGAAGCTGGCAAACGCCCCACCGGGGAGGTCGGTGTCACCGGCCTCTGCGGCATGCCGGAACGAGCCGGTCTCCGAGGCGAACCAGCCGCGCCAACTCCACATGTACAGGGCAATCGGGACGATGACGATGGAGAAGAAGGCGCGGGGGGCATCGATGAGCAGGGTGCGCGAGAGCTGCCGACGCTTCCACCAGTCGAGGGCCACGGTGAACAGCCCGAAGAAAGCCATGAAGTAGAGGCCCGACCACTTCACCGATACCGCCATCCCCAAGGCCACCCCGGCGGCGAAGCGCCACCACCGCCAGCCCCCCGGCACTCCACGCTGGAAGTCAATGACGAGGAAGAACATGGCGAGCAGGACGAAGAAGGCGAGGAAGATGTCGAGCATCCCAAAGCGGGAGGCGACGAGCGACACCCCGTCCGCACAGCCGATGATGCCCGCATACAACCCGAGGGTGGGGGAACTCGAAATCTGCCGGGTGATGGCGTAGATGAGGACAACGGTGGCCACACCGAAGAGGGCGGTCATCAGCCGCCAGCCCCACGGCGAGTAGCCGAAGATCGCCTCACCGAGGGCGATGATCTGCTTGGACAGCGGTGGGTGGACGACAAGACCGTAACCAGGGTTGGTTTCCACACCGGGGCGGAGAAACCCTCCTGAGACGAGAATGTCATACCCCTGCGGCACATAGTGCTTCTCATCGAAGATGGGGGTGCCGTTATCGGTGGTGGAGCCCAAACCGGTGCAGCGGGTGACGAGGGCGGCCACGGCAAGAATAATCAAATACAGCCGATCAGTTGCTCCCCACGGCAGCGTGCGCATCGGAGCCCACTGCGCCGGTGGGGCAACCGCGTAGGCACCACGCGTTGCCGAGGATGGTTGGGTTGTCGTACTCACGGCACTTAACTATAAAGTATGGGCTTATGAAATCTGGTTTGGAGTATGTCCTCCCCGTCGGCATCACCCTTGCCGCCACCCCCCTCGGCAATATCGGTGATGCGTCGGCGCGGCTGCGGGTGGCCCTCCACACCGCCGATGTTATCGCCGCCGAGGACACCCGCCGTACACGCAACCTCGCCGCCGCCCTCGGCGTGGACATCACCGGTGAGGTCATCTCCAACTTCGATCACAATGAGCAGGCGCGAGCCGAGATGCTCGTGGAGCGGGCGCGCACCCAGTCCGTGCTCGTCGTCACCGATGCGGGGATGCCTGTCGTCTCCGACCCCGGCTACTCGGTGGTGGCCCGAGCGCGGGAGGAGAACGTTCCCGTCACCTGTCTGCCCGGCCCCTCGGCGGTGCCGACCGCCCTCGCCCTCTCCGGTCTCCACACCGGTCGCTTCTGCTTCGACGGGTTCGCCCCACGCAAGGACGGGGAGCGGCGGCGCTGGCTCGAGGAGATGGTCGGGGAGCGGCGGGCCACCGTGTTCTTTGAATCGCCGCACCGCCTCGCCGCCACCCTCGCTGTTGCCCGGGAGATCCTCGGGGACTCCCGCCGCGTGGCGGTGTGCAGGGAGCTGACGAAACTGCATGAAGAGGTCTATGTTGGCCCGCTCAAGGAGGTTGCCGAGTGGGCCAGTGGGGGCGTGCGGGGAGAAATCGTCGTCGTCGTCGAGGGCGCCTCCTCGAGCAGTGCGGATGTGGACGGGGGCGTGGACATGTCCACCCTCGTACGCATCGTCGAGACGCGGGCGGCAGGTGGGGAGCGTCGCAAAGCGGCGGCGAAAGCCGTTGCCGCCGACTATGGGGTCTCCGCAAACCAGCTCTTTGCCGCCGTCGTCGCAGCAGTTGGAGACGAGTGAGTCGGCGGGTGACGAAGGCCTCCTCCCCAGGTTGGGGGAAGCTCACCCCATCGCCTAAGGTAGGGAACATGAATAAAGTGCTCGTCTGTGTTGCCTGGCCGTACGCGAACGGTCCGCGCCACATTGGTCATGTTGCCGGCTTCGGCGTTCCCTCCGACGTGTTTGCCCGCTACCAGCGCATGCGCGGAGCCGATGTGCTCATGGTCTCCGGCACCGACGAACACGGCACCCCGATGCTCGTGCAGGCAGAGAAAGAGGGCATGAGCGTCCAGGACCTGTCGACAAAGTACTCCGAGCAGATCGCCGCCGACTTGGCCGGGCTCGGATTGAGCTATGACCTGTTCACCCGCACAACCACCCGCAACCACTACGCAGTGGTTCAGGAACTGTTCACCGGGCTCTATGAGAACGGCTACCTGGTCAAACAGACCACCCAGGGGGCGATTTCCCCGTCCACCGGACGCACCCTGCCGGACCGCTACATTGAGGGAATCTGCCCGATCTGCGGCTACGACGGAGCGCGCGGTGACCAGTGCGATAACTGCGGCAACCAGCTCGATCCGATCGATCTGAAAGAGCCGCGCTCAAAGATCAACGGGGAGACCCCCACGTTTGTGGAGACCGAACACTTCATGCTCGATCTCCCAGCGGTAGCCGAAGCACTCGAGCAGTGGATGGTGACCCGCCACGATTGGCGGCCCAATGTGCTCAAGTTCTCCCTCAACCTCCTCAAAGACGTGCACGCGCGGGCGATTTCGCGCGATATTGACTGGGGTGTGCCAATCCCGGTGGAGGGGTGGCAGGACAATGAGGCGAAGAAACTCTACGTGTGGTTCGACGCCGTCATCGGCTACCTCTCTGCTTCCATTGAGTGGGCGCACCGGGTGGGCGCGCCGGAGCGGTGGCGCGAGTGGTGGAACAATCCGGACACCCGCAGCTATTACTTCATGGGCAAGGACAACATCACCTTCCACTCCCAGATTTGGCCGGCGCTGCTCCTCGGCTATGACGGCAAGGGGGATCAGGGCGGCAGCCCGCACGAGTTCTCCGAGCTCAACCTGCCCACGGAGATCGTCTCCAGTGAGTATTTGACGATGTCTGGCTCGAAGTTCTCCTCCTCGCGCGGGATCGTCATCTACGTGAAGGACTTCCTCGCGGAGTTCGGCCCGGATCCGCTGCGCTACTACATCGCGGTGGCCGGTCCGGAGAACACCGATGCGGACTTCACGTGGGATGAGTTTGTCCGCCGTGTCAACAACGAGCTGGCCAATGCGTGGGGCAACCTGGTCAACCGGACGGTGTCCATGGCGCACAAGAACTTCGGTGTCGTTCCCACCCCCGGTGAGCTCACCGAGGCCGACGAGAAGCTACTCACCCTCGCCGCTGAAGCCTATACGGTGTGTGGGGAGCAGTTGGATGGCTCCCATTTCAAGGCAGCGATCACCCATGCCATGCACGTGGTGGGGGAGGCGAACGCCTACATTGCGGAGATGGAGCCGTGGAAGCTGGCGAAGGAGGACAGTCAGCTCGAGCAGGGCTCGCGTCTGGCCACGGTGCTGTGGGTGGCCCTCCAGGTGGTCAGTGACTGCAATACACTGCTCACCCCGTTCCTGCCGCACATTGCCCAGCAGGTCCATGAGACCCTCGGGCGCACCGGGGTCTGGGCGGCGCGTCCGGAGATTGTCCGCGTTGTGGATGATTCGCCGCGTCCGATTGTGGGTGCTGGGGTGCCGCCACAGGATCGCGAATACGCGACGATCCAGGGCAACTATGCCGATCAGCTCGCCCGTTGGGAGCGCACAGCGATGGAGCCGGGGGTGGAGTTGTCCAAGCCGGCCCCGCTCATTGCGAAGATTGACCCGAAGCTCGGGGAGACCGGGCCCGAGTGGGCGCCGGTGGTGTAGGTCTGCGGGCCGGGCGCGGGGGTGCGGGGGCCCGGCGGTTGGGCGCGGGGGCGCGGCGGGGGGATGTAGGTCTGCGGGCCGGGCGCGAAAACGGCGCCACTCCAGTCACAGAAAATTACATGTGTACCGTGCGTTTCGGCGCCGCGGAACCTAAGAAAACAATAAGCATACTTAGTTTGACTTAAGCAAAACGTTACCGTATTGTTACGTGGAGACCCGTGAACCTGCGACCGGAAAATAACGCAGGTTGGCGATCCAGATAGTCAATGGCACACCGCACGCGAAGGACTAACAGTGAAACAAGACGAGCCGAACAAGCACACCAAGTCCGTGAAGTTCTCGCCTCTAGCGCAGGCGACGACGGGCGGCATTGTCTCAGCTGTCGTTATTTCCTCCCTCGCCGTTGCCGGGGCATCCAAGCAGGTCACCATCAATGTCAACGGGGATGATATCGAGCTGTCCACGTTCTCGTCCACCGTCGGGGAAGCACTCGAGGCGGCCAAGGTGGACCTCCAGCCCACCGATGTCATCACCCCGGATCGGGCGACCTCACTCGACGGGACGGAGACGATTACCGTCCGCTCCCAGAAGGAGATCAACCTCGTCGTCGACGGGAAATCCACCCCCGTCGTGTCCACAGCCTTGACCATCGATGAGCTTGTCGATGACCTCGCCACCGGCGATCCGGCCACAGCAACCGTCGTCCCCAGCGCCCAGTCGGCCCTGCCGAGGATCACCAAACAAGCCAAGTTCGACAGCGAACCCACCGCCGTGCTCCCCCTCGAGGGGGCCGAGGTGGCAGTCACCACCCCGCGCATCGTCTCCATCAACGATGGGGGTGCGATTACCTACACCAACGTTGCTGCAAAGACAGTCGGAGAGGTTCTTTCTGCCCGCGGCATCCGCATCAGCGGTGAGGATCGGGTCACCCCGCCGGTGTCGGCCCCCCTTGCTCAGGGCACTGCCATCACCATCGATCGCGTGGTCAAGCAGAAGGTGACGGTCCAGGAGCCGTTCACCCCGGAGCCCACCTACATTGACGATCCCGACTCCTTCGTCGGCGAGGAGAGTGTGGTCACGGCCGGCACCCCAGGCATCAACTCGATCACCCGTGTGCTCACCCTCGTCAACAATCGTGAGGAGTCGGCCGAGGATCTCTCCACTGTCCCGGTGCGCCCGGGCACGGCCGCTGTGATCAAGCGGGGCACGAAGGAAAAGCCGACCGCACCGGCTGTTGCCGCCGGCAGCGTCTGGGATTCCATTGCCGCCTGTGAGTCCGGTGGAAACTGGGCCATCAACACGGGCAACGGCTACTACGGTGGCCTCCAGTTCGCTGCGGGGACCTGGTTGGCCTATGGCGGTGGCCAGTATGCCCCGACCGCCAGTGGGGCGACCCGCGAGCAGCAGATTGAGGTGGCCACGAAGGTGCAGGCAGCCCAGGGTTGGGGTGCGTGGCCGGCGTGCACCGCCAAGCTCGGCCTGCGCTAGGGGCCCCGAGTTTACTGTGGCCGATATTCACCTGCTGACCCCGGCAGATATTCGTTCTCTCGCTGACGAGCTCGGCGTGCAACCGACAAAACGGTTGGGGCAGAATTTCCTGCACGACGCGAACACCGTCCGCAAGATCGTCGCCGCTGCGGAGATTTCCAGCACCGATGATGTTGTGGAGGTGGGTCCCGGGTTGGGTTCGCTCACCCTCGGGCTGCTCGCTGCGGCACGGTCGGTGACCTGTGTAGAAATTGATCCACGTTTGGCGCAGCGGCTGCCCGAGACCGTTGCCACATTCGCCCCCGACGTGGCAAACAAGCTCACTGTGATCACCGCAGATGCGCTCACAGTCACCGATCTGCCCACTCCGCCGACGGCGCTGGTGGCCAATTTGCCCTATAACGTTGCTGTGCCGGTAATCCTCCACTTCCTGGCCACCTTTCCCAGTCTCACTACCGTGCTCGTCATGGTGCAGAAGGAGGTTGCCGATCGGCTCGCCGCTCGCCCCGGTACCAAGGTGTACGGGGTGCCCAGCGTCAAGGCGGCCTACTACGGTGAGGTGTCTGCGGCGGGGACGGTGGGCACGCACGTCTTTTGGCCGCGCCCGAATGTCACCTCCGGGCTTGTCCGGATCACCGTCAACCGGCGCGGAACGTGGGGGGATGTGGATCGCGAGCAGGTGTTTTCTCTTGTCGATGCGGCCTTCGCCAGCCGCCGGAAATCCCTCCGCGCCGGGTTGGCCGGGTTCTTTGGTTCCCCTGCGGCGGCACAGTCCCACCTCATTGAGGCGGGGATTGATCCGCAGGCGCGCGGGGAGCAGCTGTCCATCGCTGCGTTTGTGGAGTTGGCGCGCACCATTGCCGCCCACTGAGGGCTGACCCTGCGGCACCGCCGGGGTGGGGAGTCTACTACGATGGCCTGTGTGATTACGGCAGTAACTGTGCATGCGCATGCAAAGGTCAACCTGTTCCTCGATGTTGTCGGCCTCCGCGATGACGGCTATCACGAGTTGTCTACGGTGTTCCAGTCTGTCTCCCTCCATGACACGGTGACTGTTGCCGTCTCCGACGAGATGGAGCTCACTGTCGACGGGGTGGGTATCGATGTCGCCGGGGTGCCCACGGATGCGTCGAATCTGGCCTGGCAGGCGGCCCAGCTCGTGCTCGGGGATCAGCCGGTGGCGATCCATATTGAGAAGGTTCTGCCCACGGCGGGGGGCATGGCGGGCGGGTCGGCCGATGCGGCGGCAGTGCTCGTGGGGGCGAATCGGCTGCGCCGGGATCCGTTGACAGTGGACCAGGTGGATGAGCTCGCGCTGCAGTTGGGCTCTGATGTGCCGTTCGTGCTCCATGGCGGGACGATGCTGGCGACGGGGCGGGGGGAGAAGCTGTCGAATCTCCATTCCCACGGAACCTATTTTTGGGTGTTTGCGACGGCTCCGGAGGGCCTGTCCACACCGGAGGTTTTTCGCACCTACGATGCGTTGACTGTGGGGACCCGGGTTCACACCGTTGGCAGTGTGCACTCTGCCTTGGCGGTTATCGATGCTCTGCCGACGGGGGATCCGGAGCAGTTGGCGGCGGCGCTGTACAACGATCTTGAGCAGGCGGCGGTGCACCTGCGCCCGGAATTGCGTGAGCTCATTGATGTGGGGGTGGGGGCTGGTGCGTTGACGGGGATTGTCTCCGGTTCCGGGCCGACAGTGGCGTTCCTGTGTGTCGATGAGCCGATGCAGGAGCATGTGGCGCATGCGGTAACGGCCTCGCATATGGCGGCTGCGGCGTTCCCGGCGACGAGTGCCGATTTCGGCGCGCACATTGTGGGGGAGCACTGAGCGTGGTTAACCTCATTAACCTGGAGAAGGTGTCCCAGAGTTTCGGGTTGACGACGTTGCTCGATCGCGTCTCCCTCGGCATCAACGAGGGGGATCGGGTCGGAGTCGTCGGCCTCAACGGTGGCGGGAAAACCACCCTCATCTCGATTCTCGCTGGCCTGCTGGAGCCGGATTCCGGGCGGGTCTCCAGGAAGCAGGATCTGCGGTTGGCGGTGGTGACCCAGTCGGTGGAGGAACCGGCTGAGAAGACCGTCGGTGAGGTGGTGGTGGAGCCCCTCGGGGTGGAGACCTTCCAGTGGGCATCGAACCCGACTGTCCGCGAGGTGCTCACGGGCCTCAACATTTCCGAGCTCGGGTTGGAGACCCGACTTGGGGATCTCTCCGGGGGGCAGCGTCGCCGCGTCATGTTGGCGGCGGCCCTGGTGAAACCGCTCGATGTGCTCATCTTGGACGAGCCGACGAACCACATCGACGTGGAAGGGGTGCAGTGGCTGGCGGACTATCTGCTCGCCCGGAAGGTGGCGCTCGTGGTGGTCACCCACGACCGGTGGTTCTTGGATACGGTGGCTACCCACACGTGGGAGGTCCATGATGGCCGCGTCGATGTGTACGAGGGCGGCTATAACGATTGGATTTTCGCCCGCGCGGAGCGGACCCGTCAGGCCGATGCGGCTGAGCAGCGCCGCCAGAATCTGGCGCGCAAGGAGTTGGCGTGGTTGCGCCATGGGCCTCCGGCGAGAACGTCGAAGCCGCGCTACCGGATCGAGGCGGCGGAGGCGCTCATTGCGAATGTGCCGCCGCCACGGGATGCGGTGGCGCTCACGGCGTTTGCGAAGGCCCGCCAGGGCAAGGTGGTTATTGAGCTGGAGGATGCCACTGTCACCACTCCCGACGGTGAGGTCCTTGTTGATCATCTCACGTGGCGGCTCGCCCCCGGGGAGCGGCTTGGCCTGGTGGGGGTGAACGGGTCGGGGAAGACGACGCTGCTGACGGTGCTGGCTGGGGCATATCCGCTGGCCGCAGGCAAGCGGATTGAGGGGAAGACGACGCGGATCGGCTGGTTGAAGCAGGAACTCGATGACCTTGACGAGAGCCAGCGCGTCCTCGATTCGGTCACCGCAATCAAGAGTTACATCACGGTGGGGAAGAAGGAGATTTCGGCGAGCCAGCTGTTAGAACGGCTTGGGTTTTCAGCGAAGCGGCAGCGTACCCCGATCGGCGATCTCTCTGGTGGGGAGAAGCGCCGCCTCCAGTTGACGCGGGTGCTCATGGAGGAGCCGAATGTGCTGCTTCTTGACGAGCCCACCAACGACTTGGATATCGATACCCTGCAGGAGTTGGAGTCGCTTCTCGACGACTGGGCGGGCACCCTCGTCGTCGTCTCGCACGATCGCTACCTCATTGAACGGATCGCCGATTCAACGTGGGCGCTGTTCGGGGACGCGGCACTGACGAACCTGCCGCGGGGGATTGATGAGTACCTGGGGCGCAGGAAAGCGGCCCCTGCCACACAGTCGGCGACACTGTCTGTGCCGCAGGAGGCGCGTGCGGCGGACAGGGCGCACGCAAACATGCCCGCTCAGATGGGTGCCAAGCACGGTGTGAGTGGGGCGCAGTTCCGGCAGATCTCCAAGCAGATGGCGGCGCTCGAGCGCAAGATCGCCAAACTGGACGCCGAGATCGGCGATCTGGATGAGCGCATGGTGGAGTTGGCGGCGGCAGGCACTGCGGAAGCGGTGGGTGAGCTGGCGGAGCTGTCCGCGCGGCGCGGGGAGCTCACGGAGGGGAAAGAGGCGTTGGAGCTGGAGTGGATGGAGCTCGGCGAGCAGTTGGAGTGAGTGCGCCGGGGCGGTGCGCACAGTTGCCCATCGTCATATCTTTGTTACGGTGACACCATGGGAAATGAGACGCAGATCACACAAAAGATGACGGTGGGGGTCACCGGCACCACCGGCATCCTCACCCTGACCAGGCCGAAAGCCCTCAACGCACTCGACCTCGCGATGTACCACCTCATCGATGATGCCCTCACCGCGTGGGAGGACGAGCCGGCGATCTCACAGGTGCTCATCGTCTCCGGGATCGACCGCGCCTTCTGCGCCGGCGGGGATATCCGCATCATCACCGAGGGAATCGATGCAATCACGGCACAGTATGCAACCACCCCGTCCTCCCTCGTCGCCACCGCCGATGAGGTCGATCCGACCCCTTACCAAGATGCAGTGCGGTAAGAAACCCCCTACACTGGGGTGCAACAATCCCCACCACACCGGGCAGAAAGCTCGGGTAGGAGAAAGGTACCGATGACGAACCCGCCAGCATATCCCCAGTTCCCGGGCAATGATCCGCAGCCGACCCCCGACCCGTACGCGGCGTTTCCCGCCCCAGCGGACCACCCCGGCTCCTACATGGATCCAGAGGATGCCCCGACCGCAACCGATGGGAAACTGCGTCCCCTTGAGGCGATCGCCTTTGGTTTCAAGCGGCCCGCCCAGAATTTTTTCCCGTGGTTTGCCTACGTCATCATCATGCTTGTGGTCTCCATTGTGCTCTCCACCAGTGGAACACTAACTCCGACCACCGCCGCCGACCCGACCTCATCGGTGAGTGTCGGCTTCTCCGTGGTCAACGGTCTGGTCAATCTCATTCTCTCCATCGTCGGCATCGTCGCCGGTATTCGCTGTGTTGACCGGCGCCGGGTCCCGCTGAAGCAGTTCTTCTCCACCATTTCCTGGCTGCCCATGGTGGGCATGGTGATCCTCCAGGGCCTGGTCACCGGGACCATCATCGCCATCGTCGCTGCCGTGAGCCCGGGAATCCGGCAGTTCGCCACCGCCGCGATGGACAATTCCGACCTCTTCCTTGGCACTGCCGACCCCACCGATCCGGCTGTGGCCGACGAGATGGTCGCCGAGATGGCCAACCTTCCCTGGGGTGCACTCATCGGGTCGGTCGCCCTCATTCTCGTTGTCAGCCTCGTGCTCTCCCCGCTCGTGTCCTACTGGAGCTACTTCCTCGCCGACGGGCGCGGCAGCTTCGGGCAGGCGATCAGCGAGGGCTTCCGTGCCGGGGCCCGCAACATCGGGCAGATCATTATCCTCGACATTCTCGTCGGACTCGCCGTCACCGTCGGTATCCTCATCACCTTCGGCATCGGCATGATCTACCTCATACCCGTCGCCTACCTCGCCCAGGCCCACGCCTACCGGCAGATCGCCGGGGGCCCGGTGCCGGTCGGTTCAGTTCCCCCGCAGGTGTAAATCCACCTCCATCCCTAACACACTCTCGGTTTCGTGACTGCCCCTCCCCGCCGTCATCACCGCAGCCTCGGCCACCCTCATGGCCCTGCTCTACACCGGCAAGGGACTGACCCGCCTCTACTACGGCACCGACACGCACGTCTTCGGGCTCGGTATCGGGATTGTCTTCGCCTTCGCCTTCGCCCGCGGTACCCGGGTGCCTGCTGTCCTCGGCTGGCCAGCCCTCGCGATCATCATCGCCTTCATGCTCACTGTCCCCGAGGACTCCCTGTTCGCCTACCGGGGCGGCATGGTGGGGGCGAGCCTCCTCGTCGTCGCCCTGCTTGGCGCCATGATCGCCTCGGCCTTCGGCGGCTTCCTCGACCGTATTCCCGGAGTCACCCTGCTGGCGAAGTCCAACCGGCAGTGGTACCAGGAACCGGATACTCTCGCCGGAGAACTGGCCACCGGACAGGTCGGCCGAGCCGTCTTCATCTGCCTCGGCACCAACGCCGGAGTCACTGACATCAACCTCGTCCACCAGGTCGTGCAGATGCTCGGACCCACCCGCATTGTCATGCTCGTCACCCTCTACTCGCCGTCGACGTTCGTCGCCGACTCCAACGCCGCGCTGTATGAGGTGGCCGACCAGTACGCCAACGTCGGAGTCATCGACTGGAACACGTTCGTCTCCAGCCATCCCGAGTGGCTGCAAGTCGACGAAACTCACCCGTCGATTGAAGGAGCCTTCGAATTTGCCCAGTTCATCTATGACGAGCTGCAAAAATTCACTGCTCAGCTCGCCGTCACCCAAGCCGAGCAAGCCGGACGCGATGCCCAGATCGCTCGCGTTGAGGAGCTCGAACACCGCCTCAGTGAATCATCTGGGGAATAAAACGCTACAATAGTGCGTACACGACAGGGGAGCACCGAGTGGTGCTGAGAGTGCGCAGCAGATCCGCGCAGACCCTCGAACCTGATCCGGGTCATGCCGGCGAAGGGAGTCGAGATTATCTCTCCTCACCTGTGTCGGCTGTGTGGCACACAGAAGTGGGTCAGCACCGGCACAGATGAGCCCTCCAGTAGTTAACCTGGAGGTAATCACAATGAATACTGGGATCGCCCTCGCGGCCACCCTCACCACCGCAGCACTGCTCGCCGGATGCGGTACAGACACCACCACCGGCTCCGCCGACTCCACCACCGCAGCAGCTGCTGGAGAGACAACGGTGACCGTGCTCACCCACGACTCCTTTGATCTCCCGCAGGAGCTCATCGACCAGTTCGAGGCGGAGTCCGGCTACACGCTCGTCACCACCGCGCCGGGGGACTCGGCGGTGGTTGCCGGTCAGCTCATTTTGACGAAGGACAATCCCACCGTCGACGCGGTATTCGGGATTGACACCTTCACTGCCGCCAAAGCCACCGATGCCGGCGTGCTCGCGGACTACACCCCCGCTGGGCTGCCGGAATCCGCCCGCGACTACATCATCGATCCCGCTCTCACCCCCACCGACGTCGGGGATGTGTGTGTCAACATTGACCACGCCTACTTCACTGACAACAACCTCGCCGAGCCGGCCACCTTCGAGGACCTCGCGAAGCCGGAGTACGCGCCGCTGCTCGTGACGGAGAACCCTGCCTCGTCCTCGCCGGGGCTTGCTTTCCTCGCCGCCACAGTCGCCCACTTCGGTGAGGATGGGTACCTGCCCTACTGGAAGCAGGTCCTCGATGCCGGTTCGAAGGTCGATGAGGGCTGGTCCGATGCGTACTACACGGACTTCTCCGGGGCTGATGGGAAGGGTGCGTTCCCCCTCGTCGTCTCGTATTCCTCCTCCCTGGCAGAAACCGGTGGTGCTACCGGATATCTGCCGCAGACGTGTGTGCGCCAGGTGGAGTACGCCGGTGTTGTCGCCGGGGCGAAAAACCCGGAGGGGGCGAAGGCCTTCGTCGACTTTATGGTGTCCCCGCAGGTGCAGGCCGCCTTCCCCGAGGCCATGTACATGTATCCGATCGATTCCACCACTGCGTTGCCCACCGAGTGGGCCGCCCACGCCACACTGTCGGATGCACCGGTCACCCTCGATCCGGCCACCGTTGCCGCCGGACGCGACGCGTGGATCGAGGCGTGGACAACCCAGTTCGAGCAGCAGTAGTGGCGCAGGGATAGCACAGTGGGTTCCCGGAGCATCCGTCTCAGTGCGGGGGGCGCGCTGACCGCCGCGATCGGTTTCCTCGGGGTGTTCTTCCTCTGGCCGGTCGCGGCGATGCTCATGCGCGGATTCAACAGTTCGGTCCTCGCCGAGGTCCTCACCACCACGCGGACATGGCGGATCATCTGGCAAACCATCTGGATGGCCGCTGCCGGAACCCTCGGCTCCCTCATTGCCGGGGTGCCGGGTGCCTACGTGCTCTACCGCCTCACCTTTCCCGGTCGCACGCTCGTCCGGATGATTGCCACCGTGCCCTTCGTGCTCCCCACCGTGGTCGTGGGGGTGGCGTTCAACGCCGTCTTCCGCCCGACGGGAGGTGCGCACAGTCCCGCCGGAATCTATGCGTTCACCGGCTTTGACTCCACCACCGCCGCAGTCGTCGCGGCGATGGTGTTCTTCAACTTCTCTGTGGTGGTCCGCACCGTGGGCACCCTGTGGGAGCGCCTGGATCCCCGGCAGGAGGATGCCGCAGCCACCCTCGGTGCCACACCGCTGCGCCGCCTCCTCACCGTCACCGCTCCCCAACTGAGCCCGGCGATCGCGGCAAGTGCGGGGCTGGTCTTCCTCTTCTGCTCCACCGCCTACGGTATCGTCCTCACCCTCGGCCGGCCGGGCTTTGGCACCGTGGAGACGGAAATGTGGGTGCAGACGGCCACGTTCATCAACCTGGATAAGGCGGCCGCCTTCTCCGTCATCCAGTGCGTCATCGTCATTGCAGCCGTCGTCATCTCCTCCCAACTCTCCGCGCGCTACGAACGCCAGCTCGGGGGTGGAACCGTCGCCGCCCACCCGGTCCGCCGCAGAGATATCCCCCTCCTCGGTGCCGTGGGTTTCTTCATCGTCGCCGTCATTGTGGTTCCGCTCGGCAATCTCGTCCTCGCGTCCCTTGCCGAGGGAGGCCGGGCCTACCGGTTCCTCTCCACCTCCGGTGCCGGGTTCGTCGGTGGGGTCACCGCCTGGGAGGGGCTGGCCAACTCCCTTATCACCGCCGTCTTCTCCGCAGTGATCGCACTGACGGTGGGCACGGTCATTGCGCTGACAGTCTCGCGCTCCCCGCGGTCGCGTGCGGGACGGCTCCTCGTCCGCAGCGTGGATATGCTCTCCCTCACCCCGCTCGGGGTGTCGGCGGTGACCGTCGGCTTCGGCTACTTCATCTCCCTCGTCGGTATTCTGCCTCGGCCTGTTCTCGTTCCGTTGGCCCAGGCCGTCGTGGCCCTTCCGCTGGTGACCCGGGCGCTCGTGCCGGTGCTCCGGGCGATTGATACTCAGCTGCGGGAGGCGGCGGCCACCCTCGGTGCATCGCCGTGGCGGGTGCTGCTGACCATTGACCTCTCCCTCGCCCGGCGCGGGCTGGGGATAGCGGCTGGGTTTGCTCTGGCGATGAGTGTCGGGGAGTTTGGGGCGACGAGCTTCCTCGCATCACCCCAGTATGTGACGTTGCCGGTGCTCATTGCCCGGCTCCTTGGCAGGCCGGGTGCGGATAACTATGAGATGGCGATGGCGGCCTCGGTTATTCTGGCGTGTACGGCAGCTCTGCTCATGGTGGCGGCCACCGCCATCGGGGCTGACCGGAGGGCCGAGTCGGCCCAGGTGCGAGCGGGCGGAGTGGTGATGTGATGGACGCTAATTACCTGGTGGTGGATGAGATTTCGGTGACCTACCCGGACGGCTTTGTGGCCGTGGAGTCGCTGACGCTGCGCCTGCGGCGCGGTGAGATTGTCGGGCTTGTTGGCCCCTCCGGGTCAGGAAAGTCAACTCTGCTGCGGGCGATCGCCGGGTTGGAACCGGTGAGTGCGGGGCGTATCCTCCTCGCCGGTGTGGATTGTTCCCGAGTGCCCACCCACCGGCGGTCAGTGGGGATGGTGTTTCAGGATGGGCAGCTGTTTCCACACTATTCGGTGGGCCGCAACATCGCCTACGGGTTGCCGCGCCACCGGCGCGACCCCCACGGGGAGGTGGTCAATGAACTACTTGACCTGGTGGGCCTGACCGGTTTCAACGATCGTGCGGTGACGACCTTGTCCGGCGGGCAGGCGCAGCGGGTGGCGTTGGTCCGTACCCTCGCCCCGGCGCCGCAGATTGTGCTCTTCGACGAGCCGCTCTCGTCGTTGGATACCGCCCTGAAGCGGGATCTTGCCGCCGATATTCGGCGGGTTTTGCGGGCGCGGGAGACCACGGCGATCTATGTCACCCACGATGAGACGGAGGCGCAGCAGGTGGCCGACCGTGTCGTGGACCTGCGCCAGTTGCAGGCATCCCGGCCGTAGCGGGTGCAGTGGGGGATGATTCCTTGGCGCGGCGGGCGTGGCGGCCATAGGTGGGAGTGGGTGCTGTCTCTTCGAGGAGCTTGGTCAATGATTCGATGAGGCGATGGATGGCGTCGCGGTCGAGGTTATCGGAGCGTCCGAGTGGGGCGAGGACCTTCGTGCGCGAGACCTTCTTCTCCGCGTCCCACACGTTGTGTGCCAACTGGTAGTAGGTGACTTTGGAGCCATCCTTGTTGTACCGTGTCACCCGTTTCACAAACATGGCCCCAGTGTAGCGGGCGGCGGTGGGGGAGGGGGAGCTCGCCATGGGCAGGCCGGCCAGGCGCAGCTGGCTATACTGGTCAGTTATGACTATTGCCGCATCCGTCGCATCCGCCTCCCACCAGTGCCCGGAGGACAGTCCCCTCATCCGTGCTCTGCGCGATCATGTGCTTGTTGGCGATGGGGCAATGGGGACCCAACTGCAAAATCATGAGCTCGATATCGATGCGGACTTTCAGGGGCTGGAGGGCTGCAATGAGATCCTCAATGTCACTCGCCCGGGCATTGTCGGGGCCATCCACCGCAGTTATTTCGCTGCCGGTGCCGACCTCGTTGAGACGAACACCTTCGGCTGCAACCTCACCAACCTCGCCGACTATGACATCGCCGATCGCTGCTATGAGCTGGCGAAGGCCGGTGCGGAGATTGCGCGCGGGGTCGTCGACGAGTTCACCGCTGCCGCAGGTGCCCGGCCGCGCTTTGTGCTCGGTGCGTTGGGGCCGGGAACGAAGCTGCCCTCCCTCGGCCAGGTCGGCTTCGATGAACTCCAGGCATCCTATGAGCAGGCGGCGCGCGGGCTCATCGACGGCGGAGTCGACGGGTTCCTCGTTGAAACCGCCCAGGATGTCCTCCAGCTGAAGGCGGTGATTGGGGCGATCCGCCACCTCACCAGTGAGCTGCCAATTATCTGCCACGTCACCGTGGAAACCACCGGCACGATGCTGTTGGGGACGGAGATTGCGGCCGCCCTCACCGCCCTGGAACCGCTGAATATCCAAGCCATTGGCCTCAACTGTGCCACCGGACCGACGGAGATGACCGAGCACCTGCGCTACCTCGTTGACAATGCGGCGATCCCCGTCACCGTCATGCCCAACGCCGGTCTTCCCGAACTCGGCCCCACCGGGGCGGTGTACCCCCTCGGGCCAGACCAGTTCGTCCGTGAGGTCACCGTTTTTGTCGATACTCTCGGGCTGCGGATGGTGGGAGGCTGCTGTGGCACTACGCCCGAGCACATTGCCCAGCTGCGCGCGGCAGTCGATGCCCGGGAGGACGTGGCGTGGGAGCCGACCGTCTCCGCCGGACCGGATGCGGTGAGCTCTATCTACGCCAAAGAGGATTTCACCCACCCGACCGGCATCACCATCATCGGGGAGCGCGCCAACGCCAACGGCTCGAAGGCGTTCAAAGAGGCGATGCTGGCTGAGGACTGGCAGACGTGTTTGAGCATTGCGAAGAACCAGACCCGCGACGGTGCCCACCTCATCGACGTGTGCGTCGACTACGTCGGCCGTGACGGTGCCGCCGATATGGCCACCTTCGCCGCCCAGCTCGCCACCGCCACCACCTTGCCGATCATGGTCGATTCGACCGAACCCGCCGTCATTGAGGCGGGGTTGAAAGCCCTCGGGGGCCGGTGTGTGGTCAACTCCGTCAACTTCGAGGACCCGGCCCGTTTCCACACCGTCATGAAGCTGGTGAAGGAGTTCGGTGCTGTCGTCGTCGCCCTCGTCATTGATGAGGACGGCATGGCGCGCACCGCCGACACGAAGGTGGCCGTCGCTGAACGGCTCATCACGGCGATCAAAGAGTACGGGTTGGATGACCGCGACATCATCGTTGACGCGCTCACCTTCCCCATCTCCACCGGGCAGGTGGAGACCCGCCGCGACGGGATCGAAACCCTCGAGGCAATCAAACGGCTCTCGGCAGCCCACCCGCACATGCACTTCACTTTGGGGATTTCCAACGTCTCCTTCGGCCTTAACCCGCCCGCCCGGCAGGTCCTCAACTCGGTGTTCCTCGCCGAGGCAATCAGCGTCGGCCTGGACACCGCCATCGTCAACTCGCAGAAAATCCTGCCCCTCAACCGCATCGACGCAACGCACCTCGCCTGCGCCCGCGACATGATCTACGACCGGCGCGGGAAAGAGGGAACCTACTCACAGGACCCGGACTACGATCCGCTGCAGACCTTCATGGCCTTCTTCGCCGATGTCAATGCGGCCGAATTGGCCGCCCAAGCCGCCGAACAGTTGAAGGCCCTGCCGGTGAAACAGCGGCTCGCCCAGCGCATTATCGACGGGGAGAAGGATGGACTGGAAGCCGACCTCGACGAGGCCCTACAGGAGCAGTCGGCGGTGGAGATCATCAACGAGAACCTGCTCGAGGGGATGAAAACCGTCGGTGAGCTCTTCGGCTCCGGCCAGATGCAGCTGCCGTTCGTCCTCCAATCGGCCGAAACGATGAAGGCAGCAGTGGCCTACCTCGAACCCTTCATGGAGAAACTCGACTCGTCAGCCTCGAAGGGCACCATCGTCATCGCCACCGTCAAGGGAGACGTGCACGACATTGGCAAGAACCTCGTCGACATCATCCTCACCAACAACGGCTACAACGTCATCAACATCGGCATCAAACAGCCCATCAGCGCGATCATTGAGGCCGCCGAGAAACACCAAGCCGATGCCATCGGCATGAGTGGGCTGCTCGTGAAATCCGCCGCGATCATGAAGGACAACCTCATCGCCCTCAACGAGGCCGGCCTCTCCCACTATGATGTCTACCTCGGTGGAGCCGCTCTCACCCGCGGCTACGTTGAAGATGACCTCGCCAGTATCTATGACGGCAACGTCTACTACAACAAGGATGCCTTTGAGGCGCTGCGCATTCTCAACGGAGAAGTTGGGGTGGACACCGAGCGCCGGGCGGCCCGCCAGGCGCGCCGGGAGAAGGCCCAGGCCACTGTGGCTGCTCGGACCCACGTGTGGGAGGGTCGTTCCCCGGAGGTTGACCCCAACCACACCCTGGCCACCCCGCCATTTTGGGGGACGAAGATCATCAAAGGGGTCTCCGTCAACGATGTCCTCCCGTTCATGGATACGCACGCCCTCTTCCGTGGCCTGTGGGGGTTGCGGCCTGCCCGGGGCAGTGACGAGAGCTTTGAGGACCTCGCTGCCCGCGAGGGGTATCCCCGGTTGCGCCACTGGCTCGACGAGCTCAAAACAGCCGGGGCAACCGATCATCTCGCCTGCGTGTACGGCTATTTCCCGGTGGTCAGTGAGGGCAATGATGTGATTGTGCTCGAGGAACCGACCCTCGAGGCTGCAGAGCGGGTGCGCTTCTCCTTCCCCCGGCAGGCCCGGGGTAAGCACCTGTGTTTGGCCGACTACATCTGCTCGCGCGAGCGCGCGGAGCAGGAGGGGCGTGTCGATGTCCTGCCCATCCAACTGGTCACCGCCGGTGGGGAAGTGTCCACGTTCACCAACCAGTACTTTGAGCGCGGGGACTACCGCGACTATCTCGAACTCCACGGCATTGCTGTGCAGTTGGCGGAGGCGTTCGCCGAGTATTGGCACTGGCGGATCCGGCAGGAGTTGGGTATCCCCGAGACGGTGTCCACCAACCCGCGCAAGTGGTTTGAACTGGACTATGTGGGGGCGCGCTACTCCTTTGGCTACGGGTCGTGTCCGGATCTCTCGGAACGGGAGAAGGTGGTTGCGCTGCTCGAGCCGGAGCGGATTGGTGTCACTCTCTCTGAGGGGTATCAGCTGCACCCGGAGGAGGCCACGGACGCGCTCGTCATGTACCACCCGCAGGCGCGCTACTTCAATGTCTAGGCGGCGGCGGTGATCCATCCGGTGGCGGGGTCGACCGACAATCTCCCCAGCCGCAGGATCCGTTGGGCAACAGTGGTCACCCGCAGGGTGTCGGCGGCCTGCCGGGGCAGGGTGGAGGCAGTGAAGGGCAACAGTCCATGGTCGTAGCCGATCTGGCGGAGCCGACGGGTATGGTCGGTGGTGTAGTCGGGGTAGTTCCACGCCCACGTGAGGGTCGTCGCATCAGTGTAGGCGAGCGGAATCATCGTCGTTGCCGGTGCTGTCGGCTGCGGTGGGGTGGGATCGTCGGCATGGGCGAGCAGGTCCGCGTAGCTCGGTGAGTCGCCCGTGTCCACCACATATCCGCAGGTGATGCGGTAGTTCACGGCACCCCCGGCGGCGAGAGCGCGGGCTGCCAATCCATCGCCGGCGTGGGCGAAGAGGTAGTCGGCCGCCCCGAGCAGTCCGTCGCGTGGGTTCCCCGTTGGGCCCTGGACGAGAACGGCCAGGCGCACCGGCACTGCACTGGTGGGGCGGGCACTGTCGACGATGAGGACGGGGCCCTCCCGGTAGATGGCGCAGGCGATGGTAAGTAACTCATCGCGCAGCGGTGTGATCGGCTCGTCCACCACGGCCAACGCGTGCTCATCCACCCACTGCCACTGCTCGCCCTCGACACCGGAGGTAATCTCGGCGATGGGAAGGGCGGGCAGATCGACTGTGGTCTCTGCCTCGGTGATGAGGCGCAGGTGAGTATCGCCTCGGGTGTAGTACACCTCGCGCACACCCCAGCGGGTCAGGTGGGCCGACCGGGCGGCGCGCAGCAGCACCCCGTCGGCGATCATCTCATCCCTGCTGGGTCTTATCGAGCTCATTGAGTCCGTTGTGGAGGCCGTTGATGAGGGACATGAACAGTTCGACCGGCTCCTGGGAGGAGTCATGGTTGATCCGCCAGTGTGTGATGATGGTGCCCGTCTCCACGATGAGGTTGATAATCGCATACTCCTGGAAGGGGGTGAGCACCTTGTGCACACCCTCCAAACCCTCAATCTGGCCTGCGAAAATCTTGAAGAGGAGACTCTCGGTGGTACCAGGGACAAGGCTGTTGAGTTGATCGGCGAGGCGTTGGAATGCGTAGAAGGAGTCGAGCGAGTTCGGGTTGGATTCGTCAACGTACTTGCTGACGAAGCTGAGGATCGTGGGGAAGAGGGACAACTCGTCGGTGATGGCTTCCTCAAATGCCTCGCGAATCCGCGTGAATTCCAGTTCGAGGAACCAGCCGATCGCCTCCTCCCGGGAGGCGAAGTAGTTATGGAAGGTACGTGCGGAGACATTCGCCATCTCACTGATCTCCGCGACAGTCACCTCGGTGATTCCCTTCTGGAGGGACAGGGACGCCGCAGATCGTGCGATGGCCTCTCGTGTTGCAGCCTTCTTCGATTCACGTAAACCAGCCATGGTTGCCTATTGTAGCGCGTTCCCGTTAGGACTGCATTATCAGTGCAATTAGTCAGCTACGAGGGACTCAAGCTCAAATTCCGGATGCTCCTTCTCAATGAACTGGAGACGCCACTTATCCCCAAACAGGGCGATGAGTGTGCCATCGGTCCGGGTAAAGATCTCCACACCACGCTGTTTCGCCAGCTCGGGGGCAGTTGCAGCAGTAGTCTTCCGGGCCACAGTGTAGGGGATGGACTCGGTCACCGTCTCCACGTTGTACTCCACTTCGAGCCGGGCCTGCATCACCTCAAACTGCATCGGCCCCACCGCCGCCATGACCGGGGCTGCATCACCACGGGCATCGTTGCGCAGAATCTGGACCACCCCTTCGGCGGCGAGCTGATCCAACCCCTTGCGGAACTGCTTGTATTTGCCGAGGGATTTCGCCCGCAGGGTGCGAAAGACCGTCGGCGCGAAGTGCGGCATCGGCGGGTAGGCAATCTCCTTGCCCGCATAGATGGTATCGCCGGGGGCGATGGAGCCCGCATTGACCAATCCCACAATATCGCCCGGGTAGGCGGTTTCGACCGTCTCGCGGGTGCGCCCGAACACGGTGAGAGCATACTTCGTGGAGAATCCGCGCCCGGACTGGGCGTGGGTGACGTGCATGCCCCGGTCGAATTCACCGGTGACGATGCGCATGAAGGCCAAGGTGTCGCGGTGATTGCGGTCCATGCCGGCCTGAATCTTAAACACGACCCCGGAGAAGTCCGCGTCGAGGGGGCGCTCCTCGCTTCCCGACGGCGCCGGAGCGAGGTCACAGAGGGCATCGAGAATCTGATGGACGCCGAAGTTGAGCATCGCGGAGGCGAAGATAATCGGGGAGGTGACGCACTCGAGGAACAGTTCCTCATCGTGGGCCTCGCAGAGGGAGACCTCTTCAACGGCGCGCTCCCAGGCCTCCGGCTCCACCTTCATCGCCTCGTCAGGGGTGTAGTGGGTTTCCGGGGCGATGGTCTGCCCACCGGCGGTACGCTCAAAGTGAATGTACTCCACCGGGGTGCCCTCTGCATCGATGCGGGCCAGCCCCTTGAAGTCTCCCGCCTCCCCGACCGGCCAAAACAGGGGAGTGGGTTGGAGGCCGATCTCGCTGACGATCTCATCAACCAGTTCCAGGGGGTCGCGGCCGGGCCGGTCCCACTTGTTGATGACGGTGATGATCGGCAGTCCACGCGCCTTGCACACGCGGAACAGCTGGAGGGTCTGCGGCTCGAGGCCCTTTGCGGCGTCGATGAGCATGACAGCGGCATCGACGGCAGTGAGCACCCGGTAGGTGTCCTCGGAGAAGTCGGCGTGGCCGGGCGTGTCGACGAGGTTGATGACGTTGACCCCATAGTCAAACTGGAGGGCCGAGGAGGCGATGGAAATACCGCGATCCTTCTCCATCTCCATCCAGTCGGAGACGGTGGATTTGCGGCCAGCCTTCCCGTGCACCGCACCCGCCTCACTGATGACGTGGGCGTGGAGGGCCAGGGCCTCCGTCAGTGTGGACTTACCGGCGTCGGGGTGGGCGATAACGGCGAACGTACGCCGACGGGCGGCTTCCTCGAGAATCATACCCCTACCGTACTCGATCGGAGTTGACTGGAGGAAAACCGCCCGTCGTACAGGATTGCTCTTACTCCTCGGATGCGGCCTCGTCGTCGGCGGCCTCAGCGGGGGCCTTGCCCTCGCCCTCAGCGGTCTCCTCCGTCTCGGCCTCGGTCTCCGGGGCAATGACGTTGACAATGAGCTTGTCGGCCTCCTCGGCGAGGGTGACACCCTCGGGCAGAGTGATATCGCCGGCGGTGATCTGCGCACCAATCTCCAGGCCCTCGACGGAGACCTCGATCTCCTCGGGGATGTTGAGGGCATCGGCCTCGACGTGGAGGACGTCGTACTCCTGGAAGTGGATGCCACCGGGGGCAACCTCACCGGTGAGGACCACCGGAACGTCAACCTCAACCTTCTCGCCGCGCTTAATGGCGAGGAAGTCGATGTGATCGATGAGCAGGGTGAGGACGTTCTGATCGATGTGCTTGACCATGGCCAGGTGCTGCTCGCCATCGACATCGATATCGACAACGGCGTTGACACCGTGGGCGCGGATCACCGCAGTGAGCTCGAGGCGGTCGACGGTGATGTGGACCGGCTCCTGATGGGCGGCATAGATGACGCCGGGAACACGGCCTTCCTTGCGGGCGCGACGGGACGGGCCCTTGCCCAGCTCCGTGCGCGGGATAGCGGTCAGTTCGGTAACCTTGGTCGCCATAAAAAATTCTCCTTTGTGTTCTGCATGGTGTACTCAGCTGGCAGTACACACGACAAACACTCCGGAGATTCCGACAGTCACTGCTGTGTGTATCGCGCCGATTACGGCTGCCTTTTCCTATCCGCAGTGGATAGGAAAAGTGGCCCTCGCCGAGACGAGAGCCACTCTACTACGGTGATGCGCTTTCAACCAAAACCGGCTCGACCGATCTGGCAACCAGTTAGGCCAAACCGTCGAAGAGGGTGGTCACCGAACCGTTCTCAAAGATCTCCGTGATCGTCTGTGCCAACAGGGGAGCGATGGACAGCACCGTCAGGTTATCCCACCCCTCCGTGGACTGCGGCAGTGTGTCCGTGGTGATGATCTCCTTGGCCCCACATGCGTTGAGGCGTTCGCGGGCCGGATCGGAGAACACACCGTGGGTGCAGGCGATGATGACATCCTGCGCGCCCTCGTTCTCCAGTACACCGACGGCACCGGCGATCGTGCCACCGGTGTCGATCATGTCGTCGAGAAGCACCGCCGTGCGCCCTGCCACATCACCGACGACGCGGTTGGCCACCACCTTGTTCGCCTCCGTCGTCGACCGGGTCTTGTGCACGAACGCGAGCGGGGCATCGCCCAACACGTTGGCCCACTTCTCGGCGGTCTTCACGCGGCCAGCATCCGGGGAGACGACGACGATATTGGAGAGGTCATACTTCTCCTTGATGTAATCGGTCAAAATCGGCATGGCGTGCATATGATCGACCGGGCCGTCGAAGAAGCCCTGGATCTGATCTGTGTGGAGATCCACGGCGACGATGCGGTCCGCACCGGCGGTTGCTAACAGATCCGAGATGAGGCGGGCGGTGATCGGCTCGCGGCCGCGGTGCTTCTTATCCTGGCGGGCGTATGGGTAGAACGGCACGATCGCGGTGATCTTGCGGGCGGAGCCGCGCTTGAGCGCATCGATCATGATGAGCTGCTCCATCACCATCTTGTTGAGTGGCTTGGAGGGGGATTGGATGACAAAGCAGTCAGCCCCGCGGACGGATTCGTCAAAGCGGGTGTAGATCTCCCCGTTGGCAAAGTCCCGGATCTCGGTGTGGGTGAGCTCGATGCCGAGCTCCTGTGCCACCTTCTCACCAAGTTCGTGGTTGCCGCGCCCGGAAAAGAGCATGAGGGAGCGTTTGTTGTCTTTCCACAGATTGGTCATCCGAAATCCTTACGTGTTTCTACCGAGTCCTAAGACGTAATCCGGCTAGTTGTTTGTATGTGGTTGTTCGAGAGCCTTCCGCGCAGCGGCGGCCGCTTCCGTATCGGGCCGATTGGCAATCACCCAGCCCTCAATATTGCGCTGCTTGCCGCCCGACACCACGAGCGAACCAGCCGGTACATCCTCACGGATTACAGTACCTGCACCGGAATATACTCCATCGCCCACATTAACGGGGGCAACAAACATGGTGTCCGAACCAGTGCGCACATAGGAGCCGATTGTGGTGTGGTGCTTGTTCACCCCGTCATAGTTGGCAAACACACTCGATGCGCCGATGTTGGAGAAATCCCCAACGGTGGCATCGCCAATGTAGCTCAAGTGGGGGACCTTCGATCCCTCACCGATCTGGGCGTTCTTCGCCTCGACAAAGCCGCCGAGTTTGCCGTCCTTGCCCACCTTCACCCCGGGCCGGATGTAGGTGAACGGGCCGATATCAGCACCGGGCCCAATCTCGGAGTCCGTGCCGTAGACGCGGTTCACCCACGCCTTGGCTCCAATCGTCATGTTCTCCAGGGTTGTATCTGGGCCGATCTCCGCGCCCTCGCCAATCGTGGTCGTGCCCTTGAGCTGGGTGTTCGGGTGGATGACGGTGTCACGGCCGATGGTCACCTCGGCATCAATAAAGGTGGTCGCCGGGTCCTCGATGGTCACCCCCTCGCGCATCCACTGTTCGGCAGTGCGGCGATAGAACTCCTTGTTCAAGACAGCCAGCTGGACGCGATCATTGACCCCGGCGACGAGGAACGGATCCTCAATATGGAACCCGCGCGCACCCTCCACCTGGGCGACAACATCGGTCAAATACAGTTCCCCCTGCGCATTGTTGGTGTCAAGGGTGGTCACCGCCTGGCGGAGGAAGTCCGCGTCGAAGGCATAGACACCGGAGTTGACCTCGGTGATGAGCTTCTCTTCTGCAGTGGCGTCCTTCTCCTCGACGATGCCGGTGACCGTGCCGTCTGCAGCAGTGACGATGCGGCCATACCCGGTTGGCTCCTGCGCGGTGAACGTGGCGACGGTCGCCTCCGACTCGATGAGACCGCGCAGCAGCTCCGCGTTAAGGAGCGGGGTATCTCCCGTGGTCACCACCACGGTGCCGTGGAAGTTCTCGGGCAGTGCGGACAGGCCAATCTGCACCGCATGGCCGGTGCCCTTCTGCTCCTCCTGGACGACGAGGCTGACCGGCACACGGAAAGACAGGTTGGCCAGTTCCTCTTCCACCTGGTCACGGCCATGGCCGATGACGGCAACGAGATGGGTGGGCTGGACTCCTTCGCCTGCCCGCAGCGCATGCTCCACCATCGTCCGACCCCCCACCGTATGTAAGACCTTTGGCTTTGCAGATTTCATCCGGGTTCCCTGCCCAGCAGCGAGGATAATGACGGCAATCTCTGATGTAGCAGGCAATTCAGTCCCTTTCGTAGTCCTGTCGTGTCGGCCCAATTCTACAGTCTTGCACGTTTTCAGGAAGTATTCAGGCTAGGATGGGAGCAGATGCGGCGCACAGAAATGATGCGACCGCACGATACAGACCACACACGACACAGACGTGAGAAAGGCAAGCAGGTACACACGGTGACTGGCGCGATAACGCGGCGAGTGTTTCTCGGCGGCACCGCCCTGGCCTGCGCCGGGATCCCCCTCCTTACCAGCTGCTCAATTGGGCCGAGGCAGTTCCGGGAACTGCCCATCCCCCCACCAGCCCCCTATGAAATGGACGGGGATGTCAAGGTGTTCACCCTCCACGCACAGGCGGGAACAACCGAACACGTTCCCGGCATCACCACCCCAACGTGGGGATTCGAGGGCCCCTATTTGGGTCCGACGGTGCGGGTGCGCACCGGTGATCGCATCCGCGTCAACATTGTCAATGACCTCGATGTGATGACCACCGTTCACTGGCACGGTGTGCAGGTACCCCCGGAATGTGACGGTGGCCCCCACCAGCCCATCGAACCGGGCGAAACGTGGTCCCCGGAGTGGACAATCAGCCAGCAGGCCGCACTCGTGTGGTACCACCCGCACCCGCACGGGTTGACCGGCCTCCACGCGTATCGGGGCCTGGCGGGACCGATGGTCATCGATGACGACAACTCCGATTCCCTCGACCTCCCGCGCGAGTACGGGGTGGATGATATTCCCCTCGCGCTGACGGATGTGCGCCTCAACCCCGACGGCACCCGCGATGAAATGGACCTGCCGGACCTCGGATTGCTCGGGGATATTTCCCTGGCCAACGGGATCAACAACGCGATCTTCCATGCCACCACGCGCCGGGTGCGCTTCCGCATCCTCGACGGTTCGACGATGCGCATGTACAATCTCGCCTTCTCTGACGGGCGCACGTTCTATCAGATCGGCTCGGATTCCGGGCTGCTCAACAACCCGATTGCCCTCAACCGCATCGTGGTCAGTCCGGGGGAACGCGCGGACATCGTCGTGGACCTGACCCCGGGGGAGACCATTGTCCTACAGGATCAGAAATTCCCCGACAAGTTGGGGCTCCCGGATCTGCCCACCACCCCGGACTTTGGCATTGACGATGCCTTCGATGTGCTCACCATTGTTGCCCCGGATGAGGAGGAAAACCTTCCAGAGCCGGGCCCGTTGCCGGAGAACATGAACCCGTCGGCGGAGGAGTTCCCCGATTTGACCGGTGCCCCGGAGCGCTACTTTGCACTCAAGGGGTTCCGCATCAACGATGAGGTCATGGATATGCAGCGGGTGGACTTCACTGTGGACCACCCCGGCTGGGAGGTGTGGAACTTTGACAACAATGACATTGACTGGCTCCACAACATGCACGTCCATGACTGCACGTTCCGGATTATCTCTTTGCGCAACGCGAAGAGTCAGGTGATGGTGGACGGGTGGAAGGACACGGTTCTCTTACCGCCGGGTTCCATTGCCAAGATTGCGGTGCGGTTTAACCCGGACTTTCACTCCACCCGCTGGCCCTATATGCTCCACTGCCACATGCTCTACCACGAGGATATGGGCATGATGAGCCAGTTCATGGTGGTGCGCCCCGGGGAGGTGCCTGACGCAGTGATCGGCGATGGGGTGGAGGGTTCCTCCGAGCTCAATGCCCGCACCGGCATCAGCGACTACTCCGGGCACGGCCACTAGGCCGCATCCCAAGAGTTCCCCCACAGTGCGGACCTGCTGTTTGTTGGCCGGTGGGCAATCGGCTACACTGATGGGCGCTGTGTACGGGCAGAACGCCGTGCGAGCACTTTCCCCGTGGTGTAATTGGCAACACTTCGGTTTTTGGTACCGACATTCTAGGTTCGAGTCCTGGCGGGGAAGCGTTATGTGGGGGCAGGTTGGTGTCAGTTCCTCGTCAACGAGCTCACTGTCCAGGTTGGTGCCAACAGTGAGCGTGGCAGCATCGTAGCCGAGGTCAGTGGGGTTCATGACAAAGCCCTGCGAGACTTTCCCACGCAGTCGGGCAATTTGGATGACCGTGCCGGGAATGGGCTCCGTTGCGCGCTTGCCGGGAATGTTGGCAAAGGCCGGTTTGCTGGCTGGGAGGAGGGCATCAGGTTCGAAGAAGATGATCGTGTCCCCGTTGCTGAACTGGTCGCTGCCGACAACACATTGGCACAAAGAATTCTCACGCGAACGGAAGCTGCTCACTGCCGAGGAGGTCGGCATCATCATTGCGCACGTTGCCCACCCGTGAGGATGCAGGTGAGGTAACCAACTTCTCCCGGAGGGATTCGGGGGTGATAGTCAGCAGCTCACGGGCGGTGGATTCACCTCCGGTGAGCCAGGCGGTGATCTCTGTGTGGTCTAAAAACCTCGGCATTCGCTCGTGCAGCCACTCCAGTGGAGCTGCGGCTGCGGTGGTCAGGATTGTCGCCGACGGTCCAGGATAGACGGCATCATTGCCCGTACTGTACACGCCTGCCGCCCACAGGAGCTGCCCATCTTCGCGCCGGACGAAATGGGGTTGCTTGTCCTTCCATTCGTAGTAACCATCCATGGGTATGGCACATCGCAGTGACGTAAACGAGGAGCGGAACGAGGGTTTCTCGGTGACGGTTTCGCTCCGCGCATTAAAGAGCGTGGGGCCATTGAGGTCTTTCCTCCACGCTGGCACCAGCCCCCACCTCGCCGGGTCAAGGATGCCAACACTGTCATCGGCCACGGTGGTATCCGAATGCACAATGGGGATGGTCTGGGTGGGGGCGATGTTGTAGCGCGCCGGGGGAGTGCCGTGCGGGGCGTACAGCTCCCGATAATCGGTCACCTCACTCGCGGCCCGGATGAGGTCATCGCCAGTGGTAAAGAGTACATAGCGCCCGCACATGCCCGCCAGCCTAGTCCACACGAGCACCCTTCACCATCCTAGGCTCGAGAACCCGGTGCCATCGCCCCAGTAGGCTGGGGGAAAACTGCGTTTACAAGGCTTTCTTTGCGGATTATCTGCGCAGTGTGCCGAGGATTCGCTACGTTGAGTAGTTGCGTCAACAGTTGTATGAGGGGTAGGTTCTGCCGAAATTTTGAGGCCACGGCCCTCACCCGGTACCTTTCAAGATGATGACAGACGAGACACCACTGGCAGCTGAGGCGGTGGAGACCACCGAGAAGAGCGCCAAGGAAGAAATCCGGGAGGAGCTGGAGAAGACCCTCCCCGGCTTTATCATGCACCCCACCTCCCGGGACAAGAAGATTTGGGTAGCCTTCCTCGCGGTCACCGTGATCAGCTACGTTTTCCTCTTCCTGCGGGTGTGGTTCATCAACAATCCGATCTGGTACTCCCTCATTATCGGCGGCTATACCTCAGCAGTTGTCCTCGGTGCGAATCAGTCGCAGGGGATACCCAGCTGGCCATACGTGCTGCTGTGCATCGTGGGGACAGCGAAGTTTATCCCCGTCTACTACATCATGGGCAAGTACTGGGGCAAAGACTTCCTCTACTACGTCACCCAGTACTATCCACGCCTCCACAAGTGGTTGAAGAACCTCGTAGAACACCGCCCTGACCGGTTGAAAGCGTGGGGCTATGGGCTCACCCCTTTGACCAGCCTGCCGGCGATGCGTATCAATGACACGATCACCGTGCCCATGTTGGCCTTGGTGCGGGTGAAGCTCGGCCCCATCATTGCCGTGAACGTGCTTGCCACCGTGGTCGTCAACTACATCTTCTTCGGGCTCGGCTTCACCTTCGGCGATCAGGTGCTTGAGGTGATCAAGGTGATCAACAAATACGTGGGGTGGGTGATTTTTGGACTCATCGCCTTTGCCGTGATCTCAGCGGTGATGAAGTCCTCGCGCTCAGCTGCCGACCAGTAGACCTGTGCCATACTCACATGCCGCCGCATTCACGTGTGCACGCACCATGACAAGTAGGATGGATAACCATGCGCAACGATCCGTTCAATGCCCTCACTGAAGAAGTCACCGACGTTCCACCCACCGGGGAGGGCCCACTCAGTGGCATAGACATCGTTGTCAAAGATGCCATCGACATGGCCGGATACGTCACCGGCTTCGGCACCGAAGCCTTCACCATTCCCGCCGAGAAGGACGCGATCGCGGTGGCGCGGATGCGCGCCGCCGGTGCCCGCATCATTGGCAGGACCCGCGTGCCGGAGTTTGCCGCCTGGCCATGCACCTATACGGATCACGGAGGAGCAACACGCAACCCCCTCAATGCGGAGCTCACTCCCGGTGGCTCCTCGGGCGGATCGGCGGCTGCTGTTGCCAGCGGGATGGTGCCGCTGGCACTGGGCACCGATGGAGGCGGTTCCATCCGCATCCCCTCCGCCCACTGCGGTCTGTATGGGATCAAACCCGCACAGGACAGTGTGCCCGATTCCATTTGGCCCCCACTCGGGCAGATCGGTCCGATGGCCAACTCCCTCGACCTTGCCATCACCGCGTGGGAAGTGCTCACAGACTCGCAGCTGCCGGAATGGAACGGCCCCACCCGGGTTGCCTGGAATCCGCTCCCACACAGCTCGGGAGTCACGGTTCATCCGGATATTCTCGAGGCCACCGAGAAGGCGGCGAAAATCCTCAACGCTTCGAAGTCGACAGAGCGTCTTCCCAATCCCACCTCCGCGTTCGTCCCCCAGTTCTTTGAGAACATCCGCCTTGATGCCCTCTCAATGACCGACCCGAAGAAGCTTGAGCGCCGCTCACGGCAGATTCTTGCGATTGGAAAGCGGCAGCCACGGCAGCTGCTCGAATGGGCTCACCGCCGCAACGGTGTCCTCGCCGAACTCGTTCGCCCCATCTTTGAGTCTTACGATGTTTTGCTCACTCCTACCGTTGCGGAGCGGCCGCGCCGGGCGGACTTTATCAAACACAAGCCACTGCCGTTGGCCCAGCTGGCGGCGGTGCCGTCGGTGAGTTACACGTGCCTGTGGAATGTCACTGGCCACATCGCCATGAGCATTCCCTTCGGCACCGGTACAGACGGGTTGCCCATTGGCCTGCAGCTCATTGGCTCGAACATGGGGGCGCTCGCCGCTGTCGCCCGCCAACTGGAGTCCAGGCGGTAGTCGGTTAAGCCGGAGCACCTGACTTGCCATCAGTGGGTATTTCCAGGTGGGCGTGACCGAGTGACCAGGTTACCGAGGTTGTGGCGAGTTTACCCATCGGGTGCCGCCACCAGTTGCCGGACGTGGGCACCTGCAACATCGCGCGGTACTGTGTGGGCAGGCTGGCGATTGCCCCCGCAACAAACATGGCGAAACCGGGGCGCAGATAAGCCGGGACTGGCGGCTTGGATGTCATAAACTCGACGACACCAGCGGCGCCGGGGGTCAGCTTCAGTTCGGGGGTGTAGTCGGCGAGGATTGTCTTCATCTCGGCGACGGTGGTCGGCGGGTCAACCACGCCGAGAAGACGAGCCGGCACTGCCGCCTGTTCCACGTAGGTGTCCTCCTCCGCCGGGGTCAGTGGGGTGCCCGAATACATCTGGTAGGCGGTCAAGAAGGAGTCGATCTCAGCGACGTGTACCCACATCAGCTGGTGTGGGTCGCAGGCATCAAAGCGGCGCCCATTCGGTGTTGTTCCGTGGATGTGTGTGTGCACCTGGCGGACCCGGTTGATGAGCGCTGTCGCATCCGCAACGCGCCCGTAGGTGGTTTCTGCCACATAGTAAGCTGTGGTTTGCAGCCGCGTCCACGGATCACCTTGATAGTTGGAGAACTGGACGACAGCTTCCATGGGCAGCGGATGGAGGGATTGGAGCAGTAGTGCGCGAATTCCGCCCACATACATGCTGCCCGCCCCGTTGACGCGTGCAATGGGGTCGTCATCGGTGAACCAGCGCTCACCGGGGGTGCGCCAGATTCTTTCCGCCCGCTCCTCAGCATCTGGACCGGCAACCCGATCCCGGAAGAACTGAGCTAGTCTTTCTCGAAACACCCCTCTTATCCTACGGCACCTCTCCCATCCTGCGGCATCTCCCTCTTGCTGCCGCACTGCCCTCATCGTGCCGCCCCTCCCTCACCCCACGCTGAAGTTCGCGCCACCTCATTCTCCGCTGAGGTTCGCGCCAAGCGCGGTGGTGCGGGTGCGACGGCGAATGAGCACGGCCGCGTAAACGGCGATCGCGATTCCGATGACCACGGTGCACACGCCAGTGGCCTCAAACCCGTACGGGTGCGGGCTGGCTGTGGTGAAAATGCTGGCCGGGAGCTCAAAACCGGACACTTCCACCCCGAGAATCGGCCCCATGATCGCATTCCATGCACAGTGGGCCCCCGCCGGTGCCCACAGGCCGTTGTGGACCACAAACATGAGGCCGAAGACGATGCCGACGAGCACCGTGTTGAGGGTCGAGAGCACGGTGACCCCCTCATTGAGCAGATGCAAGGCGCCAAAGATCACCGACGAGCCGATAATGCCCGGCCACGCCCCAAAGCGGTCGACGAGAGAGGACATGATGAGTCCCCGCAGCAGTAGCTCCTCGGCGAAGGATTGGATAACGATGCCGCCGATGAGGAGGAGTGCCAACCACACTGCCGTCTCCCGGTTGAGTGCGGTTGTGGGCAGCATCCGGGCAGCCGTGACCACGATCATGAGTGTGCCCACCCCCACACCGATGAGGTAGGGCTTTACTGGATGACCGGTGAGGCCGACGGGATGGGTGGCCGTGGTGAGGATGAGCGGCACCATGATGGCGACGACGATGAGCTCGGCGAGGAGGACAAGCACGTAGAGCTCCATCCCGGCGACGTACATGATCGACTGGGCGATGGTGAAGATGAGGAAGAAGATACCGGCCAAGGCGGGGCGGCTGAGTGTGGTGCCTGGGCGATTGGCCTCGCCGCCTGGGCGGCTGTCCTGGCCACGACGGTCCAGGTCCGCAGCCCGGTGACTGTCATCATCTGTTTCCGCTGTCATAGTTCCCACTGTAATCGCCGAGATCGTCCTCGTCTAGGGGGAGCGTTGCCCCGGCAGTGGGAAGCAGATCTACCAGAAACGGTTCGATCGCTGTCCGCAGCAGTGGTGCCGTGGACTCCGCATAGGCGTTGGAAATATGGTGCATATCCCGGTACACGAGCACGTTTCCGATGACAACGGGGCAGTTCACCTCATCGCAGAACCAATCCGCAGTATCCACAGAGGCCATGTTG
This sequence comes from Corynebacterium sp., assembly GCA_034179945.1. Classification (GTDB taxonomy): domain Bacteria; phylum Actinomycetota; class Actinomycetes; order Mycobacteriales; family Mycobacteriaceae; genus Corynebacterium. Next base: position 3,103 of record JAXFPD010000005.1, on the reverse strand, counting down.
TCCCACTGCGCCAGGATCTCTGCCGCCGGGTCGACGGGTTGATACACCTGGTCGCGGCGCATCCCGCAGCCGATTGCCTCCCTCGTGGTGGCGTAGCAATCCGCGAAGTTTTGAGGTTGATCGGTCGCATCAAAACCCCACGGGTTGTCACGCAACCCTACAAAGGGGATGGAATTGGCGGCCAGCAGTTGCCAAAAACCCAGGTAGCCCGTGGGTACGATATCTGGTCCGTAGCCTATTTCTGATTGTGGGCGGGTGCTGTTGGAAATGACGAGCGCGGGTTTCGCCGCAAGGATCTTGTCAATGGCATTCGCACGCCAGCCGATGCACTCGGGCTCCCGGTTGAGGGTTCCATATTCGAGGGGACACGCCTGCCGCAGGAGAGTGACCACCTTGAACCCCATCTCCTTGCCCAACTGGTCGAGAGCCGAGGACCACTGTTCGGCGTGGGAGCCGCCGACGAGATAGACCTCCACGGTCGACTGTGTATCCCCGAATTCGCAGGGCTCACCGGTGAGGTAATTGCTGGGGAACTCATCGGCGGGTTTGTTGGAGGAGACAAAGCAATGTACCTGGGCGACCGGCGGCATCATATCCCCAACAAGTAGTGGATCGGGTTGCACCTCAACGCCGGCGGGTACGGGCTCACCGAACAGCGCCATCGCGCCGGGATAGTTCTGTGCGGTGAGAACGACCTGGCTTTGAGAGGTGACCGTACTCGCGAGTACGGGATGGAGAATGAGCAGTGCCACGGTTATCGCTGCTACTGCGCTTCCTCCGGCGGCGCGTGCAGCACCAGCGGGCTGGTGCAGGGTAGTCACAGCCGTCCGCAGCGGATGGTCAGTGAGGAGGGGACGGGGGCGATGCTGGCGCAGTGGATTCTCCACGAAGCGGTGGGTGAGATCGGCCAAAACGAGGGAGAGAGCAATGATGATCAGCCCCAACCACCACGGTGGGGTGAAGAAGCCGCATAACGAGGTGGAGATAATGAGCAATGGCCAGTGCCACAGGTACAGGCAGTAGGCGATATCGCCGAGCCACCGTGCCCGGCGGGTGGTCATCATCCGGGAGATTCGCCCACCACCGCCCACAATGATGAGCACTGCCCCGCCGAGAGGGATGAGGGAGAGCGGGCCGGGGAAGGCAGTGGAGTCAGCGATAAGTGCGCCCGTGATCACGATGAGGAGCAATCCCACGCCGGTAAACGCATCGTAGAGCCGCGCCGGCACCGTGATGCGGGAACCGTAGAGCGCCAGGACTGCCCCGAGGGTGAGTTCCCACATCCGCGCCCAGGTGGAGTAGTAGTTTTCGGCGGTGCCGAAAAGCCCATAGCGGGAGGCGTAGGCGAAGGAGATGATCGTGACGACGATGAGGATGGGCCCGGCGATCGTGGCAACGCTCATCGTGCGCCCCCTGGCAAACGCACCCGCCCGAACGGCACGAGCGTTATAGCGCTGGACACCGGCGGCAAGCAGGAGCGCAAAGGCGATCCCCAGGAGGTAAAACTGCCCCTGCACAGACATGGACCACAGGTGTTGGAAGGGGGAGGTGTCCACGGAAGCGGCATTGTAATCCGCGTTCTGGCGGGCCAGCTCCCAGTTCTGCCCATAGAAGATGGTTGCACGGATCTGTTTAGCGATGTCCAGCCCCATGAGCTGCGGGGTGAGCAATTCAAGTGCACCGTAGGTAATGCCGACGACGACGATGAGGGCCGGGAAAATCCGGCGAGTCATCCGCCACAGTGGCCACCACGGGTTGAGTGATGCAGTGACCTTGTCGGCGTAGCGCAGCTGGGAGCCCAAGAAGAAATATCCGGAGAGGAGGAGGAAGACATCGACACCGCCGGAGACCCGCCCCACAAAGACGTGGTAGATGACCACCAGTGCGATGGCAATGCCGCGCAGACCGTCGAGGTCATAGCGGTACTGGAAGCTGCGGGTGGTCTCTACAGGCATAGTGGTTTCAGGGGCGGGAGAAATGGTTAGGCTTTCACGCTACCGGCACATGATGAGTGATGGGTAATTGCTCTGCGCCCCGCAAACTCCCGTCGACCCCGCAGACATGCTGCGGCCCCTCGGGGCGGTGGCACCAGAGGAGCCCGCGCAGAGGGCAGTGCCCGCTGCGTCAGAGTCGCCGCAGGTGGGCAACCCGCTCAGAATTCGGTGTATCGGGGCTTCCAGTGGGAGGCAGGTAGCCCGACGAGCAGCCCCACCCATTCGGTCTCAAACGCACCCAGCGGCACGCATTCCGGCGAGCGTGAGTGCACCAATCCAGGCTGTAGTCCGAGCTGTGATGCTGGTTTCGTAAGGCCTCATCGCCCGGAGTCTAGCTCTCCTCCTTCGTGAGCTCTGAGATGAGATGGTTACTCATCACCTCACCAACAGCTGCCATGTCGAATGCGCAGCGCATCTGAGTGCGCGCCGGGTTAAGTTTGACGATGCTCACGTTTGAGAGCATCGTCCAGGCAAAATTGCTCGTCGTCAGCTACTCGTAACCCCGTCATTTCTGCAATCTCGTTGTCGGTCAGTGAGGCAACATTCGTACTCTTATTCACGTAGTTCATGATCTTGCGAGTCATTTTCGCAATATCATCATCCGGCTTCATCACCGGGAAACGTGCGGTCGTTTCCTCATTCAGCTTCAGTGTGCGGCCGAGTAACGACCCCACCCGTTCCCATTCGAACGACGACTCAGACACAACTAACCGATCTCCTCATCAAAAACCAGAACTCCATCGTCCGACGCCGGGCCCTTGCCCAGTCGATCCTCCGGAATCTCCACCCCATGATGCCAGTATTCTTTATAGCCATCGTCGTACTCAATGGCCGGGCCGTCCTCCCGATGAAGCTCACCATTCTCGTCACGATAGACAATTGTTCCATCCATTTTCTTCTCCACACTCACGTTGCTCTCCTCAGTTTGACGATGCTCACGTTTGAGAGCATCGTCCAGGAATATAGTCCTGGCGCCGTCTACAGCGTCGGATGGAGCAATGAGGGCGCAGCGCCCAGGAGCTTCTTGGTGTAGGGGTCCCGCGGATTCTCAAAGACCTCCGCGGCTGGACCGTCTTCTTGAACCTCGCCCTTGTACATCACGGTGATGC
>JAXFPD010000013.1:0-59507 GCA_034179945.1 Corynebacterium sp. | reverse complement strand
CATCGGTGGTGCCATCACCATAGGTAACAGTCACCTTCACCGGATACACCTTGCCCTCAGCAGGAACATCCTCAGTCAACGTGCCAGAAGCCGTCCGACCATCAGCAGAAGCAGTCAAACCAGCCGGCAGACCCTCAACCTTGATCGAATCAATGGTCACGCCCTCCGGCAAAGTCTCCGGCAGTGCGACCGTCGGACGGTTCTCAATCTTCGACTTCTCCGGATCAGAGTAGACATTTCCATCAGCATCCGCCGTCCCCGGCGCAGTCGGATCAACCTGATCCGCCTGGGTATTCTCTTGACGGTCAACTGTGAACTCAGCGTAAGTGAGTACTTGCCCTGTTCCAGTTGTTCCGTCAGCCATGGTGATAGGCACCGTCATAAGGACAGGAATCCTGACCGTCTTAGGCCCAACTTTAGCCGGGGTGAACGTCACCTTACCGCTGGTTGGATCGATAGTGACCGTATCATTCGCACCAATTACTCCAGCTGTCCTCAGAGCAGCTTGATCAGCTGGAGTCGCTGCACCCTTATCGTCAACGGTCGCCAAAGCGAAGCTCGAGCCATCAACCGGAGAGCCATTACCATCAACCGGGCCGTTGAAGTCGGGATCGGACTCTTTAGCGGTATCAACGTCCGCAGTCTGCGGGGCATACTCGACCAGATACGCAATAAACGAATCAGACAGCATAACATCCGTGGCCGTGGGGTCGGTAACCGAACCCGGGATTACCTCCGTGCGAATGAGCTGCGACGGCTTCATCGAACCATCAGTCGCAGCGAAATCCTCAGGCTTCACCTGGTAGTTGACCTCAGCGAGGGTGCCCGCATCATCGGCAGTCACCTTTTCGGTCTTGAGAACCTTGCCCGCTTCATTGACCCAGCGAATAGTGTAGGCAGCACGCGGAACCAGGCCAGAGGTTGAAGCCTTGGCTGTATTACCTACGGTCGCTGGATAGTTCGTCACATCAAAATTCGTGATGTCGTGCTTCGGATTAGCTGTGAGGACCTGCATATCCCACTTCTGGTATGCATACTGAGCGGTCTTTTTGAAGTATATCGCCGCACCATCCCACTCACCCGGATCAGTAAACATGGCATTACGCATGGAATTCAGCGATACGTCAAATGTGGGAGCCAACGGAGAACCATCAGCCTGAACCGGGTAGATGTACATGTACTCTTCGTTGATGTGGCGGATATCCCCCTGCGGGTTCGCCCCACTCCACACACCACTACGGTCATTGGCAGTGTTACCTGCGACGTGATCCCGCCCCTCAATCCAGTACGAGTCCGCCACCTGGCCAAACTTTGCTGGGTCGAAGAGCTTAGCCGTCCCATTCATTTGGTCACGGCTCTTACCGTAGGTTCCCTTGAAAGGAATGTAGTATTCGGGCCTACCCGCAGTCACACCCGTGACCGACATGGGTGCCACTACTGTTTCGGCGATTGCAGCACCTTCACCATGCTCAGTGTTGTACGCCTCAATGACAGTTCGCTGATAGTCCTTGAACTGAGTGGCAGTGTAGCCCCTGTTTTGCGCCTTCCACTGATCCAAGATCTTGGAAACCTCGTCATTGAGGTAAGAAGCCACGACTAGCACACCATCGGCAAGCTGGTCACCATGATTCTCATCCAAATTATAATAAATCTGGGCTACAGGCCCTACACCCCCTGCTTGCCATTGATCCCACCACAGCTTGGAATCCTTAATAGCACCATAGTCACCCATGTCAGTGAATCGACCATCCGGAGTGGGATTCCCATCAGCATCTGTTCCACGAGACCATTCACCCACCGGCTTCGCGAGCCAGCCTTCTGGGTTCGGCGCATCTGAAAACACGATAGCTTTGCCTTCGATGACATCGACAACGGTATTCCAAGCACCGGTGTTATAGCGGTTATAACCGAAGAATGTACCGTTGGCAGCACGATCACCAACAATCACGGACACGAACTGCGGATTCTCATCGTCTTGATATGCTGCAGGAAGAACAGCCTTGTTCCCGCTCGGATCATCCGACCAGATGCGCACCATCACACTGTCGTTAATCTCCAGATCAAACTCATGCTCTGCGCCGGTGGCATCTTTGAGGTTTTCAGAGAGATCGAAGAAGAACTCACCCTTCTCAGTGGTTTGAGTTCTATAGATCGGAGAGACGAATCCTGTATCGTCCTTCCACTGCATATAAACGTTTAGCCCCTTGAGCGGTTCATCGGAGAGATTTGAGTTGAAAACAGCACTGCTGCCGGAGCGATCGATAAAGGCAGTACCACGGACTTGCTTGCTATTGGAGTGGACACCAACACCCTGATCGATGATGTGGTTACTAGCCTCACCGTTCAACGCTTCTAAAGCCCAAGCCGCCGGGGCAATCGCCGTCGAAGCAACCGTGACACCCGTCACAGACATAGCCACCGCAGACGCAATTGCGATCCCACGGCGGCGGAGAGATTTGTTCATCACTGAACTCCTTGTGTAGAAAAACCAACTCATCCCGGTGCGACAGGCGCACCGGGCTGTGTACGTCACCCGATGGCTTCCGGATTTAACCGGTGTGATCGGCCTCCATGTGCAGGTGCACATGCTGTTGTGGAGACCTTTCACGCCACAAGGTTCACGAAAGTGATGGTAATGGGATTGACAGGGAATCTCCAGTCTGCCGCACGGATTATGCATGGTTGATGAGGTGCAACTGTTTGCCGTTCGCGCGTTTTGATTCCCACTACCACGTTCTTTACGTCCGCGTTGCCGATTTGCTGAAAATGTGCACCCCCCCCCCGTTGTAGGGTGGAGTATCGCGTTGTTTGATAATCCCTTTGTTCCCCCGTCGCAACGCCAGCGGCCCGCGCACAGGAGGCCGGCCTCGACGCCGCATTTGGCACCGGAGTGCTGCTCAACACCACCATGGACCAAACCACGGCCGTGGAAGCCACCTACAACCCGGCAGCATCCCGGACCATCGGGATTGACGCACTCAAGGAACTGCGGGCGAAAGTGTGGGACCTCAACCCGCCGTACAAGGAGGAGGGGTGGATAAACTTTGACATTGAGACTATTCAGCCTCTCCCTTCACTTTCCTCCCTCCACATCAACCCGCTCACCGGTGAGCAAGTGCAAACACTGTGGAACGAGACACTGCAGGACGCGGCGCGATCCGTGGGGATCACCACAAAAGAGCAGTACCTCAACGTCATCTCCGACCCCGTCATGGTGGCTATCGCCGTACAGCGGGCCGTGGAGGAAAGCGTGCTCACCGATCACACCTATTACGACCACAACCGGCCATACAACCAGAGCTGCTTGGGCAACCCGCCCGAGCTTGGTTCAGGCTACGGTGATGTGAGCAACCAGGATCGTGCACCTACACGTTCACCGCCTCGTTTAACGGGGCCGCCTCCGAGATGGAGAACCTCGCCTGGTACCCCTACAACGATGGGCTGCACACCATGATCGTGGACGGGTGGGGCATGGGCGAATACCCGTCATTGGTCGAGTTTGACGGGTACGCGAAGATGGTGGACAACGAGCACCAAAGCGGGCACCTGTGAAGCCTGCTCAACCCATAGTAGGTCAGCTCGCCGACCAATACACCGTGGGCTTCCCCACCGATGCGGCCACCACCACCGTGGATGAATGCGCCTCCGGTACCATCACCCCGACAGTGGCGCTGACAGATTTGCCGGACGGTACCACTGTGGCCATCGGCCCGGCGGGTGTGGCGAACCTGCCGGCCGGGGTGAGCGTGGACATCGATGCCGACACCGGTGAACTCACCGTCACCGCCGGCGACCTGGAAGGATCGCGCACACTCACCGTGCCGGTGGTGTTCACCTATCCGGACAAATCCACCACCACCGTGCCGGTCAGCATCACCCTCAACGACACAACCCCGCCGGCTACAGGGTCCTCTGGGTCGTCCGATGCTGCAGGGGAGTCCGGGGAACTCTCTGGTGGAGCGATCGCCGGGATTGTCATCGCCGTGCTCGCACTGTCGGGGCTCCTCGGCTTCGGTGCACACATGGCGGGGCTGGTGTGATAACGCGTACCCCGTTGGCGCAGGTGTAGGCCATTTCCGCCATCCTGTTGCGGGCACAGAGGAAGCTCGGGGAGGCACCGGCTTTCCCCACGGATGCGAGGTGCGTACGCACGGCCCCACAGTCCCCCGCTAGAACTAGCGGGGTCACTTTCCGGGTGATCGGAGTCAACTGTGCGAGGGGGGTCCCCCGCTAGAACTAGCGGGGTTCCACGTTGATAAGCCCGGCAGTGTTGGGGGCCCGGGGCTCCGGTGGTGCGAGGCATGGATGGCGGAACTGGCGGATAACTCCAGAACACAGGCTATTCCAAGCGGTCTATTTGCGCTAGACCGCATAGTCTGTTAGGGTTTGCTGCCATGACTACAAAGTACGACAATTCAGACACCAGTAACTGGGGTTTCAACACCCGCTCCATCCACGCCGGCCAGATCGTGGACACGCAAACCGGCGCCCGCAATCTCCCCATCTACCTCACCAGCTCCTACGTGTTCAACTCCGCCGAACACGCCAAGCAACGCTTCGCCCTCGAAGACCTCGGGCCGGTGTACTCGCGGCTGACCAACCCAACCGTTGAGGCTGTGGAGAACCGCCTCGCCGACCTCGAAGGCGGCATCCACGCCGTCCTCTTCGCTTCCGGAATGGCTGCAGAGACCGCCGCCATCCTCAACCTGGCGCGCTCCGGCTCCCACATCATCAGCTCCCCGCACCTCTACGGCGGCACCGAAACCCTCTTCACCGTCACTCTCCCCCGCCTCGGCATCGAGGTCACCTTCGTGGACAACCCCGACGACCCCGCCAGCTGGCAGGCCGCCGTGCGCGACAACACCGTCGCCTTCTACGGGGAAACCTTTGGCAACCCGCTCGCCGATATCCTCGACATCCCCGCCGTGGCTGAGGTTGCCCATGCCAACCAGGTGCCGCTCATCGTGGACAACACCGTCGCCACCGCTGCACTGGTCCGCCCCCTGGAATTGGGCGCCGACATTGTGGTGGCCTCCACCACCAAGTTCTACACCGGCAACGGCTCCGGATTGGGCGGCGTCCTCGTCGATGGCGGCAGCTTCAACTGGTCCGTTGAGCGCAACGGCGCACCCGTCTTCCCCGACTTTGTCACCCCGGATCCGGCCTACCACGGCCTCAAGTACGTCGACCTCGGCCCAGCCGCCTTTGGCCTGAAGGCCCGGGTGGGACTGCTGCGCGATACCGGCGCCGCCTGCTCCCCGTTCAACGCGTGGGTACTGGCCCAGGGGTTGGACACCCTCTCCCTGCGCATTGAGCGCCACAACGAGAACGCCCTGAAAGTGGCCCAGTACCTGCACGACCACACGGGTGTGACCAAGGTGAACTTCTCCGGGCTGGAAGACTCCCCGTGGTATCCGGTCAAGGAGAAGCTCGGCCTGAAGTACACTGGCTCGGTTCTCTCCTTCGACATCGAAGGCGGCCAAGATGCTGCGTGGACCTTCATCGATGCCCTCAAGCTCCACTCGGATCTGGCCAACATCGGTGACGTGCGCTCCCTCGTCTCCCACACCGCCTCCACCACCCACTCCCAGTCCGATGATGCGGGCCTGGCGCGGGCCGGTGTGTCCCGCTCCACGATCCGCCTCTCCGTCGGCATTGAGAACGTCGAGGACATCATCGCCGACCTCGAGCGTGGCTTCGCCGCCCTCGGGCTGGCATAGGACAAGCAGCGTCTGCGAGTAACCCCCTAGGAAGTCTGCGTAAGCTCTCCTAGGGGATTTTCCGAGGATAATTGCCATAAATCAGGGGCTGTTTTTCTACAGATTGCCAGTTTTCAGGTGCTCTCCCTGTGCTTGCGCCTGCATTATCCCATCCAGAATGTCTGCATTATCCTACATAGGGGGTTGCACGCTGCGGTTTTCATTATTGTACTGAACTCATGGATATCGCAGCTATGCGTGGGATCAGCTATCTTCCCCGCAGCATCGACCGGCACATCGAGCACCTCCTCACCGTCGCCGGCGCCGTCGTCATCGAAGGCCCGCGTGCCTGCGGGAAAACGATGACCGGACTCCATCACGCCGATACATCCCTCGCCGCTACCACTCTCGGTGCCACTGAGAGGAGTCTTGCTACCTATATCACTGCGACAGGCGCACTCTTCTATCACTGCGACAGGCGCACTCTTCGAGTCAGCTGTCCTCCACGACCTGACAGTCATGGTGGAGGCACTCGGCGGGACTCTCTACCACTACCGCGATTCCAATGGGTACGAACTCGATGGTGTCCTCACCCTCCCCGACGGCCGGTGGGGGGCAGTGGAAGTCAAGCTCGGAGTGGGCGATGTCCCCGCTGCAATGGAGCGCATCACCGATGTAGTCAACCAAATCGATGCCACCGAACCCCCTCCTTCATGGCCGTTATCTCCGGAACCGGCAGCTCCTACACTGCCCCCTCACCCCACGGTCCCGTGGTCACCTTCCCCCACCTCGCCCTCGGTATGTGATTCGCGTCGTTCTTCTGCACAGGCATCGGGCAATCCGTCCACGTATGCGATGAGCGGCTCCACATACTGGGCGGGAATGCGGCCCGGATGCACCCGCAGTGGCGGTGGGGTGAACCACTCGGTCTCAGCGGGCGGGTGGGCGACCTCCCCCTCAATGAGCGCCGTCAGCTTCTCAACAGCCCGACTCACCTCATACGGCGCCCACTCCGTACAACTCGTGGACTGCACATCCACCCCCACCTTGCGGGCAATATGGGCCAATGCCTCATCCCGGGCCTGAGCATTCAGCCGCTTATACTCCGAAAAGACCGGCTCCACCTGGTCAAGGTAGGTGTTCATGACCCGATTGTTGTAGGCGTAATCATCCCACCACTGCGCATCGGTGGCCTCCACCTGAGCCTTCCACTCCACCAACTCGGCGGTGTACGCCTTCTGCTTGCCGCGCCCGATCGCCGAGGTACCCAACCCCCCACCAATGAGCAGCGCCACCAATGTTCCCACCGCCCCACCCACAACGGCACAAACCGGGCGAAGAGCACCACAAACCCAACGGCGGCAAGCACCCCGACGGTCATGCCCATCGTCTCGGAGCGGCGCGCCTCCTCAGCGGTCAAAGTGGGAGACTCCGGGCGCTCCGCCGGTACCGGGGGCGCGGGGGAAATATCCATGAGATGCGGCGGATCCACCCACTGCGGTTGGGTGACAAAGATGCCGGTGGTGAGCGCCTCGTCACGCCAGCTCGGCTTCTTCCACTGCGGATAGGTGGCCACGACCTGCGCCATCTGCGCGGAAATAAGTCCCGCATAGTACTCGGAAATGTCGCGGTACTGGCGGATGTAGGCGAGTGCGCGCTGGCGGTACCCGTAGTAGTAATCGCGGCCCACCCCGTCGCGCCACTGGGCGAAGGCGATCTGCTTCACCTCATCCAAATCCGCGTGGAGGCCGGCCCCCAACTCCTGGATCGACTCGTTGATCTCCGTGAGGGAATTATCGATGCGCGTCAGATCCGCGTGCAACTGCCGGCCCAACGCCGCCACCTGGCGGGTGTGTGTATCCGCCACCAGCGCCCCCACCTGGGTGGACACGAGCGCCTCGCGTTCGGTGGTGCGCAGGGCAGTGATACCATCAACAACAGCGTAGAACCGCTCGCGCAGCCACCGGTCATGGGTGGTGACTGCGCGCTCGGGGAGGTTCTCGCTGTTCACTCTCACCAGTGTAATCGACCAGATCAATTTCTCGCTTCGCGTAAAAGCCATGAACACCCTCGAGAGGCTCAATACCTTCAGGCATCAGGGCATGCATAGCCGCAGAAATGTTATCGATGTTCATGCTCCTTGGATTGTACAGTAGACCGCTCTGTCTGTATAGTGGGGCGCATGAGTCAGACCACCAGCATCGGCACATTCACCACCGAGGCAGGCGCCACGATCCCCGACGTCGACATCGCCTACACCACGTACGGCACCTACACCGGCGACAACCTCGTGCTCGTCGAACACGCCCTCACCGGTGACCAAGACGCCGCCGACTGGTGGCCCGGCATCATCGGCCCCGGACTCCCCCTCGACACCGACCGCTACTTCATCGTCTGCACCAACGTGCTCGGCGGGTTCTCCGGCACCACCGGCCCCTCCTCCCCCCACCCCGACGGCGGCTACTTCGGCTCCCGCTTCCCCGCCATCTCCATCCGCGACCAAGTCGCCGCCGAACACGCCTTCATCCAGGCAATGGGCTGGGATCACATCCACGCCGTCATCGGCGGCTCCATGGGCGGGGCACGCACCCTCGAATGGTCCATCATGTTCCCCGACATGCTCTCCGGGGCTCTCATCCTCGCCATCTCCGCGCGGGCATCGGCCTGGCAGGTGGGAATACAGACCGCCCAAATCAACTTCATCACCTCCGACCCCAACTGGCAGGGCGGCGACTACTACGGCACCGGACACACCCCGAACATCGGACTGGCCTCCGCCCGCAAAATCGCCCACCTGACCTACCGGGGCGAGCTCGAACTCGACGAGCGCTTCGGGGTGGACCCCCAGGCTGGGGAGAATCCGCTCGGGCCGTGGCGTCACCCCGACCAGCGCTTCGCCATCCAAAGCTACCTCGACTACCAGGGGAAGAAGCTCGTGCAGCGTTTTGACGCCGGCACCTACGTTGCCCTCACCGAAGCCCTCAACCGGCATAACGTGGGGCGCGGGCGCGGCGGCCTGGTGAAAGCTCTCGCCCAATCAACCGTGCCGAGCATGGTCGTGGGCATTGATACGGACATCCTGTACCCGTTCCACCAGCAAGAACACCTGGCCCGCAACCTCGGCAACGTGATTGGTATGCACCGGGTCACCTCGCCCGTCGGCCACGACGGATTCCTGCTGGAGACCCGCCAGCTCGACGCGATCATGCGGAATTTCCTCGCCGCGATCGCCTCCTAGCTGCCGAGGGCATCCACCGACAGGGCAAGGAACACCAGCGCCGCCCCGGTGAGCAGGGTGAACCAGGCGTCGAAACGCCTAGAACGCACCGCCAGCACCCCCATCACCTGCGAATCCACCAGAAAACGCAGCACCGACAACCCCATCGAGCACACCCCCAACACAAAGATCCCACGCCGCCAGTGGCTCGTGAGAATAAACACCACGGCCACAGCCAGCACCACCAGCCACAGGCTCATCAGCGCCCACTGCGCCGGACGCGACAGACGCGACGGTGCCACCCCCGCATCGTGCGGGTTGTCCTGACCCTCCGCCGAGGCGGACAGATTAGTATTCACTGGTAATCCCGACCGACCGCTCCGCCAACTCAATCACATTGTGAACAAGGAACGCGCGGGTCAACGGCCCCACCCCGCCGGGGTTCGAGGAGATCGCCCCGGCCACTTCCCAACAATCCGGGTGCACGTCGCCAACGAGTTTACCCTCCACATGCGATACCCCCACGTCGAGGATCGCCGCCCCCGGCTTCACCATGTCCGCAGTGATGAGATGCGGGCTACCCACCGCACACACGATGATGTCCGCCTGGCGGGTCTCCGCGGCGAGATCCTCCGTCGCGATGTCGCAGATGGTGACCGTCGCCATGTCCTGCGGGCGCATGAGCATGAGCGTGAGCGGCCGGCCCACCGTGATACCGAAGCCCACCACGCACACCTTCTTCCCCCTGATCGGCACGTTGAACCGACGCAGCAGGTGGATGATCCCGTTCGGGGTACACGGCACGGGGCCGTGATCGCGCAACACGAGTTTGCCCAGGTTCACCGGATGAAGGCCGTCAACATCCTTCTCCGGCTTGATCGCCATAAGGGTTTCGGTCACGTCAAGATGGGCCGGAATGGGCAACTGCACAATAAACCCAGTACAGCGCGGATCCGCGTTGAGTTCACCCACCACGCCGAGGAGTTCCCCCTGCGTGATATCGGCGGGCAGGTCCTTGCGGATGGAGAACACGCCGACTTCCTCACAATCGCGGTGCTTCATTCTCACGTACGAGTGACTGGCCGGATCGTCGCCAACGAGGACCGTAGCCAAGCCAGGCGTGACACCAAACTCCTCCTTCAGCCGAGTGACCCGGGCGCGCATGCCCTCGAACACCTCGTCGCGGTAGAGTTTGCCATCCAGCTTCATCGCAGTCATGGTGAGTATCCTAGTCGTATGGGTACCCCAGGGCACACTTTCACACAGGCACAACCAGGCAAGTCCACACACCCGGTATGGGCGCACGTCATCTTTGACAATCCCGTCATTCCCCCGAACACGGGCAACGCCATCCGCATGTGTGCCGGCACCGGCGCCCACCTGCACTTGGTACGGCCCTTGGGCTTTGATCTAGATGATCGCCACATGCGGCGGGCGGGGCTGGACTACCACGATCTGGCCACCGTTGTCGTGCACGATTCCTGGGAGGACTGCTTGGCTGCCATCCCCGACGCGCGCGTGTTCTGCTTTACTGGCCGGGCCAGCACGCTGCTGTACGAGGTTGAATTCCGCCCCGGGGATGCCCTTGTGTTTGGCAATGAGAACACCGGCATCCCGGAAGAACACATGGCGCACCCGCGGGTGACTGAGCGGGTGCGCATTCCAATGTTGGAGGGCCGGCGCTCGATGAACCTGTCCAACTCGGCGGCGGTGGCCACCTATGAGGCGTGGCGGCAGCTGGGCTGTCCGCAGGGAATCTACAATGGGGGCCTATGAACGAGCGCGAACAACTCATCGCCGAGGAATTGGCCGCCGCCGCCCGGGCTCGCACACACGTGGATGCCATCCAGCACGAGATCCACGAGATCAATATGGAGCTATCCGAACTCTTCCACCTGCAGCGCACCCTGCGCGGGCAATTTGCCCAGGCGACGGACCCGGATGAGCGCGCACGTCTGACCGCCGAGATCGATTCCGCCGGCGGGCGCTCCAGCGACATCTCCGGGGAGATGAAGGAGGCCCACAATGAGATCACCGAGCTCACCAACCTGGCCGAACTCCACGAGGCGAAGGCCAGGCAGTTACAGAATCTGTCACAGCCCTATCACTGAGTAACCCCACACAGAAGACGGGGAGGTAGGCGACCGGCCCCACCTGGTCAACGTTTGTCTCAGTAAGAACCACAGCGCGGTCAATATCGAAGTTGTCAGCATCCAAGGCATTGGTGAGCACCTGATGGGTGCGGTAGGCGCCTCCACACTTTACGTCAAATACAGTCACTTTCCCGATAGATGATTCAACGATCAGGTCCAGCTCACCGATCGGTCGCCGTAAGTAGTGCAGGGGTTGTCCACCATGAGCAACCAGTTCCTGCATCACAAAGTTCTCATAGACCCCGCCGAGGTTAATCTCCGGTTTCTGGCCACTGAACACCGCGACATCAACATGGGCAGAGAAGTTACTGGTAAGCAGCCCCACATCCGACGCTGGTCAACCGGGGAATACTGGGAAATATCTGCCTTATACAGGGTGAGGATGTCGCGCTGAATGGTCCGCACCGATGCCATGTCACGAGTCTCAACACATGCCTCCACCGCCGCCGGCATTCCGCCGACCACGAGAAAGCGCCGGAAGTGGGCGAGAAACTTGTCATAGAGATAATCCGGGAGGGGTTTGCCTGCCAGACAGGTGGTGCGGACGGTCTCAATCACCTCTGGCTGTACCCCTTCCGCTTCAGCATGTTGCACATCGGAGCACTTCACGGGCTTGCTTGTTACTTTTGCAGGATTTCAAACCGCAGTTTCTGTTACTTTTGCATGTTTTTGAGGCTGTGCTACGCCCGGCAACACCATCCGGTAGGGTGAAGCCATGACTGCAATCACCGGCCAGGCCATCGCCATGATCGTCTACTTCGTGGCCCTCATTGTTATCGGCATCTTTGCCTACTCGCGCACGAAGAGCCTCGACGACTACATGCTCGGCGGACGCGACCTCAACCCCACCGTCGCCGCCCTCTCCGCCGGCGCCGCCGACATGTCCGGGTGGCTGCTCATGGGCCTGCCCGGCGCGCTCTACCTCTCCGGCATCGTCGAGGGCTGGATCGCCATCGGTCTCACCCTCGGCCAATGGGCCAACTGGAAGTGGGTTGCCCCCCGCCTGCGCTCCTATACGCAGGTGGCGAAGAACTCCATCACCGTGCCCACCTTTCTGGGCAACCGCACCCACGACACCTCCCACTCCGTGTCCGTGGTGGCGGGTCTGGTCATCTTCGTCTTCTTCACCCTCTACGTCTCCAGTGGCATGGTGGCCGGCGGCACATTCTTTGAATCCGCCTTCGGCCTGGATTACCACCTGGGCATGACCATCGTCTCCGGTGTGGTGGTGCTCTACACCCTCGTCGGCGGCTTCCTCGCGGTCTCGTGGACGGACATGGTGCAGGGCATCATGATGGTGGCTGCCCTGTTGCTCGTACCCATCGTGGGCACGATCGCCGTCGGTGGCCTCGGCGAGGTGGCCGATGCGGTCACCGCCACCAACCCGGACTTCCTGTCCCTCTTCGGCGGAGCCACCGTCGTCGGGGTGATTAGTAACTTGGCGTGGGGGCTGGGCTATCCTGGCCAGCCGCACATCATCGTCCGGTTCATGGCGCTGCGCTCCCCGAAGGAGGCGACAAGTGCCCGCCGCATCGGTATCGGCTGGATGATCTTCTCCTGCCTCGGCGCCTGCGCCACCGCTATCGTCGGTATCGCCGCGAACTACAAGGGCCTCGTGGCCATCGGTGAGGAGCAGCG
Organism: Corynebacterium sp.; assembly: GCA_034179945.1. Lineage (GTDB taxonomy): Bacteria > Actinomycetota > Actinomycetes > Mycobacteriales > Mycobacteriaceae > Corynebacterium. The sequence goes on along the minus strand of JAXFPD010000013.1, from coordinate 46,800 downwards.
CGAATCCGTGTTCATCCTCATGGGCCAGTACCTGTTCCCGTACATCATCGCCGGGTTCATGCTCGCGGCGATTCTGGCGGCGATCATGTCCACGATTTCCTCCCAACTGCTGGTAACGTCCTCGGCCATCGTGGAGGATGTCTACAACGCCGTGCGCAAGGGCGATTGGAAGGGCAACGAGGGTGTGCTGCTCGGGCGCATCGGGGTGCTGCTTGTGGCCATTCTGGCCGCTGTGTTCGCCTGGTTCCGCACGGACTCCATTTTGAACCTCGTGGCCTTCGCATGGGCGGGCTTCGGTGCCGCCTTCGGCCCGGCGGTGGTGCTGTCCCTGTACTGGCGCAAACTCACCTGGCAGGGCACGCTCGTCTCCATGATCGTTGGCGCGGTGACTGTCGGCGTGTGGGGTACGTTCGGCTGGTTCGGCCTCTATGAGATCGTGCCGGGCTGGATTCTGGCACTGCTCGCTGCGTGGGCCGTCTCCACGGCCACCTACCAGGAGGATACTGCCATCGATGCGGAGTTCGATGAGGCTGTTGCCCTGTCCAAGGCGGACTTCACCGAGATTGAGTCGCGCTTTGGTGAGCCACAGTTGGCCGGGCCGACGATCGGCATCGGCAACGATCCCCGCCGCGCTCAGTAAGGTCGCCTCAAGCAACTTCACCAGATGAGCCACTTTTACGTCCGGCCTCACCGTTCGCAGACGGTGCTACGGTGGTAGCCATGAAGTTCTTGAGGTTCCCCACCGATTCGCCTGACACCCCCGAGACGGCCCGCTACCTCGAATTCCTTGAGAACGCCCCGTGGGGTGCCGCGAAGTTCATGCGGAAGGCACTCCTCAGCGGCTCCTTCGCGGAGCGCTTCGGCAAGACCGGTGAGCTGTACTTCGTGCTTGACGACGCTTCCCCAGACACCCCAGACAATAAGCTGCCGATCATGGGGTTTGGGGCCCACGTGGAACAGGACTTCTTCCCCATCCCCGAGTTCAACCGGTTCCTGGCCTTTGTCTACGTGGCCCCCAACTACCGGGGCCAGCACCTGTCCACCCAAATCATTGAGTTCCTGGAGAACCGCGTCCGCGAGCTCGAGGAGGATGAGGTCCACATTCTTACCCAGCACTCTGGCCTCTACGAGAAGATGGGCTACACCCATGTCCGCACCGTCGATGACGGCGTCCACGATGAGGCCCACGTCTACGTCAAGGACCTCGCTACGCGCGCGGCTGGATAGGTTGTTACGAGGTAACCTCTCGAACTTCTAGCCCCTCAATTCCCGAGAAATCCGCAACGTTCTTCGTATATAGCGGTAGTCCCATAGACAGTGCTATTGCTGCGATGAGGGCATCGTTGCTTCGTGATACAGGCTTTCGATGAAGACTACGCAGGGATGCAACAACGGTTGGGTATGCAAGAGCTGCTTCCGTGTCAAAGGGGAGCGGATCGAAATCGGCAATTACTTGTTGAGCTTCGCGCTGGCGGCGAACCCGCTCTAGGTCATCGTGTGCTAGAACAGGTCCGACTACCACCTCTGCCACTGTGATGGTCGTGACGAGCGAATACTGTGGAAGCTGGGCTGGGTCGAGGTCCGCTAGTTCGAGATAGACGGATGTGTCGATGATCCCATACTCAGGTTGTAGTGTTGACTGGTTCATAACGACGGATCGATCACCTCGTCGAGCTCACGCCTGAGAGCGTGTACGTCTACACGCGGTAGGTTCTTCCGCCTTTTTTGCAACTCCACAGTGCTCACAGCCTCCCGACGCAGTGGCCCGATTTGAGCCACCGGTATTCCGTCCCGCGTAATGCGCAAAGTCTCTCCGGCTGCCGCTCTGCCAACTACGCGGCCACCTTCATTCCTTAATTCCCTGATGGTCACATCACTCATGTTCACAATCGTATCACCCGTGAGACTTCTTTGACATTTTTCTACCGGAAATCCCGTGACCCCCGCGTGAGAAACTCCCCCAGCGGCAGGGGTTCGAGCAGGTCAGCGGTCAGCGTGATGGCCCCGGTGGCGTTGTGGACAATGCCGCGAATCAGCAGCGCCTTCGAGCTCAAAGCCACTGTTCGGTAGCGGGTGAGTAGGCCCGGGGAGACAATGACGTTCATCAGCCCGGTCTCATCCTCCACACCGAAGAAGGTGACCCCCTTCGCCGTACGCGGGCGCTGCCGGTGGGTGACCACTCCGGCAACACGCACCCGGGTGCCATCGACACACTGCGCCAACTGGCTGGCGGCCACAATGCCGCGGGTGGCAAGCTGCTCACGCAGGAAGCTCATCGGATGGCTGCCCGCACTCACCCCGGTGTGGGCGATGTCGGCGGCCATGAGCTCAAAGGCACTCATCCCCGGCAGTGCCGGTGCGGTGATGACACTCACCCCTGGCAGCATGGTGGGTTTTTCCGTGGCAGCTACTCCGGCCTCCCAGACTGCTTCGCGACGGTTCGGTGTCAACGCTTCTAGCGCCCCGGCCTTCGCCAGCGCCTCCACCTGGGATACTGTCAGTTCAGCCCGGCGCGACAGGTCCGCAATACTGGCAAACGGGACACCGGCTTCCCTGTCATCACAGGCACCACCACGATCACGAGCGCGCTCGATGCGGGTGGCCGCCTCCTCCCCTAGACCTGCCACCAGGTCGAGCCCCAACCGGATCGCGCCGGAATCGCCCTCGGCACGCGCGCCGGAACCATACTCGCAGCTGGACTGCCTACCGGAGTGCTGCACACAGATGGGCAGGATGCTCACCCCGTGGCGGCGGGCATCGGTGATGAGGGACTGCGGGGAGTAGAACCCCATCGGTTGGGAGCGCAGCAACCCGACAATGAATTCCAGCGGGTAGTACACCTTGAGCCACGCGGAAAAGTACACGAGGCTGGCGAAGGATTGGGCGTGGGATTCGGGGAACCCGTAGGAGGCAAAGGAGACCATCTTCGTCCACAGGTTTTCCGCCACCTCCCCGGTGATCGCATGTTCGCGGGCCAGCCCGGCGAAGAACCGTTCTTTCAACGCCGCCATTTTCTTCTGCGAGCGCTTCGCCCCCATCGCCCGGCGCAACTGGTCAGCTTGGGCCCCGGTGAATCCAGCCGCATCTTGGGCAATTCGCATGAGTTGTTCCTGGAAGAGCGGCACACCGAGGGTTTTCCCCAGGGCTCGCTGCAGACACGGGTGATCGTAGGTGACCGGTTCCTCCCCGCTGCGGCGGCGAATGTAGGGGTGGACGGAACCGCCCTGGATGGGACCGGGACGGATAAGGGCAACCTCGACAACAATGTCAAAGAAGGTGCGCGGTTTGAGCCGGGGCAGTGCGGACATCTGGGCGCGCGATTCCACCTGAAACACCCCAACCGTATCCGCCCGACACAGCAGGTCATAGACGGCTGGGTCGTCGAGGTCCAACTCCCACAGGTTGATGGTGACCCCGTGATTGGCCTGGATCAGATCCACCGTCGCGTGGAGGGCTGAGAGCATCCCCAACCCGAGGAGATCGAATTTCACCAGCCCGGCGGCGGTCGCATCGTCCTTGTCCCACTGGATCACACTGCGCTTTTCTTTCCGCGCCCACTCGGTGGGGACAACATCGGCAATGGGGCGGTCACAGATGACCATGCCGCAGGAGTGGATGCCCAGGTGGCGGGGTTGCCCGTGGAATTGTTCGGCCAGGTGTATGACGTGCGGTGGCGGGGTGGCTGTCCCCTGCGCCCCGTGCTCAAATCCAAGGGCGCGGGCAGCATCGCGAAGTGCCCCGCGACGGCGATACGTGATGACGTTGGCCACTTGCGCGGCGTTGTCGCGACCGTACGTGGTGTAGACGTATTGGATGACTTCTTCGCGCCGGCCCGCCTCAATGTCCACGTCAATGTCGGGTGGGCCGTCGCGTTCTGGGGATAAGAAGCGCTCAAAAAGGAGGTCCGCGTGGATGGGTTCAACGTTGGTGATGCCCAGGCAGAAGCACACCACGGAGTTTGCGGCGGATCCGCGGCCTTGGCAGTAGATGTTTTCGCGGCGGCAGAAATCGACGATGTCACAGACGATGAGGAAGTAGCCGGGGAAATCGAGCTGTTCAATGACCTCCAGTTCATACTCAGCCTGTGCGCGGGCGCGGGCGTGGATGCGTGCGCTGCGGGTGCGGTAGCGCTCGGGTGCTCGCGTGGCGACGAGTTCGCGCAGCAGATCCATCTCCTCTGCCTTTGTCCGTGTCACCTGTGCCCGGTTCTCCCCCACACCACAGACCTGCGGCAAACCGGGTGCCGCTAACCGCAGGTCAAAGGCACATTCTGCGGCGATTGCGGCGGTGTGGGCGATGAGCGCCTCCCGCCCTGGGGCCGCCTGCGCTATGGCGCGGGCGCTGCGCAGCCACGTTGCCCCGGCCGGATGCAGATTCGGGTAGGCTTCTGCCAGTGTTTCGCGCCTGCTCAACGCCTGTTTTGCGGCTGCGAGATCCGCCTCGGCGCGGGTGGCGGCTGTCGGCACGGCGCTGATGATGCGCGTGAGCCCGTTCGCGGCGACCGCCCCGGCCCCGCCGCCGTATTGTTCCCACGCCGCCCCGGCCCCGCCGCCGTATTGTTCCCACGCCGCGTCGAGGTCGGCGAACTGGTCGGCATCGTCCGGGGTGAACGTGAGCTGGTATTCCAGGGTCAGATTGGCCGGGCCGAAAATGCTGATAAGACGGGGAAGATCGGCGATCCACTCGTGGGAGACGAGCACCCGCCAATACCCGCCGCCTCCCATTGGTCCGCCGCCTCCCACTGGTCCGCCGCCTCCCATTGGTCCGCCGCCTCCCGTCGGCCGACCGGCGGCGGCACCGACACCAGCCTCAGCAGCGAGCACCTCCAACGGCGGGTAGACCACCGCATCCTTCGTGCCGGTAACCATGCGTGCGTCGGTGATGACGTGGGAGAGTCGGCGGTAGCCCTCGTAGCCCCGGGCAAGGACGGTCAGCGTGCGCCCAGCACCCCCGGCGCGCCCGGTGTACCCAGCACTCCCAGCACCCCCGGCACCCCCGGCAACCTGCGCTTCCACGCTCAGTTGCGCCCCAAACACGGTGAAAAACTGCTGTTCCGCACAGATGTTCCGCGCAGCCTCAGCAAACTGCACAGCACTGTAGAGCCCGTCGCGCTCCGTCAGCGCGAGTCCAGACAATCCCAATTCCAGAGCACGTTTAACCAGTTCTTCTGGCGCAGATGCCCCACACAGGAAGGAATAGTTACTCACCGCGTGGAGCTCAGCACAGGGCAGAGCGCTGCGGAGTTCGGGCCGTTCAATCACTCCCCCATTATATAGAACACGTGTTTGATTCCAAGACGATTCATGCCCCCCGGTCGGACGGGAGCGGTGGGCCTCCTCGTCGGACGGGAGCGGTGGATCTCCTCGTCGGTCGCACGCAGGCTCCGGTCGCCGGGCTTGCATCACAACACCCACAGCTTCACCCCACACGGGGCGGGGCCGGAGGCCGCAGTGAAGGATAGTCATTTTCGGCAAAATCAGATATATCTGTCAACAGCTTCCTGGGGTTTTGCCAAAAAAGCGGACAGATATATCTGATTCTCGAAAAAATGACTATATCGTTCCGGAGGCTGCCGCCGGGAGCTGGAGGCGCGGGTGCAGGCGCGGAGCAAATGGAGCCAGAGGCGCGGAGCACACAGGCCGGGATCAGGCCACGCAGGCGCCGGTGGCGACCGGCTCCGTCAACTGCGCGAAATCGCCGATCGTGCGGGCCACCTCGTTCGCGGTGAGCGCATACCCCGTGTCCGTCTCATCCACAGCCGTCCCAAACACCACCCCGAGCACGTGGCCCTCAGTATCAAACAACGGCCCCCCGGAATTGCCGTGGCGGACCGACCCACGCAGCGAATACGCCTCCCGATCCACCCGGGCCGTGGCATAAATATTCGGCCCATCCACCGTGATCCGATCCCGAATCCGCGCCGGGGACGCCTCAAACGGACCGGACTCCGGGAACCCCATCACAATCGCATCATCCCCGGTCTGAGCCGACTCCTCCGCCCACTGCAACACCGGCAAATCCAGGCCCGGAACATACACCACAGCCACATCCACATCCGGGTTGTACAACACCACACGGCCATCTTTGAACCCGTTGATCGTGTCCGCCCGCACCTCATCAGCACCGGCCACCACGTGCGCATTCGTGATCATATAGTCCTCCCCAATCACAAAGGCCGTCCCCATCAGCCGCCGCTCACACTGGGCAGCATCGGCCACCACGTGAATAATGGAGGGCCTTACCGCCTCCACCATCGCCGTATCCTCCACCATAATGTTCGGGGCGGCAACCTGGGCAGATCCCTGGAACGGGGACACCAGCGGCGGCAGCCCGTTCTCCGAGAGGAGGGCGGAGAAGTAGGCGGGCAGATTATCCAACTGTGCGGGAGTGACCTCATCAGTGAATCGGAGAATCCGCGATCCGGCAACAGCTTGGCGCACGGGCCCAGCGGCGCTCGTCGCTAAGGGCATAGCAAAGAACCAGGCGACAAGGATGAACGCAACGAGCTGGAAGGCCGCCCCGACGAGTGAGTCGGCGCGGCGGGCGGTGCGGGAGGCCATGGAGGCGCGCACCTTGTGGCCGATGAGCCCGCCGACGAGGTTGCCCACGGAGGCGGTGAAGATGAGCACACAGAGCGCGAGGAGGAGGGAATCCCCCAGGTAGGGCAACACAAGAACAGTGATGGCGATGCCGATGATGACGCCGATGGCGGAAAAAATGGATGCGAAAGCACCCTGGCGCCAGCCGGCCACGAGGGCGATGAGGCTGATCACCACGAGGGCTGCGTCAACAATAAGCTCCGGGGACATAGCAACAAAAAAGCTTACGGCATTATCTCCCCATTGCGTGAATGCGCAAGGGCCTCATCGAGCGGAATCACCCTCCCCCGATCCCACGGTTCCTCCCAGCCAGCGGCGGAGAAGAGGGCGTCGAGAATGCCCGCCGTGAATCCCCACACGAGGTAGTCGCGCACCATGAACGTCGCCCCCTGGTAACCGGGGAAGTGGGTGATGAAGCGATTGTCCGGGTTGAGGAGTTCAGACAGTGGGGCGGCGAATACATCGTCAACCTCGTCGGGGGAGGCGGCGGTGAGCGGGGTTGGCTCGTTCCAGTAGGCGACGATGGGGTGGATCGGATAGTTGCTGACGCGAATGTGCACCGGTGTCAGCTTGGCCACGGGGGTAACCGTCGTGGATTCCAACCCCACTTCCTCGTAGGCCTCCCGCAGCGCGGTGTGCACAATGGTGAGGTCACCGACCTCATGGTGGCCGCCGGGGAAGGCGATTTGCCCGGAGTGGGAGCGCATGGAGGGGTTGCGGTGTTCGAGGACAACGGAGGCATCCTCAGGCAACTGTGTGGCGTGTGGGTCACCGGAGAGGAGGACGAGGACGGCGGCTTCGCGCACCGTGGTGTGGGTGGGTGAGGTGAAGTCCTCGGAGAGGTGGTCGATGATTTCGGCACCGTGGAGGTGCTCGATCCATGGGGGGATGTCTCTCATGCCAGTGCCTCCTCCAGCGCGTCGATGGTGGTGAATGGTCGGATAAATGTTTCCGTGTCCGTCAGTGTTATCGGAATAACCCCGGGGAGTTGTTTCGTTCCGGCGAAGAGGTTGGTGGCGTCCTGGAAGCTCGGCAGTGTGATGCCGAGTTCGTTGAGGAGCGCGGCGCCGCGGGCGGCGTCGGGGTCGGCGTGAACGAGGATGATGTCAACCTCCGGATGGGTGTTGTGGTATTCCTGCAGGAGGGGCAGTTCCTCGCGGCAGGGCACGCACCACCACGCCCACACGTTGACGATCTGTTTCTTCCCGCTGGCGGGGGTGGTGGCGCCGCCGAGGCAGGGCAGTTCCACGCCGAGGGCGGTGGGAGGACAGTCGGGGCGGTCGGCGACGGTGAGGGTTCCGGGGGTGGTGTCGGCGGTATCGTCCGGGCGGTGGAGGAGTTGGGGGATGAGCGCGACGATGAGCACCATGACTGCCAGGACAGCGATGGCGGAGATGATTATCGGCTTGCGCATAGGTCCTCCAGTACACAGCGTTCGCAGTGGGGTGTGCGGGCTTGGCATACCTGTCGGCCATGATAGATCACCCGGTGCGAGAACATCGTCCATTCTTCCGCGGGCAGCTGCTCGCAGAGGTCGCGCTCGATTTTCACGGGGTCGTGGTGGCGGGTGAGCCCGAGGCGGTTGGTGACGCGTTTCACATGCGTGTCAACAGGTAGTCCGGGCACACCGAAGGCGTTGCCAAGGATGACGTTGGCGGTTTTGCGCCCGATTCCGGGCAGTTGGACCAGTTCGTCCATTGTCTGCGGGAGACCGTGGCCTGCGATTTCGCGGGACATGGCCTGGATGTTTTTGGCTTTGTTCCGGAAGAATCCGCACGGGGTGATGATGGTTTCAATGTCGGGGAGGTGAGCTGCGGCCATCTCTTCCTCGGTGGGGTAGGCGGCGAAGAGGGCGGGGGTGGTTTTGTTGACCCGTTCGTCAGTGCATTGGGCGGACAGGATTGTGGCCACTGCCAGCTGAAATGGTGTTTCATAGTGGAGGGCGCAGTGCGCATCGGGATATTCCGCAGCGAGCCGCTCGTTGACCACAATTGCTTTCATGGCCATAATTCTAGCCGTGACCTTTCTCTCTCTGATTTCTCCAGTGCTCGTCCCCGTCCTTGTTGGGGTTTTTCCGGCGATTATGGATCGCACGGAGAGTTGGTTGAGAAGGTAGAACATGACGGAAAACGGCACCAGTGACGCAGACCATACTGTAAGGTGTCATGTGTAACTAAGGTGTCATGTTTGATGTCACAATCAAGGAGACAACGTGGAATCGGTCACAGAAGTACTCGCGCGAGCTGGGATTTTCCAGGGTGTTGACCCTGCCGCTGTCACGAGCCTCATCACAGAGTTGGAAACCATCCGGTTTGGACGTGGCACCCACATCTTTGACGAGGGCGAACCGGGGTCGCGCCTGTACATCATCATTTCCGGGAAGATTAAACTGGCCCGCCACGCACCCGATGGCCGGGAGAATCTCCTCTCCGTGATGGGCCCGTCGGACATGTTCGGGGAATTGTCCATTTTTGATCCGGGCCCGCGCACGTCATCGGCGATCTGTGTGACCGATGTGCAGGCGGCGACGATGACATCGGAACAGTTGGATACGTGGCTGTCCGATCATCCCCAGATCGCCCATCAGCTGCTGCGGGTTCTGGCCCGGCGGCTGCGGCGAACGAACAATGCGCTCGCGGATCTCATCTTCACCGATGTGCCGGGCCGCGTGGCCAAGACCTTGTTGACGTTGGCAAACCGGTTTGGGGTGCGCGATGGGGGGATGATCCGGGTGAATCACGATCTCACCCAGGAGGAGATCGCCCAACTGGTGGGTGCTTCCCGGGAGACTGTGAATAAGGCGTTGGCAACGTTTGCCCACCGTGGGTGGATCCACTTGGAGGGCAAGTCCGTCATCATTTCCAACACGGAGGCCCTGGCCCGCCGCGCCCGCTGAGCTGGGAGTTCCCAGGGCGAGGGGCGAGCGGACCAGCAGCCCGCAGCGCGAAAGCCCCGCTGAACTGGGAGTTCGCGGGGCAATTGCGGGGGTCTAGAGGGACTGCAGGTAGCGCAGCGTCACACGAGTGGACTGCTCGGCGGCGTGGCGCAACACGGGATCAACCTCCGTGTAGATCTCATCAACAAGTTCCTTCACCGTCGCATCCGCACCGAGCTTCGCCACAGCATCCTTCACCTGGTTGAGGCGGAACTCACGGCGCTCCAAATACTTATCCGCCAGCGCGGACGTATCCGGATGATCCGGCCCATGGCCCGGCAGCAGCGGAATCCCCGCACCACGCTCCTTGAGCAGGCGCAACGTATCCAAGTACAAGCCCAGGTCACCATCGGTTTCCGAGATCATCGAGGTATGCCGGCCCACGATCGTATCGCCGGTGACAATGCCCTCGAGCGTGGACTCGTGCGGCACACCACTCCAAATGAAGAAGCACACCGAATCACTCGTGTGCCCCGGTGTGGCCACGACCTCCACCTGCGGGCTCACCCCCTCAATGGAGATGATCTCACCCGGCTCGAGCGGATCCCCGCCAGCACAGTAGCGCGCATCCGCGCCCCGCACCGCAGCCCCGGTGAGCTGACGGAACCGGGGGGCACCGGCCGCATGATCGTGGTGATGGTGAGTGATGAGGATCAACCCCACCTCACTCGCCTTGGAATTCAACACGTTGAGATCGCCCTCATCCTCCGGACCTGGATCGATGACGATGGAGCGGGGATCTCCGTCCGCCCGAATGACCCACGAGTTGGTGCCATCGAGGGCGGAATAGCTGGGGTTCATGTTCAGCACGACACCAGCAGACTCAGTAACTGGACGCAATTGGCTATATGCGGGGTGTTTCATGACCACTACTCTAGTCCCTCACTTCCACTATCATCTCAACTTCCGTCGGCGAATTCTTCGGCAGCACACTGACCCCCACCGCCGACCGGGCATGCACACCCGCCTGACCAAAGACCTGCTGCGCCAATTCCGATGCCCCATTGGCCACCGCAGCCTGCTCAGTAAAATCGGCCGCAGAGTTCACAAACACGACGAGTTTCACCACCCGCTGCACCCGCCCCAACGGCACAATCGAATCGACAGCTGCGAGCGCATTGAGACAGGCCACCCGGGCTGTTTCTGCGGCTTCCTGCGCGGTGACCTCCGCCCCCACCCGTCCCGTGTGCAGCAACTGCTGCCCCTCCTCCGTGGCCACAAACGGCAACTGGCCGGAGGTGAACACGAGATTCCCGGTGCGCACCGCCGGAGTGTAGGCCGCCAGAGGGGCTGGGACCGAGGGTAATTCAATTCCTGATAGGTCCATGGTTCACGCCTCCGGCCCGCCGGTCAACGGCGACGCGGTGTCTGGCACCCCAACGAGCGGGCGCTTGAGGTAGGCGACGAGGTTCTCCGGATTCGGGCCGGGAATCACCGACACCAACTCCCAGCCATCGGCCCCCCACGTATCCAAAATCTGTTTCGTAGCATGCGACAACAACGGCACGGTCGCATATTCCCATGTGGTCATGCCGGTTAGCCTAACACGCCACGAAAAAACCGACCGGGTTAGATCCCCTCGATCACGCCACCGTTATCGAGGTACTCTTCCCAGTCCGTGATATCGGGATATGAGCGCAACACCGCACGGCGCTGACGCTCCGTCAACCCACCCCAAACACCAAAATCCACGCGATTGTCCAGCGCATCCGCGCGACACTTGAGGATCACCGGACACTCATCACACACCTGCGCCGCCTCTTTTTGGGCTGCACCCTTGACAAAGAGCGCGTCAGGATCCCCCTTCCTGCACTTCGCGTTCATGATCCATTCGCCGCGCTCAGGGCTGTATTTGCGAATCGTGCCAACAAGATACGGACTCCGCCGACGGCGGTGCTGCGCGAGTGACGATGTCACAGGGCTCCTCCTAATCCAACAACTCAACAACACTCCCATAGTGTCACTTTTCCATAAACCTGTCTACCACATCACATCTTGTGGTTACCCCCACATGGGCTACACTCGAGACATGCGCGCCCTCACCGCCCTCGGCACCCTCATGGCCACAATCCTTATCGCCGCCCTGTTGTGTGCCGCCACCCTCGCCCCGCTCGCCGGGCTCGGCGGGATCGCCGTCGCCCGCACCCAGCAGACGATGGAAGAGGGCTTGGCCGACCTCTCCAGCGGTGCCGCCCCCGGGGTCACCACCATCTACGACGCGCAGGGCAACGTCCTCACCTACCTCTACGACCAGCGCCGCTACGAGGTCACCTCCGCCGAAATCTCCCACAACATGAAGGACGCCATCGTCGCCATCGAGGACAAGCGCTTCTACGAACACGACGGGGTGGACTGGACCGGAACCCTCCGCGCCATGGGCGCGAACCTCCTGTCCGGGTCCGTCCAGCAGGGCGCCTCCACCCTCGACCAACAGTACGTCAAAAACTACCTCTACCTCATTGAAGCCGACGATGAGGCGGAAGCGGCCGCCGCAGTGGAAACCAGCTATGCGCGCAAACTGCGGGAAATGAAAATGGCCAGTGAACTGGATAAAACACTGACCAAGGATGAGATTCTCACCCGGTATCTGAACCTCGTGCCCTTTGGCAACGGGGCCTTTGGGGTGGAAGCGGCCGCACGCACCTACTTTGGCACGTCGGCACGCGAACTGACCATCCCGCAAGCCGCCCTCCTCGCCGGCCTCGTCCAATCCACCACCACCCTCGACCCGTACACCAATCCGGAGGGGGCGCTCAACCGCCGCAACACCGTCCTGCAGACAATGGGCCCGGACGTGTACTCCCGCTACGCCGCAGAACCCCTCGGGGTGCTCGAGGCCCCCGATCGGCTTTCCGACGGGTGCATCATCACCGGGGATGCCGGATTCTTCTGCGACTATGTGCTCGCCTACCTCGCCGCCAAGGGCTTTGACGAGGACCGGCTCACCAGCTCCTCCTTTGAGATCCACACCACCTTGGACCCGGACATTCAAGCGCGCATAAAGAACTCCCTCAACGCCTCCCCATCCACCGTCGGCGTCTCCGAATCCCTCGACATTGTCGAGCCCTCCCCCACCTCGCGGAATATCCTCGCCATGGTGTCCTCCCGCGCGTATGGGCTCGATGAGGAACAGGGGCAAACCGTGCTCCCACTCACCTCCACCAACATTGGGGCCGGGGCCGGATCCGTGTTCAAAATCTTCACCGCCGCCACCGCCATCAAGGAGGGCATGGACATTGATACCGAGCTCAGCGTGCCCGCGCGAGTGGAAAAATACGGGATGGGCACCGGCGGGGCGGATGGATGCCCCCCCGGGGCGTACTGTGTCACCAACTCCGGCAACTACGCCGCCTCCATGAGTTTGCGCGACGCGCTCGCGTTCTCCCCGAACACCGCGTTTGTCAACCTCATTGAGCAGGTCGGTGTTGACGACGTGGTGGATATGGCCGTGGATTTGGGGTTGCGCTCCTATGAGCGGGCTGGCTCCTACGATGGGGAAACCTCCATCGCCGCCTATGTGAAGGACAATAACCTCGGCTCCTTTACCCTCGGGCCGATGCCGGTGAACCCGCTCGAATTATCCAATGTGGCGGCCACGCTCGCCGCCGGGGGCGTGTGGTGCGAACCCACCCCGATTGTCTCCATCACTGAGCGCGGCAACCCAATCCGCCTCAAGCGGCCCGCCTGTGAGCGGGTTCTCCCCCAGGCTACGGTCACGGCACTCAACACGGCCCTGTCCCAGGACACGGTGAAGGGGACCGGCATGGAGGCTGCGCAGGCCGCCGGGTGGACCGCCCCCACTGCGGCGAAGACCGGCACGACGGAGTCCCACACCTCGGCGGCGTTCTTGGGTTATAACTCCGCGTTTGCGGCGGCAACGTATGTGTTTAATGACGGCCCCACCTCCGCACCCCTGTGTACGTCCCCGCTGCGGCAATGCCAGTGGGGGGACTTGTACGGTGGCGATGAGCCCGCCCGGGCCTGGATCGCCGCCGCCTCCACGTTCCCGACGGGCGCCCTGCCCCAGATGCCGGCGGCTACCCCGCCGCGCACGGGCACGGGTTCTGCGGGCACAGACACTACCGGTGCCACCGGCACGGGTACTACCGCTGGCGCAGGCACCGGCACAGGCAACACCGCCGGTGGCATCAGTGGTAGCGGCACGGGTACCACCGCTGGCGCAGACACCGGCACAGGCAACACCGCCAGTGGCATCAGTGGTAGCGGCACGGGTACTACCGCTGGCGCAGGCACCGGCACAGGCAACACCGGCGGCGCTACAGGAAATCAGTAATCTTCGGCACCACGATCCCCAGATTATCCAAAAACGAGCCAACTGCGACAGCTAGGGCTGCCATGAGGCCTACAACACCAACGACGATCCCCGTTATGTCTCCAGCAGTGGTATCGGTCGACTCTCCAGTCGTGGAGCCACCAGCAATCTGGGTTGGATCCTTGGTCGACTCGAAGGGCTCTGTGGGCTCTGGACTCGTTGTCGTGGTCGCAGTCAATGTCACCGTTTCTGAGACCGGCGAGGGTTCCACGGTTGTTGTTTCCGTCGCCACTGATGTCGTTGTCGCTGTTGCTGTCGCCGTCACCGTGGGCAGGGGAAGATTACTCACCCGAATAGAGCTATCGAACTTATGGTGGCCATCGGTGATCCGGTACGGCAATCGCTGTCCATCAATGAGCTTCTCACGGACCATGTCCTCTGGGAGGATGGGCACGGCCACTTCAACGGTCTCTCGCGGACCAGTAGGCACTGACAGTTTCACAGTCCGTTCACCTGGCTTACCACGGCCCAAAATAACGGAAATGTCAAAGACAAAATCGTTCTTCCCGTAGTTTTCAACTGTGATGATAAAAGATTGGGCCCCAGCCGAGGCATCAAGGACATCAGTGACACGGTCAGCCCAGAAGTCACCCGGGAAATCTATCAGTTCCGGAGGGAGCGGATTGGGATCTTCCTCTGGTTCATAGGGCGGAAGTTCTGTGGTGAGCACGCCATCGACCAAGTACACGGTGTCACCATCGCTACCTGATTGGGAGCCACTCGCCATAAGATTCAAGTTGTCACTATCAGAGACATACGACCACTCAGGATGTTCAGGATCGATGAAATTGTTTGCCGAATAATCCCATGCAGTTTCCGAGCGAGATGGATCAAAAAACATCACGTCTGAGAGTGCCAATGATGGCTCGTTATACGGGCTATAAGCAAGGTTCGTACACCTGAAAGCAAGTTGATAGCAGTAGCTCATGAGCGATTGATATTCCGGGTTGTATGGTATATCCGGCAAAGCTTTAGTAATGGTGTTCTGGTTCAGATCTACATACTTCATCTGCGTTGAAGGACGTGACTGCCTCACAGTACTACCAGGAAGAACCATCGACCTTGCACCATTGTGGCCAAGACCAAGGTTGTGGCCAAACTCGTGGAGCATTGTTCGCTGTAGGAGCTCACCGTCGTATAAGCCGGCAGCTATCGCCGAGGCAAATGGAGTTTCCGAACTCGAGGTGCCGCTTGTCAACTTATCCTTGTCAATCTGGTCGGCAAACACCATCAAATAGAAGGCGCCGGCCCGGCTAGGTGAAATCGAGTCGTAGAACCGATCAACTTCTCCAACATGTTTAACCTCTTGATCCTGTTCGATAAAAACATCACGAACAAACGGTCGGTAGGGAACCGTCTCGCCTCCGGCGGTTTGTTCACCAAAGTCATCCGTTGTTGCCTGCCATGGCCCCTCCATTTCTTTATCACTTAGACCGGGGTCTTTACCAGCATCAATATGTACTGTAATCCCCTCACTGCCACTAGCTGCAGTAAAATCATCGCTCTTTAATGCTGCATACGTTTTAATCAGCACTTCCAGGTCTTCCCGCTTAGGGGCGAAAGAATAACCAACACGCGTCTTTGACAGCCCAGTTGCCTTGAACTGACCATCTTCCTCCACGGTATCTCCATAACCGGGAAGTTCCTTGCGTGGTGTCATCCAGTTCACCTGAATATAGACATCCTTGCGCAGCGGATCAGCACCCGGAATGAGTGCACCACGAGCTGTTACACCATTGACCTCTTCCTCATCAGTAAAACCATCACCGTCGGTATCTTTCGCGCCGACCTGCACGGATAGAGGAGGAATTCCCACGCCATACGGATCTTGCTGCTCAGCATTTAACTCGGCCTGACAATTGTGTAGCCACCACAATTCCCGTACCAGATCCTTCACGGTATAGCCGGGCCGAATCTCCTCGATAGCCGCAGCAATTTCCGCATCTTTGTCCGTCGATACGCCATGCACTGTGTAGACCAAGGGTGAAGTCCCCTGCTGCACCAGGTCACTCAACTGCGTGGTGAGGATATCCTCCACATCAACCAGTGCGTCCGCATCAAGGAGCTGGTTCAATTTGTCGATCTCGTCGCCATCAAATTGCAGAGAAGAAATAAGCTCCTGCTTGTCGATATTTGCCTGCTCTGGGGTGCGTGGTGCAATCTCTTGCGTCACCCTCTTACCCCCAGGTACCGCCTTTGGATCACTGCTACTCAGCCACGCCCCGACCTCCTCTGCAACCTCGCGACCCGCTCCCTCGCGCTCCAAGTACTTCGCCACCGGCAGAGATACCGTTGTGGTTACTGGGACCGAGGTAGAAATCTGTGTCGTTTCTGTCACCGTTGTTGTCGTCGGATCCATTCTCACTGATGGCTCGAACGATGCTGTCACCGTCGAGGTGGTGCCCCGCTCCAATTTTGTAGATGGAACCCACGTGGTTTCCGTCACCGGAAATACCGATGATGAGGAAAAAGTTTGCCAGCCATTGACCCATCTCCTGCTAGAGCTGCCATTGGCATTGCTTTCCCAATGCCTACCGTACGTTGATGTTGTTGTCCAAGATGTCGACATCCGCGTAGATACGACAGGCCGAGAAGTCGCCACCGAGCGTGTTGTCTCCACTGGGCGTGTACTCACCACGGTGTTTGTGGTAGATACAGGAATCTCGGTTTTCACAACTCGCTGCATAGGAGTGGGGATGAGAGTGGGGCTCACCGTCGTCGATGTCTCTGTGATAGATCCATCGGACAACGTCGACAACAGTGGAAAGATGGCGGTGAGCTGACCAACAAGCAGCTGTTTAGCCCACTGAATATCCTCTATATCTGGTATGGGATAATCCGTGATGCCGACTTTTGTATCTTCTGCTGCACGATACTCCAACTCAGCCGGTGCAAGGCCTCCAACACATTGTCCGTCCTGCATAAAAAGCGAGACCGCATCGGCCGTAGGAGCAGTCAGAACACCTGCGACGAGGGCGACAGCAGCTGCACTCGCACATATCGGACGGGTGGGAACAGAGGGAAGAATCATAATGTTTCCTCTTCAGTTATCCATGGGTTTGAGAGATTAAGGGATGGGGTTGATGCCGAGATTGTCAATCACGGTACCGATGACAGCGACGAGCCCGGCAAGCACACCCACGACACTCACCACAATTGCAGCGATATGCAGGTCACTCGTGATACCGTCCGACGGGGTTGGTTCCGGGCTTGGGGTAGGCTCCACAGTGTGAGTCACTGTTGCAAACACTGTTTCAGTCGCAGTTGATGGCTCTGCTGTCAGAGTTGAGGTCGCCGTCGCCGATGTTGTCACCGTTGTTGTCGCCGTCACAGTCACCGTTGGTACTACGACGTGGAGCACTGTCGTTTTAAATTGGAATTGCTCTCCCCCCAATTCTACTGTGACCTCAAGAAATAATCCGTCGTCGAGTCTCTCCCAAGCGAAATCCTCGGGGATCAGGGGCACCGAAAGCAGGAGTTTCTCTCTCGCAGCAATCTCTACAACCTGCTCAATCCGACGGGGTCCCACGGTCACCGGAACGACCACCCGACCACCCTCCGTCCCACGATTCTCAACCAAGAGCTTAAGTAGTTGATCCTCAGCGGAGCCAACAGCGTCGACTTCGAATGTGAAATTCTGCACGTCGACATCAGTTAGCTCCACGCAGCCGTCACCGCACTCCACAGGTGTGGGAGCAGCCGCCAACGTCGGTGGTAATGTGACAGTTCCCACGAGCGCGACCGCACAGATCACCCCGGCGGCCACAGATCGAACTTGGACAGAAAGGAGATGCATAGCGCCCCCTAGGGTAGAGAGATCGGTGTGATAGTGGTTATAACACTATCACACCACCCCTACCCGGCCAACTGGCGCTTGACCTCCTCGGACAGGCGCTTCCCCGAGGCCGCGTTTCCGGCCTTCTCCTTCGCCAGTTTCATCGCCGCCCCCATGTTCGCCATGCCCGTGCCTGTCTCGGCGATCACAGACTCAACGAGCGCCGTTAATTCCGCGTCATCGAGCTGCTTCGGCTGGTAGCGGGCAATAATCGCCGCCTCGGCGCGCTCTTGCTCCGCCAACTCCGGGCGACCATTCTCCAGGTAAATCTGCGCGGACTCATTGCGCGTCTTCACCTCGTGGGCCACCACCTTGAGCACGTCATCATCGGTCAGTTCGTGCTTGCTGCCGTTGGTCGCCTCTTTCTGCAGGGCGGCCATGAGCATCCGGAGAGTCCCCGTGACATCCTTATCGCGGGCTTTCATCGCGGCGGTCAAATCGGCTCGAATTGCGGCTTGTAAATCACTCATAGTTCTAGCGTAGTCTGGAATATGTGTTGACCAAGACTCTTTCCACCCTCGGCGCGGTAACCGGACTCGTCGGCGCCGGCCTAGCCACCTACGGCTACCGCCAGCTCACCGATTTCCGCCTCCATGAGGTGCACGTTCCCGGCCCGTCCCTGCGCATCCTCCACATTTCAGATCTGCACATGATTCCCGGCCAGCAGGCGAAGATCGACTTCGTCCACTCCCTCGCCTCCCTCAAACCGGACCTTGTGGTCAACACGGGCGATAATCTCTCAGACCCCGCTGCAATCCCGATGGTCACGGCGGCGCTGACCCCGCTATTTGATGTTCCGGGCGTGTTTGTCTTTGGGACGAATGATTATTACGAGCCGAACACGGTCAACCCGTTCTACTATCTTGCGGGCAAACGCCGGGAGGTCTCCCATATTGAAACCCGCTGGCGGGATATGCGCGCGGTGTTTGTGGAGCACGGGTGGAAGGATCTGACAAATACGCGCGACGGGTTGAAGATCAACGGTGTGAACGTGGGGTTCGGCGGTGTCGACGATCCGCACCATGACCTAGATGAATACCCGGGACCCCCGCTGCCGGACGCGGATTTCACCATTGCGCTCCTCCATGCCCCAGAGCCGCGCGTGCTCGCGCAGTTCGCTGCCGACGGGTATGACCTCGCTCTGTCCGGGCACACGCACGGGGGCCAGATTTGTTGGCCGAATGGGCAGGCAATTGTCACCAACTGTGGCATTTCCCCCGACCGGGCCTCTGGCTTATCGACGTTCGGATCCATGCACCTGCACGTTTCCAATGGTCTGGGCACCTCGAAGTTCGCCCCGATCCGCCTGTTCTGTCCGCCCTCCGCGACTCTCATCACTGTCGGGGACTAGGGCCCGGCCCCCTTGGTCCGGGTCCCCCGGTCTGCACTCCCCGGCCCCCGGCCTCCTTGGTCCGGGTCCTCCGGTCTGCACTCCCCGGCTTCCGGCCTCCTTGGTCCGGGTCCTTTGGTCTGCGCTCCCCGGCCCCCGCTCCCCTTGGTCCGGGTCCCCCGGTCTGCACTCCCCGGCCCCCGGCCCCCTTGGTCCGGGTCCTCCGGTCTGCACTCCCCGGCCCCCGCTCCCCCGCAACGATATAGTCATTTTTCCGAAAGACAGATATATCTGACCGCCATTTCACCATTTCCCCAGGAGGCTACTGACAGATATATCTGTCTTTGCCGAAAATTACTCTCCTTCCCCGCGCAACGCCCACACGATGCCAGCGCACAGCCCGATCCCACAATGCCCAGGCGCGGCGGTCGCGCGAAGCCCCAGGCGCGGCGGTCGCGCGCGGGTCCCGGTCGGTCGTTTTCTGTCGGCGGGCTTGTGCTCCGGCAAGCTGTTGCAGGACGCGATCGTGGCAGGAATTAGCGTTCGCTACGCTCACGCTGCAAGCTGATTGGTCCGCCGCCGCCGGCGGCGGACTGGGGAGCACTGAGAACATCCCCACTGTGTCCCCGCGTCCGCCACCGCAGGTGGCGGACAAATACCCGACAGCGTGAGCGAAGCGAACGCCATTTCCTGCAACCGAAACCATGCCGCTAGTTCTAGGGGGGGACCCCTTTGCGTTTTCCCAGGTCGCCAACAGGGGGTCCCCCCCTAGAACTAGCCAGGCCCTCTGGAAGGAGACTCAGCCAGCCCCTCTGGAAGAATACTCAGCCAGCCCCTCTGGAAGGAGACTCAGCCAGGCCTAAATGCCGGATACAACGACAGGGTTAAACGAGGGTTAAACGAGGGTTAAACGACACAACCACCAAGCACAAAAAGCGGCCCGCGACAATCGCGGACCGCTTCACTGGTCGGGATAACAGGATTTGAACCTGCGACCTCCTCGTCCCGAACGAGGCGCGCTACCAAGCTGCGCCATATCCCGTGGCCTCACCTATGGTAGACCACACTCCCCCAGGAAACCAAAACACAAGTTCACAGCCTCATTTTCAGCAAGCTCAGCGCGCGAGCGCGAGGCGCAGTGCGGGCCGCGATTCCAGGGAGGACTCAGCTCAGTCAACGGCGGCGCGATGGCGCGCCGGCTTCCAGTATTCAAGCCCCGCAGCAATGATGATGAGCAGCCCCAACACCCCCACAGCCACCCACACCGCCTGGCTGGAGCCCCCATTCCCCAACGCCGTCAAAGCCGCAGTGGGATAGTTCAGCGGCATGAGATCAGCCAGCCACTGCTGGATCGATTCCCCACCAGTCGCCCGCTTCCACGTCCATCCGACGATAGCAACCTGCGCCATCACTCCCACGAGAACAAACCACCGTCCAATAAACCGCCACAGCACCGAGGCACACAGCAGCGCCGCCGCCACAGTCAACGCAAGAATCCCGGACATCCCAGCGAGCACAGAGGATGTTGCACCCGTCGACATGAGCGCAAGCATGAGCAACCCAACCAGGGCGAGGCCGATGCCGCCGCCGAGCCGCCACCGCCAGTTGCGGGTGAGCCCAACAAGGGAGGCAGCGAGCATGACCATCGCGGAGATGAGGAACGCGTACAGTGGCGGCAGGAAGTCCGTGCGCGCATCCTCATCGGGTTGTTCCTCCACAACGGGGACAACGGGGATGAGCTGACTGGTCTGATTCACCGCCGCCTGGGTGCGTTCGGCGAGCCCCTGAACTTTCTCGGCCCCGTCCTTCAGGGCAACAGATCCGTCGCGGGCGGCGGTGGTTCCGGTTTGCAGTTGCCCTAATCCGCTCGTGAGTTGTTGCGCCCCACTGGCGGCCTGGTTGACACCGGAGGTGTATTCGCCGGTAATGCGGTCGGCGAGTTCGCGCGATCCGGTGCGCAGTGCGGCGACCTTGTCGGTGACTTCGGCATCGATGTTGACGGCTTCGACCTGGGTGCGCAGGTCGGCGAGTTGTTTGCGCGCTTCTTCGACCTCCGGCGAGGCGGACCGGGCCAGTTGGGTGTCGGCTTTCTCAATAAACATGAGGATTTCCTGCTTAATCACCCCGACCTCGTTGACCATGTCGGCGGCTTGGGAGACCCCGTCGGCAATTTGCCGTGCCCCGGAGGCGAGTTCCCCGGTGCCGGCTTTCAGTTGGGTGAGCCCGGAGCTGAGCTGCTGTGAACCGTTGGCGGCCTGGTTCATCCCGGTTTTCAGCTCTTCCATGCCGTCGGCAAGTTCACCGGCGCCGTCGGCCACTTCTGTGGAGCCGGTGATGAGGAGGTTGGCTTGGGATTGTGCTTCGCCTGCGGCGCGCCGCGAGGGCACCAGATCCGCCCCGGTGATCGCCGGGGTCGGCGCACCTTCCCCGGCGTGGCTCCACGTGGCCGCAAAGTCAGCGGTGAAGAACACGCCCGCGAGGACGGGGAGGATGAGCAGGAGCAGGAGAAGGCGTTTCATACGGCACAGGGTACCGGACTCCGGCTACTTCGACTGCATCGCAAAGGCGAGTCCGCCGATGATGCCGAGGAGTGCGAGGATACCGATGACGATTCCGGCGATCGCGCCGGGGTCGAGCTCACCGCCGCTGGATCCGCCGGTGCCGGTGCCGGTGTTGCCCGTGCCGGTGTTGCCGGTCGGGGTGCCGTTACTACCGCCATTGACGGGCGAGGCATTGACCGCGAAGTAGTTCGTGCCCCTCGTCCCGTCCGACAGCGTGTAGTTCACCGGAATGAGCAGGTCCGACGTGGACGATGTGCCCGACACGGTGATGGAATTGTCCGGGTTCACGGTTGCGGTGATCCCCGGCGGCGGGGAGGTCACGGTGACGCTGTTGAACGTCACCCCAGCCGGGAGGGGGTTCTTCAGTCTCACGGTGCCACTGGTGCCGGACAGGTCGGTCCAGTCCACCACGGGTGCGGTGCTACTGGTACCGCCGCTGCCGCCGCTGCCGCCGCTGCCGGGCACGGTGAACCGGACGGAGGCCCCACTGAGCGTGGTTTTCCCGGTGGCGTCAACAATGTCAAAGAATACGGTGAATTCCTGGCCGGCGCTGGCGGTCGCCGGAATCGTGATGACGATATCCCCGCCGGTGGCGGAGGAGAACGAGTTGACCGGCCACGTGGTGGGCAGTCCGCTGCGGTAGACAACGCGCTCCCCGGTTTGTGTTGGCCCACCGGTGTTTTCAAAGGTGACGGTGTTGCCGTTGTAGATGGGGACGGCGGGCCAGGCCGGCGGCAGGGCCTGTCTGCCCTCCTGGACGGTGATCCGCAGTGGCGTGTACATGGGCTGCTGCGCCCCGACCACGGTTTTCAGCCGCAGTTCATACACCCCGTTGGCGGTGAAGTTTTGGGATTGCAGGGTCAGTTTTCCGTTGTCTCCAGTGGTGACGAGCAGTCCGACGAGCCCCAGTTTCGTGGGGTCTTCCCCATTGGGCCCTTCCACCGTATTGGTCACGTGGGGTCCGATGAATCCGAGGACCCGCTGCGCCTCTTGTCTTTGCAGGGTGGTGTATTCGGCGTCGCTTATGCCGTCGGAACGCCGCACGAAGACGGTGGTGCCGGGGGTTTGCTCGTACGGGCGCCCCTTGGGCAGGGTGAGGATGAGATTGTCCCCGGAGTTACTGTAGAAGAGTTTGCGCTCGTAGGCGGTGTAGGTGAGCGTCCGCGTCACCGGGTCCTGCAGGTCTGCCCCCTGCGCATCGGTAACGGTCACCGTAATCACCAGGGAGTACTTGGTGCCTGGGATCAGGTTGGGGCTCGGGGTGAGGGTGATCACGCCGGTGTTTTGGTCAACGGTTGCGGTTGTACCGTCCGGGAATGCGGACGTATCAACACTGGCTTTCATCATCACGGGGGTCCACCCGCCCATGACTGTCGGGGTGATCTCGGTGGGGACGGCGGCGAGCCACCGGCCTGCCGGGTAGCCGGAGTAGGTGATGCTGATCGGGTTGACTGTCACCGTGAGGGTGACGCTCTGCGAGCCTGCGGTGACGGTCACTGTGTAGTCACCGGGGAGCGCCTCCGGTTTGGCGGTGAGGCTGAGCTGCCCGTTTGCGATCTCGTAGGTGCCGGGGAACGAGCCGAGGTCCACTGCGGTGGTGGCCGGGAGCCCGTTTTCTGCGGTGAACGTCACCGTCCCCATCCGGCTGACTCGCCCCGTGTCAACAACACTGTTGTAGGAGTCCACAAAGCGCAGCACATACGGGATGACTGTGACCGCGAGAGTGGCCTCGCTCGTGGCCCCACCAGCGGTCAGGTGCATTGTCGCAGTGTATTGGCCGGTGGGCACGGAGGGGTCCACGGCGATGATCATTTTCGCCGCGTCGGTGGGCGATTGGGTGATGCTCATCCCGCTTGGCAGCCCGGTGACGTTGAATGTGCCGCCGGTGGGGAACACGTTCCCGTTGACCGGGATCGAGGCGATCTTGTTGGCCCCTTGGGCGACGGTGAGTCGGCCGTCCTGTACGAACGGGGCGACAACGTTGACGGTCACCGGATAGGCTTGCCCGTTGATGGTGAAGGTGAAGCTGTAGGTGCCAAAATCCGCCGTCGCGGGCACGGTGACCTGCGGGAAGCGGAGGTATGGTACCGCGTCGAGGGCGGTTTGGTTGGGTTTGACAAACGCCACAGTGGACCCGGTGGGCAGGTTGTTTTCACTCACGGCATAGGTCAAGTTCTCAGCGGATGCCCCATACCGGGCGATTTCCTTGACAATAACACTGCCACCGGGGGCGACATCGACCGTGTCGGCGAATTCGAGGTCCATCCCATCGGTGGTGACTGTGTTGCGCGTTTGCGCCCAGGCGGGACTCGACGATACAGCCTGACCTGTGATGATGCTCGCAGTCAGGGAGATGACGGCGCCCAGAGCTACGAGTGAGCGACGGATCGGGTTACTCAACATTCGGGGGGTAGCCTCTCACTAGAACCTAATCAGTATCCCCCATCGTAGTACTCTCAAAGTGTGAATGACAATGAGCAGCGTATCACCAGTTTGGCCCTCGCGGCCGGCGCTGGTGACGCCGACGCGCTCACGGAATTCATCCGCCTGACTATTAACGATGTGTGGCGATTCCTCGCTCATCTGGCTTCCCCGCAGCTTGCCGATGACCTCACCCAGGAGACCTATCTCCGCGTCATTTCCGCGCTCCCCCGCTTTGCGGGACGCTCGTCTGCGATGACGTGGCTGCTCACTCTCGCCCGGCGCGTGTGGATTGACCAGATCCGCCACGATAGGGCTCGCCCGGCGAAGTCCGCTACCGAGTATGAGGATGTCCACGGCTCCACTCCGGACGAGTTCACGGATCTTGTGGAGTCCCGCTTGCTGCTGGCCGGTCTGTCCGACGAGCGCCGCGAGGCCATTGTGCTCACGCAGGTGCTCGGCTATTCCTATGAGGAGGCGGCCCAGATCGCCGGGGTGCGCGTGGGCACGATCCGCTCCCGCGTCGCCCGCGCCCGCCAGGACCTCGCCTCCAGATGAGTTATGCTCCCCGAGCGTGCTACATTCCACAAAACCCCAGGTCGCAAACTGAGGTAGCGCGCTCGGGGAGCATAACTCTACAGCAGTTCGGCAATCTGCACGGCGTTGAGCGCCGCGCCCTTGCGCAGGTTATCTCCAGCGACAACGAGCACAAGGCCCTTGTTGTCCGGAACGGCCTGATCCTGGCGGACACGGCCAACAAACGTCAGGTCCTTTCCGGCCGCGTTGAGCGGGGTGGGCACCTCCACCACCTGGACACCGGGGGCATCCTGGAGGAGTTCCACAGCCCGCTCCGGGGTAATCGGCTTCTCAAACCGGGCATGGAGGGTCAGCGTGTGGCCGGTGTAGACGGGAATACGCACGCACGTGCCGGAAACCAAGAGGTCCGGGGCATGGAGGATGCGGCGGGACTCATTGCGCAGTTTCTGCTCCTCATCGGTTTCCCCGGAGCCGTCCTCCACATAGTTGCCGGCAAACGGCACCGCGTTGTAGGCGATCGGCGCCACATAGGGGCCGAGGTCGTCGGGGCCGACGATGCCACTGGCCACAGCGCCATCGTGCGCAAGCTCGGGGGCGCGATCACCAATGGCCGCGGTCTGCTCGGTCAAAGCGGAAACACCGGCGACACCGGAACCGGACACCGCCTGATAGGAGGATGCTTGCAGGGCGACGAGGGTGGCTTCATCGTGAAGCACCTTCAGCGACGGCATGGCAGCCATGGTGGTGCAGTTCGGGTTGGCGATGATGCCCTTGGTCACCTTCGCCACGTCTTCGCCGTTGACCTCGCTGACGATGAGCGGCACGTCGGGATCCTTGCGCCACGCGGAGGAGTTATCCACGACGGTGGCGCCGGCTTCTGCGAACACGGGCGCCCACTGCTTGGAGGTGCCCCCACCTGCGGAGAACAGCGCAATGTCGATGCCTTTGAGCGTGTCGACGCTCTGCTGGGCGAGGTCTTCAACAACAATGTCCTCCCCGTTCCACGGCAGTGTGGTCCCCGCTGACCGCGCGGTGGCGAAGAAGCGGATGGTATCGACCGGGAAGCTGCGCTCGGCCAAAATCTGGCGCATGACGCGGCCAACCTGACCGGTGGCGCCCACAACAGCTACATTACTCATGCAGGTAAACCTACCACATGGGATAAATCGACAGGGTTCCACCCTCTAGGAAACCTTTTACAACCAGCTAGTTCACTGCTTTTCCAACGGTTTCAGGGCTTTGTTTCACTGCTTTTTCCGTGTTTTTCGGGTCTCATTTCACTGCTTTTCCAACAGACCGTCTCACTGTATGAGATTTACTGCTGCCGCGCGGGGCGGGCGGGACTAAAGGGCAGGGGAGCCGGACAAAGGATCAGCGGAATCATCATCGCGGCGGCGCCGCCGCAATAGAGCCGCCAACCACCCGAGCAGCAGCACGAGGATGGCGAACGCGGCCACGCCCACGGCAATCCACATCCACCATTGCCACAGCGTCACCGTCTGGAACGCCTCCTGCTGCTCCTCCACGGGCACCTCTATCCGGTGTCCGGTGACGATGAGCCGGTGCGAGTTGATCCCGTACGGGGTGCAGGTGACCAGCGTGAGCAGGTCTTCCCCGGCGATGGGTTGAACGGTGTTGATTTCATCGGGCAGCACGATCTGGATGTCGTCTACCTCGTAAGCCAGGTTGAGCCCGAACGTCGCCATGTACATCCGGTCCCCGGTTTTAACGTCCACAAGGTTGTCAAAGAGGGTGGCGTTGGTCATTCCAGTGTGCCCGGTGAGGATGGTGCGTGAGCCCACTGTGCCGATGGGCAGTGCGGACCCGTAGAGGTGTCCAACCCCGTGGGTGAGGGTGTCGGGGTCGGTGCCGTGGTAGATGGGCAGTGTGGAGTTGATGGAGGGGATTGCGAGCACGGACATGGGTTTGCCGGGCCCGTTCGGTGCGAGCTGTGAGAGATAGTCTTGGTAGGGGGCGTTGTCTTTGCTCACGCGCGCGAGCCACGGGTCGAGGATGGGCCCGCCGGTGGAGGTCTCGTTGTAGTGGCGGGCGGCCTCAATAATCGGCCCGTAGTCCACTCCTGTGGAGGTGGTGGCCCGGTAGTTTTCGGCCACCTCCACCTGTTGCACGTTGTGGAAGTAGGTTCCCACCACCGGGTACGCCATCACCACAATCCCGATGAGCACGAGCAGTGGTGCGAGCCAGTTGCGGCGTCTGCGCTCTTTCGGCTCGTCGGCGGCGCGGTGTCTACCGGGTGTGGGCCGTTCCATGACGAGGGTCATTTGCGGTGCCTCCCGCACGTGCGATGCTTGGGTGCAACGGTAGCTGCTACGGCAATTGCTTGTCGACGCACACCGCGTCCGCTCATCCCGAACCACAGCCCACTCATGATGATGACCAACCCGCCGCCGAGCAGCCACCAAATCCCAATGGACCCGGCATACGGCAGGGTGCCTTGGGCGGTGTTGGCGACCTGGATCGTCCATGTACCGTCGGCGTCATTTTCATCCGTTGTGATGAGGCCGGAGTTTTCCGTCCGCGGGGCCAGGGTAATCATGAGGTCGCCGGTGTCGAGGCTGCCGGTGACCGGGGCATCCGGGTCAGTGGAGGTAGCATCAACCTGTTTGGCAGCGACGGTGAATTCCCACGCGCCGGGCAGCAGCACACCACCGGTGGCATGGGTGGTATCCGCAGCCGGCGCCTGGAGTTCGAGCAGGGAGTACGTACCTGGCTTCAGGTACGCCTGGTATGCATCAGCGTTATCCATATTGTCCGTGATGAACTCGTCAGCGGTGCCCTCGATACGGTCACCGGTGGTGGGGTCAATGTGGAAGATGGAGAACAGTGAGCCCAGCCATGTGGAGCCGTTAGTATCCACCTTCACAATTCTCACGGGCACCGCCGTGCGGTAGAGGGTGTTGACCACGGTGATGCTGTGGGAGCCGGTGGTCCCGGCAGTGAGCGCGGGCATTGTGACGACTGGGCCTGCAGTCCCAGTACCAAGATCCGCAGCAGTCCCGAAATCGAACGGGGTAAGAGTGTCGCGGGTGCCCGTGGCATCGGTGACGGTGGTTTTCACTGCCGGCTGCATGGTGTAGGCGTTGGTGTCCCAGTTCAGCAGCGGCTGGCCATCCACCGTGTTTGCGGCGATGGTGGCGTTATCGGTGCGTGGATCGGCCTCAGTGAAGCTACACGACGAGCCGGTCGGCAGCTCCCAGCTCACCGATCCGCCGTTGGTCAGGGCAAACCCGTCGGATGCGTTATCGGTGGCGATGGTGCCGTCAGCTGTGACATCGTTCCATCCGTCGAAGCTGGCCTGCTCGGCAAATGTATTCGCGATGGTACAGGTGGGTATGAAGCGGAAGACTGCGCCATCAGGCACTTCGCTGGTGCGCCCAGCCACTTCCTTGGATACGGCGAACCGTGTCATCGGCTGGGTGTAGGTGTCGGTGAACTTCACGGTGAACACGCCAGAGTTGTCGGCGGTGACACCGGACATGTCCGGACCGTCAGCCGCATCGGGATTGGCCGTGGTGACCACGAAGTCAGCGCCCTGCGGCACCAGCGGTGTCCGGTAATCACCCTGCGTAAACGTACACGTCGCGGTGGTGGGAACCGTATTGGTCAGATCCACCGTGGCGGTGCGGGTGCCACCATCGGCACCGGCGACTGGCACCACGTCAATGGTGCCGTTCCACATCTGATCTGAGACTGCCTTATCGTCCACGCACGCGTAGCTGATCGGAATCGAGGGGCTCGCGGGATCATCCGCATTCGTCGGATTCATGTAATCGATGGCATTGCCACCGGCTTCCACCGTCGCCTTCACCGTGCCATACGTGCGGGTGTAGGTATTGGTGAGGGTCAGGGTTTGGGTGCCCATCGTGTCCGGGTCAGTGGTTCCAAGCTCATCGGCGATCTGGAACTTCACTGACACGTTGTCAATGGGCGCATCTTCAGCAGTTACATCGGTCAACTCAATTGCCGCTGCACCATCCACACCCGGCGCGGACTCATACGACCAGCCAACATCAACACTGACACCATAGGGTGCCAAACTGGCGTTGTCCTTGTTGGTCAGTGGATCGACTTCTGTGAAGGTGCACTCATAGTTGATGGGGATGCCACGCGGCTTCGGATTGGCCTCATCCGTGGCATCCATGGCCATACCCGTACCGTCCGCGCTCACTTCAATAGTGCCCGTCTTAGCTGTCTCCAGGAATTCACTGTCAGGCAGAAAATCTGGCAGCTTACAGGTGTAGTTAACCTTGAATACCTTATCGGTGTTGATCTGCTCATCACCGGGCAGAACCTTCTCCACCCGCAGGTACACCTGCTTGTAGATGTAGGTGTTCCACACGACCAAGGAGTTATCACCGGTTTTGTCATCAATGTAGTAAATGGCACCGTGGGTTTGATTGGGATCATTGACGCACTTACCGCCGACGGAGCAGTCCGTCTCATCGCCGTACCCGTCGATCGTGTCACTCGATGTGAAGTGGGTGCTCCACACTGAATAGTTCGGGTCACCGCCGAGGTTTCCATCAGTATCGGCGGTGTGCGGGTCTGCAGATTCTGCGCTCGTCTCCCACACGGCACATTGGGTGCCCAGCGGCAGGTTGCGGAGGATAGCGGCATTGTCCAAGATCGCGTGAGTGGTTGGATCGGCAATGTGATCGAACCGACCCAGATCAAATTGCCCTGCGGCAATCTCGGTGCCATTGAGGGTGCACCGATAGTGGATGGGGAAGATGCGCGCCCCTGCCACGGTTCCCACGCCGTCACCGTCGACCTTCTTCTTCACAGAGAAGTCCTCCACCTTGGGCACCACTGTGTTGGTGGTGGTCACTCTGACGGAGTGATTGGAATAATCATTTGGGTCTGGCGTACTCGCAACAAACGGGTCATCGGCCTCAAGGGTGAAGCTGTTACCAGCAGTTACCACTGGGGTCGTTGCGTAGGGCTGCGTGTTCTGATAGGCGGTTGTGACCGATTCTAGGCGTGTGGCAACCGTCGGTGCGGAATCCTCATCGGTGAGGGGTGCCTCTGTGACGGTGCACGTTGATCCCACGGGCATGGAGGCTGACAGTCTATTTGATGACAACCCTTTGACACGCTTCGTTGTAACGTACGGGGTGGTGGTATCCGTGCTCCGCTCGCAGCGGATGTCGTAGGCAACTCGTGTCGCATCGGGTTTAATCACCGCCCCCAATACTGTGTCATCCAGGGTAACACCGGCTGGCGACTGGACATTCCACTCCTTATCAAGGGCGATCTGCTGAGTAGCCTCTCGCATGTCCAGGTTGATATTGACCACCGGGGATACCCCCTCCGGCAGGGATTCCATCTGAATGTTGGTGTACGTAAATTCAGAGTCAAAGTTGTTCTTGTTACCAAGGTTGACAACGTATGCGCCCTGGGCTGAATTGGAGTTATAGGTCATCGCTGAATCGATACCCAAACGCTGGTATGAGGCATACATCGAAAAAGCGCGGGTGGCGGTTATCGGACGATCAAGCAGCAGTGTGCAGTTTGCGCCTTCGGCGACATCTGGAATCTCCATCGTCGCATAGTTGTCTGCGCTATTGACCACGAGTTGGCCCAGCCGGTTCGCTGTAGAGGTATTCTGGAGTGTCCTCCCATCAGGCAGGACGCAGGTATAGGCGACGTAGACCTGCTGACTCGAAATGGGCCCCAACAGGTCGGCCTCTGCGGCGTCCGGGATTTTGGCCGGATCGGGGTACGTCCATGAAAAACCAACCGTCAGCGGCTGCTGGTTGAGACTGGATTCATACTTCGCAGTCAGCTGCACCGAGTTACTATTATCCCCAATGACAACCTGTTTACCGCTGTTTCCATCGGCACCAATCTGACGCATGCCCAATGGGGTGAGGACAGCAGCATCAGCTTGAACCGTAAACCCGGTACACGTCGCCCCATACGGCACCTGAACCGTTAACGGAGTTCCTTCACGCACCCCCGTCCTGGTGAAGGACACCGGGTTCTCCTCGTCGCCAGTCACAATGCACGTACCGGACACGGTGACTGGTGCACTTCGCACCGTGGCCTTTTGATCATTCGTCGGCGACGGGGTCATCGCGATAAAGTCATGTACCACATTGATCTGGAGATCCACCAGAGTCCGGTTGATCGTGGAGGCTATCTCCTTCGTCATCGCAGTGGTCTGGGTTGTAGGAACCGTAAACGTGGTGGTCTCCCCGGTGGCCATAGCGCCAGTGATCACTCGGTTTGCACGGGTGGTTGAGCCGGTGATGGTGCAGGAGGACCCCAACGGCACTGCCACATGGATAGTCTGCGGAATGGGATCGCCGCGGGTGGGCAGTGCCTCCGGATGATCGGGATCGGTGACCTGCTCATAGGTAACCTGGTTGAAGGTGAGCTGCTGATTGAGCGTCTCGACGCTCGGGTCAGTGCTATCCACACACCGCAGCGTTGCCGTCCCAGGCGTGATGTTCAGTTCAGTGGCCGAGTCACCGGTGACGGTGTGGCTGATGGTCATGTCGACGGTCTTGCGGTGCACATCCAAGGTACCGGTGACCCGGTAAGAACCGGCCTTAAACAGGTACATGTCATCGGTGCCGCAGTGGACGATGCTGTCTGTCGGGGCACCTGCATACGATCCGTCTTCCTGCTTCACACACGCCTGTGAGTACCACTGCATGCCGGCACCTTCCAGGTAGGCCGGCAGTGAGGTGTGGGTGGGATCAAGGCCGAAGGCGCACTGCACACCGGTGGGCATACTCTCCATCGCCTCTGTGAGGATGGCGTTCAGCTCAACACTCGACGCATTGGTGGGTACCTCAATAGAGGGAATGCCGTCCGTACCAGTACCCGAATACACGGGCAGCTGCGCCGGGTTTGAGTCCACCTCGGGCAGGTCAGTTGGATCCAAAATGTACCGACACGTTGGCTTCAACCAGATGGTCGATGGCAGGGCCGATGTGGGGATTCCGGTGGTCGTACCCCATTTGAAGCCAACCTCGTAGTTGGCCACATACGTGGCGTATTTATTGGTCGCGGTGACCGTGGTCTGGTTGGTATCGGTAGCACCCACCGTGAAGGTCACTGACCGTGCAGTAGCGTCCTCTGTGTCCGTCCCCACACCGGTTTCCACCCACGTGGTTTCCGCATGGAAGATGTCACCGCCGTCGAGGTTGGTCCTGGTCGAATCCGGTAAGGTAGTCGCATTCTCAGTGATCGTGCAGGTTGAACCGACGGGTACAGCGATGGGTGTTTCTCCACCCACTGTCACACTGACCGGCAAGGTGGAACCGGCGATGGTTCCACCATTGGCATCGGTACCTGCAATCGGTGTTGCCGTCGTGTTCCCGGATACTTTCCCACCGCTAAACGGGGCAACATCCCAGTTCGGATCACCTGTGGGCAGTGTGCACACGTAGCTGAATGTAAATTGGTTGTAACCCGACCCCGTTTTCGTTAACTCGTTACGGATAACCTCTGTCTCTACGAGGAACACTTTCTTGAGCGTCAACGTGTTCTTCGTGTTCATCCGGAACTCACAGTTGACGTCACCGCTGGACGTTAGAGTCCCACTGACACGCGGCTGCCCATCAACCAGCTCAACGGTGATGCCGCTCAACAGATTCCAGCTTGGCGCCGCTGCCGTTCCCGTGTTCTGATAGCACACCGCATCATCGAGGTAGTATGCACCTTCCGCGGGCAACGATGTCACTTTTGCATCAAGGGCGAGAGGATTCGTGGCACTGACGGCGACACCGTTGATTCCAAGAGCCGTGGAAAAGAATCCCGACTTATCGGTTTCTAACGTGTGCACCCCACCGTTTGTAGTTGTAAAATCCATCGTCCGGGAATCAGTGGACTTCGCCCAACTATCTGAACCTGTACTTGTTGTCACAACACCGGTAAAGCAAGATACTGGGTGGAATCCAAACCTACCGTCCTGATAACCATCCGCGATTAGATCAACAAAGACGAGCTCTAACGGTCTAAACTGTCCCGCGTTAGCGGTACTGGTGTAAACCCGTAAATCTTTGGCCGAAGTCGGAAGCCCCGCTGTCTGTGAAGATGAGGCAACCTGAGTACCATCTCCGGTTCTCCACTGGATTCCTGTGTTGAGGTTGTACCAGTCACCAAACCCGATAGTTCTGACCGTCGCCCCATACGATTCAACGACCGCTTTGTCAGCCATATAGGCATTTAGATCTTCAATTCGAGTGTACGGGCGGTTATCCGTAGAGGCATTACGGATATCACCGTTGTTCTCAGAGGGCCCAAATGTACTGAGATTGATGACATCACTGTAGACGATCCCTTGCCGTTGATCTTCTATGACATTCTGCATCGCAGCATCCCAGTTACGGTACTGCTTGACTCCCAAACGTTTGGAATCGCCAGTATTAGGGTAGTTGCTACTGACGATAGCCGTTGCTTCGGCAATGCTCTTCTTAGTGAATGATGTCGGTTCTTCCCAAGCATTTTCGGGATCTCTCTGTGCCGCAGGGTCAGTAAAAACCGAGGGAGATTGCGCATCGTAGGTGTAAATAGAAACAAAGCCGCCGGTGTTCTGATACGCAGCGATAAGATCGAGCAATTCCCGTCTCAGCAGGGTACCGTGGATATGCGCCAAACTCGATGGTGTATCACCGAAACCCAAATCCACCAGGATCGCCAACCCCTGCTGCGCCTGGCATGTGTTCGTCGTCGCCGGCTGATACGTCGGCCCGGTGGTCTGGGCGCTCGCTGTTGGGGAGGAGGCAGGATTCCACGGGCTCACCGGCACCCCGAGCACCACGGCGACGAGGGCGAGCACGGCGAGGATGCGGGCGAAGCGGGCGAGGAGTGTGCGTGAGAATCGGGTCACCTGTGTGGTGTTACTGGTTGTCATGACGGCGCCTCCTTCCAGCGATCAAGAACAGTCCAATGAGGGTGAGAGTTCCACCGGCAAGCAGGATAAGTGTGATATCCGCGCCGGTGAGCGGGAGTTCGCGCAGGGTTTGCGGCACCCGCTGGGCCAGGTCGGGCAGGCGCCCGGTGGCTGGTTGTGGTTGCGGTGCGAGCGACGTTGCCGCAGGCGGGGGTGGGGTGGCATCGCCAAGCGGGCTGTTGGCGAGGCCACCCAATCCGGCGCCGCTGAGCAGCGCCAGTAGTCCAGCACCGGCGGGGATGATGCCGGCATCGGCAAGGCCGGTGACAACGCCGGCGCCGAGGATGCTGGCCATCACTGTGACCACCGTGCCAATGGCTGCAGCTTGGCCCGGGGTGAGCCGTGATGCTGGTGGTGGGGTTGTGGGGGTGGTTGCCGGCTGTGGGGCCCACTTGGGGTAGACCACCAGCCCCGGTTCGGTCAGCGCAAAGGTGCCGGTAACGTAGCCGGGGGCGTTGGGGAAGGTGAGGGTGACGTCGCCTGCGGGGACGTCGGTGAAGTGCACTTTCCCGTCTGTTGTGGTGCCGGTATATTCGCGCGCACCGGCCTGCACGTGCACCGCCACACCGTTGACAGGTGCAGGCGTGGTCGTATCCGAGTACGGATTCGTCCCGTCGAGCTGAATGGTCAGCTCAGCCGCCTGCACCTGACTTATCGACGTTGGGAGGAGGCCAACGGCCACGAGTGGAATTGCTGCCACAGCGATTGCGCTGCTGCTGTGGACGCGCTTCTGCATGGTCGTCACCTCCTAGCCATCGTGAGAAATTGTTGTTGCTACAGGCCCTTACGCCTGCTGCTTGCGACGGCTCACCAGCAGACCAACCAACACGATGGCCGCACCTGCACCGAGGAGGAGCCAAATACCCATCCCACCGGTAAGGGGGAGGTTGCCGAGGATGGAGCTGGTGTTACCGTTGCGGCTTTCCGCCTCGCCGGTGACAAGACCGGTGGTCACATTGGTGTAGTCCAGGTTGACCACGATCGGAGCTGGTGCCAGGGCGTAGCCTGTCGGAGCCTTCGTCTCAACGAAGCAGAACTGGGTGCCCTTACCGGTCCATGCATCCGTGGTGGTGCCACCAGTGGTGGATTTCAGCAGGAAGGAGTCAAAGACGACTGTGCCGTCAGTGCCGGTGGTCAGCGTCGTGGTGGTGTCGGTGGCGTCAGGAGTGGCCAGGTTGGGCACTGCAATCGGATCCACCGAGGTCACCA
The DNA here is from genome assembly GCA_034179945.1 of Corynebacterium sp. Classification (GTDB taxonomy): domain Bacteria; phylum Actinomycetota; class Actinomycetes; order Mycobacteriales; family Mycobacteriaceae; genus Corynebacterium. The sequence continues at coordinate 12,114 of JAXFPD010000013.1, read as the reverse complement.
CTGCACCGTCAGCATCGCAGCGGCGCAGCTGGAACTCAGCACCCGACAGGGCAGCATCGTTCGCACCGGTCTTGGTCAACGTGGCCTTACCCATGACAAAGTCGTTTTGATCCGGGGTGTTCGGGGTACCAGGCGGGTTGTCACCCGGGTCCTCCGGATCCCACGTATCAGAACTGGTCGGCAGACCCGGGGTGACCCAGGCTGTGTTCTGAAAATCCGGGGTGCCGGTGAGCGAATCGGCCACCTTACCGGTGATCGTCACAGTCAGCACCTTGCCCTTAATGTCGAGAGCTGGTGTCGCACCTGTAGCTGTCGCCGTGTTCGCCGCCTTCAGTGTGAACACCTGCTGGGCGGTGGCACCAGTACCGAGGGTGTGATTATCACCAAAGGCGAACAGGGACTCCACATCGGTATCGCCAACCTTGATGGTGATAGCATCTGCATCCGTCCCGGTCACAGTAACAAACGGCGGCATCTTTTCCGTGATAGTAAACGATTCCGCACTAGCGGGAACGGTGAACGTGATCTGATAGGTGATGGTGTCACCCGAGTGAGTCGGCACATCCGTGATCGTCTTCACCGGGGCTGTCACTGTCTGGTTCTTCGGGAACACGTGGACGTTCGTCAACCAGCCGTCCCCCTCCGCATTCGTCATCGGCAAGGTGACCAGGAACGGGGCCGCCGGAACAACAGCGGAACCATCCACAGACTGGCCCTCCGGCTCAACGACCAGGAAGGCTGTTGCGGTGGTGGATGTCGTTGTTGCGACACCGAGGGTAGCACCCTCCGCGCCTGTCGTGATTGTCTCGAGCTTGTCACCACGATCCAACTTGGTGTTGTTATCGGTGGGCCACAGGCTCGCGCCCGTCGCTCCTTCCAACGCCACCCAGCTGGCCTGATCGGTCAGGTCAATGGCATCTGTTTCACCCTGTGGGTAAATCGGATAAATATCGAACTTGATGCCCGGGGCCTTGGTATTGGTGACATCCGCAGACACATCCGTACCGTTATGGGCAATCGTGCTACTTGGATCACCCGTGTACTTATGGATGGTCAGTGTGTAGCCGCCATCTGGGGCGGCCGGCATGGTTTGCGCATCTGCGATGGGGGCTCCTGCGCCACCTAACGCGATAAGGGCGGCTGCCGCGCATGCAGCCGCGATTTTCTTCAATGAATTCATGAGACATCTCCCAACGTCGAATTCCTAGTTACTTCCACAGTTCATTGTAGTATTGACCCCCACGATGGCAAATAAAAATCCCTTTTAACCTCACATTTTGCAGTGTTCCGACATTTTCTCAGGTATCTTTTTGGTAACTTTTGAACGCACTTCTGCGTTGTGGGGTCCATGCTGGGAAAACGCGAATGAGAGCGCCCCTCGAAAGGTGTAGAAATCCTCAGTTACCACATTTTGTGCATCAAACCCGACAAAACGTGCATTTTTCTGCCACCACCCCTGCTACCCCCCGTTCGTGCAGTTACCGTGCACACAAAAAGCCCACGAGGAGCCCCCAATGAACTAGCCGCCTAACCCACCATCCCCCGAAAGGATTGACACCACTACCCCGGACTTGACCGCGCGTCTACCTCCCAGGCACCGCAACCGCGCTGAAAACTCACCAAAGTTTGCTGAATCTCGCCTCACTTCAAGGAGTCCTCCATGGGCATGACAATTGTTGGTTCCATCAACGCAGACCTCATAGCACACGTGAAGCGCCACCCGCTGCCCGGTGAGACGCTTGGCGGCGCGGGCGCGTTGCTGGCCACGGACGAGGGGCTTGAGCCGATCCCCACGCCGCCCGCTTTGCCGCCCGCGTGGGTGCCAGTTCCCCGGTGCCCAGGCCTCGTATCCTCACGGCTCCGCTGATCTTCCCACCGTCTAGAGGCCACCGTGTGCCGGCGGTACAGCGCACGGCGCGTCGGCCAGCGGGTCCTCAAGGCGGCTAGCGGAGACGGCGGGCCCCAGCACCGGGGCTGGCCACGATGAACGTGGGCTCCGGGAAGCCTCGCGAGGCGGCCGCCCGGGCGATTGCCTCGGCGGTAAACTCCACCTCATCGGCGTCAATGAGCGCAATGACCGAGCCACCAAAACCTCCACCCGTCATCCGCACGCCCAGCTGACCGGCGGCCTCGAACGCGGAGTCCAACTCCGGCACAGTGACCTCATACAGGTCCCGCAGGGACACATGGGAGTCCCGCATGTACTCGGCGAATCTCTCAAAATCCCCGGCCTCCAGCGCTGCGGCGGCATCGGCGGTGCGCTGGGTCTCTTCCACCACGTGGCGCACGCGGCGGGTGACCAGATCCACGTCTTGGCCCGTCTCCTCCGCCCACTGCGCGGCCTTGGCCACGGCATCGGGGATGTCCCGGATGGTGTGAATGGGGGCGTCGGAACGCTGTGCCATTGCCTCCGTAAAGGCATCGATCACCCCACGCCGTGAGGCATACTGACCGTCCGCGAGGTTGTGCTTGGCATTCGTATCGGCGATAAGCAACACCATGTGTTTTTCGCCAATGTTAAACGGAACGTGCCGCATCTCACCCGTTGCGAAATCCAGGTATAAGGCGGTGCCTTCCGCGCCGAAGATGGAGGCGTTTTGGTCCAGGCCACCGGTCGAAGCGCCCACCACCTCGTTTTCCGCACGGATGGCCGCCTGAACCAGGCGTGAACGCTGCGGCGAAGTGGGGACCGCGCCGGTAGCCAACTCAAAGGCGGCCTCGGCCACGGAGCATTCCAGCGCCGCCGAGGATGACAAACCGGAGCCCACGGGCACATCGGACACGATGGCAAGATCCAAGCCCTCGCATCGCGGGATGGCGCCGGATTCCAGCCCTGCCCACACCGTGCCGGCCACATACCCGGACCAATCCGCAGGGTAGCCCGGCCGCACGCTCGCCAGAGGAATCTCCGTCTCCATCACCGTGCCCTGATAATCCGAGGCGATGCGGAGCATTCCATCGCTGCGCGGGGCCGCGGCCACGGCGGTGTTGTGCCGCAGCGCGAAAGGCAGGGAAATGCCACCGGCGTAATCAATATGCTCACCGATGAGGTTGACGCGCCCGGGGGCTGCCCACACACCCACCGGCTCGGCACCAAAACGGGTGAAAAACAGCGCCGAGGCGGCGTCGGCAAGCGCAGAATCCGGGCGCGCCGAAAGCCACTTAAGCATGGGGCCAGACCTCCTTGAAACGCGCGGCGATCCGCTCCGGGGTGGTGTCATTGATCCATACCCCCTGGGAGGATTCAGAACCCGCCAGGTACTTCATGCGGTTCGGACTGCGCATGAGACTAAACAGTTGTAAGTGCATGCGCACAAGGCCTTTGAGCTCCGGATCCACGGGGGCGAGGTTCCAGCCGGCGATGTACGGGGTCTTTTCCACGCCCTCAAAGAAGGCGTCCACGGCGGTGTAGAGCCGTTTGAGCAGCCGGGCCAGATCGTCTCGTTGCTCCTCACCCAACTCGGTGAAATCGGCCGCATACTCGTTTGGCATGACCATCACCTCTAGCGGCCACTTGGCCGCCGCCGGCACGAACGCCGTGAAATGCTCGGTCTCCTCAACAATGCGGGTGCCCGCCTGCTTCTCCGCGGCGAGCAGGTCCGCAAACAGATCACCGTCATAATCCCGAGACTGTTGAACCATGGCTCGCAGGCGCGGGGAGAGGAACGGGTATGAATAGATCTGGCCGTGCGGGTGCTGGAGGGTGACGCCGATTTCAGCTCCGCGATTTTCAAACGGGAAGACCTGTTGCACCTCATCAATGGCGGACAATTCCGCGGTGCGGTGCGCCCACGCTTCAATGACGGTGCGGATGCGCTCCACCGACAAATCACGGAAGCTCTTGGTGGGGTCCTCGGTGAAACACACCACCTCACAGCGGGCCTTCGCCGGGCGGCGGGGCACTAAGCCCATGCCGTCAACATCTGTCTCATAGTCCTCACCCACCTCGATGCCCATGGCAAAGGAGGGAAAACGATTTTCAAAAACCACCACGTCATAAGCGGGTGAGGGAATCTCGGTGGGCAACTGGCCCGGATGAGACGGCGCCAAAGGGTTCTCATTGGCCGGCGGCATGAACGTGCGATTCATGCGGTGCGCGGCAAAAGCCACCCAATCACCGGTCAATGGGTCACGGCGCATCTCGGAGGCCGGAACCACATGGGGTAGCTCGCGGGGGTCTTCTAACACCCGCTCCCCTTCCGCATGGGGTCGATCATCGAAGTAGATTATTTCACGGCCGTCGGCCAGCGCGGCGCGGGTAACGGCGAGGTACATTTACTCAACCGCCTTGTCTGCCACGATGATGGGACGGAATTTGGCCCACACCATGAAGATCACCGCCACAGCCAGCATGGCAACGCCAGATACCAGGTTATCCACGGATTCCTTGGGCAATCCGGTGTCCGGGTTAATGCCGGGGTCTAGGGCAAAATAGCAAATAATCAGGATGATGCCGTAGAGGCCAATCAACGCACCGATGACGTTGCGCAGGTCGAAGGCGCCGGCATGCTGCTGCTCAGTGACCACGGAGGGCTCGGCAGGGGTTTTCTGCGTAGACATAGTGATTCTCCAACTCCTTTACGCAAAGATGACGTTGAGCCCCACGGCGAGGACAAGACAGAGGATGCCCAGCGGGACGGTTTGCTGATACCACGGAAGAGACTTCTCGGTGACGTCTTCAAAGTGATTCTTCGGGGTCACCGAGGACACAAAGCCCACGAGCTCCTCGTCCGGCTTTGGCGTGGTGACCATGGACACGGCAACGGAAACCACAATGTCCACCACAAAGGCCACACCGGCGGCCACAAACGCGGTGCCCTGGCCGGGAAGATTGAACACCGCGGCGGACGTTTCGGTAAACGTCGCGACGTACCAATAGGCCACCGCGGAGCCGGTGCCCGCGATGAGGCCAGCCCAGCCGGCGTGCGGGGTCATGCGCTTCCAGAACATGCCCAAAATGAAGGTGGCAAACAGCGGCGCGTTGAAGAAACCAAACAGCGTCTGAAGATAATCCATGACGTTGCCGAAGTTCTGAGCGAGCAAGGCGGTGAAGATGGCAATGCCGGTAGCCATCACGGTGGTAACACGCCCCACGCGCAGGTAGTAATCATCCGAGCGGTCCTTGACCACGTACGTCTGCCAGATGTCATAAGACATGACGGTGTTGAAGGCGGAGATGTTCGCCGCCATGCCGGCCATAAATGAGGCAAGCAGGCCAGCGATGGCAACGCCCAGCAAACCGTTGGGAAGCAGGTCACGCATGAGCAACAAGATGGCGTCATTGGGTTTCGCGGTTCCTTCGATGAGGTCACCGACCAACACGGATGCCACCATGCCGGGGACCACCACGAGGAACGGGATGAACATCTTGGGGAAGGCGCCGATGATGGGGGTCTTGCGGGCGGCGGAGATGGACTCGGACGCCATGGCTCGCTGAACCTCCACGAAGTTGGTGGTCCAGTAGCCAAAGGAGAGCACAAATCCCAGGCCCAGGGTGATGCCAATGACGGACCAGACGGGGTTGCTAAAGCCGGACAGCTGGGTGGCCGGCCAGGTATGGAAGTGGCTGGGATCAGCCACGGCGGATTTAAGGCCAGCCCAGCCGCCCACCCGGTTGAGGCCAATGATGGTCAGCGGGGCCAGGGCCGCCACGATGACGAAGAACTGCAAAACCTCGTTGTAGATGGCCGCGGACAGACCGCCGAGGGTGATATAGCTCAAGACGATAAGGCCGGCGAGCAGCAACGCCACCCACATCGGCCAGCCCAACAGGGCCTCCACGATGGTGGCGAGCAGGTACAGGTTCACACCCGCGATGAGCAACTGTGCCAGCGCAAAGGAAAGGGCATTGACCAGGTGGGCACCGTTGCCGAAGCGGCGGCGCATGAACTCCGGCACGGAACGCACCTTGGAGCCGTAGTAGAACGGCATCATCACAATGCCGAGGAACACCATGGCCGGGACGGCGCCGATCCAAAAGTAGTGCATAGTCTGAAAGCCGTACTGCACGCCGTTGGCGGACATGCCGATGATCTCCACGGCCCCGAGGTTGGCGGAGATGAAGGCAAGGCCCGTCACCCACGCGGGGAGGCCTCGGCCGGAGAGGAAGAAGTCAATGGAGGAGGACACACGCGCTTTGGCGGCCCATCCGATGCCCAAGACAAACAGGAAATACAAAGCAACGAGCAGGTAATCCACGAACGTTGCGTCAAGCCTTAAGCCGGTTGCATCCATGTCTCGGCTCCTTTCTGGAGATTGCGGTTGTCAAGAATTCGATTGTTTCGTGGCCTCATCGGGGCGGTGTGGCGCTTACACTGCGCGCAATCCCAATTCAAAGGTCACGGGATGGTCATAGCTGAGAGTGCGGAGGTCGATGCCGGTGCGCAGGGCGTTGGGCGGAGCGCTCATGGGTTCCACCGCGAGTGCCCGGCCGCGCCCCGGATACGGGCATCCGAGGCGTTCATCCGGGGTAAACATCTGCACCCAGCGAAGGCCAGGCCCCATGTCCATGCGCACGCCGCGGCCCGACGCCCCCGTGTACACCGCGGCACAGGCCCCCGGAGAATCTGGGCGATCGCTGTCCAAGACAACACCGGCCGCCGCGGCGTCAACCCCCGAATTGATGCTGAAACAATCATCGAGCAGCCGCCCGCGCAGCTGAACTCCGCGGGTGATGCCTGGGAGAAAAACCTCTGCGGGTTCTTGTTCTCCGGTGGGCAGGTTGCGGGCATCCAATGGGTGATGATGCGTGACAGGCACGGCGATGGTGCATTCTGCCTCATCGGCGCCGCGAGCTGAGAGGTAGGTGTGGAGGCCAAAGGCGTACGGCACCGGCTCGGGAGATGACGTGGTGGCGCGGAAGCGGACGCGCAGGCCGTGGGCGCTGAGAACGTATGAAGCTGCAATCCGAAGCGGCCACGGCCATCCATTTCGTGGGGTGATATCGAGGCCGAGCGTCACCGCATCCGGGCGGCGGGTGAGAAGTTCCCATTGAGCGTCTTGGGCAAAACCATGGATGGCGTTGCTGCGCTCTGGTTCATTGATATCGAGCTGGTAGTCCTTTCCGCGCCAAGAAAAACGGCCATCTTCGGTGCGGTTGGGCCAGGGGGCTAAGACAACGCCCGCAGATAGCGGCGGGAACTCACCGGTGGGGTACGTCTCTACGAGGGGTTCGCCGCGAAAACTCAGCGCCTTGATGCCCCCTGAAAAAGACGCAATCTCGGCGTCATAGGCCCCAGAGGCGAGATGGTAGACGGGGTGTTCGTTCACCGTGTTCACAGCGTAGCCTTCCGCGAATTCGCCGGCCGGGTGAAATCCCTTCTGCGGACTCCGCGCCATTGCGAATGGAAACTCTGCTCTCAGGTTATAACCGGGTTTTTGGACTGGTCAAGACCAGCACCCAAGTTATTTCACACGTATTATGTTCCCCCTGGCAGGTTACAGAACAAAGAGATCATAATGCCCCCATAGAGGGGTGATACCTCTCGGCACCAAGGATGCGCACGGCGAGCAAGCCGGCCTTTTTGGCGCCGGCGGCGCAGGCGATGATGCACTTCAGACCGAGCACCTGGGCGGCAGGTTCCACGGTGGGCCAATCCGAATCTGAGCCCATAATCACGCCAACGAGCGGGGTCATCAGTCAATCTCCGTGGGGTCTTTAAGGAAGCGGTCACCTACATTCTGGCTGGTTCAGTTTTGGCCGGTTAAGTTCTGGTCCGCCCAGGCGGCGTTGACGAGGAAGCCGGCAGCCAACTCGGCGTCCCGGCGGGTGGCAGCCGCATCGGCGCCACACAGGTTGACATGGCCAAGCTTGCGGCCAGCGGCGTCGGCAAGCGGCACAGTGCGGCGGCCAGCGACGCGAGCCCGCAGGACCAGAACGGACAGGAGGCCTAACCCATGAAGCAGTCCACCGTCCGGGTCATCGGCCACTACCTCGGTATCTTGTGGAACCTGTTGACCTGGCTGCTCGGCATCCCGTCATCATCCCCCCACGCCTTGTTTGGCGGTCTCATTGGCGCAGCGTTTGCCGCCTTGGGCACGGCCGGTGTGGCATGGTCCTCCATCGCCGGCAAGATCCTCATCCCGGCCGTGGTTTTTCCCATTCTGGCAGCCGTGGCTGCGCAATCCCCCGCGGACGTGGTCATCGGCGGGGATTCCATAGTTTTGGCCTCAACGTTTCCACGTGGTGGAACCGCATGGAAGGGGGTTCCGACGAGGGCAGAGACTCAACAGAGACTACCTAGAGACTAAACGCAGGCACGAAACGCGGGCCCGGGAAATGCACTCCCGGACCCGCGTTATTCCGCACGCCGTGCTGTGCGCCGACACGGCGATGTCCGCAGCGGCGCTGGTGTCACGGCTGATAGCTCACGGCGCTTGCCTCACCGCGCGGCTGCCTCACCGTGCGCCTGGCTCGCTGGCCGATGAAGAGCCGAGCCGCGACGACGTCTCGGCACCGGCCTGGGCTGCGGCGTCCTTGTCCGCCTCAGACGAGGAGGCCGGAATACCCCAGCCGGCAAAGCCTTCCTCGGAGCACGCCTGCGTCGCAAGCAGACCGGTCAGAGCGAGGCCCGCCGCTATCGCTGCGCCGATACGGATCTGCTCGCCATACTGCGAGTTAAGCTTGCCAAGCTCAGCGTTGAGGCGGGCCAACTGCTGGTTGTCGCCGGCAAAAGCCTGCTGGAAGCGGCGCGTCCAATCATCATTGGACCCGCCGAGGCCCAGTTGGCGGCGCAGTTGACGGTCCGCCTCGGAGGCCTGCCGGCCCAAAGCGGTGTTGTTGAACTCACCGATGGCCTGCCCCACAATGCGCTGCATCGTGGCAGCCAACGGGGAACCAATGGCTGCAAACAACACGATGGGCAGCAGCCACATCAGCGGGCTGTTGAGCGCAAAGCCGTTGGCGAAGCAGCGCTCGATCACTGAGTTGCCGGAGGATTGCTGCCCCGGTTCAGGCTTATCCGGATCAGACGGCACCGGCGCCGGCGGCTTGGTGCCCACGCGGATAATCCGCTTCACCGGATCCTTCGCGGTCACGGTGGGCTCACCAACCACGATGTTGCCATCCACCAGATCAATGACATAGCTCGTGGTGCGCTCACCATCCACGCCTTCTTGATCAACCACGCTCTCACCAGCCAGGAGCGTGTCATCATAGATGACCTCCGTGTTAAACGGGATCGTGGAGGTGTCTTCAAAGGTAGACGGATAGGACGTCTGCGGACCCACCTCGATGATCTTGGTCACCGGTTCGACAGTCCGCGCGGAGGATTCCTCGCGGGAAACCGTGCCATCCGGGTTAAGCGTGAACTTCACGGAGAAGGTCTCCTTGCCCGGGGTTCCCTCCTGGACCACGCGGTGTTCGCCCGGTTGAAGGTCAGGGTTGACTCTCACCTGCGTCTCAAACGGAATCTCGGCGACCCATTTGACCTCATCTTCACCGGTGAGCACCTTGGAACCCACGGCGATAACTCGATCCTTTGGCTGGGTGGTCACCACCCACGTGCCGTCGATGAGCTCCCTCACGCCAGGTTTACCGGGCTGGGTCTCCTTCTGGGTTCCCGGATCCATGGTTGGGTCAAAGACCACCTTGGTCTCGAAGGGAACTTCCTCGACTTCCGGAGTGGGGACGATGGTCTTGGACACACCGATGCGAACAATGCGCTTCACCGGCTCCTTGATGACCTTCTCATCGATAGCCGGTTCACCGACAATCTTGCCGTCAACCACGGTCACGGTGGTGGACACGGTCCGGGAACCGGTCTGGCCTTCCTGAACGACCTTGGTTTCGCCTTCCTTGAGCGTGTCATCTATCACGTATTCGGTCTCGAAAGGAATAGTGTCCACGCGCTCGATGGTCCGCTGGTCATCGGCACCGGGGCCGTACTCCAGGATACGTTCCACCGGCTGCTTGGTCACCTCGGAAACCGGAGCCGACTGCGTCGGTTTGCCCTGGGCATCGAAGGTGACGGTCACCGTGTTGGTCGTCTCACCCAACACGCCTGCCTGGACCTCCTTGACCTCACCAGGCTTCAGATCGGGATTCTCACGGTAGGTAGTCTCGTACGGAATGGGATCCGTCCACACCACCGTGTCCGAACCGGTCACGGGCTTCGCACCCACCCGGATCACCTGGTCCTTTGCGGCCGTGGTCAGAGTCCATGTGCCATCTGCCTGCAGAGTCTCCTCTCCTAACTCACCCTTCGTTTCCACGACCGACTCACCGACGGTAAGGGAATCATCGGAGACAATGACCGTGCGGTAATCGACGGGACGGGTGGTGGTGGTAACCGGCGGGGTGCCAAATCCGGTAACCACGGCGGTGTACTTCGCGGACGCCGGGATGAAGGACCCGTTGATGCCAGAGATAAGCTGCTCGCCATCCACCAACGGAACGATGGTGACGCCATCGGCGGTGCCGGTAAACCCGGCCTCCGGAACAAAACTCACCAGCCCTTGATTATCGATGGAGTACGTGCCTTGCCCGTCAATCGTCACGGAATCAACCGGGTTGCCATCGCCGTCTTGCAGCTTGTACGTGACGTTCCAGTCGGCCGGGAGCTGGCTGATCTTCGGGAACATCTGCGCAATAGTCTTGCCTTGGTCATCGGGGCTATTATTGTCCGCCGCGGTCTGGGTAACCCCCTGGGGCGCGGTGGTCACTGCATCGGCCGGGGTGGCGTACGGGTAGGACGCCACAATCTGGCCAGGGGTGGTTGACTGCACGCCATCGGTGTTCTTCGCGGTGTAATCCAGCGGGGTGGGGTCAGAGATAAAGCCCTTCTCCGGGGTAAAGGTGAACTCCACCCTCCGAGTATCCTCAGCTCCCGGGGCCGGGGCATCCCCTACCAGCGTCACGGACCAGGTGCCCTCCCCCGGAACGGTGAGGGTCTTACCGTCATCGGAAACGGTGGAGCCGTCCGTGTTCGGCAGCAACTGGATGGATTCCTTGTTCACCATGAACGCCGCGGAGCCGGAACCGCCGGCCCAGATGAGATCCTCATCGTCGCCGATGACGACCGGAACACCCAGGGCAGGAGCTGTTTCGTTGCCGGAGGGCAGTTCCACCCGTGGCGGGAAGAGGTACGGGGTGTACCCAGAGGTCAATTCGGTTGACAGGCCATCGGTGGTGATGACCGCCGCCGGCGCCGAGCCAAGGAACTCCTGGCGTGGGGTGAACTTTACGGCGCCCGTGATGGAGTCAATGGTGTAGATGCCGGCAACCTCATCGAGGCCGGTATCGGGATTCTTGCCGGTGACCTCAAGCTCGGTGACGTTATTTCCGTCGGCGTCTTTGAGGAAGAACTGCACCAGCGGAGAGCCATCACCGCGGCGCTTGGTAGCGTTCGCTCCGAACCATTCCGTTGGCACGGTGGGGAACATGTCTTCGGCTTGGAGGCCAGCGTTTTGCCCGCCGGTGGTGGTAGATGTCTGCGGCTGGCCCTGCGGCCCCACGGTGGTGGCCGGCTTGGTGTACGCATCCGGGTACGCGATGGTGACTTGGCCGCCGTCGACGCGCATGCCGGTGTCTCGGCCCACCGCGGAATAGGACACCGGCGTGGGGGAACCGGTGAAGCCTGGTTCCGGGGTGAACGTAAACGCGCCGGTGTCCGGGTTAATGGTCCAGGTGCCCTCACCGTCTACCTGTTTGGTCTTGGAACCATCCGGGAACACCGCGGAGGTGGGATCGATGTTGAATCCATTGTCCGTGTAGCTGGGGGTCACCGTATCCGGCTCGCCAACGGCCGACGCCACGTGGCTGGCGTTGGGCAGTACCGTGCCGTCCTTGGTGACAAACGGTGTGTAGGTGGTGCGCACCGGCACAGATTTCCCGGAAGCATACTTCAACCCGTCGACGGCGATCGTCACCGGGTCTGCCTTGCCCACAAACGTCGCTATCGGCGTGAACGTCACCTTGCCGGTATCCGGGTCTATCGTATAGGTGCCTTTACCGTCCACGGTCACCGTGTCCACGAGGTCGCCGTTAGCGTTGACGAGTTTCGTGGTGAGCGGACCGCCATTATCTGTGAACCAATCCTCGGGGAGGTTCGGGAACATTTCGTCACGGGTCAAACCATTATCGGAAGCATCAGTGTCATCCGAGTGCTGCACCGT
>JAXFPD010000011.1:0-50036 GCA_034179945.1 Corynebacterium sp. | reverse complement strand
GACTTTAGTTAAAGAAGAGCTTGAGGGATTGCAATCAGAGCGCGAGAGTGAAATCCAACATTTAAGTGATGAAGAATATGAAAACTATGAGCTTGTTCGTGAGAGAAAAAATGGTATTGCAGTAGCAGTTCTTCAAGATGGAGGCTGCTCAGTTTGTGGAGCCCAATATAATGATGGGCAGCTTTATAAAATTAAAAATGGAGAAGAAGTAAGCACGTGTCCAAGTTGTTCGAGAATCTTAGTAAGACAAAAGCTTGATGAATATGAGGATGAAGAGTAATTATGGCAAAATACATCCTTCATTCTGATGGGGGATCAAGAGGTAACCCAGGTCCTTCTGGTCTTGGTTTTTCAATTGTTAATTCTTCTAACGAAGAAATACTATATGGTGCGGCTTATGTCGGTGTTCAAACCAACAATCAGGCTGAGTACCAAGCATTAATTTGGGGTTTAAAGAATGCTCATACACTGTCAGATATTACGGAGCTTGAAATATATGCTGACTCAGAGCTTATTATTAAACAACTTAAGGGAGAGTATAAGGTTTCTAAACCAGAACTAAAAACCTTATATATTGAAACTCAATCTTTACTTGAAGGTTTTAATTCTTTTTTACTCACACATGTAAAAAGAAGTTTTAACAAGCGTGCAGATGAGCTTGCTAATATTGCTATGGATACTGAAGACTTATCAGGTAATTATAACGTTGAGCCTGAGTTTGATTCATTGCAGCTTTTTAGTACAGGTAATGAGTTAAAGGTAGAAAATAAAAAAGTGCTTAGAAATTACGAGCTCAGTGTAAGCGAAACAATGAAGTTTTCTAAACATGCTCAACATACTATGACCTGGCGTGTTGAACTATGTATTTCTAAGCGATTGCATGATGAACTTGAATCAAAATTAATTGATACTCGAATACTTAAAGATATATTACAAGATTTCTTACAAGAATTTAATAATAGCAATATTAGTGAAATAAACTACTTTAAAGAGCATTCTGCAAGCGCAGAACATATTGCAGAATATATTTATCATAAGGCTCAGGCTTGCGATAAACTAAAAGCTTTTAACATTAATTATATTTGTATACATATGAGTGAAACTAACTTTTTAAAATATTTTGAAGGGGAGTAGTGAAGCTAAATGTCTAAACATATCTTACTTATAGTTACTGGTGGCATAGCTGCATATAAGATGTGTGACGTATGCTCAAAACTCTCTAAATTGGACTATGAAGTTAAAGTAGTTATGACTAAGCATGCAAGTGAGTTTGTTGGTAAGGCTAGTTTTGAAGCTCTTACTCATAACAAAGTCCATGTGGATGAGTTTAGCAGTTCTGAGTACGAAATTCCCCATATTAGCCTTGCAGAGTGGGCAGATCTTGTAGTAGTTGCGCCTGCAACTGCAAATATATTAGCTAAGATGCGTAGTGGTCTCGGCGATGATTTAGCATCCACAATTTTACTTGCAACAACCGCACCAGTCTTTATTGCTCCTGCAATGAATGTGCATATGCTTGAACATCCTGCAACTCAAGAAAATATTGAAGTGTTAAAAGAACGGGGCATTCAAGTTATAGAGAGCGAGTTTGGTCATTTAGCTTGCGGTTATCTTGGCAAAGGTAAGCTTGCCAGTGTAGAAAAAATAGTAAATACCATTGATAATTTCTTATCTCAAATAATAACTACAGCTACAAAAGATCTTGAAGGTGTTTCAATCTTAATTACGGCAGGCCCTACCTATGAAAAGATAGATCCAGTTCGCTTTATAGGTAATAGGTCAAGTGGAAAGATGGGTTTAGCTCTTGCACGAGCTGCACTTTTAAGGGGTGCTCGAGTTGATTTAGTATTAGGCCCTGTTTCTGTAAGTATGCCTGAGCATGAAAATTTAACTATATTGCCAGTTGAAAGTGGTCTAGATATGCTTCAAGCGTGCTTAAGCCACTTTGATCATGCCGATATTTGTATTGGAGCTGCAGCAGTAAGCGACCTGCGTCCTGCAAAAACAGCAAAGCAAAAACTCAAAAAAGGTAAAGATGATATGTCTAATCTCTCACTGGTAGAAAACCCAGATATTATTGCGACACTTGCACGTGAAAAGCACAAGGGTCAATATATGGTAGGTTTTGCTGCAGAGACAGATCATGTAAAAGAGTATGCTCAAAAGAAACGGGTAAGCAAGTTTTTAGATATGATAGTTGCTAATAAGGTTGGAGGCTCTAAAGAGGTTTTTGGGGCCGATAAAAACACCGCAAGCATCATAACTGATAAAGGAGTTACAGATCTTCCAGAACTCAGTAAAGATGAACTTGCTCACAAAATATTAGATGCAATATGTTTAGAAAGATGCTAGAGTAAATAGCTAGTTTAGTTGTCGGGATGTAGCGCAGTTTGGTAGCGCACTTGACTGGGGGTCAAGGGGTCGCAGGTTCAAATCCTGTCAGTCCGACCACCGCCCCGGCTGCGGCCGGGGTCTTTTTTGCGTGTTGGAGCCGCCGCCATTTTGTCCGTACCCTGTACACATAGCTCCCCCCATTGAGTGGGAGGACGGCGGGGTAAATACCACACAAACGCGGTCAACCCGATAGGCTAGGGCCTCAATGTACCTACGACGAAAGAGCGCGTGACGTGAAGATCGTAATTTTCGGCGGCGACGGCTTCTGTGGCTGGCCAACCTCCCTCCACCTGTCCGACCTCGGCCACGAGATCATCATCGTGGACAACCTCTCGCGCCGGGCGATTGAAAATGAACTGGGGGCCACCTCCCTCACCCCGATCACCAGCATCGATGAGCGCCTCGCCGCGTGGACGGAGGTGAGCGGGAAGACAATCCGCTTCGAAAACATCGACGTTGCCCAGGACTACGATCAGCTCAACCGGTTCCTCGCCACTGAACGCCCCGACGCCCTCGTCCACTTCGCCGAACAGCGCTCCGCCCCGTACTCGATGATTGACTCCGCCCACAAGCGCTACACGGTGGACAACAACATCAACGCGACGAACAACATCCTCGCCTCCATTGTGGAGAATAACCTCGACACCCACATTGTTCACCTCGGCACCATGGGTGTGTATGGGTACGGTACCGCCGGGATGACCATCCCGGAGGGCTACCTCACCGTCACCGTGGACACGCCGGAAGGCCCGATTCAGCAGGAGATTGTCTACCCGCCGAACCCGGGGTCGATCTATCACATGACGAAGGTACTTGACCACCAGATCTTTGCCTACTACGCAAAGAACGATGAATTGCGCATCACCGACCTCCACCAGGGCATTATCTGGGGAACCAACACCGACCAGTGCAACCGCGACGAGCGACTCATCAACCGGTTCGACTACGACGGCGAGTACGGCACCGTGCTCAATCGGTTCCTCATTGAGGCCGCCCTTGGCTATCCGCTCACCGTTCATGGCACCGGTGGACAGACCCGCGCCTTCATTCACATCCAGGATATGGCCGTGTGCATCCAGCTGGCGGTGGAGAACCCGCCGTCGAAGAGCGAGCGGGTCAAGGTGTTCAACCAGATGACTGAGACACACCGGGTGCGCGACCTGGCCGCCCTCGTGTCCAAGCTCACCGGGGCTGAGGTGCAGAACGTGCCCAACCCGCGCAAGGAGTCCGCAGAGAATGACCTGGTTGTGGCCAACGATAACCTCCTCGCCCTCGGCCTCAAACCGACGACCCTCTCTGAGGGGCTGTTGCAGGAGATCGAGGAGACTGCGGCGAAGTACACCGAACGGGTCGATCGCAGCAAGATTCCCGCCCGCGCCCTGTGGACGAGACATCAGCATCCAGGTGAGCCGACGCTGTAGCCCTGCGGTGTCGCGGCAGCTTCCATCATGCGTATTGCCCTGTTTACGGAGGTGTTCCTCCCGAAGATCGACGGTGTGGTCACCCGTGTCGCCCGCACCCTGGACCAGCTCAAGGCCGCCGGCCACGAGGTGATCATCGTCGCCCCCCGCCCCTCCATCGACTCGTACCAGGGCTTTGAGGTGGTGACGGTGCCATCGACGGCACTGCACGTCTACCCGGAGTTGAAATACGGGTGGGCGACCCCAGCCGCGTTAAAGCGGGTGAAGGAGTTTCAGCCCGACATTGTCCACGCGGTCAATCCCGTCTGGTTGGCGGCCGCCGGGGTGTTCTTCGCCCGCGCGAACCATCTGCCGTTGCTCGCGAGTTTCCACACCAATGTGGCCGACTACATGCGCACACTCGGGTTACGGACGGTTGCCACCCCGGTCCAACACCTCATCCGCTACTTCCACAACCGGGCGGCGGTGAACCTTGTCACCTCCGGGCAGATGGCTGCGAAAGCCGAAGCCGTGGGCCTGCGCAATGTGCACGTGTGGCCGAAGGCGGTGGACACGCAGATGTACCGGCCCGATCGGGCCACCGCCGCCATGCGGGAGGAACTCACTGGCGGCCACCCGGAGGACCCGTGCCTCATCTACATTGGGCGGGTGTCAAAGGAGAAGAACCTCGCGCTGCTCACTGAGATCATGCCTGCTCTGCGTGAGAAACTGCCCACCGCACGCCTTGCGGTCGTTGGCTCCGGGCCGTTCCGGGAGGAGCTCGAGCAGTTGCTTGACCCGGCGTGGACTACGTTCACCGGGTACAAGAGCGGTGAGGAGTTGGCGTGCGCGTTCGCCAGTGCGGATGCCTTTGTCTTCCCCTCCACCACGGAGACGTTGGGTCTCGTTGCTCTCGAGTCCATGGCCTCCGGGGTGCCGGTGATCGGCGCGAACGCGGGCGGGATCCCCTACATCATCCACGATGGGATCGACGGGTACCTCGCCGAACCGGACCTGCCCGCCCACTGGGTCACCCAGATCACCGCTGCCCTGGACAACCGCGCCACGGTGGGTCCGGCGGCGCGGGCGGAGGCGGAGAAGTTCTCGTGGCGGATCGCCACCGAGCGCCTCGTCGAGTTCTACGAGGAGGCCATTTTCCTTACGCAGGGCTGACGCGCCGCGTCAGGAACCCCCCGCCCAGTTCATGTGACTGGACGGGGGTTGTGCCTGTGGCGGGGGTGGGCGACAGCCCACCCCCGCACGTCCTACACGTTGAGCTCGAAGCCGAGGTGTGCAGCAACCTTCTCGATGACATCGGCAGCGGACTCACTGACCACGGTGCCGGGCGGGTAAATCGCCGCCACACCCATGTCGTAGAGTTCCTGGAAGTCACCCGGCGGGATGACACCACCGACGGTGACGAGGATGTCCTCGCGGCCAAGCTTCTTCAGCTCCTCCATGAGCGCGGGCACCAAGGTGAGGTGACCGGCAGCCAGGGAGGACACACCGACGACGTGGACGTCGGCGTCGACGGCAGACTGGGCAGCCTCCGCCGGAGTCTGGAACAGCGGTCCCACATCCACATCCATGCCGAGGTCGGCGTAGCCGGAGGCAACCACCTTCTGGCCACGGTCGTGACCATCCTGGCCCATCTTTGCAATGAAGATGCGCGGACGGCGGCCCTCTTCCTTCTCAAAGGCATCGGCCAGGGCGATCGTGCGCTGAACCTGATCCACAGTGCCCTCCTTGTTTACCTCATCCTTGTACACGCCGGACAGTGTCTGGATCTTCGCCTCATAGCGGCCAAACACCTTCTCCATGGCCATGGAGATCTCACCGACCGTGGCCTTCGCCCGGGCGGCGTCGATGGCGAGCTTGAGCAGGTTGAGGCTCAAGTCACCCGGCTTCTTCTCATCCTCATGCGCAGCCGCGTAGGTGATCGCGTCGAGAGCCTTTGTGACGGCCTCTTCGTCGCGCTCAGCGCGCAGACGCTCGAGCTTGGCCAGCTGCTCCTGGCGCACGCGGGTGTTGTCCACCTTGAGCACCTCAATCGCCTCATCCTCGGCGGCGATGTACTTGTTCACGCCGATGAGGGTCTGGCGGCCCGAGTCAATACGGGCCTGAGTGCGCGCAGCGGACTCCTCGATCCGCAGCTTCGGAATACCCTGGATGGTCGCCGCAGCCATACCTCCGGCCTCTTCGACCTCGCGGATGTGCGCGCGCGCCCGGTTGGCCAATTGATGGGTCAAGTACTCCACATAGTAGGAGCCAGCCCACGGGTCGACCGGTGCGGTCGTACCCGACTCCTGCTGCAGGAGCAGCTGGGTGTTGCGGGCGATACGGGCGGAGAAGTCCGTCGGCAACGCGAGTGCCTCGTCGAGGGCGTTCGTGTGCAGTGACTGGGTGTGGCCCTGGGTGGCGGCCATCGCCTCAATCGCGGTACGGGCAACGTTGTTGTACACATCCTGGGCGGTGAGCGACCAGCCGGAGGTCTGCGAGTGCGTACGCAGAGCCTGCGACTTCGGGTTCTTCGGGTTGAACCCGGCGACGAGCTCACTCCACAGCAGACGGCCCGCACGCAGCTTCGCAATCTCCATGAACGTGTTCATGGAGATACCCCAGAAGAAGGAGAGGCGCGGCGCAAACGCGTCCACATTGAGGCCCACTTGCTCACCGGCGCGAATGTACTCGACACCGTCGGCCAGGGTGTAGGCCAACTCGAGGTCAGCGGTCGCACCGGCCTCCTGGATGTGGTAGCCGGAGATGGAGATGGAGTTGAACCTCGGCATCTGCATCGACGTGTACTCAAAGATGTTCGAGATAATCCGCATGGACGGGGCCGGCGGATAGATGTAGGTGTTGCGTACCATGAACTCTTTGAGAATGTCATTCTGGATCGTACCGGCCAACTGGTCAGGGGTGGCCCCCTGCTCCTCAGCGGTGACGATGTAGAGCGCCAGAATCGGCAGCACAGCACCGTTCATGGTCATTGACACGGAGACGTTGGCCAGGTCGATGCCGTCGAACAGCTGCCGCATGTCCAGGATGGAGTCAATGGCCACACCGGCCATGCCCACGTCGCCCAAAACGCGCTCGTTGTCCGAGTCGTAGCCACGGTGGGTCGGCAGGTCGAAGGCCACGGACAGGCCCTTCTGGCCGGCCGCGAGGTTGCGGCGGTAGAAGGCGTTGGACTCGGCGGCCGTGGAGAAGCCCGCGTATTGACGAATCGTCCACGGCTTGTTCGTGTACATCGTCGGGTACGGCCCACGCATATACGGTTCACTGCCGGGCAGAGAATCGAGCGGATGCGGGTTCTCACCGGTCAACAGGGCATCCCGGTCGGCGCGGTTGAATACGCGCTTGACGTCGATGCCCTCCGGGGTGGCCCACGTATCCGTGGCCGCAGCAGGGGCGGTATTCTGGTTGGTCACTTGGCCCTCGCCAGTGCGAGCGACCTCAGCGAAGTTCGGAATATTCACAGTCATGATTGTCCTTCTTCCCTTACGCTCCGAGCTCGTCGAGGAGACCAGCCAGAGTGGCGACCGCATCGATCTTCACGTTGAGGTAGTCATCGGGCTGATCGGGCTGACCGTCGAAGCTCTTTGCGGAACCGGCGATGAGCACCTTCTTCCCCAATCCGTGCAGCTCCTGGACGGCAGCGAGACCCGAGTTGGCGTACTCGTCATCCGTGCCGCAGATGCACACAATGTCCGACACCGCTGCCGCATCGGCGAGCGACTTTTCGCCGGGGACAACCTGGCCCGGATCGTTGACGGCGATGCCGCCGGTGCCGAGTAGGTTCCCAATCCAGCCGGTGCGCCCATTGTGCTTGGACAGCGGGCCCAGCGGAATGAGGCCGATGAGCGGGCGGGCACCGGTCTGTGCGAGGAAGGCATCCGACCGGTTGCGCAGGCCTTCGAACTCAGCAGAGTAGCGCAGCACGCCGGGGCGCTCGGCAACCTGCTCGGGGCTGAGCGGTGCCTCCCCGAGGTTCGGGAACTCGTTGATCGCCGTGACCGACTTCTTCCGGGTGGCGATGTCCTTGCGGCGGGCCTCAGCTGTGGCCGCCAGCATCTCACGAACCGTGGACTCGGCAGCGCGCAGCCCGCCCTGCTTTTCGACGTCCTGGAACACAGCCCAGGCGGCATCGGCAAGCTTGTCAGTGAAGTCCTCGACAAAGAAAGAGCCACCAGCCGGGTCGATGACGTGACCCAGGTGCGATTCCTCAATAAGCAACAGGTTCGTGTTGCGGGCAATGCGGCGACGGAACGCATCCGAGGTGCCAACAATACCGCCGTGGATAGCCCAGTCGAAGGGGAGAATCTCCACATCGGTGGCTCCACCCACGCCGGCGGCGAAGGCGGCAACGGTGACGCGGAGCATGTTCACCCACGGGTCACGTTGGGTGAACATGGCCGGGGCGGTGAGTGCATGCTGCGGGGTGGCGGGGCGATTCTCGCCGACTCCCACAACCTTTCCGACACGCGCCCACAGCTCGCGGGCGGCGCGGAACTTGGCGATGGTATTGAACTGGGAGTCAGTGGCCGCAAACCTAAACGACAGCTGATCGTAGGCCGCATCCAAATCCATACCTGCCTCCGTGAGCAGGCGCAGATACTCAACCGCAGCAGCGAGGACAAGGCCGATTTCCTGGCCATCCGAGGCACCCTGGTTGGAGAAGGAGACACCATCCACCAACACGGCACGCACATCGCCAGCGGCCACGGCGGCCGCCTGTGCCAGGTTCACTGTCTCTTCAACGCTCGCCGTCGGGGTCTCGTCATACACACCTGTCAGCGGGGCTGCACCAAACTCCAGGCGCGCATCGGCGACACCATCGGCGAGGGCCAGCAGCGCCTCGGCGCCGGCGGCGGTGTTCGTGCCACCGTCGAGGCGGACGGGTGCGGCGGAGAGCTCCACACCGGCGAGCACGTCGGCGAGATCGTCCGCGCCCACACCGTGGTTGAGGGACACCACAATGTGGGTGGTGCCAACGTTGAGACCGTGGATGATTCCCTCATTGATGGCCTTCACATCCGCACCCTCCGTGGGAGCTCCAAAAGTCTCTGTCACCCCCCATCCATCTGTTGCGTCCTCGACACTGCGAGCCCCCCGCACGAACGGGAATGTTCCCGGCTCGGTCGGCTCACCCGCCTCATCGAGGCGAGTGTAGAGGGGGTTGATATCGACGTTGTCGTAGGAGTGGCGGATCAGCTTCTTCCACGAATCCAGCGGAACCTCGCTGACATCCTGCTTATGAACGCGCGCAAAAACCTTCGCCGTGGCCTTGTACCACGACTCCAGTCTCTCCTCCATATCTGGCGGTAGCGCGGCTGACGTTGTCACATCAGTCACCGGATATACCTTCTTCCCTAGGTGTTTAAAACGTGTTCAGGGTCAGTTTTGAGCTTAGCCGTCTTAACGGTTACATGTATTAGTTTTTGCTGGTGGGTTGCTAGGATAGGTCACACTATGACCACTGATCGCCCGCCCAGTCGGCTGCGCCTCTACCTCATCTCCGTGGTGGACTTCGCCTGGGGCACTCTCAACGCCGCCATCCGCAGTGTGCGCGACTGGCCATGGTGGAAGAAACTCCTCATCACCGTGGCCCTCGTCGCTGCCGTCATCATCACAGTTGGCACAGATATCCCCTCTCTTGCCCGCCTGCGGTCATGGGCGGATCAGACCGGCAGCTGGTTCCCCCTCCTATTTGCCCTCGCCTATATTGTCATCACCCAATTACCCATCCCTCGCACCCTGTTGACCTTGAGCTCTGGCATCCTGTTCGGCCCCGGCCTGGGAATCCTCATCGCGCTGGTAGCCACAACGATCTCGGCAGCTATATCTTTGACTATTGTGCGCGCCGGGTTGGGGGCGTGGATGGCCCCACGGCTCAACCACCCGGCTATCGCCCCGATCAATGCGCGCTTGAAAGCCCGTGGTTGGTTGGCCATCACCTCGTTGAGAATGATTGCCGGTGTGCCGTTCTCCATCCTCAACTATGCGGCAGCGCTCACCTCTGTGCGACTGATACCCTTTGTCACCGCAACTGCTGTCGGCTCTGCACCGGGCACGATCGCCCTGGTCATTCTCGGCGATACACTGACCGGCCAGGCGGATCCGCGCCTGTTGGCGGTCACTGTCATTCTGCTCTTGGTTGGGTTGAGCGGGCTGCTTCTCGACGCTCGCCTCCCCGTCGCAGCCAATCGCCAGCAATGAACTACACTGGCTGACTATGTTCGCCATTGCTGCTCGCTACCTCGGAAGTGTACCCACGCAATCGGATCGCACCCAGGTGGTGACGGACTCAGCCGAGGCGTTATCCACACTCATCGCCGGTGACGGCTTCGATGTCACACATGCCGATGAGGGCGTGATCTCGGCTGCGGTAACAACCCCAGAGGATGCGCTGGCCGTTCTCTTTAACCTCATCTCCGCCGACGAATGGACCCTCAGTCTAGGCATTTCCGAAACTGCCGATAGTGCTCTTGAACTGGCTACCGATAACTTGGACATGGGGGCACGTCCAGCGGCGGTATCGGTTGTCGGTGGCGAGTTGGCAACTGTCATCTTGGATGCCTTTGAGCTGATCATCTACGTCTTTTCACGGCGCTCCCCGCAGGGGCGGGAGGCCACGAGCCTCATGCGCGCAGGCCTCAACCAGGTGGAAGCTGCCCGCGAATTGGACATTTCCAAGCAGGCCCTCAATCAGCGGTTGGTGGCAGCTGGATGGAATGCGGAGTCCGCCGGCTGGGACCTCTTGCTCAACCTCCTGCAGCTCGCCGTCTAATGTGCAAAGATCTCGGGGCCCGAACGGTACCCGTCACACAAGATCGTCTTTGGAAATGTCCGGGTTGGTGACAAAGTCAATGAGTCTCTCCACCGCCCCAACCAGCGTTGAGTCCAAGTCCTTATAGGAGTTCACAGCACTGTAGACGCGGTTGAAACCCTCGCGCACGTCGTGCCAGCCGAGCCGGGCGACGATGCCAGTCTTCCAGTCCTCCCCATAGGGAACGTCCGGCCAGGCAGCAATACCCACCGAGGCGGGTTTGACTGCTGCCCAGATATCGACAAACGGGTGGCCGGTGACCATGACGTGTTCTCCCACGCTGCGCGTAAGTTTCATCTCCTTGGTACCCTCCAGCAGGTGATCGGCAAGCACACCGACACGTCGGCCAGGGCGAGGCTGGAATTCACGAAGGCGCTCTGGGAGGTGGTCCAGTCCCTCCAGATACTCCACAGCTACCCCTTCGACCCGCAGATCGTGACCCCACACTTTTTCAACAATGGCAGCATCGTGGATGCCTTCCACCCAAATCCGGGAGGGTTGGGCAACCTTGGCGCGAAGCCCAGTAACTCTCCTGGAGCCTGAATTGGACCGGGTGGACGAGGCATCTGGCGGTGCCACGTAGCGGGTGAGGGTGACTCGCTGCCCATCAACCATGAACGCACCCGGCTTGACGGTGAATACACGGGTGGCCCCGTGGCGGTCCTCCAGACGAAGGAGGTCCCTTCCGGGGGCTTTTTCCCAACCAACGACTGCCCCGACAAATCCCTCATCGCCGGTGGCAGAGAGATCATAGGCGGCGACGACCTCCACGACGAGGCCGGGTTCAGCGGGAACCTGCGGATATGAGGCAGATTGGCGATGGTGGCTACTGACGCCGGACCGGTAGTCATAGTTGATTTCCACACACCCATTAAACCAGCCATTCCCACGCCTATCGGGTTCGGGAGCGTGGGCGTGTATGGTGAGGGCATGGCCAACTATTCACCTCTCCAGAATGCCGCCCTGTGGCTAGCGGCATGGTTATATGGCCATGTTCCCACCGATAACGTCATCGAGGCCCTCACTGAACTGAGACTACCCATCACCCTCGAGATTCTGAAAGAGATTCGCGCCACCGCTGACCTAGAGACGGTCACCCTGGAGCCGGTAATCCAACTACTGCTGTCCGGCCCAGGCGAGCCATCCGCCTACGAACCCGATGAGGCAATTGCAATTCGGGGCACCAACAGCTGGATGCTCATCTACTACGTCAGCGCCGATCGCGCCAACGAGGGCCGGCAACCAGGTTGGTACGCGTTGGCAGTAGACACACCCCTCATCGCCCCACCACCGATGAGTCCTGGAGAGGCCGACCTGGCACTGGCCGATGCCGCTCGAGCGGCCGCTGAGTACGTGGAGCGCAGCGGGCTGGCCGGTCCCGACCTCCCCCAACCGCGGCTGACGGTGGGGACACTGACAGACTTCTTTGAAGCTCCCGGGATTCCCGCACCCATTCCCATCCGTGCCGCTAGGCTCTTGGCTCGAGCCGACCGGTTGGCAGCGATTATTGAGACGGTCACCGAGCGTGCCGATCACCACAGTTTTGATCCGGCACTCTTTTCTCTATCCAGTCACATCCGCCACGCCCGCATCGCCGGAGTCTCCAATGCAGTCGCATCTTTCGTTCGCTAGCTCAACCCGCTGCCACTGCCCCCACCTAGTGGCACAGCCCGGTCCCAAAGGGGTGGCTATTTAGCGGTAATGCTGAAGCTACCACTGTAATCGTCTGACAAGAGGCGCTACAACCGAAAAACAAATAGCCAGCTCAAACCCCTCTCGAGAGTGGTTTTTAAAAATATCTCCAGTGGGGGGAGGGGTTTCGAGAGGGGTTCAGTGGCCTGCTGCATGCATGGTCTCCACAGTCGCAACAGCTCGCCCCTAGTGATGAGGAAGAGACGATGATCGGTGGTGTGGCCGCACCGACTGGCAACAGTCCGGGAAACATGGAGCACCGTTGATAGTGCACCCGTAGGTGGGGACTGTGTCGGAGAGATGCTCGAGTGGCCTGCCGTCTCGGGCGGCAAGGAGGAGGTCAACCACAAGGTTTGCGAAGGGCTCTGTTGTGCCCACAGTAGCAGCGCGCACCATGCGCATTCCCAGCTCGTCTGTTGCGGCCTTGAGCTCAGTGTCGAGATCCCAGATCACCTCAGTGTGGTCAGCGATAAAGCCGATGGGACACACGAGCAGATCGGTGACTCCTGCGGCGGCGAGGGCGCGAGCGTGATCGACTACATCTGGTTCGAGCCAGGGGGTGTGCGGGTTGCCGGAACGCGACTGCCAGACAACATCATAGTCACGGACACCGAGGCGTTCGGCTACCAACCGAGCAGCCTCGTGGACCTGGCGGGAATAGAGTGCACCATCGGCGGGAGTTCCGGAGTTTTCGTCGGCGGCATTGGGAATCGAGTGGCCGGTGAACACCAGCCGGGGTGTGCTGCCCGCGGGGAACTGTGCGGCTGCTGCGGTGACCGCATCTACTGTGGGCACGATGAAACCGGGAAGATCATAGAACTGTGAGAGTTTGATTACGGTGAGGTCGTGATTCTTACTCAGTGCGTGGTGTCTCATCTGGTCGATATCTTCGTCATACTGGCGGCACGCGGAGGAGCCTGCCCAGGCGGAGGTGGCGAAGACGAAGACGCGGTCAATGCCGTCGGCAACCATCGCGTCAGCTGCTTCGGTGGCGTAGGGATGCCAGTTGCGGTTGCCGAAGTACACTGGGAGTGCTCCGCCCACCTCGTCGGCGCGTGCAGTAAGGCGGGCTTGAACGTTGGCAATGATCTGGCGGTTGATCTCATTGAGGGGGCTGGAGCCACCGAGGTGGCGGTAGTGTTCAGCGACCTCGAGGAGCCTGTCATGAGGGATGGGTTTGCCCCGAGTGACGTTTTCCAGGAAGGGAACAATGTCGGCATCGGTATCCGGCGCCCCGAAGGAGAGGAGGAGGAGGCCGTCGCGTGAGGTGGGGTGAGAAGCTGTGCCGGACGCTGTCGGTGTCATGGCCCACAGTGTACCAATGAGGGCAGACAGGAGAAGCCGCAGGGAGTGTCCTGCACACACACCCTGCGGCTAGCTTGTGGGGCTGACGAGGTCAGCACATGGGTTTTATTAGATGAGGCGAACTGCGTGGTCGGACATGCCCGCATAGCGGACCTCGGAGATCTTCACGGTGGACCCGGTGTATGGGGCTTCGATCATCTGGCCATTACCCAGATAGATGGCCACGTGCTGGGAGCCGCCCGGTCCCCAGAAGAGGAGGTCTCCGCGCTGAATTTCATCGATCGGAATGGCCGTGCCGCGCTGATACTGGTAGCCCGAATAGTGGGGCAGGGAGATTCCGGCCGCAGCGAAGGCGTACATGACTAGACCGGAGCAGTCGAACCCGCCACCGGTGGGACCGTCCGCGTTGCCGCCGCCCCACACGTAGGGGGTACCCATGACGCCCATGGCGCGGTTGATCACGGCTTCAATCTTGCCCTGGCGCGAGCCAGGCACAGAGGCCTGCGCCAGGTTAGACAGCTCTTTCAGCGTGCTGAGGCCAAAGTCAGAGGCGGTGCCAAACTGGGAATCCCCAGTCGGTGCGGTCGCAGTTACCGCAGACTCTCCAGTGATGGCCGGGAGGACATCGTTGATCACGGCATCGGCAACGGCGAGAGGATCGGAATATGTCTCCTCCTCGAGAAGCCCTGAATCCACAATGGCAGTGGCAATGTTCAGGGCTGTTTCTGCGAGGGCGAGGTAATCGACTTCATCGTTACCGCCACTGCTGGAGCCGGTGGAGTCACCAGTGGTCGTCGTTTCACCGGCGTAGCCGGTCACAGGGATGGGCAGCGGGGTGGGTCCGCCGACACCAACCGGCAGTTCTGCAGGGCTTGCCTCCCCTGTGGCAGGAGCGGGTGCAGGTGCTGCTGCCGGTGCGGGGGCTGCCTCACCACGGGCAGTGGCCATTTGAGATTGCAGGCTGGCCACTTCGCCGGCGAGTGCATCGCGTTCAGCCTGTTTGGCAGCGAGACTTTCGGTGGCTGCCGCGACGGCGGCGCGAGCCTCCGCCTCCTTCTGCTCGGCGGCCGCTTCGCGGTGTTCTGCCTCCGCTTGTGCAGCGCGCAACTGCGATTCCTCGTTGGCAATCTCGGTGCGCTGAGCATCAAGGTTGGCGAGTGTGGCCGATTGCTCAACGGTGCGCCCGCGCAGGAAGCTTGCCCGGTCGAGGGCATCCTTGGTGGCATCTGCCCCGAGTGCTCCGGTCACCGACGGGGTCGCTCCTTGTCGGTATATGGTCCGAGAGAGTTCATCGAGGGCGGCTTGCGCAGCATCGAGAGCAGCGGTGGCCGAGTCAAGGTTTGCTCCCGCCTCTGCGGCTTTTCGACGAGCTGCCTCAGCGATCGTTCGAGCATCCTGGAGGTCAACAAAGGCCTTGTTGACGGATTCTGTCAGGCCCCCGATCTCGGCCTCAATGCCAGAAATCTCGCTGAGGGCATCGGTGAGTTGGAGAGCTAGCCCAGCTAGGTCTCCAGAAGCCGATTCTTGAGCAGTCGCGGTAGCGGTAGCGGACCCAGAGATTGTCACAGTGCTGATGACAGCGACGGTTAGTCCGACGCTGAGAATCGAGCGCAACCGGGTTGGTCCATGCCCGGCCTCGTGACGTGTAGAAGCCAATGAAGCCACAGTGGTCTCACTTTCGGGCAGGGGTACCCGATTGCGGATATACCTCTGCCCATAGTTGTGCGCCATGTCGCCAAAGCGAAAGCGCGTGTGCAGGAAATGTTGGCACACGTCGCAGCGAGCACACTGACATAACATTCTCCCCACACGGTCACACCACAAGACCGTCCAAGCTTCCCCGCGAGGCGGTGCCGATGTGGTGAGTTCTCCACCGTATGAGAGAACAGATAAGTCAAGTTATTCTCGCTGACTCGTGAGTCAACGTGAAAAAGCCTAGTTACAAATAGTCAATCCAGTCCACTTGTTTCACAGATTTAACAGCAGACAAGCTAACTGCCATGACTTTCACAATCCGCCAGACATACGACACGCTGGGGAAATCTGAACCACCCCTCCCCCATGTGACTTTTTTCACAAATTGAATAACACGCATGTAACCTGCGGAAACAATGAATTGAGCATACCTTATAGTAAAGCCTTTTTTCTTGACCGCTTGCTAAACGGTACGGCATCGGAGATGTGAAAATCCCACCCACGCAACCCCAATTACCACGATGACAGCCACGATAATGGCTCCAAACACCAACCCCCACGGCGTATTACTGACGGCAAGCTGATCAATCAAGAAGTTCGCACTGCGCACATAGTCTGGGTCATTGAGGACGTAATACTGTGCGGCCTCAATCGCTGCCCGCGAGTACTCTCCAGAAACGATTGCCCCGGACTCCGGATTGCGTACAAGCACGAGGTTTGCATCCGTCGAGGCGAGCAGCGCATCGGCAATGTCACGCAAATCGGAGGTGTGCTCAGGCATCTGGTCGATGACAGCGACACGCATCGGCCCCACCCCCGCCGCATCGGCATGAGCGACAACATCGCGCAGCCCAGCAATGAGCTGGTCGCGCTGGATGGCCTCCTCCCCCACAAATACCCCGTCATCGGCGAGCTCAGTGGTCACTGCTGCAATATCTACATCGGATGGAATCACACCACAGGTCCTCTCTGCTCGTCGTTACGCACGATTGTAGGGGACATCACGGAAAAGAAGTGTTTCAACCCGCACAAAAGCCACAAAACAGGCGTACTATGTTTAGGTGTCGTGACACTGTGGAGTAACTACCACGGTTAACCACCACAACAAGCAACTAAGGCTAGCTGCACACGCTAGTGACCTAGAAATAAGGAGCTTGGGAAGGCATATGGCTGACTCTCTGAACTCATTCAACGCAAAGTCAACACTGCAGGTAGATGGCAAGAGCTACGACTACTACGCCCTGTCTGCTGTCGAGGGGATGGAAAAACTCCCCTACTCGCTCAAGGTTCTTGGTGAGAACCTCCTGCGCACGGAAGATGGTGCCAACATCACCAAGGAACACATCCAGGCGATCGCCAATTGGGATCCATCGGCTGATCCCTCAGTGGAGATCCAGTTCACTCCGGCCCGCGTCCTCATGCAGGACTTCACCGGTGTTCCCTGTGTTGTCGACCTGGCCACCATGCGTGAGGCTGTCAAGGATCTCGGCGGTGACCCCGACAAGGTGAATCCGCTCAACCCGGCCGAGATGGTCATTGACCACTCCGTCATCAACGAGGCCTTCGGCGATCCGGGCGCCCTGGAGACAAACGTCACCATCGAGTTCGAACGCAACAAGGAGCGCTACCAGTTCCTGCGCTGGGGTTCCCAGTCCTTCTCCAACTTCCGCGTGGTGCCTCCGGGAACCGGCATCGTCCACCAGGTGAACATCGAGTACCTCGCCCGCGTCGTCTTCGACAACGAGGGCCTCGCCTATCCGGACACCTGTATTGGTACGGACTCCCACACCACCATGGAGAACGGCCTCGGCATTCTCGGCTGGGGCGTCGGCGGCATCGAGGCGGAGGCGGCCATGCTCGGCCAGCCCGTCTCCATGCTCATCCCCCGCGTCGTCGGCTTCAAGCTGACCGGCCAGATCCCGGCCGGTGTCACCTCCACCGACGTCGCCCTCACCATCGCCCAGATGCTCCGCGAACACGGTGTGGTGCAGAAGTTCGTCGAGTTCTACGGCAACGGTGTGAAGGAAGTGCCGCTGGCCAACCGCGCCACCATCGCCAACATGTCCCCAGAGTACGGCTCCACCTGTGCAATCTTCCCGATCGACGAGGTCACCGTCGACTACCTGCGGCTCACCGGCCGCGACGAGGAAAAGCTCGCCCTCGTGGAGGCCTACGCCAAGGCGCAGGGCATGTGGCTCGATGCCGATGCCCCCGAGGCCGAGTACTCCGAGTACCTCGAGCTTGACCTGTCCACCGTGGTGCCCTCCATCTCCGGCCCGAAGCGCCCGCAGGACCGCATCCTCCTCTCCGAGGCGAAGGATGTGTTCCGCCGCGACCTGGCCAACTACACGAATGACCCGGTCTGCGAGGACGAGTCCTTCCCAGCCACCCAGCTCGAGTTCGAAGGTGGCGACCAGGCCGATTCGACCCAGGTCACCGACCTCAACAAGTCCGGTGCTGGCCACGGTGAGGATCTCTCCGTGGGCTCGAAGGGCCGCCCGTCCAAGCCGGTAACGGTGAAGTCCCCGAACGGTGGCGAGTACACCCTCGACCACGGCATGATCGCCGTTGCCTCGATCACCTCGTGCACGAACACCTCGAACCCGTCGGTGATGATCGGTGCTGGCTTGGTGGCTCGCAAGGCTGCGGCGAAGGGACTCACCGCCAAGCCGTGGGTGAAGACGACGTGCGCCCCGGGCTCCCAGGTGGTGGACTCCTACTTCCAGCGCGCCGATCTGTGGAAGGACCTCGAGGCCATGGGGTTCTACCTCACCGGCTTCGGCTGCACCACCTGTATTGGTAACACCGGCCCGCTGCCGGCTGAGGTCTCCGCTGCGATCAACCAGCACGACCTCACCGCCACGGCTGTGCTCTCCGGTAACCGCAACTTTGAGGGCCGCATCTCCCCCGATGTGAAGATGAACTACCTCGCCTCCCCGATGCTCGTCATCGCCTACTCCATCGCTGGCACGCTCGACTTCGACTTCGAGACCCAGCCGCTGGGTCAGGATCAGGATGGCAACGATGTCTTCTTGAAGGACATTTGGCCCTCCAATGAGGAGATTGAGGAGACCATCAACCAGGCGATCTCCCGCGACCTCTACGTAGAGGATTACTCCAACGTGTTCGGTGGCTCCGAGGCCTGGCAGAACCTCGACATCCCGGAGGGCAAGACCTTCGCCTGGGATGAGGATTCCACCTACATCCGCAAGGCGCCCTACTTCGACGGTATGCCTGTGGAGCCGGATCCGGTCAAGGACATTCACGGGGCCCGCGTTCTGGTCAAGTTGGGCGATTCGGTCACCACTGACCACATCTCCCCCGCCTCGGCGATCAAGCCGGGCACCCCGGCTGCCCAGTACCTCGACGCCAACGGTGTGGCCCGCAAGGACTACAACTCCCTCGGCTCGCGGCGTGGTAACCACGAGGTGATGATGCGCGGCACGTTCGCCAACATTCGCCTCGCCAACCAGCTGGTCGATGTCACCGGTGGCTACACCCGCGACTTCACCCAGGCCGGTGGCCCGCAGGCGTTCATCTATGATGCTTCCGTCAACTACCGCAACGCGGGCATTCCGCTCGTCGTGCTCGCGGGCAAGGAGTACGGTTCCGGATCCTCGCGTGACTGGGCTGCCAAGGGCACGAACCTGCTCGGTGTGAAGGCCGTCATCGTCGAGTCCTTCGAGCGTATTCACCGCTCGAACCTCATCGGCATGGGTGTTATCCCGCTGCAGTTCCCCGCCGGCGAGTCCCACGAGTCCCTCGGCCTCGATGGCACGGAGACCTTCGACATCATCGGTCTTGAGGAGCTGAACAACGGCACCACCCCGAAGACGGTGCACGTTACCGCTACGAAGGAAGACGGCTCCACGGTGGAGTTTGATGCGACTGTCCGCATCGATACGCCTGGTGAGGCCGACTACTACCGCAACGGAGGCATCCTGCAGTATGTGCTTCGTAACATGGCGAAGGCTGCCTAATATCGGCAGTTAGTGCCCGGAAATCCGCTGGAGTCTCAGGCTTCGGCGGGTTTTTCCGTCGGCTCACCCCAAACCACATTCAGTAAAGGAGAACCACCCAGTGTCGCGCAACACCTCGTCGGAAAATGCTGAGCGGCGTCAGGAGATTCTGGCCGGTGCCCGCCGTGCCTTTGCTGAATACGGGTATGAGGGCGCCACAGTCCGCCGCATCGAGCAGATGACCGGCAAATCCCGGGGCGCCATCTTCCACTACTTTGAGGACAAGGAATCCCTCTTCTTCGCACTCGCCAAAGAGGATGCAGAACTCATGGCGGACATCGTCGCCCGCGACGGCCTCGTCGCCGTCCTCCGCGATGTCCTCGACCACCCCGACAAGGCGAACTATCTCTCCACCCGCCTGGAAATCGCGCGTCTGCTGCGCGTCAACCCCGAATTCCACGCCCGCTGGGATGAACACCAGCGCGTCCTCGATGATGCTGTCACCGCCCGTCTGCTCTCCCGCTCCCAGACCGGAGAGATCCGCGATGACGTCCCCACCCCCGTGCTCCTTGCCTACCTGGAAACCCTCCAGGAGGGTTTTATCTCCATGGTGTTACGCGGAGCGGACACGGACGTCCTCTCCCAGATGCTCGATCTGGTGGAGGAATCAATCCGCTTCCGCTCCGCGCACGAGTGACGTAAGTTACTTGCGTCCGGAGGTTAGGTAGGCGATCGGGCCGACCAACGGCACGAAACTGAATGCCACCCACCCGGACTTGTTGCCCCGTACCCGACGCCGCGGCCGACGATACAGGCTGGCGTAGGTGAAGAACTTGAGCACCGCATCCAATCCCAGGACGCCGAAAATGGTGACCTGAACATCGGGGTTGAGGTGGAGGAAATCGCGGAAATACTTCTTCAAGGTTTTCTTCATGTAGCCCATGCTACCCGTCATTTACGGTTCGCGGGTGTAACTGCTGTACCATGGTTGTTTATGCTCACTGACAACGCGAAATTCCTCCTGGTGGCCCCCCGCGAGGATGATCAAGCCGGAGCCGCGGAGTACCTTGACTTCCTCGAGGTCTCCGGCCTCGACCGTGACCAGCTCGACCGGGTCAAACTGACCAACCGCTCCCACAGCCTGCCAGAGCTGTCCCAATACGCTGGCATCATGATCGGCGGCAGTGAATACAATGTGAGTGACCCGGACCCCTCCGGTGAGCACCAGTACGTTCAGGACCAGATTCGCTCGCTCATCGACGGACCCACTCCGCTCCTCATCGCCTGCTATGGGGCCGGTTTGGCTGCCGGCAGTGTGACCCGGGAGATCCGTGAACCCGCTGGTGTCAGCCTTGTACAGTTGACCGAGGCAGCAGCCGACGATCCGCTGCTGCGCGGTGTTGCCCAAGAATTCTGGGCGTGCACCGGCCACAACGACACGATTGATGAGCTCGGCGAGGGCAACGTCCTGTTGGCCACCGGCCCCACGTGCCCGATACAGATGTTCCGCCGAGGCGATCACGTCTGGGTCACCCAGTTCCACTCGGAGCTCACCGGGGATGGCCTGGTGCGCCGGATGGAGTTCTACCGCAACGGCAAGTACTTCTCCAACGAGGAATTCGATGAGATTGCCCGGGAAGTCCGCTCCCACGACTACACCCCGACGATCTCTATCCTGCGCAACTTCGTTGACTTTACCTCCACCTATTCTGCTACCTCCACCTATTCTGCTTAGAAGCCGACATCCATGACACATCCAACTGAATCACTAGAAACAGTCGAGCAGCGCGAATTGCGCCGTGGGCTAAAAGCCCGCCATCTTAACATGATTGCCATCGGTGGTGCCATCGGCACCGGCCTGTTTGTGGCCTCTGGTGCCACCATCTCTGAGGCCGGCCCCGGTGGTGCGCTTGTCGCCTATGGGCTCATCGGCTTTATGGTGTGGCTGATCATGCAATCGCTCGGCGAGATGGCCGCCTACCTGCCGGCCGCCGGTTCATTCCAGGAGTATGGGTCGCGCTTCGTCTCACCCAGCTTCGGCTTTGCAATGGGCTGGAACTACTGGTTCAACTGGGCGATCACCGTTGCCGCAGAGCTGGTCGCTGCAGCACTAGTGATGAAGTACTGGTTCCCGGAGGTCCCCTCCATCGTCTGGTCGATCCTCTTCCTCATTATCATCTTCCTCATCAACGCCCTCTCCTCCCGGGCCTATGGGGAGGGCGAATTCTGGTTCGCCACTATCAAAGTCACCACCGTCATCGTGTTCATTGTCCTCGGGCTGACCATGATTATCGGTGTCTTCACCGGCTCCTCCCCCGGATTCACCAACTGGACCACCGGCGATGCACCCTTCGTCGGCGGTGGCATGGGTATTCTCATGGTGTTTATCGCCGCCGGCTACTCCTTTCAGGGCACCGAGCTCATCGGCGTGGCCGCCGGTGAGGCCGAAAACCCCGAGGAGACCGTTCCCCGCGCCATCCGGAACGTGTTCTGGCGGATTTTGCTCTTCTACATTGGGGCGATCGCCGTCATCGGCTTCCTCATCCCCTACACGGACCCGAACCTCCTCAATGCCGCCGAGGACAACATCTCCATCTCCCCCTTCACCTTGGTGTTTGAGCGGGCTGGCATCGCCTTTGCCGCAGCACTCATGAACACCGTTATCTTGACCTCGGTGCTCTCTGCGGGAAACTCCGGCCTCTTTGCCTCTACCCGCATGCTCTATGCGATGGCGGAAACCGGACAGGCGCCACGGTTTTTTGCCCAGCTCAACCACCACCGCGTCCCGATGCGCGCACTCGTAGCCACCACGTGCATCGGTATGGCCGGCTTCATCACCTCCATCGTCGGCGATGGGGCGGCATATACCTTCCTACTGACACTGTCTGCCCTGGCCGGGTTTATCACGTGGATTGGCATCTCGTGGTCTCACTACAAGTTCCGGGCAGCCCTCAAAGCCCAACACGTGGACCTGGACACTCTCCCCTACCGCTCCCGCTTCTTCCCGCTCGGGGCCATTGTTGCCCTCATCATGTGTGTGCTCGTGGTCATTGGCCAAGCGCTTGGGCCTGTGGTCGCAGGCGACAATCTCGCGGCCATCCTCACTCCATACCTCGGAATCCCGGTATTTCTGGCGCTGTGGATTGGCCACAAGCTCATCACCAAGTCCCAGGCTGTCGATCCAGCCACAGCCGATCTCTCCCGCACCACCAGCTACCAAAACATGCCTGAGGCGTAACAGCCGAACTCAACAAGGACTACAGTTAACCACCATGATCGCGATCATCACTGTCACCGGTAAGGACCACACCGGCATCATCGCCGCTGTCACCAGCGCCCTGGCTACTCTCAACGTGAACATCCTCAACCTCTCCCAGTCCATTCTGGACACCTACTTCACCATGTTCTTGCACTGCGAGTTCGACGACACAAAGTTGGACATCTCCACTGTCCAAGATGCCATGAACAAGGTGGGTGAGGAGCAGGCCCTGAGTATTCGGGTGCAGTCTGAGGACATCTTCACCGCGATGCACCGGCTCTAGGAGGTGGGTCATGTCTGCACATCACAATGAGCTCTTCGTCAACACGGACGACATCCTCGAAACTATCGACATGGTCGAACGGATGCGTCTGGATATCCGCACCGTCACCATGGGGATTAACCTGTTGCCGTGCATTCGCCCCACCGTCGAACAGACCGCCCGGGCGATCTATGCGCATATCGTGGAAACGGCTGGCAACCTCGTCACCGTCTGCGAGGGCATCGAGCGCGAACTCGGCATTCCCATTGTGAACAAGCGGATTTCGGTCACCCCCATCGGTTTCATCGCCTCGGCCACCGGCGGAGACCCACTCCACTACGCCCGCGCCCTCGACGAGGCGGCCCACGATGTCGGCGTCGACTTCATCGGCGGCTACTCCGCCCTCACCGAGAAGGGGCTCACCGACGGGGAACGCCGCCTTATCGCCTCCATCCCGCAGGCCATGTCCACAACGAACATCGTGTGCAGTTCCGTCAATGTCGGGTCCTCGCGCGCGGGAATCAACATGGATGCGGTGAAACTCATGGGGGAAACGGTCAAGAAAACCGCCGAGCTCACCGCCGACACCCACGCGCTGGGCTGTGCGAAACTGGTCATCTTTGCCAACGCGGTCTCCGACAACCCGTTCATGGCCGGGGCCTTTCACGGGATGGAAGAACCCGATGTGGTCATCAACGTCGGGGTGTCTGGCCCCGGTGTGGTGGACAAGGCGATCGGCTCTCTGGAAAACGCCACCATGGATGAGGTGGCCACCGAGATCAAGCGCGCCGCCTTTAAGATCACCCGCGCGGGCCAGCTCGTCGGGGAGATGGCTGCCGCCCGCCTCGGGGTTCCCTTCGGCATTGTCGATCTTTCCCTCGCCCCCACCGCCGAGGTCGGCGACTCCGTCGCCGCGATCCTTGAGCACATGGGGCTGGAACAGGTTGGTGCCCACGGCACCACCGCCGCACTGGCCGTACTCAACGACGCCGTGAAGAAAGGCGGGCTCATGGCGTGCTCACGCATCGGCGGGTTGAGCGGCTCGTTTATTCCCGTCTCGGAGGACAAGGGCATGATTGAGGCCGTCAACTCCGGGTCCCTGACCATCCAGAAGCTTGAGGCGATGACGGCGATCTGCTCGGTGGGCCTGGATATGATCGCCATCCCCGGTGATACTCCGGCCTCGACGATTGCGGGCATGATTGCTGATGAAGCCGCCATCGGCATCATGAACCACAAGACCACCGCCGTCCGTGTCATCCCCGCTCCCGGCTCCCAAGTCGGCGACGATATTGACTTCGGTGGTCTGCTGGGTCATGCCCCGGTCATTGACGTGAACACGCGCTCGTGCGCCACGTTTATTAACAGGGGCGGGTTTATCCCCGCCCCCACGCACGGCTTCCGCAACTAGTTCAGCGCGGCGAGCCGGTCGGCAACCTGCTCCATGTCCTTGTCGCCTCGCCCAGACAGGTTCACCAGCAACAGCAGAGGCTCGTCGGTGCCACGGACAGCGATCTCCCGGCCACCGTCGACAAGCACGACGCTTTCAGCACCCTCGGCAACTGCCTGCTCATAGGCTGCAGCAGCCTTGAATGCCTGCGCCAACCCATGGGAGGACTCCATTGCCGGAATGATTCCCTCGCGCCGGGAGAGTTCCCGGAAGGCGCGGACGGCTTCGTCGTCGTTGATGGGCACATAGACGGCGCGACCGGAGTCGTGGAGGG
Source organism: Corynebacterium sp. (assembly GCA_034179945.1). Classification (GTDB taxonomy): domain Bacteria; phylum Actinomycetota; class Actinomycetes; order Mycobacteriales; family Mycobacteriaceae; genus Corynebacterium. The sequence continues at coordinate 25,517 of JAXFPD010000011.1, read as the reverse complement.
CGGAGTGCTCCGGACCGACGGACGGGTAGTCCAACCCGGCAGACACCGAGTGGGAGGCGGTAACCTCCCCTGTCTCATCGAGCATCACATAGGAGCGCATCCCGTGGAGGACTCCGACTTTGCCAGCACAGATCGGCGCACCGTGCTTGCCCGTCTCCAGACCCTCTCCCCCGGGCTCTACACCGACGAGCTCAACCTCGGCCTCATCAATGTAGTTGGCGAACGCGCCGATGGCGTTGGAGCCACCGCCGACGGCGGCGATGACCTCATCGGGAAGCCGACCATAGCGCTCCAGCATCTGCTCCTTGGACTCTTGAGAGATAACAGAGTGGAAGTCGCGCACCATCGTCGGCCACGGGTGCGGGCCGGCAGCAGTACCGAGCAGGTAGAACGTGTCATCGAGGTGAACCGCCCACTCTTCGAGAGCAACGTCGATGGCATCTTTGAGGGAGGAGTTGCCCTGCGTGACGGAAACCACCGTCGCGCCCATCAGTTCCATCCGCTCCACATTCGGCTTCTGGCGGGCCACATCGTGGGCGCCCATGTAGATGGTGCAGTCCAACCCGAGCAGGGCGGCCACCATGGCGGTGGCGGTGCCGTGCTGGCCAGCACCGGTCTCGGCGATGAGCCGCTTCTTCCCCATCCGCTTGGCCAACAGGCCCTGACCCAGCACGTTGTTGCCCTTGTGTGCCCCGCCGTGGACGAGGTCTTCGCGCTTGAGGATGATCTTCACGTGCTCGGTGGAGATGTTGCGGCACTCGAACAGTGCGGAGGGCCGGCCGAGGTAGTCGCGGCGCAGTTGCTCAAATTCGGCGAGGAACGCCTCATCCCCCATCGCCTCCACATAGGCGGCCTCCAGCTCCTGGAGGGCGGGAAGGAGGAAGTCGGGGACTTCTTGTCCGCCGAAACGGCCGAAGAACATCGGCAGGAGGGATTCGCGAATGCCGGTGGTGTCCACCGGGGTGGAGCCGTCCAGGTTGGCGGTCGGCTCCCAGGTGGCACCGGGGGCGGAAAGAGGAGGCAGGGGGCGAGTCATGGGTGGAGCTCCTTCTATCTATTCTGTCCGTTATGCTGTCGCCGTCGCCGCCGCCTCGGCGGCGGGTACGAGGGCGCGTTCTATACGAGAGAAATCTTCGTCGCTTAACGCCGCAGATACAAACCACGTCTCAAACGCCGACGGCGGCACATACACACCGTGGTCGAGGAGGGCGTGGAAGAACCCGGGATAGCGGAACGTGTCGGCACCTTTCATGTCGGCGAAGTTGTGCCCCTCCCCCTCCGCGAAGCGCACGGAGAACATCGTTTCGGCCCGTTGAATGTGGTGGGCAACCCCGGCCTTGGTCAAGGCGGTGTCAATGAGTCCGGCGACGGTGTCCGCGTTCGCCCGCACCGTGTCATACACGGCCTCGGTAGATTCCGTCAGCGAGGCAATACCAGAAGCCATCGCCACCGGATTGCCGGACAGGGTCCCTGCCTGATAGACCGGCCCGACGGGGGCGAGATAGTCCATGATGTCGGCGCGCCCACCAAAGGCAGCCGCAGGCATTCCCCCGGAGATGACCTTGCCAAAGGTGGCGAGATCACCGGCGACGTGGTCGACTCCCCACCACCCCGAATAGGAGGTTCTAAACCCCGTCATCACCTCGTCGAGGATGAGCAGTGCCCCGTGGGCGTGAGCGATGTCTTTGAGCTGCTGGTTGAAGCCATCGACAGGAGCAACGGTACCCATATTGCCGGCGGCTGCCTCGGTAATCACACAGGCGATCTCGTCAGGATACTGCTCAAATACCGCCCGGACGGCAGCGATGTCGTTGTAGGGCACGACAATGGTATCACCGGCTTGGGCCCCGGTCACCCCCGGCGAGTCGGGCAGGGCGAACGTCGCCACGCCAGAGCCGGCAGCAGCGAGCAGCGCATCGACGTGGCCGTGGTAGCAGCCGTCGAATTTGATGATCTTTGACCGGCCAGTAAAGCCGCGGGCGAGTCGCACCGCGGACATGGTCGCCTCCGTGCCGGAGTTAACAAACCGGACTTTCTCCACGCTCGTGCGAGAGATGACCAGCTCAGCGAGCAGAATCTCGCGTTCGGTGGGGGCACCGAAGCTTAAGGAGTCAGCTGCTGCCGCCTGCACCGCCTCCACGACGGCGGGGTGGGCGTGGCCAAGCAGCATCGGCCCCCACGAGCACACCAAGTCCACGTAGTCGTTGCCGTCGGAATCGGTGAGGTGGGCACCACGCGCCGAGGTAATAAACGGTGGGGTGCCGCCGACGGAGCCGAAGGCGCGCACCGGCGAGTTCACACCTCCAGGAATGAGCTGGCCGGCGCGGGCAAAGAGGTCCTCAGAGCGGGCGTAGCGGGGATTTGAAGTCATGTGCGTGCTCCTATTTACTTCACATCTGCAGGGAGGGGAACCGAGCCGGGGGCGACAGCCTCGCTGGCTATGCGACGGGCATGGGTGATGACCGCGGGTACTCCCACCCCGTCGACCCACGCACCGGTGACGGACAGTCTCTCCGGCAGCGCCTCGAGGACAGTGGCGACGAGGTCGTTGTGGCCCACCCCATATACGGGCAACCCACCAAACCACGTCTGGACATAGGCCTCGACGATTTCCCCTCGGATACCGAAGACGGTGTCGAAATCTTCCAGTGCCAGCTCGGTGAGCTCTTCAGGGTCCATCTTCGGGTAGGTGTCGTCGCCAAAGTAGCCGAACGAGCAGCGCACAAGCACCTGGCCGGAGGGAAGTTTGCTCGCCAGGTGCGGCCACTTGTTGGAGGTGAGCGTAAAGGCCTTGGCGTGAACATCCGGCTCCCCGGTGGCCACGAGCGCACCGGAGTACTCGGGCACAGGTACCCCATCATCGAGCTGGATGCGCAGGGAGACGACCACAGAGTTGGCCACGTGCTGGTTGGCCAGTGCCCCCGCTGCCTCCGGTGAGACGGTGCGCAGCAGGCGGGCTGCTGTCGGGGCTGGGGTGGCTACGATCACCCGATCGTAGGTGTGGCGCACCGAGTTGCCCTGGTCATCCTGGGCGCTCACCCCGTCGACTGTGAAGCCAGTTGCGCTGTCTCCGCTGATGCCGGTGACAAAGCTGTCCACATAAATATCGGCACCGGACTGCTCTGCCAGCGCCTCATAGATATCTGCGAAACCGCCAACCAAGGTGGCAAACGTGGGCTTGCGAGCCGGGGCTGATGCTCCCTCCCCAGAACTCGCCGTCTTTGGCGGGGCTCCGTGGGCGGGAGGTGCGGTACGGGCAGCCAGCATCTGCTTGATTGCCCCGGACACACTGACCGGCTCTCCGGCGGCGGCCATCTGATCAAACTGTGCTGCCAGGCCAGGTAGCGCCGCACGCAGCCCGACATCATCAGCGTGGGCAGAGTAGATGCCACCGAGCATCGAGTCAACCAGCCGGTCGGCCACGTCGTCGCCGTAGCGTTCGCGTACAAGACCGCCAATGCTCACATCTGAGCCGACTGACCACTGCATGGGCGGGGTGACCGACGGATTGGACTCACAGGTGATCCGGGCGAGGGTTTCTTTGGTGAGATAATCTTCAAGCCCATCGGGAGTAACGGGAATACCCATCATCCCTGCTGGGGGGAATCCGCGCAGCTGGCCGCCCACATACATCCGGGAGGTGGTAAGCGAGCTGTAGACAAGCCGGTCCGTGAGCCCCAGGTCCTCCACCAGGTCCAGCATGTCCTGGCGGCGGGCGATGAACGCCTCAGCCCCCATGTCCAGGGCGGAGAGTTCCCCCTCGATGGTGAGCAGTTTTCCGCCGATGCGGTCGGTGGCCTCAAAGATGTCCACGTGGATATCCGGGCTCTCGCGGTGAATCTGCCAGGCGGCGGCCAGTCCGGCGATGCCAGCCCCGACAATGGCGACTCGTCTTGGCGAACGTAGTGAACTCATTGATGAATCACCCTCACTGTGTTGGTAATGACCTCGGGATCAGTTGACGGTAACACACCGTGACCCAGATTGAAGATATGCCCGCTGATAAGGCTTGCCTCGATGGCTGACTGCGCCTCGGCCCTGATGCGGGCGACTTCTGCCGCAATGACTGACTCACCGGCAAACAGGAGAGCCGGATCGAGGTTGCCCTGCAAAGCCACTGGCCGCGACAGGGAACCGTCCGTCGCACTCCCGGCACCGGCGATAAGGCGGGCAGCAGTATCCAGAGGTGTGCGCCAGTCCACGCCGAGCACATCCGGACCCGCCTCGGCCATCGCCGGAAGGAGGTGTGTGGTGCCCACACCGAAGTGGATCGAAGGGATTCCGGCGGTGCGGGCCACCTGAAGGATCCGCTGCGAGTAGTCCATGACATAGCTGCGGTATTCGGCCTCTGTCAGCGCGCCGGCCCAGGAGTCAAACAGTTGCATCGCATCGATGCCTGCTGCAATTTGGGTGTTGAGGAAGGCGATCACCGATGCCGTCAGCTTCTCCATGAGTTGGTGCCACAGGGTGGGCTCGGCGTGCATGAGGGCTTTGGTGTGTTCGTAGGTGCGGGAGGGTCCCCCCTCAATGAGGTAGCTCGCAAGTGTGAAGGGGGCACCCACAAATCCGATGAGGGCTTGGGTCTCGGTGAGCTCGGAGAGGATGATCTCAATCCCGTGGGCGACAGCCTCCACATCGGCATCCAACACAGGCAGCGACGCTATGTCGCTGTCGGTGCGCAGTGGCGTGGCGACGACCGGTCCGCGCCCGGGCACAATATCGATATCCACACCGGCAGCCTTGAGAGGAATGACGATGTCCGAGAATAAAATCGCCGCGTCGACCCCGTGCCTGCGCACCGGTTGCAGGGTAATCTCTGCGAGAACATCTGGAGTGAGGCAGGCCTCCAGCATCCCCATGTGCGACCGGATGTCGCGATATTCCGGCAAACTGCGACCTGCCTGTCGCATAAACCAGACGGGCGTTTTATCCGGCTGAACTCCTTGAGCGGCCTGCAGGAGAGGGGCGGCAGTGAGGGTGCGTCTCATAACGGTTCATTGTAGGGGTTGACTCAATCATGCTGTATTCTAGCCCCCATGAGCATTCTCGCCGTCGGCATCTCTCACCGCAGCGCTCCGGTCAGTATTTTGGAGCAGCTGGCCATGGACGCAGCTCAACGCGATGATCTCGCCTATAACCTCGCACACTCCCCCGCCCTCGGCGAATCAATGGTGTTAGCCACCTGTAACCGGGTGGAGGCCTACACCACCACCACGAGCTTCCATGAGGGGGTCAATACTATTGTTGACCAGCTCGTCCGGCTCAGCGGTGTCGATGAGGACACTCTGCGCAAACACCTCTACGTCCGATTTGCCGATGCCGCAGCAGAACACCTCATGGCCGTGACCAGCGGGTTGGATTCTATGGTCATGGGCGAACAGCAGATCATTGGCCAGGTGCGCGCCGCCTACACTGCCGCCTGTGAGAATCACACCTTGGGCCCTACCCTCCACGCCCTCGCCCAGGCTGCTCTCCACGCCGGAAAGCGCATCCACTCGGAGACCTCCGTCGACTCTGTGGCCCCCTCGACGGTGTCTGTCGCACTCGGCCACGCTGAGAACGTCATGGGCAGCTTCGATGGGGCGCGCGTCGTTCTCCTTGGGGCCGGTGCGATGGCCACCCTTGCAGCCACCCACTTGGGTCACAGTGATGTTGAAGCCCTGTGGGTGGCCAATCGGACCCGCGCCAACGCGGAACGCCTTGTCTCTCACGCCCACGAGGCGGGCATGAGACAAGCCAGCGCCATTGACTTTGAGGAGCGTACCAACGCCACCAAGGACGCCGACCTTGTTGTCTGCGCAACCGGTGCCGGATTCTTTGTGGTGACTCCCACCGATGTCACCGACCACACCGTCTGTGTGGACTTGTCACTGCCCCGCGATATTGACCCACAGGTCCCCGGCACTCTCATTAACCTCGAAACCCTTGCTGCCAACGCGGCGAACGCCGGTGCTGAGACCGCCGCCCTGGCCATCGTCCACGAGGAGTTGGAGAAGTTCACCTCCTCCCAGCGTGTCCGCGATATTGCGCCGGCGTTGAGTGCTCTCCACACCCATTCCCAACAAATTGTCAATGCTGAGCTCGACCGCCTCACACACAAACTTGACCTCACCGATACCCAGCAGACCGAGGTAGAAACCACGCTGCGCCGAGTGGTGAGCAAACTCCTCCACCAGCCCACAATTCAGATGAAGGAGCTAGCTGCCACAAGCGGATCTTTGAGCTATGACACCGCCCTCCAGCAGCTCTTCGGCCTGGATCAGACCCCCCGATCGGTGCGCACCCCCGCCGAGGCCCTCCCAACCACAGCCACGTTCAACGAGGTGACCGGCAAGTGAACACGACGACAGGCACGAAGTGATGGGTGAAAGAGGGATAATGTGAGTGGATTCCGTATCGGTACTCGGGGCTCTGCCCTGGCGACCACCCAGTCTGGCATGATCCGCGACCAGCTGAACAACCACAGCGAGCTGGTCATCATTACGACCCCCGGCGACCGCTCCCAGGCTCCGGTGGAGAACATCGGGGTCGGCGTGTTCACCCACACCCTCCGCCAGGCGCTGCTGGACGGGGACATCGACATTGCCGTCCACTCGTGCAAGGACCTGCCCACCGCCCCGGTGGCGGGCATCCATACCATCTATCCGGCCCGCGAAATCTTCAACGAGGTGCTCATCTCCCGCGACAACCTCACCCTTGACCAACTGCCGACAGGAGCGAAAGTGGGCACGAGTGCACCGCGCCGGGTGGGGCAACTCAGATACCTCCGCCCAGACCTGGAGATTCGCCCCCTGCGCGGAAACGTGGACACCCGCATCCGCAAGGTCCGTGAGGGAGAATTGGATGCGATCATCCTGGCCGGTGCTGGGATCATCCGGTTGGGACGTGCAGGAGAGGCCAGTGAGAGCTTCCCCGTCGACCAATTTCTCCCAGCTCCTGCCCAGGGCATCTTGGCGGTAGAAGCGCTGGCGGGAACCGATGCCGCAGCTGCCATTGATCAGCTCTCCGACCCTGCGGCTACGGCAATGGCTGTGGCCGAGCGTGAGGTTCTGAGCTACCTGCAAGCTGGCTGCACCGCTCCCATCGGGGCCCATGCCTCAGTCACCGTGCAGAGCGCCGACGACCAACCAACTGAAACAGTAATTGAGCTAGAAGCTGGAATCTTCCCCGTTAGCGAGACGGTCTCCGACGACGCTGCCCCCATCCGTGTCCGCGCCACCGGCACTGACCCGGTTACTGTCGGACGGGACGCTGCCGAGCAGCTGCTCGCTGCAGGTGCCGACCAGTTCCTCGAGCACTGAATAAGGCAACGACCACGAAAGGGATGTGACCGATGAATCTGACCGGGTGGAAGGTTCTCATTCCCAAACCGCCTGAGCAGGCTATGGCCATGGCTGACCACCTCCGATCGTTGGGGGGAACCCCGGTGGTGTCCACTCCCCTGCGCACCGTTCTCCCCACAGACCGCACAGAACGCGACAGCCTCGAACGCGCTGTGCGCGAGATTGCGCGCGGCCACTACAGCTGGGTGGTGGTCACGTCTGCAAACACGGTACGCTCGCTCGTGGAGGTGGGTTTAACCCCCACCGCAGCCCAAGCCACCACCTGGGCAGCTGTCGGTTCAGCCACCGCCTCAGCGCTCACCCGCGAGCTTGGTGTTACAGCAGAAATCACTCCTCCGGCAAATAACCGGGGTGCAGCTGGCCTGGTCGAGATGTTCCCCCGCTATCTGGCCACCACCCACCGCAACCGGCGGGTTTTCTTCCCCCACAGTGACCTGAGCAACGATGTCATCCCCGCAGGGCTGACCGAACTCGGCTGGGACGTCACCTCCGTTGTTTCCTATCACACGGTTCCTGCGCCGATCGATCCGGAGATACTCTCGGCCATCACCACCGGTGACATCAACGCACTACTCATCACCTCAGGCTCCGGGATTCGCAGCCTCCTCGATCAGGCCGGCACCATCCCGGAGTCCACCGTCATTGCCTGCATCGGCACCCGCTCGGTCGCCGAGTGTGAGAAGCTTGGCGTGCGTGTGGACTGCGTCGCACCAGTGTCCAACGGCATTGTCCTCATCGACACCCTCGCTGACATCATCAAACAGACCAACAAGTAAACCACAGAGCAACAAGAGGTAACCATGTCATCGAACCCGTTCTACCGTCCCCGCCGGTTGCGCACCACACAGGCGATGCGCGACCTCGTCGCCGAAACCACCCTCGCCCCCACTGACTTCATCTACCCGATGTTTGTTGCGGAGGGCCTGGATGCTCCACGCGAGATCACATCCATGCCGGGCCAATACCAGCACACCATTGACTCGCTTCTCGCCCGCGTGGAGGAAGCCGCTACCGCCGGCGTGCGCTGCATTGACCTCTTCGGGGTACCGCTCACCAAGGATGCTCAGGGCTCCGGGGCATGTGATCCCGACGGCATCCTCAACCAGGGTCTTCATGCCCTGCGCAGCCGCTTCGGCAACGACATTGTCATCATGGCCGATACCTGCCTGGACGAATTCACCGACCACGGCCACTGCGGTGTTCTCATCACCGACGGGCCGCGTGCGGGCACCGTGGACAACGATGCCACCTTGGAGCTCTACCAAAAAGAGGCCGTTTCCCAAGCCGCCGCCGGGGCCCATGTGGTCTCCCCCTCCGGCATGATGGACGGACAGGTTGCCGCCATCCGGGAGGCCCTCGATGGAAACGGCTATGAGGATGTGGCCATCATGGCCTACTCGGCCAAGTATGCGTCAGCATTCTATGGCCCCTTCCGTGAGGCCGTGGACTCCTCCCTCTCCGGGGACCGCAAGACCTACCAGCAAGATCCCCGCAACATTAAAGAATCCCTCAAAGAAGTCCTCCTCGATATTGATGAGGGCGCAGACATGGTGATGGTCAAACCGGGCCTGCCCTATCTGGATGTGTTGGCCGCTGTCGCCGACGAAGTCGACGTACCAGTGGCCTGCTATCAGGTCTCCGGCGAGTACTCAATGATCAAGGCCGCCGCCCTCAACGGCTGGATCGATGAGGACCGCATCGTCACCGAATCGCTCACCGCCATCAAGCGCGCCGGGGCCGACATTATCCTCACCTACTTCGCCCCGGAGGCTGCCGCCGCGCTCGGTCGGTAGCCACGCAACAACCAAAGGGTCGGTAAAGTATGCATAATCCTACGTCAGCTCCACAATCTCCATGTACTCCTCGTTGAACATGTCCTCGGTGCCGTCGGGGAGGAGGATGACCCGCTCCGGGTTGAGGGCTTCCACCGCACCGGGGTCGTGGGTGACCAGCACCACCGCCCCGGTGTAGGAGGCCAGGGCTGCGAGCACCTGCTCGCGGGAGACCGGGTCGAGGTTGTTGGTGGGCTCATCGAGAAGCAGCACATTCGCCCGGGAGGAGACGAGCGTAGCCAGTGCGAGGCGGGTCTGCTCACCACCGGAGAGGGTGCCTGCCGGCTGGTCCAGCTGCTCCCCGGAGAAGAGGAACGCGCCGAGCAGGGAGCGCAGCTTCTGCTCATCCTCATCGGGGTTGGCGTGGATCGTGTTCTCCCACACGGTGGCCGCACCATCAATGGTGTCGTGCTCCTGAGCGAAGTAGCCAAGTTTGAGCCCATGTCCGGGAATGACCTGCCCGGACCCGTCGGATTCCTCCACCCCGGCGAGCAGTTTGAGCAGTGTGGTCTTACCCGCGCCGTTGTAGCCCAAGATCACCACCCGGGAACCCCGGTCAATAACCAGGTCCACCCCGGCGAAGACCTCAAGGGAACCGTAGTTCTTAGTGAGCCCGGTGGCGGTAAGCGGGGTCTTCCCGCACGGGGCGGGTTCGGGGAATACAATGCGGGCGACCTTGTCGGCGCGGCGCACCTCATCGGTGGCGCCGATGAGCTTCTCCGCACGCGCGCGCATCTGTTTGGCCGCTGCCGCTTTCGTCGCCTTCGCCCCGAGCCGGTCGGCCTGTTTGATCAGCTGTGCGGCCTTCTTCTCCGCGTTGGCCTTTTCGCGTCGCCGCCGGGCCTCATCGAGCGCACGGGCGTCGACGTACTTGTCGTAGTTCATGTTGTACACGTCAACTTCGGCGCGGACCGCATCGAGGAACCAGATCTTGTTGCACACGGCTTTAAGCAGGTCCACGTCGTGGGAGATGACGATGAGCCCGCCGTCGTGTTTGCTCAAGAAGTCGCGCAGCCACACCACGGAGTCGGAGTCGAGGTGGTTGGTCGGCTCATCCAACAGGAGCGTCATGGTGGATTTGCCGGACCCGGCGGTGGAGCCGAAGAGGATTTGCGCGAGTTCCACGCGGCGGCGCTGACCACCGGAGAGCGTTTTCAACTGCTGGTCCAGAATCCGGTCCGGGAGTCCTAAATTGTGGCAGATGTGGGCGGCCTCACTGGCGGCCTCATAGCCGCCGAGGGCGTGGTAGCGCTCCTCGAGGCGGGAGTACTTCTTGATCGCCGCCGCCATCTTGTTCGGGTCGCCGGAGGTTTCCATGATCTCCTGCTGGCGCTCCATATTGTGTTTGATGTCGTTGAGGCCGCGGGCGGAGAGGACGCGGTCGCGGGCGGTCTGTTCGATATCGCCCTCCTTGGAGTCCTGCGGCAAATAGCCCACGTCCCCGCTGGTGACAACCTTGCCGCCCCACGGTTTGGTTTCCCTGGCGAGCAGCCGCATGGTGGTGGTTTTGCCTGCACCGTTGCGGCCGACGAAGCCAATGCGGTCACCGGTTTGCACGCGCAGCATGTGGCCGGGAGCCGTGAGCAGGGTGCGGGCGCCGACGCGCACTTCGAGGTCCTCGGTGACAATCACGGTGGGTAAGTGTAGCGGAGTTCATTTCAGCTTACACATCCGTGGCGGTAGGGTGAATGCCATGGAAACAATCGCTGTTGTTGGGCTGGGGCCTGCTGGTTTGGCATTGGCTCACCGCGCGGCGATGGCCGGCTGGGCGGTCACTGGTTATGATCCGCACCCGAACTTCCACCACACAGTGGGGGTGTTCCTCGACGAGTTGCCGGAATGGGCGCAGGACATGCCGTTTGAGTCGGTGAGCACCCCGGTGGTGTATCTGCACGACGGCACCCGGGTGGAGGTGGACCGCGAGTACGGCATCCTCTCCCCAACGGGCATGCAGGAGCAGCTCACCACGTTTATTACGGTGGAGCGCGCGGTGGATCCGGCGAGCTTGCTCGCGCGTGCCGACGTTGTTGTCGACGCCCGTGGGAACACGCCCAACCCCGGCGATGTAGTCCAGTTGGCGTGGGATTCCTTCGGCCCGTTGACCGGGGAGACGGTGTGGATGGATTTCCGGGGCGATCCGGAGATGTTTACGTATTCTGTGCCCACGGCGCACGGGCAGTTGACGGAGCGGACGGTGTTGGCCACGGCCTTTCCGGAGCGCTATCCGGCGCATCCGGATGTGGTGATTCCGCTCAATCCGGCCCCGTGGACCCCGCAGAGCGCCGCCAATCCGCCAGGCGACGAGCCTGGGGCCGCGGACGCGAACCCCGACTTGGCTGCCGTGCTCAGCGCACTCGATGCCCCGGCCGATGAGGGCGCCCGGATTGGCCGAATGATCCCGTTCGGCGCCCGCGCCGGTCTCATGAACGCGATCACCGGCTATTCGGTGGCCACGTCCCTGCGTCTGGTGGATCCCACCCTGCAGGCGTTGGTGGAGGGCACTCCCCTGCCGTGGGAGCAGAAGGCAATGGCGACCGATATTGCGCTCAACCGCCAGTTGCTCACGGCGATGCTCAGCCTCGACCCGCCGACGCGGCGGCTCATTGTGGAGGCGGCGACCCAGCTGCCGGTGCGGTTGCAGCGTGCGTTCCTCTCGTTGGGTACACGGCGGGCGACCCTGCAGGCGATGACGAAGATCTATGTGAGCTTGCCCAAGCCGGTGCGTGCGGCGGTTCGGGAGGCTTTTGCGCGGGCGAAGAACCAAACCGTGTAACAATAGAGCACATGAGCTCTTTGAATTTGACCAAGGTAGAAGCCGCCGAACGCACCGCTCTCCTGGAGGTGGATCACTACCTCATCCAGCTGGATCTGACGGGGGCAGCTGAGCAAGCAGAAACGTTCGGATCAACCACCACCATCACGTTCACGGCCCGGACGGTCGGTGCGACGTTCCTCGATTTCCGGGGCCGCAGCGTGGAGAAGGTCACTCTCGACGGGGCGGACATCACCGCCACCGCCGCCCCCGCCCCCTACGATGAGGCGAACGGGATCAGTCTCGACTTTGGTGCCGGAGAGCACACCCTCGTCGTGGAGGCGACAGCGCAGTATTCGCATTCCGGGCAGGGCTTGCACTACTTTGTGGACAAGGCCGACGGCAAAATCTACACGTACACCCAGTTTGAACCGGCCGATGCGAAGCGGGTGTTCGCCTGTTTTGATCAGCCCGATCTCAAGGCCACCTTCGCCATGGAGGTGACCACCCCGGACGGGTGGACGGTGGTGACGAATGGGCCGGTGGAAACCCGCCCCACCGCAACAGGTGCGCTCCTCCACACCGCCCACACCGATTACCGCATGTCCACCTACCTCGTCGCCCTCGTGGCCGGGGAATACGTAGAGGTAACCGATGAGTGGACGGGGAGGATCACCCCGCACCCGGAAACCGCCGAGTATCTGTCCGCCCACGCCGCCCAGTTCGGCCTCACCGATGTGGACAACCCGGCCGGGCCAACCCTCACCATTCCGCTGGGCATCTACTGCCGGGCCTCGATTGCCCACGCCCTCGACGCGGACACACTGTTTGAGCAGACGAAGCAGGGCTTTGGCTTCTACGCCGAGAAGTTCGGGGTGCCGTATCCCTTTGGCAAGTATGATCAGATCTTCTGCCCGGAGTACAACATGGGGGCGATGGAGAACGCCGCCTGTGTCACGTTCAGGGATGAGTATATTTTCACCTCTGCCCCCACCGAGTACCGGATTGAGCGCCGCTGTGACACGATTCTCCACGAGATGGCGCACATGTGGTTCGGCGATCTGGTGACCATGGAGTGGTGGGATGACCTGTGGCTCAATGAGTCCTTTGCCACCTGGTCCTCCGCCACGGCGATGACGGCGGCGACGAAGTATTCCACCGCCTGGACCACCTACACAGTGGTGGAGAAGGCGTGGGCGTATGCGCAGGATTCCCTGCCCACAACGCACCCAGTTTCCACCGACGCCACCGATATTGAGACGGTGGAGCAGAACTTTGACGGGATCACCTACGCCAAGGGTATGAGTGTGCTCAAGCAGTTGGCCGCCTATGTGGGTGAGGATGCGTTCTTTGCCGGGGTGCGCCTGCACTTTGCCCGCCACGCCTTTGGCAACGCCACTTTTGATGATCTGCTCTCCTCCCTCTCGGAGGCCTCGGGACGGGATCTGTCCGAGTGGGCGGATCAGTGGTTGAGGACGACGGGCATGAACACCCTTGCTGTGGAGTTTTCAACACGCACCAACCGTACGGGCGAGGCGGTCTATGACACGGTGACGGTAGTGCAGTCCAGCGATGATGAGGCCGTCAATCCGCTGCGCACGCACCGCATCGCCATTGGCCTCTATGACGCTACCGGCACCCGCACGCACCGGGTGGAGGTGGATGTCACCGGCGCGCGCACTGAGGTGCTTGATCTGGCCGGGGTGCCGGTGGCGGCGCTCGTGTTGCCCAATGATGACGATCTCACCTATGCGCATGTGAACCTCGATCCTGTGTCACTGGCGTGGGTGACGGAGAATCTCAGTGCCGTCAGCGACGGCAACGCGCGCGGTTTGCTGTGGGCGATTCTCTGGCAGATGACACGCAATGGGCAGATGAAGGCCCGCGATTTCTTTGACGTGGTTTCCGCCCACGCGGAGAAGGAGCCACTGACCGGGGTGCTCGGCCAGGTGCTCGCCCAGGCGGCGACGGCGGTGAACCACTATGCGGATCCGACGTGGGTGTCTACGCTCGGGCAGTCCACGTTGGCTGCGATGCTTCTCGAGGGCGTCCGCCACACCACCGGATACCACCAGTTCGCGTTCCTCACCCAGCTGTTTAAGGTGGTGCCCAGTGAGATGGCGTGCACCCTCTTCCGCGACATTCTCGCGGGCACCCCGGAGAAGTCCAGTGTGGAGGGGTTGACGGTGGATCAGGAGATGCGGTGGAATGCGCTCACCGCGCTCATTGCCGCCGGGACGATTCCCCCGCAGCAGGCCGATGAGCTCATCGCCGCTGAGCTCGAGCGGGATCCGCTCGCCTCGGGGCAGAACTGTGCGTGGCGGGCCCATGCGGCGATTCCGACGACGGAGGTGAAGGAGGAGATCTTCGCCGAGTTGACCGACACCTCCACGGTGCGTTCGAATCTGGAGCGCCGCCACAAGCTCGAGGGCTTCTCGTTCCCGGGCAGTGAATCGCGCTTGCAGGGCTTCACGGACCGGGTGATTGAGCTGGCCCCCACACTGTGGAAGGAGTACTCCTCGGAGACAGCTCTCCAGATTGTGGAGGGCCTGTTCCCGGCGTGGTCGCCGAAGCAGGAGACTATCGCGAAGGTGGCGGAGCTTCTCAGCGGCGGAGAGGATGCCCCGACGATTTCGGCGGGCCTGGCCCGGGTCCTGCGGGAGGGCAATGACAACCTCGCCCGGGTGATCCGCAACCGCAGTGTGGATCGTCAGGGTAGTTAGTGGCTGCATAGAGTAGGATGGGGACTGACACTCACCCCATTACCCGAAACGGACCTGATTGTTGCAGAACGCACACACCCCCGTTCAGCTGCGCCATGTGGCCATGCTCACCAACCCCACAGCCCACCGGGGTAAGGCGATGATGGCGGCGAACGCCGCCCTCAAGGTGTTTACGTCGAAGGGAATTGAGGTGGATTTTCACCTCGGCACCTCCCGGGAAAACACGATTGAGCTTGTTCGCACCATCGCCAACGACCCGTCGATTGACGCGATCATTGCCTGCGGTGGGGATGGACATATCAATGCGATCCTCCAGTCGATGGCCCGCACGGAGAAGCCCCTCGGGATTATTCCGGCGGGCTCGGGCAATGATTTTGCCCGCCATTTCCATATTCCCCGGAGCCCGTCGAAGGCGGCGAAGGCGATTGTGAAGGGCTGGGCAAAGAAGATCGATTTGGGCCGCATCACCGGCCAGGATAGCTCCGGCAACCGCCGGCAGCGCTGGTTTGGCACAATCGCCTGCGCCGGGTTTGACTCGCGCGTCTCCGTCCGCGCGGATAACCTCAAGTGGCCGCAGGGCCCGGCCCGCTTCAACCTTGCCCTCTTCCAGGAGTTCCTCGGGCTGAAGGCAGTGGCGACGACGCTGACGCTGGATTCAGGCGAAACAATTGAGCTCGATGCCACGCTCGTGGCGGTGGCGAACACGTCGAGTTATGGCGGGGGCAAGCGCATCGCCCCGGAGGCGAAGGCCACCGACGGGGTGTTTGATATTACAGTGGTGCCGGCGATTGGGCGGGCGGTGTTTGCAAAGAACTTTCGCCGCGTTTTTGACGGGTCGGTCTATCACATGCCCGGCGTGTACAAGAAGCAGGCGAAGTCCCTCACCTACTACATGTGGAGTTTGGCGATGTCGGCCGACGGGGAGTACATGTCCCACATGCCGTGCACCCTCGAGTGCGTTCCCGGAGCCCTCACGTTGATCCTGCCGCCGAAGGTGGCCGAGGAGAAGAAGGGCCCGCATTGAGCACCGCGCAGTACCTACGCCATCCCCGCCGCCCGAGCGGTGGCCACGACGGACGGGGCCGCGTTGAGGATGGCGTCAATTTCTGCGCTCGTGCTCGTGCGCCCGAGGGTGAACCGGACCGCCCCGCGGGCGGTCTGCGTGTTCACTCCCATCGCCTCAAGCACATAGCTCGCCCGCGTCACCCCCGAGGAGCACGCTGACCCGGCGGCAACCTCAATACCGGCTGCATCGAAGAGCATGATGAGGGAGTCCGCCTCCGCCCCGGGGAAGGAGACGAAGAGGTGCCCGGGCAGGTGTGGGGTGTGGGTGTGAAGGACCATGTCTTCGATGCGGGCTGTCAACCCCTCCCGCAGCCGGGTGGTGAGTGCGGTGAGCCGGGCGGTTTCCCGGTCCATCTCGCCGACGGCCTCCTCGAGGGCAACAGCGGCAGCCATCGCGCCGGCCACATCGGGGGTGCCGGAGCGCACGCCGCGCTCCTGTCCCCCACCGGTGAGGGTGGGTTGCAGCGGGGCGGACCGGGTGAGCAGGAGGATTCCCACACCCCGGGGCCCGCCGAATTTGTGTGCACTGGCGGCCAAACTCGTTGCCCCGAGCCGGTGGAAGTCCATCGGCAGGTGGCCGGCGACTTGGACGGCATCGAGGTGGACGGGGGTGCCCACGGCACTGGCGCGGGCGATGATGTCTTCGACCGGTTGGATCGCTCCGGTCTCGTTGTTTGCCCACATCACTGCCGCCAGTGCGGCGGGTGTGTCCAGCACGCCACTGGTCGGAGCAGTGAGGTCAATGTGGCCGTGTGCCGCGATGGGCAGCTCGGCGATGGAGGCACCGGGCAGACTGCGGATGGTTTCGCGGACCGCTGGGTGCTCAATCGGGGTTGTGATCACTTGCAGCCCAGCGCCAACAGTCCCGGCAGCGCGGGTGTACAGGCCACGTACGGCGAGGTTATCTGCCTCCGTCCCGGACCCGGTGAAGATGACCTCGATCGGGTCACACCCGAGGGCAGCAGCGACCTTTTCACGGGCGGTGGTGAGTGCGGCGCGGGCACGCCGACCGGACGCATAGAGTCCGCCCGGGTTGAGCTCGTCGGCGTATTTCAGCCACGTCTGTTTGGCCGCCTCACGCATCGGGGTTGTGGCCGCGTGATCCACATAGTGCACGGTCGGCCCCTACGCTGCCGCACCCACCCCACGGGCGGACAGTTCCGCAATGAGGGCGGGAACAATCTCGTGCACATCGCCGACGACACCGAAGTCGGTGATGTCGAAGATCTCGGCATCCTCATCGTTGTTGATGGTGACAATGGTACCGGAGGTGACAATACCCACCGTGTGGTGAATGGCCCCGGAAATGCCGAGGTTGATGTAGAGGTCCGGGGAGATGTTCACACCGGTTTGGCCGATCTGATACGTGCCGGAGTACCAGCCTTCATCAACCACGTCGCGGGTCACCCCGACGGCCCCGCCGAGGAGGTCGGCGAGGGGTTCAACAACGCTGGTAAAGCCCTCCGCCGAGCCGATGCCGCGCCCACCGCCGATGACCACGTTGGCCTGGGCAAGGTTCGGGCGGGCCTGGGTGACCGGTGCGGTGTAGGAGGTTACAGTCACGTGCGGTGTGGCTGCGGTAGACGAGTGGATACGCACCTGAGGTGTGACGGGCCGGGCGATGGGGGCAACCGCCCCGGGCCGCAGGGCCACAATGGGGCTGTACCCCGCTACCGCAGTGGACACCTCATAGACTCCGCCGAAGATGGACCCGCGTGCGGTGTAGCCGTCTGGGGTGGACGGGTTGAGGCCGGTGACGTCGGCGAGGTAGCCGGAGTTGAGGCGCACGGCGAGCCGTCCGGCGATTTCCGCACCGGTGGGATCGGCTGCCACAACGATCGGCGCCGGTTGGGCGGAAGCGAGGGCGGAGAGAACATCCACACTGCCGGTAACCGGGGCGGAGGTTGGGAGGGGGGCGAGGACGATGTCGCTGACACCGTGCCCGGCGAGCGCCTCGATGAGGTCGGCATACTGCTCGTCGGCGGGATTGGGTGCCGCCTCGGTGGTGGGGATAAGTGCCGTCACCGTGTCATTGCCCTCCGCCTCGTTCACCCACACGTGGGCGGCGGTGGCCAGTTCGGGGGCGGTGGTGGGGTCAGTTGCAAGTACGTAAACCATGATTGTGTGTCCTCTCCCCTAGTTGAGCAGTCCGCGTTCGTCCAAGAAATCGGCAATTGCGGCCGCCGTCGCCGCCGCATCACCTCTGTCGTAGATGACGGTTCCCCGGGTGCGGCCCGGCTGCTTCGCCGCAGCCGTCACCGCCGTAAGCGAGCCGTTAGCCCCGACGGTGGCGGGCTCGACACCGATGTCGGCGAGGCTGACGGTGGGGATCTCCGCCTTCTTCGCCGCAGCCAGGGACTTGAAGTTGGGGAACCGGAATTGCTCAGCCCCATCGGTGACTGACAGCAGCGCCGGCAGGGGTGCGGACAATTCCCACACACCGTCGGGGGCAACCCGGGTTCCGGTGAGGGTGTAGCTGGCACCGTCATCAGCGGTGACGACGGCGAACTTCTCGGCCGAGGTGATGGCGGGCATGTGGCGTATCTCGGCGAGCATTCCACTGATCGCACCGGTGAAGCCGTCCGAGGAGGCGGATCCGGTGACGATGAGGCTCACCGGTGAGTTAATGACGTGATCCTCCACATAGCCGATGAGGGCATCAATAGCCCGCGCGGTGGCCAGGGCATCGGAGCCGGCGACTGCCGGATCGGCCAGGAGAACAGCGGTGTCTGCGCCCATGGCGATGGCTTTGCGCAGTGCTTCGACAGCCTTATCCGGACCGACGGTGACGGCGATGACTGAGACGGTTTCCCCGTCCACAGGCCAGGCCTCCTTGATGCGGAGGGCTGCTTCGACGGCGTACTGGTTGACTTCATCGATTTCGCCGTCGACGTTGTGGCGGTCGAGGGTAAAGTCCGCCTCGAGGCTCTTCTCGGACCAGGTTCCGGGCACGTATTTGACGGGCACCACAATTGCGGGCATCGGTTCCCTTTCGTTTGTTCTTCCGGTGGCGTGCACACCACCGCATCGATGCCCTCCTACCTTACCCGCTCCCGGGACGTGGGTTAAACTCACGCAGCCCGCAGATAACCGCGACCCGCTCCTGCCCAATGCGGGTGATGATAATCCCGGCGGGCCCACCAGACCCAGCCCGCGAACGGAGTTTCAGCTGCCCACGCAACCGGACCGGGTCCACATCAACCCCGCGCACGAGGATCTCCGCCGCCGTGATCTGGAGGGCGCGCACGGCCGCCGTGAGCTTCTTCACCGGCACCACCTCACGGACGGGGAACCCGGAGTATCCGGCGGGGATACTCTCCCCGGTCAGATACGCAATGTGCGGGTCGAGCTGGTGGAGGTTCTCCCGGGCTGCAAAGTGGCGCACAAGGCCCGCACGCACGATTGCCCCATCCGGGTCAATGAGGAAGGAGCCCAAGGGCCCAGAATCCACCGCATCCGGTGCCGTATCCGTAATCCGGTCAATCCACCAGCCCCCATCCGTTTCGGTGTGAATGACCACTGCTTCGCGCCGGCAGTCCCCAGCGGCCAAACCTGGCGAGTACAAACACAGTTCCTTGACTGCCCCATTGACGCTGACCACACTGGCCAGCCCCTCCCACGCGGAGTAGTTGAGCCCAGGGGCGCATTTGATGGCGAGCAACCGGTCCGAGTAGGTGGCCACAAGATCGGGCAGTGGCGGGTGGAGGTCCTCGGGGCGTGTGATCCGCCGGCCCCCAGCCCGCCGGGCCGGATCAGCGATGATCACCGGGGCCGCAGCTGCCGGAATCGCCGGTGCACGTGCATCGGCACAGAAGATGCCGGGGGTGGTGAGGTTGATGCGAGCCATTGCCACCCGCACGGGGTCAATATCGGAGCCGAAGCACACCGGGGAGCTGACCGGGAAATCAACCGGAGAAGAACCTGTAGGGCCATAGTTGGCCAGTTCGGTTCCTACCGAGCACGTCACATCCCATACCCCTTCCCCCGGGGCGAAGCTGGCGATGCGCCCGTGACGCACCGCCACCACCGGTCCCGGAGTGGCCTGCTCAGCAGCCTCCTTCGTCCACAGCCACTGCGCATTGAGCCCCTTCGCTGCAGCGAGGCGGCGGGCCACGGTGAGTTCACTCACCGCCCGCCCCATCTCCCCAAAGGCGGCGCGCAACCGCTGCCCATCGGCGAGCACTGTCGCCTTAGTCAGGGCACACTGCGCAGTGACCTCAGCGATCTCCTCCCGGTGAGCGGCGAGGAAGGCGATCTCCGCAAGATTAAAGCCCACGGCTACCCCACTCTCTCACTCTCACAAACCCGCAAACCGCTCACTCTCGGTCGGTCGCGCGTCCTCCACCGGGGCGCGGTGTGAACCACCCCGGCGAAGCCGACGGGCAAAGTAACGCCCATCGATGTTGTCCACCTGAATCGGCTGGTGGAACGCGCGCGTGAGGTTCTCCGTGGTGATGACATCCTCAATGTAGCCCTGCGCGACAACCTGGCCTTCATCAAGGAGCATGGCGTTGGTGAATCCCGGCGGAATCTCCTCCACATGGTGAGTAATCATCACCACGGCGGGAGCATCGGGGTCTTCAACGAGGCCGGTGAGGAATTCGACCAGGTCTTCGCGCCCCCCGAGGTCGAGGCCCGCGCCGGGTTCATCGAGGAGCAACAGTTCCGGGTTGGCCATGAGCGCCCGCGCAATGAGAACGCGCTTCTTCTCCCCCTCGCTGAGCACCCGCCATTCTTTCCCGCGCAGGTGGAGGGCACCGACCAGCTCCATGATGGTGAGGGCTTGATCGTAGTCGACGCTCTCATACTCCTCGCGCCACCGCCCTAGGATCGCGTAACCGGCGGAGATAACAAGGTCCTCAACCCGTTCCCCGTCGGGGATGCGCTCTTGGATAGCCGCTGAGGAGATGCCGATCATGGTTTTCAAATCGCGCATGTCAGTCTTACCGAGCCGCTCCCCCATGAGGAAGGCTGTCCCCGAGGAAGGGTAGTCTTCAGCGGCGGCGAGCCGCATGAGCGTGGTTTTCCCCGCCCCGTTCGGGCCGATGATCACCCACCGCTCATCCAATTCAACGTTCCAACTCACCGGGCCAAGGATCTGGTTGCCGTCCCGGACGAAGGTGACGTCCCGGAATTCAATGACGCGGTCGGGGTCGTGGTCGCCGGGCCCGGACACCGGGTCGTGGTCGCCGGCGGTCTGGTTGACAGTTAATTCCTCACTCACCCCTCCCATTGTTCCCTATTCTGCGCGACTGCGTCGTCAGCGACACCTCACACGCCGACTGTGGACACACAACCGGTGGGCAATGCCACCAATTACCGCATATTCCTCGCCATAAAAGGCTAGGCTGAATGCTATGACAACTACGCAGATCACCCATTCCCATGACCTGCCTGGACGTATTCCTATTGACGATATCGCCCCGGTCATTAACAGTGGCGGTTATCCCGCCAAGGGCGCAGTTGGTGAGGTCATTCCCATTCATGCAGCTGTGTGGCGGGAAGGCCACGATGCCGTGGGGGCAACCCTCGTTGTTATCGCCCCCGACGGCACCGAGCGTACCCAAACCATGACGCCGGATAAGTACGAGCAGGACCTCGTCAACGCGGTGTTCATTCCGGACCGCCCCGGCACGTGGAAGTTCCGCATTGAGGGCTGGGCTGACCCGATGGAGACGTGGCGCCATGCGATCACGGCAAAGTTGGCGGCCGGTCAGTCCGAGGAGGAAATGACCAATGATATGCACCACGGGGCGGACCTGCTGCGCCGGGCGGGCCTGGCGGATGCGGCGAAGGAACTGTTCTGGTTCGAACCGCTCGATCAGCGCATCAACCGCGCCGTGGAGTTGACACATTCGGTGGAGCCGCTGCGGGACTTTCTCACCGTCTCCGAGGAGTATGAGATCCTTGTGGAACGCCGCAAGGCCCTCTACTCGTCCTGGTATGAGTTGTTCCCGCGCTCGACCGGCGGCTGGGATAACACCGGGGAGCCGGTCCACGGCACGTTGAAGACGACGGAGAAGATGCTCCAGTACGTGGCCGACATGGGCTTTGATGTGGTTTACTTCCCGCCGATTCACCCGATTGGCACGATCAACCGGAAGGGCCGTAACAATACGCTCGTAGCCGAACCCGGTGATGTGGGTTCGCCGTGGGCGATTGGTTCGGCGGACGGCGGGCATGAGGCCATTCACCCGCAGTTGGGCACGGAGGAGGATTTCGCCGATCTCATCGCCCGCGCCCGCGAGCTCGGCCTGGAGATCGCCCTCGATCTCGCCCTCCAGTGCGCCCCGGATCACCCGTGGGCGAAGGAGCATCCGGATTTCTTCACTGTCCTCGCGGATGGCACGATCCAGTTTGCGGAGAACCCGCCGAAGAAGTACCAGGACATTTATCCGATCAACTTTGATAACAATCCGGACGTTCTCTACACGGAGATTCTCAAGGTTGTGCTCACATGGGTGAAGCGCGGGGTGCACATTTTCCGTGTGGATAATCCGCACACAAAGCCGGCGAATTTCTGGCGGTGGCTCATTGAGCACGTCCGCGAGGAGTATCCGGATGTGATCTTCCTCGCGGAGGCGTTCACCCGCCCGGCTCGCCTCTTCGGTTTGTCCAAGACGGGGTTCTCCCAGTCGTACACGTATTTCACGTGGAAGACCACGAAGAAGGATCTGACGGAGTTCGCGGAGATGACCGCCGCCCGCGCCGATGTGTCGCGGCCGAACTTGTTCACCAACACGCCGGATATTCTCCACGCCTCCCTCCAGTATGGCGGCAAGGCAATGTTTGCGATCCGGGCCACCTTGGCTGCCACGATGAGCCCCTCGTGGGGCATGTATTCGGGCTATGAGCTCTATGAGCATGAGGCGGTTGCCCCGGGCAGTGAGGAGTACAACCATTCGGAGAAGTACGAGTTGCGCCCGCGCGAGTATGTCACCGATGACACGCTCGCCCCGTACATTCGCCGCCTCAATGAGATCCGCCGGGAGAATCCGGCCCTCCAGCAGTTGCGCAACATTCACTTCCACGACATCGCCAACGATCAGCTGCTCGCGTATTCCCGGGTGGATGCGGCGACGGGCTCGTGTGTGGTGGTGGTGGTCAACCTCGATCCGCACCACGCCCAGTCGGGGATGCTCACGTTGGATATGGAGGAGCTCGGTTTGGAGGATTACTCCACAGTGCATGTGCATGACGCGATCAGCGGCCATGACTATGACTTCTCCCGGGTCAACTACATTCGCCTCGCCCCGGATCAGGATGTTGCCCACGTGCTCATCTTCCCGCCCGTGGCAGAGCCGTTGCGTCCAGCACTGGCGTGGCGGAGGACCACGACGATCTAAGCTCAACAATCGGCAGACACACAGCAGAACTACGAAGAAGGATTCTCATGGCTACGCAGAACACCGCGCACCCCAATCCCACTGGCATTGATGGGGGCGATCTTGAGCTCCTGCGCCGGTGCATTCACTACAATCCGCACGGCATCTACGGTTTCCATTCCGTGGATGATTCCAGCGCCGTCATCCGCACCCGCCAGGTGGGTGCGGAGCTCGTGGAGCTTTCGATCGACTCCACCACCACCCCGATGACCCCGATCGGCGATGATATCTGGGTGGCGGAGGTTTCCGGCAGTCAGGCCCGGGACTATCGGCTTGGTGTCCAGTATCCCCTTGTGGAGATGAAGGAGGTCGCTGACCCGTACTTCTATCTGCCCACGGTGGGTGATGAGGACCTGTATCTCATCGGTGAGGGCCGCCATGAGCAGCTGTGGAAGGTGCTGGGCGCGCACGTGCACACCTATGGGGATGTCACGGGCGTGTCTTTTGCCGTGTGGGCGCCGAATGCGCGCGGTGTTGCGGTCATCGGTGACTTCAACATGTGGAACCCATCGCAGTATCCGATGCGTTCCCTCGGGTCCTCGGGCATTTGGGAGCTGTTTGTGCCTGGCATCGAGGTCGGTGCGGTGTACAAGTACGCGATCTTTGATAGTGAGGGCAACCGCCACGATCATGCGGATCCGATGGCCCAGTTGGCGGAGACTCCCCCGGCCACCGGCTCGGTGGTCACTTCCTCCAGCTATGAGTGGCAGGACGGTGAGTGGATTGCTAACCGCGCCTCCCAATCCGCGCAGAGCGCCCCGATGTCCATCTATGAGGTGCACTTGGGTTCGTGGAAGCCGGGGCTGAACTATCAGCAGTTGACCCAGGAGTTGGTGGACTATGTCGATGGCATGGGTTACACCCATGTGGAGTTTATGCCCTTGTCAGAGCACCCGTTTGCCCCGTCGTGGGGTTATCAGGTGACCGGTTATTATGCCCCAACGTCGCGCTTCGGTTCCCCCGATGAGTTGCGTGCTCTGATTGACGCGTTCCACGCCCGGGGTATCGGTGTGATCATGGACTGGGTGCCGGGCCACTTCCCGAAGGACGATTGGGCACTTGCCCGCTTCGATGGCACTCCTTTGTATGAGCACCCGGATTGGCGCCGCGGTGAGCAGAAGGATTGGGGCACCTATGTGTTCAATTATGGCCGCAATGAGGTGCGCAACTTCCTCTACGCCAACGCCCTGTATTGGGTGGATGAGTTCCACATCGATGGTTTGCGTGTTGACGCTGTCGCCTCGATGCTCTACCTCGATTATTCCCGTGAGGATGGCGAGTGGGAGCCGAACCAGTACGGTGGCCGTGAGCATCTCGAGGCCATGCAGTTCCTCCAGGAGATGAACGCCACCCTGCATAAGCTCCATCCGGGGGCTCTGACCATTGCGGAGGAGTCCACCTCGTGGCCGGGTGTCACGGCACTGACCTCCGATGGTGGTTTGGGCTTTGACTTCAAGTGGAACATGGGGTGGATGCACGATACTCTCGAGTACTACTCGCTCGACCCGATCTACCGCTCGTATCACCACAACGAGATCACCTTCGCCATGGTGTATCAGTATTCGGAGAAGTTCATTCTCCCGATCTCCCACGATGAGGTGGTGCATGGCAAGGGCACACTGTGGACGCGGATGCCCGGGGATGCGTGGAATAAGGCGGCGGGCTTGCGCACGCTCCTCGCCTTCATGTGGGCGCATCCGGGCAAGCAGTTGCTCTTCCAGGGCCAGGACTTTGGCCAGGTGGGCGAGTGGAATGAGGCCGATGGCCTGTACTGGTCGGACATGGATGGTTGGGAGGGTGAGTACCACCGTGGTATTCAGCGTCTCACCCACCACCTCAATGACCTGTATGCACAGCATCCGGCGTTCTACACGCAGGATGATCGCCCGGAGGGCTTCCGCTGGGTGAAGGCCGATGATGCGGGCAACAACATTCTCGCGTTCATCCGCTACGGCGCCCCGGTGCCGAACGAGACGGGTACGGATCCGGCGACGGCGGAGAAGATTCTCTGTGTGTTCAACTTGGGCGGTTATTCGCAGCCGCACTATACAATCGGGATGCCGGAGGCCGGTACCTGGGAGCGCATTCTCAACACCGATGAGGATGAGTATGAGGGTGCGGGCAACTTCTTGGAGTATGAGGTGCCCACCATCCACAAGGAGTGGGATGGCCTTCAGGATGCCTTGGAGATCCACATTCCGGCGATGAGTGCCCAGTTCTACCGCCTCAAGGATGCGAGCTAAGAGCGGGCCCCAACGCGATTGAACCCCGCGCCCGGGTTATACGACAAAAAGTGTGTCTGCTCGGCGTGTCGGGTGTTAGATGGGGTGTTTGCGGAATTGAAGTCCGGGAATGTAGTCAGTGTCGATACCATGGTCGTAGGAGGCTGGCTTTCCGTCTAGGTTGGTTTGGTCTTC
>JAXFPD010000020.1:0-20808 GCA_034179945.1 Corynebacterium sp. | reverse complement strand
CCAGCCAGTGGGAACTGGAACTACAGCATCGACAAGACCACAGGTACTATCACCGTCACCCCCAATGCTGACCGCACCCCCGGTGCCTACGTCAACCCGAAAGTGATTGTGCACTACCCAGACACCACCATCGACACCATCACACTCCACTTCGAGGTCGCAGCCAAAGAAACCCCCGGCAGCGGCGAAACCCCCGGCAGTGGCGAAACCCCGGGCTATGCGGCGACTTACAACCCTAGCTACCCATCACCCGCTGTAGCAGCTGGTCAACCGTCAATGGTGACCCCGTCTGGCACCGAAGGCCTCCCCGCAGGAACGAAGTTCTCCATCAGCGCACCCAGCGACCCCGACAACTGGCAGGTTGCGGTGGATGAGGAAACCGGCCAGGTGACGGTCACCCCCAGCGCCTCCGCTGCGCCTGGCTCTCAGACTACGGCAACACTGACTGTGACCTACCCAGATAACACCACGGATACTATCCGGCTCGTGTTTTCCATCCCACAGTCCCCTGGTGGTTCTGACAACCAGGATCAGGGGAGCACGGGATCATCTGGTTCTTCCGAACTCACTGATGGAGAGATCGCGGGCATCGTTATTGCGATACTCGCCCTTCTCGGAGCTCTCGGTATCGGAGGATATAACGCACTCCACGCCGCCGGCATGATTTAGAAACGCCGGACAGCTGCGATAGCTGATTTCATGTCCCGCAAACAGACATGGGACCGCACCGAAGATCCCGAGTTTTTGTCATGCGGACGGTGTAGATGTTGCCATTGTCATCGCGGCTCGGTGTTTTCGGTGCGCGACGGGTTAGTTTCTCCGCACACAGAGGCCCCGCCGTTTCTGGCGGCGGGCTGGCGGCGGTTTGACTCCGACCGTATGGATGAGGCGTTCGCTTCGCTCACGCCGTGGAGCGTCACGGAAACAAATGCCGTGGCACCCACTACGAGCCGATCAGCAAAGAAAGACTAGAGAGCAATCACTTCCACGACGAGGATGCGTTCCAGACTGCCTACCCAATTTCGTTACGATCGATTACCGGGATTTCTCCGACCACATCACAGACCAAACAAACCATGTGTCCGTGTATCCCAATGATCTCACTCCTGAGGCATCATAGCCGGGGCCCCAAACAGGGGATACCACCTGGTGTCCCCGCTACAATGCCACGCGCCCGGCGAGGGCGCGCGATAGGGTGAGCTCGTCGACGAACTCCAAGTCCCCACCCAGGGGCATCCCTGAGGCCAGGCGCGACACCGTCAAATCCGGAAAGGCCTTGAGCAGCCGGGCCAGGTAGGCGGCGGTGGCCTCTCCCTCCGTGTTTGGATCCGTTGCCACGATAACCTCGGTGACCTCCGGTGGGGTGGCCCCAGGGCGCGTATCCACATCCGGCATTACCCCACCCACCCGCTGCATGAGCTGGGTGATGGTCAACTCCTTCGGCCCCACCCCTGCCAGCGGATCCAATGCGCCACCGAGCACGTGATAGCGGCCCCGATACTCGCCGGTGCGCTCAATCACCTCAATGTCCTTGGCCTCCTCCACCACACAGATCGTGCCCGCGTCGCGGGAGGAATCCGCACAGATCTGACAGACTTCCTTGTCAGAGATGTTTTGGCAGATGCGACAAAAATTGACGCCCTCCGCCACCGTCGTCAGGGCGCTGATCAGCTGATCCACCTCATCGCCATCGGTTTTTACGAGGAAAAACGCGATGCGTTGGGCAGACTTGGGACCAACCCCGGGGAGGGTGGAGAGAGCGTCAATAAGTTGCTGGAGTGGACCTTCAAACACTAGCCCAGCATACCGCCCATGCCGCCCTGTACCTGGGAGGTCAGCGGGGCGAGCTTCTCCTGGGCGAACGCCTGCACCTTATTGGAGGCATCAGCGAAGGCACCGATGATGAGATCGATGAGGCTGTCCACATCCTCCGGATCGACCGCCTGCTTATCGATGGTCATGTCCTTGACATGGAGGGAACCGTTCATGGTGATGGTGACGAGTCCACCACCGGCCTCGCCGACGACGGACGAGTTGTTGATCTCCTCCTGGACGCGGGCCAGTTCGGCCTGCATGGCCTGGGCCTGCTGGATGATGGCGTTCATATCCGGCTGGGTCATGAGTACTCCTTGTAACGAGGTTATTTCATTGCTCCCGCCAGTCTACACGAGGGCTCGACACACCACTGCCCGGGTATGCTAAACCATCAATCGCACTAACAATGTATCTTCTTTGTCAGTCCATTTCATCGATGGGATCCGTCCATGCCTTCAAGTACATTAACAATACGAATTGACAGTGACCTCAAAGAGGATGCATCCAAGGTCGTTGAACACTATGGCCTCGACCTCTCGTCGGCCGTTCGAGTCTTTCTCACGCAGATCGTCAATACGAATACAATCCCCGTGGCCTTCAACTACGAACAGCCCAACGAGGAGGGCCTCCGCGCGATACAGGAGACGGAACACATGATCGCCACCGGAGAAGGTGAAGCGTTCACCAACGGACACGACTTGATTGCGGCAGCGCTGGAATGAGTCAACGCCTCGAAGCGAAGTTCGCGCCTGCATTCAGTTGTCTCCTTCATAAGCGAACCCCGCTCACAACGACTCTGGCACATAGTGCAATGAGTGCCATGTTGCCAACGCCGGGAAATGGCTCGTGATTTGGACGACTAACCAAAGAGCGCTAACTGGTAGGCCTCCATCAGCGGGGCAAGCTCGAAGCCAACCAGTGGCATCTCCTCACCATCTGGAGTGTCAGCGGCGACACCACTGACCACACCGATCCCCCACCAAGCCCCATCCACCTGCGCAAACACAGGTCCACCGGAATCACCTACCTGGGCCAGACCGGCGTACTCAAACTGGCCACCGCGCAGGGAACGAATAAACGTACCGCAGGTCATGCCCGTGCGAAAACCCAGCTGACAGACGGTCACAGGCGCAGTGTCCGTGTAGGCGGCTGCCCGCAGTTCCCGTGCGGGTAACCAGCCAGCCAGCGGGACATCGACAGTGGGCTGAGACGTGATGGGAATGCCCAAAGATTGATCCACCTCAATGAGGCCAATGTCTATACCGGTCACTGTCTTTGAATCCTCGGGGTTGACAGCGCTGAAACTCTCACTCATCACCCCGAAACCGACGAGGTCACGGTTACTGCGGACGGCCGGTTCGCCGGAGTCATCCACCTCGGACTCCGCCCCCTGAACTGCGACCGCCGCATCGTAGGCAAAGTGGTCGCCCGGGTTCCCACAGTGTCCAGCCACTGTCACAAATGTGCGCCCATCTGGTGTTTTCACAATGAAACCGGCGGTACACTGCAGCCCCTGATCCTCGTTCACAATGCGCACCCCCGGACCGAGGACAGCCTCCGTGCGGACCACCGTAGTCCATGGAATGCAAGTAACCACTGGGTCCAGTGTGTTTCCAGGAACAGCTGCGTTGCTCGTGGCTAATGACGGCGCACTCGTTTCCGTAAATGCGGGTGTCGATGCCCAGGTGGAGGTGGAGGGCACCCCGATGTTCTGCCCCCCTTGACTGTGAGCGCAGCCAACTAATGCCGTCACCCCCAGGAGGGCAGTGACAGCCAACCTAGAGCGGAAGAATCGGGTCAATCGCATCGGCGGCATCGTCAACATCATCGAAGAGACCCACGAGCCCGCCGTCCGTGCCGATCACCGCCGCCTTGTGGCCTTCCAGCAGCGGCAGGTCCTGGTTGATAGCAAAGAACCCGCGCGGCGTGAACTCGCCGATGAGCTGCGCGAACTCGTCATCGTTGTAGACCATTACCACGTGGCCTGCGTATTCAGGAAACAACATGGCTCCCAGTGTAGACGAGGTCTACGCTGTCAGTCCGGTGATCTGATTGACGAGCCAACCGTACTCAAAGGCCGTCTGCCGCCACGACTCATAGCGCCCGCTCACACCACCGTGACCGGCCACCATCTCCGTCTTCAGCAGGAACTGGCCGGAGGTGGCAGTCTCCCGCAGCTTCGCAATCCACTTCGCCGGCTCCACATAGAGCACCCGCGTATCGTTGAGGCTCGTGGTGGCCAAAATGTTCGGGTACGGCGCGGCCGCCACGTTCTCATAGGGCGCGTAGCTGGCCATGTACTCGTAGACCGCCGGGTCATGGTACGGATCGCCCCACTCATCCCACTCAGTAACCGTGAGCGGTAACTCCGGCATGAGGATAGAGGTGAGTGGATCGACAAACGGCACGTTCGCCTCAATTGCCGCAAACCGGTCCCCACCCATGTTGGCCACGGCCCCCATGAGCAGTCCTCCAGCCGACCCACCCAGTGCCGCCATGTGCTCAGGTGTGGTGATTCCGCGCGCAATGAGCGCGTCGGCGACGGCAATGAAATCGGTGAACGTGTTTTTCTTGGTCAAACCCTTGCCGTTGTCGTACCAGGCCCGGCCCATTTCCCCGCCACCGCGCACGTGGGCGATGGCAAAGATGATGCCGCGATCGAGGAGGGACAGCCGGGCGATGGAGAAACTCGGGTCCGTTGTCACCTCATAGGCTCCGTAGCCGTAGAGGATCACCGGGCGCTGTGTGGACACTCCGGGCAGCGGTCCGGCCTCACCATCCCCGTCTGTGCGGTAGACGAGGGACACCGGGATGTGCGCACCATCGGCGGCCTCCACCCAGATGCGCTGCGCGCGATAGTCCTCGCGGTTG
Source organism: Corynebacterium sp. (assembly GCA_034179945.1). Lineage (GTDB taxonomy): Bacteria > Actinomycetota > Actinomycetes > Mycobacteriales > Mycobacteriaceae > Corynebacterium. The sequence goes on along the minus strand of JAXFPD010000020.1, from coordinate 16,122 downwards.
TAGCCGCCGAGCACTTCGCGCTCCTTGAGCAGGGTTTTCTTCCCCGTGGCGAGCTCATAGTGGTAGACCTTCGCCGGGGTGATGAAACTGGTGTAGCTCACCCGAATAGCCGGAACGTCCCACTCAGCCATGCCCCCGGCCCCGACGGAGGCGAGCTCCTCATCGAAGCGAATCTCCTGCCAATTGTCCAGGTTGCGGGCGTGATCGAGCACACTGTCGGCGTCACTGTCCGGCAACTGCGTCAGCCACGCCTTCTGGAGGCCCTCGACACGCTCCCCACACAGGAGGAAACTCTTGTGCACCCCAAAGCCGTCGAGGCGGTGCCCCTCCCTGTGCGGGCGGAAGGATTCATCGAGAAGCAGCGGCTTTCCGACGGGCGAGACCGCCGCTGCGAAATCCGGATGCGTCTTATTGTGGGTGGTCAGCCAATAGTCCACCCCCCCAAAAACCGCGTGGTCACAGTCATATTCCACCCCGGCCTCCCGGGGGCGGATGCAGGTGAACTCGCCGGTAGGATCCCCGATATCGAGGTACCACTGCTCACTGGTCACCTTCGAACCGGAGGCGATGACCACATACTTATCCGAGGTGGTCAACCCCACCCCCACCCAGAAGTGCTCGTCGGCCTCGTGAAAGACCTCCACATCCTCACTGGCCGGGGTGCCGATGCGGTGGCGCCACACGGAATCGGGCCGCCAGGACTCATCAACACGCTGATAGAACAGGTACTCCTCCCCCACCCACGTGGCCCCGTAGGAGATGCCGGTGAGCTCGTCCTCGAGGAGCTCCCCGGTGCGCAGATCCTTCACCCGCAACGTGAAACGCTCATTGCCGGCCGTGTCCACTGAGTAGGCCAACAGGTTGCCCGATGTTGTTGCCGCCAAGGCACCGAGGGAGAAGAACTCGTGGCCCTCCGCCAACTCGTTGGAATCGAGCATGACCTCTTCACCAGGAAGTTCCACCCCCGGCTGCACCGTCGGCGGCAGCCAATTGTCCGGGTCGGTCACCGGCACCCGGCAGCTCAGCCCATAGGACTTGCCCTCCACGGTGCGCGAGAAATACCACCACGGCCCCATCCGCGAGGGAATGGACATGTCCGTCTCTTTGGTGCGTGCCTTGATCTCCTGGAAAATGTTCTCCTGGAGCTCCTCCAAACCCGCCGTCACCGCATCCGTGTAGGCGTTTTCGGCCTCCAGGTAGGGGCGGGCAGCGTCCTTATCGCGCAGCCACTCGTAGTCATCGGATACCTCATACCCGTGAAAACTGCGCGTGGTCGGATTCTTCTGTGCCACCGGCGGCTGCAGGGCACCCCCGTTCGCAGAATTAGGCATAGGTGCCCAACCAGTCGGCGAACTTCTTACCGGTGATCCGCTCGTACGCCTCAATGTAGCGCTCCCGGGTGGCCTCCACCACGGAGCCCGGCAGATCCGGCGGCGGGGTTGTCCCGTGGCGGTCCCACCCGGAATCCGGTCCGGTCAGCCAGTTGCGCACAAACTGCTTGTCAAAGCTCGGCTGCACCTTGCCCGGCACATAGGCCTCGGCATCCCAATAGCGGGAGGAATCCGGCGTGAGGACTTCGTCGGCAAGCACGAGCCGGCCGTCGGCATCGATGCCGAACTCGAACTTCGTGTCCGCCACGATGACGCCTTGAGCAATCGCCAACTCCGCGCCCTGTGTGTACAGAGACAAGGTCGCATCGCGCAGCTCCTCCGCGCGCGCCTGGCCAATCTTGTTCACAACATCCTCGAAGGTGACGTTGATGTCGTGATCGCCGTACTCCGCCTTCGTCGCCGGGGTGAAGATCGGCTCCGGCAAACGCGATGCCTCCTCCAGCCCCTCCGGCAGCTCAATTCCCGCCATCTGCCCGGTCTCCTGGTATTCCTCCAGGGCAGAGCCGGTGAGATAACCGCGGGCCACACACTCAAACGGGATCATCTCGAGCTTGTTCACGAGCAGTGCCCGTCCCAGCACATCCTCCGGGATGCGCTCATCATCGGCCGGGCCGGCCAGATGATTCGGGCAGTCGAAGTTCTCGAAGAAAAAGCAGCTCATCGCCGTGAGGACACGTCCTTTGTCCGGAATCTCCGAGGACAAAACATGGTCATACGCGGAAATCCGGTCGGAGGTCACCATGAGAAGGGTGTTCGCATCCACCTCATAGATTTCACGGACTTTACCAGCGGAAAAATGGTCATACGCAGACAGTTCCGGTCGCATGGGTATCTACTCTAGACCCCGACGTAGCGAAATGCACACCGAGGGCGATAATAGTTACATGTCTAATTCGTGGCGTATCCCCGTCAGCCTCGCCGCCGCCACCGCAGTGGCGATCACCGGCCTGTCCATCGTCTCCGACAACACTCCTGCCGACGCAGCCGTCGGTGTCGTCATCGGATCCACCACCCCCACCAGCTCGCCGAAGGAATCACCCACCCCCACCTCGACGACCGCAACCTCGCCGACAACACCGGCGAAGGCCAACGGGAGCAGCTCCAACAATGGCAGCAGCGACGGATTCCTCACACTCATTGGGATCAGCAAGGACGACCCCGCCTACGAGATCAAGGTCGTCACCTGGGTCGCGAGCCTCATCACCGCCATCTCCGGGTTTATCGCCCAAAACTGGCCGACGATCAAAGCCATACTCATCAAGCAGGGAATCATCGCCAGCCCAGCACCGGCCGCCTAGAGAATCTCCCCAGGGTTATAGTTCGCCGCATCCGGGTGGGCGGTGACAACGTCGTTAATCTGCATAACCACCCGGTTCACCTGGGAGCCAGCCGCACCAACAAAGGCGTGCTTATCGGCCAATGCAGCCTCCAGATCCGCCTGCGACAGGGGCAGGCGGTCATCGGCGGCGAGCCGGGCAATGAGATCATTCTCCGCCCCCTGCTCCCGCATCGCCAAAGCAACAGCCACCGCATTCTCCTTGATCACCTCGTGGGCGGTCTCCCGGCCCACCCCGGCGCGCACCGCCGCCATGAGAATCCGCGTGGTGGCCAAGAACGGCAGGTAGCGTTCCAGCTCGCGGTGAATCATCGCCGGGAAGGCTCCGAACTCGTCGAGGACTGTGAGGAAGGTCTCGAGCATACCGTCGAGAGCGAAGAACGCATCGGGCAACACCACCCGGCGCACTACCGAGCAGAACACATCCCCCTCATTCCACTGCTGACCAGCGAGATCATTGGCCATCATGGCGTAGCCGCGGAGGATCACCTGGAAACCACACACCCGCTCACATGAGCGCGCGTTCATCTTGTGCGGCATCGCCGACGAACCGACCTGGCCAGGCTTAAAGCCCTCGGTCACCAATTCATTACCGGCCATAAGGCGGATAGTCGTCGCCAAACTGGACGGCCCGGCACCGAGCTGCACCAACGCCCCCACCACATCCGCATCGAGCGAGCGCGGATAGACCTGCCCCACCGAGTCGAACACCTTCGTCACCCCGAGCATATCCGCAATCCGCCGCTCGAGAACCGTGAGCTTATTCTCATCCCCGCCCAGCAGATCGAGCATGTCCTGGGAGGTGCCCATCGGTCCCTTGATGCCGCGCAGCGGATAGCGGTCAATGAGGTTGCTCATCCGCTCCATCGCCACGAGCATCTCATCGGCGGCACTGGCGAACCGCTTCCCCAACGTGGTCGCCTGTGCGGCAACATTGTGCGAGCGCCCCGCCATCACCAGGTCAGAGTATTCGGTGGCGTGCCGGGCGAGCCGCGCCAACACCGCCACCGCCTTGTTCCGAATCAGCTGCAGGGACTGATGCACCTGCATCTGCTCCACATTCTCAGTGAGATCGCGGCTCGTCATCCCCTTATGGATGTGCTCGTATCCAGCCAGCGCATTGAACTCCTCGATCCGGGCCTTCACATCGTGACGGGTGATCTTCTCCCGCTCACTGATGGAATTCAGATCGATCTCATCGATGTGGTCCTCATAGGCGGCGATGGCCTCGGCGGGAATGTCCACGCCGAGGTCCCTCTGTGCCTGCATGACGGCGATCCACAGACGGCGCTCCATGCGGATTTTATGATCAGCACTCCACAGTTTCTGCATATCTGAGGAGGCATAGCGGGTGGCAAGAATGTTCGGGATACTCACGCTCACCCATCTTATGCGATGGCAATCTCCCCGCGCGCGGCTTTCGCCCCAATATCGCTGCGGAAGTGCCCGCCCGCCATCTGTATCTTCGCCAGCTTCGTATAGGCGTGCGCGCGAGCGGCATCGAGATCATCCTCCACACAGGTCACACAGAGCACCCGCCCACCAGCCGAAACCAGCTGACCGTCGGCCTCTTTAACACCGGCGAAGAGAACGTGCTCATCCAGCTCCCCGGTGATCGGCGTGCCGGTGACCGGCTTCTCCGGATAGCCCTCCGCCGCCAAAACCACGGTCACGGCATACCCCGGCTTCCAGGACAGCGGGGGCATCTGGTCGAGAGTGCCCGTCGCCGTCGCATACAGGTACTCTCCTAAGTCACTTCGATCCGTATCGATGAGCGCCAACACCGACTGGGTCTCCGGATCCCCGAACCGGCAGTTGAATTCCACCACTGCCGGGCCGTTCGCCCCCCAGGCCAAGCCCGCATAGAGCAGCCCCTGGTAGGGGGTGCCGTTGGCAACCATCTGAGCGGCCACCGGTTGGACAACCTCGGTGACAATCCGATCCACCTGCTCCTGGCTTACCCACGGCAACGGCGCATACGCCCCCATGCCTCCCGTATTCGGGCCCGTGTCATTATCGCCGACACGCTTGTGATCCTGCGCCGGCTGCAACGGCACCACCGTCTCCCCATCAACAAGGCAGAACAAGGAGATCTCCGGACCATCCAAGAAAGACTCAAACAGCACGGGATTACCCGCCGCCAACACCTCCCGCGCATGCTGCGCCGCCCGCTCACGGTCATCGGTCACCACAACTCCCTTACCGGCGGCCAGACCGTCATCCTTCACCACATAGTGGGGGCCAAACTCGGTGAGTGCGGCCGCAATGTCATCCTCACTGGCACCCGGTTCCAGGGCCACCGCACGCGCCGTCGCCACTCCCGCCTTCGCCATAATATCCTTCGCAAACGCCTTCGAGCCCTCGATCTGAGCGGCCGCCTTCGTCGGGCCGAAGGCCGGAATCCCGCGCACTGTGAGGGCGTCGACAAGCCCCGCAACAAGCGGCGCCTCCGGACCAACCACCACCACATCAGCGGGCAGACTCTCCGCCAACTCCACCCAGTCAGCCACCGAATTCTGCGGGTGCAGCTCCACCCCCCGCATCCCCGGATTACCCGGTGCCACATGCACCTCATGCTGGCCAGAAAGAGCTGTCACGAGGGCGTGTTCGCGGGCGCCCGACCCGATCACCAAAATGCGCATGCCCTGTATAGTACTGACTATGAGCAGCATTTTCACCAAGATCATCAACGGCGAGATCCCCGGCCGCTTCGTCTACCGCGACGAGAAGGCCGTTGCCTTCCTCGATATCGCCCCCCAGGTGCCCGGACACGTGCTCGTTGTCCCCGTCGCCGAGGTCAACAAATGGACCGACCTCGACGCAGACACCTGGGCGCATCTCACCGCCGTCGCCCAGAAAGTCGGCCAGGCCGTCATCGAGGTCTTCGGCAGCGAGCGCGCCAGCTTCATCATCGCCGGCTTCGACGTCCCCCACACCCACATTCACGTGTTCCCCGCCAACTCCATGGAGGGATACAACCTCGCGGCGAAGGCAACCGTGACCGACGCTGACATGGATGAGATTCAGGAAAAATTGACCGCTGCGCTACAGTAGGTATCCGTGAGCGAACAAAACACTGCTATCTACGATGACACCGAATACCCCTTCGTGTGGGAGGCCGACAAGTCCCTCCTGCAGGCGCTGATCGATTCCGATGTGCCCGCAAAGTTCTCCTGCCAAGAGGGCAAGTGCGGTGCCTGCCAGGTGTATGTCGAGGGTGGGGAAACCCACATGAAGCGCAACCGGGTCCTGCCCAAGCCGGCTGTCGACGCAGGTATTTCACTGGCTTGCCAAACATACCGCGATTCCGACGGCCCCTTTGAGGTCGCACCCGCGCTATAGCACCATGACACACTCGGGGGGACTTCCCATCACCACACCTGTCTTCACCGCGCCTGCTGACGGGCTCGTTCCCGCTGCACCGGGCTGCTGGGTGACGCCGGACACACTCGCCCTGTGTTCCTTCCCAGAGCACTACCACTTTCTGCAGGTGTTGGCCTCAATTCAACGGTACCCAGAGGGCTTTGTGGCCGGGCTCTCGGCACTCATTCTGCGGCGGATTCCCGTGCCGCATGGGTCACGCGTAGTCACGCTGCTGCACCGGAAGCGCCACGGCACCACCCGTGACGGCAGCATCCACTTCCACAGCGTCGGCGCCACCAGCATCCGGTGGGCCACCAAGGTGAAGGGTGCCACCACCATCCTCTGCGTGCGCCCTGACTATGCGCTTCTCGACGCACTCCGGTGGTCCGTGCACAGCCTCCCCGACGCTGTCGCACTAGTCGATTCTGTCCTGCGCCACACCCACTTTACCCTCTCTGACCTGCAGGATGCTTATGCACGACAGAAGGCTGTGGCCCACCGCCACGCCCATCCCCTCATCGACCGCGCCCTCGCGTTGGCGGTTCCCGGGGTGGACTCCATCCGCGAATCGCAGCTGCGGATGCGCCTATACGCGCTCGGTTTTCCGCCCCCACTGGTGCATCCGCTCATCTCCGACACCGATGGTTACACGGCTCTGGGCACACCCGACCTCTACTACCCGGATGCACGGGTAGCCCTCGAATACGACGGCGCCGGCAAGTTCCAGGGGGACTTTGGTGTCTTGCCTGCCGATTCTCTCACCCTCCATCATGTACGGGCAGACCGGTTGGCCACTGTGGGAGTGCACGTCATCCACTTGAACAATGCGCGGTTTGCAGCCGGGAGCTGGGCTGACGATGTCACCCGCGCCCTGGATGATCCGCGCGGTCCGCTGCCGGAGTACCAGGTTAGCGGGGGAATACCGGCGTGGGAGACGAAGCGTGGGCCGCGATGGAAGTTATCCGGGTATTAGTGCCCACTGGCGCCCACACCCACTGGCGCCCACACCCACTAGCGCCTGCACCCACTAGCGCCCACTAGCGCCCGCACCCACTAGTGCCCGCGCCCACTGGCGCCCGCCCCCACTGGCGCATCATCAAGGTGGGTTTTGTTGATTCACAGAAAACCAACCTTGATTATTCTTTCCCCAGATCAAGTGGCCTATTTGGAGCTAATTCACCCCCAATCGACTGCCACCCATCACTCCCCTCATTACCCCTGGAGACAAATACGCTGGTTACTGCGTTATTATCAGCATTTACTTCCCATACAAACACTGTGCATCATCAAGGTGGGTTATTCTCAATCCTGGAAAACCCACCTTGCTGATGCTACAGGCGGATGCAGGCAGCAGGCGGATGCAGGCAGCAGGCGGATGCTACTTAAGACCGACGGGGGAACGTCACAGTGAACACCGATCCTTCACCGAGTTTGCTGGTCACAGTGATTGTCCCACCATGGGATTCCACGAGTCCCTTGGAAATCGCCAACCCCAACCCGGACCCCCCGGATTTCCGGGATCGGGAGGCATCGGCCCGATAGAAACGATCAAAGATATGGCCCACGTCCTCCGGCTTCATCCCAGCACCATTATCGGAGACCGTTGTAACTACACGGCCGCCAGAAGCAGGCGGGCGACTGCCATCCACACCGCCAGAAGCAGGCGGGCGACTGCCATCACGGCCGCCGGAGGCGGCGGGCCCACCGTCGACACGCACAGTAATCGCCACATCGGCTCCGCCGTGAATGATCCCGTTAGCCACAAGGTTTGTGAATACGCGCCGAATCTGCTCCATTTCCCCCGAAACGATGGCCCCCGGCGCAGGGGTGACAGTTATCTCGTGGCCCGGATAGGCCGCACGCAGCGAACTCGCCACCGACATCACCACGTCCGACACATCCACCGGGTCCTCCCGATGCGGCCGACCCTCCGCACGGGTGAGCGCCAACAGGTCCTCCACCAAAGAACTCATCCTCCCGGCCTCATCAGTGATACGCGAGAGCACAAGGTCTACGTCGTCCGTCGCCCCCGACTTATACAACTCCGCGTACCCCTTCACACTGGTCAACGGGGTGCGTAACTCATGGGAGGCGTCGCCGACGAACTGGCGCATCTGCTCCTCCTTCGTCGTCGCCTCATCAACGGACTCCTGCACCTTCTCCAACATCGTGTTCAATGCGGCCGCCAGGTGCCCCACCTCGGTATCCGGTGACCAGGTGGGCACACGGCGATCGAGATCACCGTCGGCAATAGCTAGGGCAACATCCTCAACGGCGGCGAGTGGGGCGAGTGCACGTCGGATAGCAAGCAGCGACAGCAGTGCAATGAGCAGGAGCGAGGCCAGCCCGATGAGCAGCTGCGTGTCGCGGAGCCGGTCGAGGGTGGATTGCTCCCCCTCCAACGACATCGCCACCGTCACCCGCATACGCGCATCAGCAACCGAAATGACTCGCCACTTCGCAGTGGAGGCTGAACTCGGCGCCGGGTCAACAGTCTGCGGGCGTCCGGTCGGCTTCACCTGCGTCAAATCGGGTGCGGAAGCGGGGTTGGAGCTGAACGTCGTCGTCCCGCCACTGGAGGTGCGCAGGACGTAATAGTCCTGTGTGGTGCCGAAGCCGCCGTTGGGGTTGAATCCAAGGAGGTCATTCTGGAGGGCCCACCCGGTGGCAGCATCGACGAGGCGTTCATCAACGCGATCGTAGATGTAGCCGCGCATGATGCCCGACACCGCCGCCGTTGTTCCCCCGATGGCGAGGGCAGCCATGATGAGCACGATGATGACGAGCGACGTGCGCAGCGGCAACGTCGGCTGGTGCCGGAAACGGGACCCCATACGTGACTACGTGCGCGGCGTGCGCAGGACGTAGCCAACCCCGCGCACGGTTTGGATGAGTTGGGGCTCCCGGTTGTCTACTTTGCGACGCAGATAAGAGATATAGGACTCGACAACATTGCCATCGCCACCGAAATCGTAGTGCCAGACAGCATCGAGAATCTTCGCCTTTGAGACCACAACCTCGGCATTGACCATCAGGTAGCGCAACAGGTTGAATTCTGTCGGGGAGAGCTCAACAACCTCACCGGCCTTTGTCACCTCGTGGGTGTTGTCATTGAGGGTGAGGTCCGCATACGAGACGACCCCCGGCTCCTCGTTCTCATCCTCAACGGGGACGCCGCGACGGAGGATCACCCGCAGCCGCGTGATCACCTCTTCGAGGGAGAACGGTTTGACAACGTAGTCGTCGGCCCCAATGGTGAGGCCGTGAATGCGGTCTTCGACGGAGTCCTTCGCCGTGAGGAAGAGGACAGGGGCGGTGAACCCCTGACCGCGTAGCCGCCCGAGGAGCTCAAATCCGTCCATCCCCGGCATCATGACATCGAGGATGAAGGCGTCCGGCTGGAAGGTTTGGGCAATCTCGAGGGCGTCGGCACCGTTGTTGGCGGTCCGCACATCAAAGCCCTGGAACTTCAGGGACACTTCCAGGAGCTCGACAATGTTGTTTTCATCGTCGACGACGAGCACTTTAGTCGGAGCATCACTCATGGTTCTCAATTATTGCATAGACCAGTGCCGTCGCAATAGCTGCCCGCCCCTCTCCAGTGCCGGTAAATCCCAGGCCGTCCGTGGTCGTAGCGGACAGGGAGACGGGGGCACCGAGGATCTTTCCCATGGTCTCCTCCGCTGCGGCGCGGTGTGCACCAAACCGTGGTGTCGTTGCGACGAGTTGCGCACTGGCGTTACCGATGGCGTAGCCGTGCTCGTGGAGGAAATTGACGGCCTCCGTAAGTATCCGCGCTCCGGAGGCTCCTCTATATTCGGGCCGTTCGGTGCCGATAAATGAACCCAAATCGCCGAGGCCGGCGGCGGTGAGGAGAGCATCGGTGAGGGCGTGGGCGACGACATCTCCGTCGGAGTGGCCCTCACAGCCGGGGACCCCGGGAAACTCGGTGCACGCGATCCAGCACGGTTTGTCTGGATCAATCCGGTGGGCATCAACCCCCTGGCCAATGCGCGGAATCAGAGGCTTGCTCATGCTGATTCTCCCACGGTGAAGATGGTCGGTTCGGCCTCACCTGCGACGCGCTCAGCGAGGGCGAAGTCGAGCGGGGTGGTGATTTTGAAGGCCATCGGGTCTCCGGGAACGGTGACGACTTCTCCACCGACGGCCTCGACGAGGGAGGCATCGTCGGTGACGGGGAAGGGGTCGGCCATATACATCCGGTTGGCTTCCCGGAGTGCGGCGAGGTCGAACCCCTGTGGGGTTTGCACTGCCCGCAGGTTGGCCCGGGGAGGGGTGCCCGTGACCACACCGTTGCCGTCAACACTCTTGATCGTGTCGGCGACGGGCAGGACTGGGATCACTGCACTATATCCGTCGAGCACCTTGCGGGCGACGCGCGCGATCATTCCGGGGGGTGTCAATGCACGGGCGGCGTCGTGGACGAGCACGACGGCCTCTTCGTCGGGGATGGCCTGCAACCCGTTCCACACCGAATCCACCCGTTCTTTCCCACCGGCCACAAAGATGACGTCGTGGTCGGCGAGTTCCCGGCGGGCGATGTCGGACATATCGTCCGAGACCGCAACGAGGATCTGGTCGACCACGCTGGCCGTCTCCATGGCGGTGACGGAACGCTCAAGGAGGGTGCGCCCGAGGAGGGGGACGAAGGCCTTCGGGAGTGGGGCTCCGAGGCGGGTGCCCTGGCCGGCGGCGGCAACGAGCGCGAAGACGCGTTTCGGACTGCTAGTCATGGTTAGTCATCACTGTCGTCGTCATCATCGAAGGAGAGGGCATCGAGGTCGAGGTCCATGTCGGCATCTTCTCCGAGCGCGGTGACAGTGGAGGCGGGGACCTTCTGGGCGGCGATGACCTCGGCGATGTAGGCCTCAAAGTCGTCAGCTTTGTCGTCGGAGACTCCGGGGGCAAGGGCCAATTCGCCGACGAGGACGGTGCGCGCCTTGGAGAGCATCCGCTTCTCACCGGCGGAGAGCCCGCGGTCGCGTTCGCGCCGCCACAGGTCGCGGACGACTTCGGCGACCTTGTTGACGTCGCCGGAGGCGAGGCGTTCCTGGTTGGCCTTGTAGCGCCGCGACCAGTTGCCGGCTTCTTCGACGTCGGTCATCCGCAGCATGCCGAAGACCTTGCGCAGGCCCTCATCACCGACGACGTCACGGACACCGACGTAGTCGGCATTATTGACGGGAACGCGGATGACGAGGTCTGAGTTGAGAATTTCCAGGACGAGAACTTCGTACTTTTCCCCTTTGAACTCGCGCTGCTCGCGATCTTTGATCCGGGCGGCACCGTGGTGCGGGTAGACGACGATATCCCCGACGTTGAAATCCATGAGTACTCCTGTGTGATCGGTAAACCTAACCGCTGGAGAGTCTACCATTTCGCACCAATTCGCATCTTTCGGGCCTCGGTCGCACAGTTTTAGCCCAAAGATTGCCCCCGTTTGCCCCCCTTTTCTCTGTGAATTCCCCCAGCAGAGACATTAGGGTAGTCCCTGACGACTACAAATCAATGCCTCAATGGAGGGAACTGAAGTGAAAAAGCATTCTGCCATCGCGCTCATCGGTGTCGCCGCTCTGAGCATGGGCCTCACCGCGTGCGGCGCCGGCCAAATCTCTCAGACAGCTCAGATCCACGCCGCTGTCGACGGTGCTAACGCGGACACCCAGGATAAGAATGTACGGGTGCGCAACATCGTCATTCTCAAGGATGACAATGGCCAGGCCGCCCTCTCCTTCACCGCCATCAACCGCGAAGAGAGCCCCGCCCCGGTGACTGTGGAGTCGGTCACCGTTGCCGGCAAGCCGGTCACCATCACCGGTGCCAGCGAAATCGGCGTCGGCTGCTCGCTGGTCGCCTCGTCGGCAGCGGATATTGCAGCGCAGCCATCGGCTGCCCCGGAAAATGACTGCGTCAACTACGTGACCACCTCCGTCGATGCCGCTAACTTCATTGAGGGCACCACACAGCCAGTTGAGTTCACCTTCTCCGGCGCCGGGTCGGCCTCTGCCGTTGCCCCGGTTTCCCGGACTGACTTGGCTGCTCAGTAAGTAGTCGCCTGTTTCATACAGGAGAGCGGGCATTCCTCTCGGCACCTCGGTCGGTGTGGAATGCCCACTTTTGCATGGGTAGACACAGAGGGGAGTGTTCATGGCCAGTAAGGGAACCAAAAAGCAGCGCACCGAATGGGTGTGTTCGGAGTGCGGATATACCACGCCGAAATGGCTCGGTCGCTGCCCGGAATGCGGCTCTTGGGGGACGTTAGAGGAATCGGCCGTCGTCACCACTGCGGGTTTGCGCGCCACAGCGGCGGTCGGCGGCGGCTTGAGCATCGCCGGCGTCGCCCCTGCCTCTCCGGCTGCCCCGATCACATCGATCACCGGATCCGCCGCTGAGGCGCTTCCCACCGGCATCGGTGAGTTGGACCGGGTGCTCGGAAACGGACTGGTCAAGGGATCGGTCGTCCTCGTCGCTGGGGAGCCGGGGGTGGGCAAGTCCACGCTCCTGCTCGAGGTCGCCTCCCGCTGGACGCAGCTCGGTCGCACGACACTCTATGTCACTGCAGAGGAATCCGCAGCGCAGGTGGCGATGCGGGCACAGCGGACAGGTGCCCTCCACGACACATTGTTTCTCGCTGCCGAATCCAACCTCGATATTGTCATCGGACACGTGGAGGCAACCCGCCCCTCTCTCATCATCATCGACTCGATCCAAACCATGCACGCCCCCGGTGTGGAGGGAGTTGCCGGTGGGGTAGCTCAATCACGGGCCGTGACCGCCCAGTTGACGGCCCTGGCCAAGGCCACCACCATTCCCCTGCTCCTCGTTGGCCATGTGACGAAGGATGGAAACGTGGCAGGGCCTCGCGTGCTTGAGCATCTTGTAGACGTTGTCCTCGACTTTGAAGGCGACCGGACCTCCAACCTGCGCCTTTTACGGGGGATCAAGAATCGTTTCGGGGCCACCGACGAGGTCGGCTGTTTCGAACAGACCTCGGAGGGCATCCGCGAGGTTCCCGACCCGACCGGTCTTTTCCTCAGTCACCGCGATACCACGCCCGATGGAACTGCTGTGACCGTCGCCATGGACGGGGTGCGCCCCCTGTTAGCTGAGGTCCAGGGGCTCTTGGTGGATACGCAGTCGAAGAATCCCCGCCGGGCGGTCACCGGCCTCGACTCCAACCGCGTACCGATGGTATTGGCTGTCCTCCAAGCGCGGGCGGGTCTGACCACCTCCGATAAGGAGGTCTACGTTGCCACCGTAGGGGGAATGAAGATTCGCGAACCCGCCACCGATCTCGCAGTCGCCCTCGCTGTGGCCTCTGCCCACTCCAAACGGCCCCTCCCCGCCAAGATGGTCGTCATCGGGGAGGTGGGGTTGGCCGGGGAGATTCGCCGCGTCACCGGGCTCGACCGGCGCCTGCAGGAGGCGCATCGGTTGGGGTACACGCAGGCTATTGTTCCCGCTGGGGATGCCCCCACCATCCCCGGGATGAGGATCCACGCCGCAGCCACGATTGGCGAAGCACTCGCCTTTCTCTCACCCCGCCACTAGATGACGTTAAACGTCACCGGCTCGGAGTGATTGTCACCGAGGGAGGCGTGCAGGTAGTAGGCGCCCGCCGGCACGCTCTGTCGGTCTTGGCACTGCTCGGGTGCCGATCCGTTGCGCGACCACACTGCTCTGTAGAAGCGGGTCTCCCCGGCCGGGAAGACAATCGTCCCCGACTCGGTCGGCTTGTTGCAGTCCAAGTCTCCCCAGACGCGGGCGTTATCACCCATCCGGAAGACCTCGAACGCAATCGGCCGCACATCTAAATCGATTTCACAGTTTTCAGCAGTGGGGTTCTTGATGGAGACGTAAAAACTCGGCTGGGTATCGCCCTCATAGTTCGCCTGATCAGCAGAGGCGGTGACAAGGAGATCACTGAGCTCACACGTGGGCTTCGGGGTACCCGACGTGCTCGTCGCAGCCGCTGACACCGACGTTACCGCAGGATTCGTCGTCACCTCACTGCCAGCCACATCGGTTGTGCTCGGCAACGTGGGTGCCGCTGTGGACGAGGGGGCCGGCACGGCAAGGGTTCCCTGGGAAGTGGTCACCGCAGCCTGGTCAGTCTCTGCATTATCTGGTGTGATCGCCGAGATCAGCCACCACAGGAGGGCCAACACGACGACAACGATGATCACCGCAGCAACCCTGCGGCGCAGATAGATCTCACGAGGCAGCCGATTCATCATACCCCCAGCCTACGGCCGACACCGCCGGCGACGGGCACCGACACAGGCGGCGTGTCTTAGTTGAGGCGAGTGACCGCGCCGTCATCGAGCGTATAGCGGGCGGCCACAAGCATGACTTCCCTACGCTCAACGGCTGCCGCAATCGCCGGCGAGAGCTTCGGAATCTGATCCACCGTCTCCAGGGCCTGGCGGATTTCCATCGCATCGGTGGCGGTATCTCCCTCCGCAACCGACATGAACGCGGCCGGGGAGACCTTTTCCACGAGGAAGCGCTGGGCAGCATCGGGAATCCCGTCGCCTTCGAGGGCGGCTGCCGTTGCGGCGACAGCACCGCACTTTTCGTGCGCCAACACCACAAGTACCTTCACCTTGAGGGCGACGACGGCGAACTCCAGGGATCCCAATACCGCCAAATCCAGTGTTTCACCGGCGGTGCGCACGGAGAAGATATCTCCGAGGCCGGCGTCGAAAAGCAACTCCGGGGGAACGCGCGAGTCGGAGCAGCCAAACACGCACGCGTACGGGTTCTGGCCGGTAGTCAACTCATGGCGACGCACCGCCCCACGGTTGGGGTGGAGGAGTTCTTCATTGGAGGTGAAGCGCTTATTTCCTGCCGCGAGTGCTTCCCATGCTTCCTGAGGTGTCTTTGAGTCCATGCCTTTTATTGTGGTGTACGGTGACCGGTCATGGGCCGAATAATCGCAACCTCACCCCTATTAAGGTGGTATGACACCCACCGCCGGGACCTCCCGTGGCGGCACACCACCGACCCGTGGGCGATCCTCGTCTCCGAGGTGATGAGCCACCAAACCCCCGTCGCCAGGGTTGCGCCCCTGTGGGTTGCGTGGATGACCCGCTGGCCAACCGCCGCCGCAGTAGCCGCCGCCCCAACCGCTGAGGTGCTGCGTGCCTGGGGTAATCTCGGCTACCCGCGCCGGGCGCTGCGCCTCAAGGAGGCAGCTGCTGCGTGTATCGACGCAGTTCCCACCACCTATGCGGGGCTGCGAGCACTGCCCGGGGTGGGCGACTACACCGCCCGTGCCGTCCTGGTCTTTGCCTTTGGGCAGGCTATTCCCGTCGTGGATGTGAACGTGCGGCGGGTCTTTTCCCGGCTTGTCACAGCCCACTTCCTCACCCCGTCCGCCCGGGCCGGTGACGTTGCCCGCATTGAGGAATGGGGGCTGGCGGCGGCAACGCCAGCGATGATGGAGCTCGGTGCTCTGGTCTGTACAGCCACCAACCCGACCTGCCACAGCTGCCCCCTCCTCCCCCAGTGCGCGTGGGTTCGTGCCGGTTCACCCCAGCCCACCGCTGAACAACTGGCGAAGCGGACTGTGCAGAAGTTCACTGGTACGAACCGGCAGGTGCGCGGGCGCATCATGGCTCTGTTGCGGCACTGTGACGGACCCGTCGAAAGCGCAACAGTAAGGACCGTGTGGTCTGATGGACAGATGCTCACGAACGCCCTCGACGAGCTCCTCGCCGACGGGCTCGTGGAACGGCTTCCCGACGGACGCTTCCACCTGCCGCAATAAAGAGAAGCAGCTTCAGCCTCCTGGTCCTGATGCGGGAAAAGAAACAGCTTCAGCATCCTGGTCCTGATGCTGAAGCTGTTGTGTGTCCTCTCTGTGTGGGGGAAGGTACTCACCCCGGGAGAGGTGGTTTGTGTTAGAAGCTGGAGCTGAAGTGGCTGCCTGGGTTGGTGCCTGCGTTTGCGCCGAAGTTGGTGGGGGCGGTGTAGACGGCGGTGTTGGCGTGGTGGATGTGGCCGAGG